>CAOYQO010000024.1 GCA_948566455.1 uncultured Phocaeicola sp.
AAGCAAAGATAGCTAATTTTAAAACTTAACAACCAGAAATTTCCGCTGAGCCGATATAATCAATTTTTTTGAAAGGAGGGCAACCAATGCCGCAGCTGAGTCATTCAATGCTAAAATCAAAGCATTTAGAGCACAGTTCAGAGGAGTAAGAGATAGAGCTTTTTTCTTATATAGACTTGCTAAATTATATGCTTAAATATAAAATCCCTCAGATTGTTACGTTGACCCCGAAAATCCGCTGACCCATTGTTACGTGCTTCTGCTTCCGTTATCTTATGGTGAATTATACAAAACAAAAATCGCAATCATCAGTTTTCCAATGATTGCAATTACATCTTGTACTCGAAGCGGGACTTGAACCCGCACAGCCGCAATGGCCAAGGGATTTTAAGTCCCTCGTGTCTACCGATTCCACCATTCGAGCATCCTCGACGAGAGAGAGCGGAAAACGAGACTCGAACTCGCGACCCTAACCTTGGCAAGGTTATGCTCTACCAACTGAGCTATTTCCGCGTTTTGTTTTAACGGGTGCAAAGATAAGCCATTTTATAATACCAACCAAACTTTACACCCATTTTTTTATTCACAATCGTAAAATTCCCTCTATTTCGGTCAATTCTGCATCAGTAAAGGCCAAATTATCCAACGCATGAAGATTATCTGCCAGCTGTTTTACAGAACTTGCCCCCACAATAACAGAGGTCATCCGTTCGTCTTTCAACACCCATGCCAATGCCATCTCAGCCAAAGTCTGCCCACGGCGTACAGCCACCTCATTCAGCCGACGTGCTTTTTCCACTTTATCTTCTGTCACTTGGTCTACTTTCAAAAACCCAGTAGCACGAGCCGCACGAGAGTGTTCCGGAATACCATGCAAATATTTATTGGTCAGCAATCCTTGTGCCAAAGGCGAAAATGCAATAAAGCCGGAGCCTTGTTCAGCGGCCAACGGCAATACCTCCTCCTCCACAGCACGATCAAACATACTATAACGATATTGGCTGATCAAACACGGCACACCGGCACTTCTCAATATTTCATAAGCCACCTTTGCCTGCATAGGCGGATACTTTGAAATACCCACATACAATGCTTTTCCTTGCTTCACTATATCAATCAACGCTTGCATCGTTTCCTCAACCGGGGTCACGCCATCATAACGGTGACTATAAAATATATCAAAGTAATCCAAACCGGTACGGCACAGGCTTTGGTCGATACTGGCCATTAAATTCTTACGCGAACTGTTTCCCCCATAAGGTCCATTCCACATTTCGTGTCCTGCTTTTGAGGAAATAATCAATTCATCACGGTAACCTTGGAAATTCTCCTTCAGAATTTTACCGAAATTAATCTCAGCACTTCCCGGAACAGGACCATAATTATTAGCTAAGTCAAAATGTGTAACCCCGCTATCAAAAGCATATTTAATCATATCGGTTGCTACACCAAAATCGTCCACACTACCAAAGTTATGCCACAAACCTAAAGAGATACGAGGTAAAAGCAAGCCGCTATTTCCGCAGTATTTGTACTGCATTTTGCTATAACGGTCTGCCGAAGGTTGATATTTCATGCTATTACGTTTTACAATTATTTCTATCTACCTAAAAGGCTTCGTTCAGCCTGTTCCATGACTGAGAAATTAAATCCGTCCACTACTTGCCGCATCAAGCTTTCGATCCTGTCATTACACAAATTACCGATACTACCCTCATGAGTATGATGCACCTTCTTGTCATGGGTGAACTTGCCGGCTTCTATGTCCAGGCCAACCTTTTTATAAGCATCACGGAACGGCATACCTTCAGACGCCAAACGGTTGACCTCTTCCACACTAAAGATATAAAGGTAACGGTCATCATCCAGAATATGTTCGTTGATTTTAATTTTGTCCATAATATAGGCAGCCATTTGCAGACATTCCTTCAACTCCCGGAACGCAGGCAAGAAAACTTCTTTTATAATCTGCAAATCACGAAAATACCCCGAAGGCAAATTATTCATTATCATCATAATCTGCTGAGGAAGAGCCTGCAGCTTGTTGCATTTTGCCCGTGTCAATTCAAAGACATCAGGGTTCTTTTTATGAGGCATTATACTGGAGCCGGTAGTACATTCATCCGGAAGTTTTACAAAGCCAAAGTTTTGGCTACTGAACATACAAGCGTCAAAAGCCATTTTAGAAACTGTCCCGGCAATAGAAGCCAAAGCAAAAGCCACATTACGTTCCATCTTACCACGCCCCATCTGCGCATACACCACATTATAATCCATCGAATCAAATCCCAACAAGCGGGTGGTCATCTCACGATCGAGCGGAAAAGAAGAACCATACCCGGCAGCAGAGCCCAACGGATTGCGGTTGCACATTTTGAATGCAGCCTGCAGAAACATCATATCGTCCACCAGACTCTCAGCATACGCGCCAAACCACAAGCCAAATGAAGAAGGCATCGCTATCTGCAAATGAGTGTAACCCGGCATTAACACATCCTTATATGTATTGCTTTGAGAAATCAGCACATGAAAAAGTTGCTCCACCTCTTCGGCCACTTCTTTTAACTCCGCACGAGTAAACAGCTTCAAATCCACCAACACCTGGTCATTGCGTGAACGTCCACTATGAATTTTCTTTCCGACATCTCCCAACTTACGCGTCAACATCAATTCTACTTGCGAGTGTACATCCTCTATACCATCCTCTATTACAAACTCTCCCTTTTCGGCAGAAGCATAGATATTCTTTAATTCCGCTAATAGCATTTCCAATTCTCCGGCCGTAAGCAAACCGATACTTTCCAACATGGTGATATGTGCCATTGAGCCCAATACATCGTGTTTAGCCAGATAAAGGTCCATTTCACGGTCACGTCCTACAGTAAAACGATCTATCTCCTCATTTACCCGGACATTTTTTTCCCAAAGTTTCTGTGCCATATTTGTCTTTATTTTTAATAAGGAATCATCGATAACATCTCAGCCAGTTTATCCACACCATCCTGTAAAGGTTTAGCAACCATCGCCTTCATAAACATATTCACTTCTGCACGAATAGTTACTTTCAGTTTTGCCTGCCCAGCCTCTACAGGCAAAATCTGAATCCACAAATTCATAGGAACCGGAGATTTTTCACTTTCGAATTTAACACATTTATAAGGTTCACGTTCTATAATACGCAAAGTAATGCTTATGCCTTGTACCGTAAAACTTAAAGAGTCACTGTCGAACTCCATACCTTGTACCTTGTCGGCCAATTTATCACGCACAGATTCCAAGTTACTTAAATCCGACAACTTATTAAACACCTGCTCCTGACTATAAGGAACATATTTCACACCACTCTCAAATTGTGCCATAATACCTGCTCTCTAAAAACACGAAAAGAACAATCCGGAAATCCATAAAAATTCCCGAACGGTTCTCTTCATATTATATTTGTTTTAAAACTATAACTTATTTGCCTGCCTCCCAATGAGCCGGATCCTTTCTCCAATTATCCAAAACCGGAACATCCTCTTCATTAATATATCCGGTCTTCAAGGCTGAATCCAATACAGCTTCATAATTAGTCAGAGTAACCAAGTTCACTTTTGCTTCCTTGAACGCTTCAATTGCCACTGGGAAACCATAAGTAAATGCAGCGACCATACCAATCACTTCACATCCGTCACGACGGATAGCTTCAACAGCTTTCAAACTGCTGCCGCCAGTTGAAATCAAGTCCTCAATAACTACGACTTTCATACCAGGACGAAGTTCACCTTCAATCAGGTTTTCCAAGCCATGGTCTTTCGGAGTAGAACGAACATACACAAACGGCAGATTCAACTCTTCAGCCACCAAAGCTCCTTGAGGGATAGCCCCTGTCGCCACACCGGCAATAGCATCTACCTGACCGAACTTCTCCAGGACAATACGGCTAATCTCAAGTTTCACAAAATTACGAAGAGAAGGATACGAAAGAGTTTTGCGGTTATCACAATAAAAAGGCGACTTCCAACCGGACGCCCAAGTAAAAGGATTAGCCGGCTGCAACTTGATAGCCTTAATCTTCAGTAATTTCTCTGCGAATAATTTTTCTAAAGTCTTCATAACTCAACTATATCTGATAAATATTGTGCAAAAATATAGAAATACATCGAGATAATGAAAAATCGGACAAGGTATTTTTCTAAAAAATAGTTGTTGTTATCAGGATTCCCCTGCCAATGCCAAAGTAAGCACACTGATACGTAATCCGGGTATGCCACGAAAGGCATCAGCGCAAGAAACAACCGTAGCCCCTGTTGTCAGCACATCATCCACCAACAAAAGATGCTTTCCTTCCAAGCTGTCAGGGAAAATACAGGCAAACAAATTTCGCACGTTTTCCCATCTTGCATATTGTCCTTTATGCGTCTGTGTGTCAGTATACCTGCTTCTTATCACAACTTTAGTATCCATAGGAATACCTGTCACCACCGAAACTCCTCTTGCCAGGCATTCGCTTTGGTTATACCCCCTTAAACGTTTTTTACGTTGATGCAACGGAACAGGAACAATCAAATCTATCCCATCAAAAAAATGAGAACACATAAGTTCAGATGCCATCATCCGCCCCATCACTTCACCCACTTCTTGATTACCATGATATTTCAGTTCGTACAACAACTGTCGGACATTTCCTCCCTTTGCATAATAAAGAAAAGAGGTGGCATGCCCCACCGGTATTTTTCCCCAGAAATTACATTCTACAATATTATCTTTCCGTAAATGAAATTGAGTACGCGGAAGCCCCGACAAACATTTCAAGCAAAGCACTCTCTCCCCTGATATAAGCTGCCGCCCACAAAGCAGACAACTATGAGGGAAAAATAAATTCCAAAGATCAGTCCAGATAGGCATCATCTTCTCCGGTTTGTTTCACACAACGGCAAACAGCCTCCATTTCAAATCCTCTACCAACTGCAAAACGAATCAATTTCCCATTCCGTTCGTATTCCGTACATGCTTTCACACTTCTTCTTTTCTGCTCGATCAAACCAGATAGTACCTCCATATATTCCCGCTCATCTACCTCCTCCAATCCTTTGGCTATAACATCCGCAGGGATTTTCTTCATGCGCAAAGCCTGGCAGATTTTCACTCTGCCCCATTGGTTAAAGCGATATTTATCGCGAACAAAGGCCGAGCAAAAACGCTTCTGGTCAATGTATCTCTCATCCTGCAAATACCGAACGATTTTCTCCATCATTTCCGGAGTGGCTCCCCATTGTGACAATTTAGCCTCTACATCTGCTACACAACGCTCCATTGAAGAGCAATAAGCTTCTGCCTTATACCTCAAATCATTCTCACTTAATTCTCCCTTCATCTTATTTCTCCGCTTTTATCATTCTATCATTTTGAAAGAGATCTTTTCTCAATTCTATATTTTTGTATTCCAAACCTGCCAACATATCCACCGTTTCCCGACCGTATTCCTGATTAATTTCAAAATAAAGCCTTCCACCAGACCCTAGCATATCCCTACCCAATTCTGCTATTTTCCGATAAAACAGCAATGGACTATCATCCGGCACAAACAAAGCCAATTCCGGCTCCCATTCCAAGACATTAGCACTCATATCCGCCCTCTCCTTTTCTGTAATATAAGGTGGATTGCTGACAATGACATCAAACCGCTCACCTGCAGGAGAAGCAAGCAGCACATCCCTTTGCTCAAGAGTTACACGAACGCCGTTCCGCCTGCAATTACGTTCCGCAACTTGCAACGCCTTTTCTGAAACATCCCATGAAACGACCTCCGCCCCTTCCAAATTCTTGGCCAAAGAGACAGCGATGCAGCCGCTCCCCGTACCAATATCCAATATTCTAACCCGACCATACTTATGCTCCCGTATAATCCAGTCTACCAACTCCCCTGTTTCCGGACGTGGAATCAATACATGTTTATTCACTTCAAAAGTAAGGCCATAAAATTCTTCCGTACCTATTATGTATTGAATAGGTTCCAGTTTTTGCAGACGAACCAGAATATCATCCAGCTGTTTCCGCTCATTCACCGAAAAAGTAGTATCTTTGCCTGCATACAATTCAACAACAGACATGCCGAAGACTTGTGTAAGCAGCAATTTAGCCATAGGCACAAGTTCTGAATCAGGGTAATATCCCTGCAAGGTTTGTTTTATGTAAGATACAACAGGATTCATAATGTCATTTTATATGCAAAAGTAAGAATTTAAACAAGATCGTTATGACAAAAGATGAAAAATATATTTCCCGTTGCCTGCAACTGGCATACAACGGACTTTGTAACACAGCCCCTAATCCGATGGTAGGTGCTGTCATTGTATATCACGACACCATTATTGGAGAAGGCTACCACATCCGTTGCGGAGAGGCACATGCCGAAGTAAACGCCATACGTTCCGTTAAAGACGAAAATCTTTTGAAGGAATCAACCATATACGTAAGTCTGGAACCATGCTCCCATTATGGAAAAACCCCTCCCTGCGCCGACCTGATTATAGAGAAGAGAATCCCCAAAGTCGTAATAGGCTGCATAGACCCGTTTTCCCAAGTAGCCGGCAGAGGCATCGAGAAACTGCGCAAAGCCGGCATTGAAGTAACCGTAGGCGTCTTAGAAGAGGAATGCCGGCACCTGATAAGACGCTTCATAACATTCAACACGCTCAAACGCCCATACATAACCTTAAAGTGGGCAGAATCCGCTGATGGCTTTATCGATATAAACCGCACAGGAGGAAAGCCGATCATACTTTCCAATCCGCTGACCAGCATGCTGGTACACAAAAAACGCGCCGAACATGACGCTATATTAGTAGGACGACACACGGCATTACTTGACAATCCCTCCCTATCCACCCGGAATTGGTACGGCAAGCATCCCGTGCGTCTGGTAATAGATAAAGAATTGACATTACCCCGAGATTTGGAACTTTTCAACGGCAAAATAAAGACATTCGTGTTTACCCGGGAATCCCCCTGTCAGCCAAACGCATTAACAGAATACATATCGTTGGATTTCAACAAAGATATCCTGCCGCAAATAATGGAAGTATTATATCAGAAAAAAATACAATCACTTCTAGTAGAAGGCGGAAGTATTTTATTACAGTCTTTCATAGACTCCGGCTTATGGGATGAAGCCTTCATAGAAAAGGTTCCACTACGCTTAAACAATGGAATACAGGCACCTTCTATTCAAAAAAAACACTTTAAACTGAATAAAATATACTTTGGAAGAGAAATAATGCATGCCGTCCATTCACAAATTCAAAGATAAAATGTGGCTGATTGACCGAGAAAAAGGGCTGGTTTATCTATAAATTAATATAAAACTTGTCCCAAAACTTCTATATAGAAAAAAATCTTCCTACTTTTGCGACTTGTAACAATAGACTCATTTGCAAATGAAAATAAAGTTTTTGACTGTCATCACAAGTCTGCTTGCTGCGGCTTTTATGATTACATCTTGCTTGGACGACAACGAAGTAGAAACAGAATATAGTTCAGAATCAAGCATTACCTCTTTCGCTATAAAAGATAAAATTGAAACTCAATATACCGAAAAGGTTAATGGCAAAGACACAACGCTGACATTCACCGTTGATGGTACCAAATACCCTTTTGCCATCGACCAAGGCACAAGACATATCTACAACGTAGACTCCCTGCCAGTCGGTACAGACATCAGCAAAGTCGTAGTCAGCATAATATCAGACGGTATTGGCATTTTTATTGTCTCTGAGGACAAAGATTCGTTGTGGAGTGATACCGACTCCCTGAATTTCGAAAAGCCTGTCCAATTTAAAGTTATGGCGATGAGCGGAGTCTATGGACCTATTTATAAAGCCGAGATTAATGTACATAAACAAGTTCCCGACTCATTGCAGTGGAGCCATAGGGGAAGTAGTTTCGACAACACTATCCAAGCACAGAAAGCAGTCACATTAGGGGATTATATTTATGTTTTCGCACAGCAAGACAATGGCGCCGCTGTTACAAGCACCCACATCAATGACGGAAAAACCTGGACGCCCTTACAGGCTTTACCTGAAAATATGCAAAATGCGGACTATTCTTCTGTCATGGCATGGGGAAACCAGTTATACATACTTGCCGACAATGATCTGTACTGCTCCTCTGACGGAAAAAGCTGGAGCAAGATGGGCACTAACACCAAATTCGAGAAGCTGATTGCCGGTGTTCATTCAGAACATAACTGCAAATTGTACGCCATAGACACCAACAATCATTTTATGGAAAGCACGGATGCTCTGGTTTGGGATACTAATGGCGAGGTTCCGGCCAATTTCCCGAAAAATCAGTTATCATACACAGCTTACCCGTTGGTAACCAATAAATTCATAGACCGTATGGTACTAATGGGAGAAAATCCCATTGCGACCGACACGACCTCTACTGTATGGACCAGACTGACTACAGAAGACAGTTGGGCAGATTATCCTACAGCCGCATACGATAGTTTTTATTGTCCCAAGCTGGCTAATATAGCCATGATTCATTACAACGACCAATTATACGCTTTCGGTGGTCCGGGTAAAAGTTTCGGTAAGGACATTCCCGCTTTCAGCCGATTCTACGGATCAACGGATCAAGGCGTTACATGGAAACCTGTTTCAAGATATGTATTCTTCCCTACAGAATTCACTGATCTATACAACCAGGCAGACGGCAACTATTCTTATGTTGTAGACAAGAATAACTTCTTGTGGATTATATGGAGCCGAAGCGGAGAAGTATGGAGAGGACGAATCAATAAGTTGGGATTCGATTCCAAGGAATAAAGTCAAAGAGAGTCATATAAAATAGATTGCGACATGCCATATAGAGAGCAAATAGACAAAAGCCGTATACCTGCCCATGTAGCCATTATAATGGATGGAAATGGAAGATGGGCTAAACAACGTGGACAGGCGCGCAGCTTCGGACATCAAGCCGGTGCAGAAACTGTACACATCATAGCAGAAGAAGCGGCTAGACTGGGAGTCAAATACTTGACACTATATACTTTCTCTACCGAAAACTGGAATCGTCCGGTAGATGAAGTCGCTGCTCTGATGAGTCTTCTGATGGACTCCATTGAAGAAGAAACTTTCATGAAAAACAACATCAGTTTTCGCATTATCGGTGATACGGCAAAGTTACCGGTAGAAGTTCTGGAACGATTGAACCAATGCATTGAACGCACCTCAATCAATACCGGTATGTGTCTGACACTTGCTTTAAGCTACTCTTCCAAATGGGAAATAACAGAAGCGGTAAGACAAATAGCGGCCAAGATTCAAAACGACAAACTAGCCATTGAGGACATCGATGACAATTTGATAAGTGCACATTTAAGTACAAACTATATGCCCGACCCGGATTTGCTTATACGTACCGGAGGAGAAATCCGCCTTAGCAACTATCTGCTTTGGCAATGTGCTTATTCCGAACTATATTTTTGTGAAACGTTCTGGCCGGACTTCCGCGAAGAAGAATTTTGCAAAGCCATTTATGATTATCAGAAAAGAGAACGCCGTTTCGGCAAAACCAGTGAACAAATATAAAGTTAGATAAAATGCTATATCGTATTTCACTTATACTATTAACGCTTACATGCCTATTTTGCTTTTCAACAGGCAGTTACGCCCAAGAAGCAAACGTAGAAGAAAACGACAATCCAGTCATACTTTATTCCGGAACGCCCAAGAAGTATGAAATCGGCGGAATCAAAGTAGAAGGCGTAAAAAACTATGAAGATTATGTATTGATCGGACTTTCAGGACTATCGGTAGGACAGACCATTGTTGTTCCGGGAGATGACATCACCACAGCTGTAAAACGTTATTGGCGACACGGACTGTTCTCGGATGTACAAATCCTAGCTGAAAAAATTGTTGGAGACAAGATCTATTTAAAAATCATCCTGGCCCAACGTCCACGTATTGCCGACATTCGTTACCACGGCGTAAAGAAAAGCGAGCGTGAAGATTTGGAAGCCAAACTAGGTTTGGTAAAAGGAAGCCAGATTACTCCCAACTTGATAGACCGTGCTAAAATATTAATCAAGAAACATTTCGATGAAAAAGGTTTTAAAAACGCCGAAGTGACCATCGTAGAGCGTGATTTGGCTGACAATAAGGACCAAGTGGATGTTGATGTGATGATTGACAAGAAAGAAAAGGTGAAAGTCCACAAGATCACCATTGACGGCAACACCGTGTTAAGTGACAAGAAGTTAAAACGCGTCATGAAGAAGACGAATGAGAAAAACAAACTTGTCAACCTTTTCCGTACCAAAAAATTCATTGAAGAGAAATACGAAGAAGACAAACAGCATATCATCGACAAATACAACGAATTAGGTTACCGCGACGCACAAATTGTTGTGGACAGTGTTTCTCCGTACGATGACCGTACCGTCGACGTGTACATGAAAATAGAAGAAGGTGATAAATACTATCTGCGCAACGTGACCTGGGTAGGTAACACCATTTATGCTTCGGACTGGCTGAACGAACAGCTCCGTATGAAAAAGGGAGATGTTTATAACCAGAAATTAATGACCGAGCGTCTGACCGGTGATGAAGATGCTATCGGTAACTACTACTATAATAAAGGATACGTTTTCTATAACCTTGACCCCGTAGAAGTAAACATAGACGGCGACTCCATTGATTTGGAAATGCGTATTCAGGAAGGTCCTCAGGCCTCTATCAGCAAAGTGCGTATCAACGGTAACGACCGTTTGTATGAAAACGTAGTACGCCGTGAGTTAAGAACCAAGCCGGGAGATCTGTTCAGCAAAGAAGCATTGGAACGTTCTTATCGTGAGATAGCCCAAATGGGACACTTCAACCCTGAAAATATCCAGCCGGATGTACAACCGGACCCGACCAACGGTACGGTAGACATCAACTGGAACCTGGAGTCCAAAGCAAACGACCAGGTAGAATTCTCGGCAGGTTGGGGACAAACCGGTGTTATCGGTAAATTAAGTTTGAAGTTCACGAACTTCTCTATGACCAACTTGTTCCATAAGAGTGACAACTACCGCGGATTCCTGCCACAGGGTGATGGACAGACATTAACCATCAGCGGACAGACCAACGGTAGTTATTACCAGTCATATAGTGTATCGTTCTTTGACCCATGGTTTGGCGGAAAACGTCCGAATTCATTCTCTGTTTCGGCTTTCTACTCCATACAGACAGATATCAGCAGTAACTACTATAACTCAGCTTATATGAATAATTACTACAATTATTACAGCG
The DNA here is from genome assembly GCA_948566455.1 of uncultured Phocaeicola sp. Classification (GTDB taxonomy): domain Bacteria; phylum Bacteroidota; class Bacteroidia; order Bacteroidales; family Bacteroidaceae; genus Phocaeicola. Next base: position 11,289 of record CAOYQO010000024.1, read on the forward strand.
GTTATGGAAATTATTATGGCGGATATAATAACAACTACGAGTCTTTTTATGACCCCGATAAATCTATCCAGATGTATGGAGCATCTATCGGTTGGGGTAAGCGTTTGAGATGGCCGGATGACTATTTTACCTTGTCAGCCGAACTTTCTTACCAGCGCTTTATTTTGAAAGACTGGAGCTACTTGTATATCAAGTTGAACAACGGAGAATACATGTCAACCGGTAATTGCAACAACCTGAGTTTGAATCTGACTTTGGCACGTAACTCTACGGATAACCCGATTTTCCCGCGTCGCGGTTCTGAATTCTCGGCTTCCGTACAGCTGACTCCTCCGTACTCATTGTTCAGTAACAAGGACTACTCGGTATACGGTAAAGATGATTATGATGAAGCGGCAAGTATGTTCAACTGGATTGAATACCACAAATGGAAATTCAAATCAAAGACCTATACCGCTCTTACAGGAGGTCAGAAATGTCCGGTTATCATGACACGTGCAGAGTTCGGCTTGCTGGGTCACTATAACAAGTACAAGAAATCACCTTTTGAAACATTCTATATGGGTGGTGACGGTATGACAGGCTATAGCACCAGCTACGCTTCCGAAACCATTGCACTGCGTGGTTACGAAAACGGTTCATTGACTCCTTATGGTAGTGAAGGCTATGCTTACGTACGTTTAGGTGCAGAATTAAGATACCCGTTGATGTTGGAAAATTCGACCAGTATCTATGCACTAGGCTTCATTGAAGGAGGTAACGCATGGACAGATGTAAGCAAATTCAATCCGTTCCAGTTGAAACGCTCGGCAGGTGTCGGTGTCCGTATCTTCCTGCCGATGATTGGTATGATGGGTATTGACTGGGCATACGGTTTCGACAAGATTAACGGATCCAGCCAGTATAGTGGAAGCCAGTTCCACTTTATCCTGGGACAAGAGTTTTAATAACTAAAAACAATGTGATTATGAAAAAGGCTATCCTATTATCTCTATTGTTTGTGGCTTGTGTATTCACAGCCAGCGCTCAAAAGTTCGCCTTGATTGATATGGAATATATCCTGAAGAATATTCCTGCATACGAACAGGCGAATACCCAACTGAATCAAGCTTCACAACAATATCAAAGTGAGGTGGAAGCAAAAGCAAAAGAAGCGGAAGCACTTTATAAAGAATACCAGAAAGCCTCGGCTTCCCTGTCGGCCGCACAGAAAACGCAAAGAGAAGAAGCGATTGTAGCAAAAGAAAAGGAAGCAGCCGAACTGAGAAAGAAATATTTCGGTCCCGAAGGAGAAATGGCCAAAAAACAAGAGGCATTGATCACACCAATTCAAGATAAAATCTATGAAGCGGTAAAACAGATTTCAGAGCAAAAAGGATATGCGGCAGTAGTGGACAGAGGCTCCGCCCAAAGCATTATTTTCGCATCTCCAAGCATTGATATCAGCAATGAAGTGCTCTCAAGATTAGGATATTCAAATTAATTTCCTACATTTGCAACCGATAATCCAAATTTGCAATAACTAATAAAAAATAGAACTATGTTGAAAAAAATTGCTTTACTACTTTTACTTATCGCTCCGATGAGTGTATTTGCTCAGAAATTCGGGCATATTAAATCCGCAGATGTACTTACTGTCATGCCGGAATTCACAAAGGCCCAGACCGACATCCAAGCCATGCAGAAACAATACGAGGATGAAATGAAACGTGCAACTGATGAACTGACCAAAAAATATACTGAATATCAACAGGAACAAGCCAACCTTCCTAAGAACATTCAGGAAAGACGCCAGAAAGAATTGCAGGAATTACAGGAAAAAGGAATGCAGTTCCAACAAGATGCACAACAACAGTTGCAGAAATCATACGCTGATATGATGGAACCTATCTACAAGAAAATTGAAGACGCCATCAAAGCAGTAGGCCAGGAAGGTGGATATACTTATATCTTCGATTTGAACAGAACAGAAATTCCCTACGTAAATGAAGCGCAGTCTACAGATGTAACTGCTGCTGTCAAAGCTAAAGTAGGAATCAAATAATTAAGTTAAGGACCTTTACAGGCACGGATTACACAGATTTCACAGGTTTCAGAACCGTGAACATCCGTGTAATCCGTGCCTGTATTATATAGCTATACTGCCATGATCCCATCTATCCTCCCTTCAACCGGTCCCATCGGTGTATTCGACTCCGGCTACGGCGGTCTGACCATTCTGGACAAAATACGCGGACTGATGCCTGAGTATGATTATATCTATTTGGGAGACAGCGCACGCTGTCCGTACGGACCGCGCTCTTTTGAAGTTGTTTACGAATTTACCCTGCAAGCCGTAAGCAAACTGTTTGAACTGGGATGTCCTTTGGTGATATTGGCATGCAACACAGCATCGGCAAAAGCCTTACGCACCATCCAGCAGATCAATCTTCCGGTAATAGACGCTACCCGCAGAGTACTCGGTGTCATCCGGCCTACAGCAGAATGTATAGGAGAAATCACCCGAAGCCGGCACGTAGGTATACTGGCCACAGCCGGTACCATCAAATCCGAATCCTATCTTTTGGAAATACATAAGTTATCTCCCGACATTGTGGTAACAGGAGAAGCCTGTCCCATGTGGGTCTCCTTGGTAGAGAATAATGAATATCAATCGGAAGGAGCCGACTATTTCGTCAAACAACATATCAACCGGCTGCTGGATAAAGATCCGATGATTGACACCATCATATTGGGATGTACCCATTATCCGCTGCTACTGGATAAAATAAGGCAATTTACGCCTGAACCTATCCGCATCATTTCACAAGGGGAATATGTGGCCCGGAGCCTGCGAGACTATTTAAACCGCCATCCGGAAATGGACGCACGCTGCGATAAAGGAGGAAACTGCCGCTTCCTCACCACAGAAAGCGAAAACAAGTTTGAGGAATCCGCTTCCATCTTCTTGGGCCGGCAAGACATAAAGGTAAAAAGCATAGCATTGGAATAACTTTCTTCCGGTTTACCTGTTATATATACCATCCATAACGCTTAATTCATGAAGATATGTATACAAATAAAGTAAAGAAGATAGCTGCGGTACACGATCTGTCCGGTGCAGGGCGCGTATCCCTCACCGTCGTTATCCCTATCCTCTCATCCATGGGCTTTCAAGTCTGCCCTCTGCCCACAGCCGTATTATCCAGCCACACCCAATACCCGCACTTCTCTTTCTTGGACCTCACGGACGAGATGCCCAAGATTATCAGTGAATGGAAACAACTTGGCGTACAATTCGATGCTATTTATACGGGCTACTTGGGATCTCCCCGCCAGATACAAATCGTATCCGGGTTCATTGATGATTTCCGCCAGTCCGACAGCCTGGTCATGATAGATCCCGTATTAGGAGACAACGGAAAGCTATATACCAACTTTGACGAACAAATGATTCTGGAAATGCGTCACCTCATCCGGAAAGCAGATGTCATCACGCCCAATATGACCGAACTGTTCTATTTGCTGGACAAACCCTATAAAGCGGAGAATACAGACGAAGAACTAAAAGCTTACCTGCATGAGATTTCGGAGCACGGCCCCGGCATCGTTATTATCACCAGCGTGCCCGTACAGGGAGATCCTCGCAAAACTTCCGTTTACGCCTATGACAGACAGGGAAACCGCTATTGGAAAGTAACGTGTCCCTACCTGCCCGCACACTATCCCGGCACAGGCGATACATTTACCAGTGTGATAACCGGCTCACTGATGCAAGGCGACAGTCTTCCTATCGCCTTGGACCGCGCCACACAGTTTATCCTTCAAGGCATCCGCGCCACTTTCGGCTATGAATATGATAATCGGGAAGGCATTTTGCTGGAGAAGGTGCTGCATAATCTGGATATGCCTATTCAGGTGAGCAGCTACGAATTGATTTGAGGACCCTGAAAGTAGAAGATCTGAAACGCCCTGGAAAGAAGCTTGTACCAAGCCCTATTGCTCCGACGATTAAGGTCGTTTTTCCTTATAGCTAACCCTTATCATACAGTTAACTACTACAGACTCCGGCAGTGGACTGTACAGTCTACTGCAAGAGTTTATACAGTCCACTATATCAGACTGTACAAACCACCGCAAGAGACTATAGTACACAACCATAAAAAAGAGCTTAACCATAAGGTAAAACAAGGTTAACCACAAAGAAGAAAAGACTTAACCAGATAAAGCCATAAGGCCAAAAGACGAAAAGAATAAAAACAAAGAAAGCAGCCAAGCCGTACCGTACAAACCGACAAACATCAGCCGTATCAACAATAATAAATAAATTACCTGCCCAGCAACCTGCGGCTGAGATAACGCACCGGATACCACACGGAAAGAAAGCCCACCACCAGCACAGTGACAAAGACTATAACAATATCCCATACATGGACACTGACGGGATAAGCATCCACCACAAAATTACCGCCGGAATTACCACCTCCCAGCGAAAGCAATCCGAATTCCTGCTGGATAAAGCAAAGGATCAGCCCCAGTATCACACCAACCACCGCACCTATCAGTGAAATCATACGCCCCTCGAACAGGAATATACGCGTGATCAGCTTGTCGCTGGCCCCCAAATTGCGCAATGTCACTACATCTGCCTTCTTATCTATAATCAGCATGGACAAGGAGCCTATTACATTAAAGCAAGCTATCATCAGGATAAAGGTAAGGAAAATATAAGATATCAGCTTCTCTATCTCCATAATGCGGAAAGTATCCGCTTGCTGCTCATACCGGTCCTGCACCCGGAAACCATCTCCCAATATTTTCTGTATCTTCGATTTTACACTCCCTACATCTGCATCCGGCTTCAATTTCAATTCTACCGAACTCACTTCTGTGTCATACTGGAACAACCTACGGGCAAATTGGAGGGAAGTCAGAATGTAAGAAGAGTCATACTTCTGTTGGTTCACCGCAAACACAAGGCCGCTGGAATATAAATCGGCAGAGTTAAAGCTGGAAGCTGGATTGGCCATATTGACTTTAGCTCCCCGTTTGGGAGCATAAATCTCTAGCGGATCGAGGAATTTGATACCCGTTCCCAAGATGGAAACCAATTCTATGCCGGGAATGGCATAATCCACCACTTCATCATGCAACACGAATTGCCCCCGGCCGAAAAGAATACTGTCAATAGCGGTCAGATCCTCGAAATTATCCTCAATTCCCTTGATCACCGCCATAGTCTGACGGCCCTTATACTGAACCATCGCATTCTCTTCCAAGGACTCAGAAAAAACAGCGATCTCCGGCATCCGGCGCAAAGCTTCTATACGCGCTTCCTGTCCGTCAAAGACCTTTCCGGTGACAGCCGTAATTTTCAGCTCCGGATCAAAAGCCGTAAAGAAAGTAGCCACCAGATCCTGGAAGCCGTTAAAAACAGACAAAGTACATACCAATGCCAATGTAGCCAAAGCCACTCCGCAGACGGAAATGGCTGAAATGACATTAATGGCATTGTGCGACTTCTTGGAAAAAAGATAACGCTTCGCTATATAAAAGGGAAAATTCACCGTCCGGTTCTACTTTTTCAACAATTCGTCTATACGTTCGGCATAATCCAATGAATCATCCACAAAGAATTTCAACTCGGGAATGATGCGCAACTGATGGCGTACCCGTGTTCCTAATTCATAACGGATGGATTTCATATTATCATTGATATTCTTTACTATTTCCTGGCTCCTCTCAGAAGGGAACACGCTGAGATAGACACGTGCAATACTCATATCGGGACTGATGCGGACAGCACTTACCGACACCAAAACACCATTCATGGACTTGGTCTGAAGCAGGAAAATCTCACTCAACTCCTTTTGGATCAAACGAGAAATCTTATTTTGTCTGGTCGTTTCCATAATTAATAATTATTCAGTTTGCTAATTTGTTAATATGCCATACGGTTCATAGCATAACCTATTGGCACATTATTCAACATTTTCTTATGATTGTCAGCCCGTCGCGCAAGGGAAGAATCACCTTTTCAACCCGTTTGTCGGCAGCTACCAAATCATTAAATTTCTTTATTCCAATAGTCTGAAGATCTGTATGATGCGGTTCCTCCAATACATGTCCGTCCCACAATGTGTTATCGGCAATGATGTATCCGCCGGGTGATAATTTCTCCAGTACCATTTCGTAATATTCAATATACTTCCGCTTATCACCGTCTACAAACGCCAAATCAAAGGTAATGTTCATGCCAGGCAGCAACTTCAGCGCATCACCTATATAAAATTTAATCTTGCCGGCGTAAGGCGAACCTTCCAGCCAGGGACGTGTAAAGTCCTCCTGCTCATCGTTTATCTCAAATGTGTGCAACGTGGCCCCCTCTTCCAACCCTTCGGCCAGGCAAAGTGCGGAGTAGCCACTGTAAGTCCCGATTTCCAGCACCTGACGGGGGCGTATCATTTGCACAAACATTTTCAGCATACGTCCCTGCAAGTGACCGGAAGCCATACGGGGACGTAAAAGCTTGACGTGCGTATCGCGATAAAGTGCCTTCAGATAATCACTTTCTTCATCAATGTGCTGAAGGATATATTCGTCAATAGCGTCCGTTTCTTTCATTCCTATCTTCTATTATTATAGGTAACGGTTGCGGTTGGGCAGCACATAGTCCATAGCATACTTCAACACATCTCCCACTACATTGATTTCAAGGAAAGAAGTCTGAGTACCTTGCTTGCCGCTGCTCAGGTAAGCCACCATGTCGCTTTCACTCAAGACACCATCATCCAGCAATTTACGCAAAGCAGCGAAATAATATGCCTGTCCGTTAGCCTTTTCGGGCATATAGATAGCTTCCACCCCATATGACAAAGCCAGATGACGCATCGTTTTTTCTTTATAACAGATGGCCAATACAGGATATTTGCCACGGAAAGCAGCAATATTACGTGCGGTACGCCCGCTGAAACTGTCGGTAATAATGGCGCGGATATTCAGTTTGCTGGTAGCCTTTACTGCCTGTTTTGCCAGGAAAGCGGTTACATCATTGGAGTTTTCATCCAAAGGAATACGGATGTCATTCTCGGCCAGTTTATCTTTCTCGGCCTGCGCTGCAATCTTGGCCATCGTCTTCACGGCTTCCACCGGATACTTGCCGTATGCCGTTTCCCCACTCAGCATCAATGCATCCGTGCGGTAGTAAATAGCATTGGCAATATCGGTCACTTCAGCACGGGTAGGACGCGGATTATTAATCATGGTATGCAACATCTGGGTAGCAACAATCACCGGTTTCTTTGCCAGAATACATTTTTTGATCAACAGACGCTGAATGCCGGGAATTCGTTCCTGAGGAACCTCAATGCCCAAGTCACCACGAGCCACCATGACTCCGTCGGCCACTTCCAATATTTCATCAATATTGTCCACTCCTTCCTGATTTTCGATCTTGGCGATAATCTTAATGTCGCTGCCGTATGCATCCAGTATCTGACGGATATCCAGCACATCCTGCTTATTACGAACAAACGAATGTGCTATGAAATCAATGTCCTTTTCAATAGCATACAGTATATTGTTACGGTCCTTTTCTGTCAAAGAAGGGAGATTGATGCGCACGCCCGGTACATTTACACTCTTACGGTTACCCAAAGTAGCTTCATTCTGCACCTCACACAACAAATACTCGTCTGTCTTCTCAATCACACGCAGCTCCAGATCACCATCATCAATCAGAATATCGCCATCCACCTGAAGATCATGCACAAAACCGGGATAAGATACAGCAATACATTCACGGGTCGTTTCTTGTGCAGGATTGCCTACAATCTTCACTTTGTCACCAATCTGATAAGGAATAGGCTCGCCGCCCGCAATAGCAGTAGTACGCACTTCGGGCCCTTTTGTGTCCATCAATATGGCAATACGGTTGGAAACCTCACGTACATTGGTTATCAATTTTTCAAAACCTTCACGCGATGCGTGAGCCGTATTCATACGGACCACATTCATACCGGCCTTGAAAAGATCTCTTATAAACTCTACCTCGCAACGCTGATCTGAGATGGACGCTACGATTTTTGTTTGTTTCAACATCATAATCTTATCACCTTATATTATACCTAAACGTTTTATTTTCTCATTAACAAAGCCTCAATCGCCAAACGATATGAATGAAGCCCGAACCCACAAATCACCCCCGCACAAGCACAGGAAATCATCGACTTATGGCGAAACTCCTCACGGGTATGTACATTCGAGATGTGCACCTCAACCACGGGAGCTGTCACGGCGCGGATAGCATCCTGCAAAGCAATGGAAGTATGCGTATAAGCCCCTGCATTCAACACGATGCCGTCATAATCAAAACCCACTTCGTGTATTTTGTTGATCATCTCACCTTCCACATTCGACTGATAATACGCTATTTCAATGTCCGGATAAGTACGGCGCAATTCCACCAGATAGTCTTCAAATGAAACAGCGCCATAAATGGAAGGTTCCCGTTTGCCTAATAAATTGATATTAGGTCCATTAATAATTTGTATTTTCATATTTATACTATATCTGAACTTTTTCTACCTTTGCAGGGAATTTGGGTACAAAGGTAGAAAAAAGAAATGAAAAGAACCGAGAAAACAGACAAGATATTGGTGAAATACAAACAATATTTAAAGTTGGAGAAATCGTTATCTGACAATACGGTAGATGCTTATCTTACTGACCTGGACAAGTTACTGGCTTATCTTACATTAGAAAACATCAACATTCTGGATGTCCGGCTTGAAAATCTGGAAGATTTCTCGGCCGGATTACATGATATCGACATCCACCCCCGTTCGCAGGCACGCATCTTGTCGGGCATCCGCTCTTTCTACCGTTTCCTCATTATGGAAGATTACCTGAAAGCCGACCCGACAGAATTGCTGGAATCCCCCCAGACAGGTTTCAAACTGCCCGAAGTAATGACTGTAGAAGAGATAGACCTGCTGATAGGAAGCATAGACCGCAGCACCAAAGAGGGACAGCGCAACAGGGCCATACTGGAAACGCTTTACAGTTGCGGGCTCCGCGTTTCCGAACTCTGCAACCTGAAATTATCCGAACTTTATTTTGAAGAAGGCTTCATCAAAGTGGAAGGAAAAGGTAGCAAACAGCGGCTGGTTCCTATTTCACCGCGCGCCATCAAGGAAATCAGGCTCTACTTCACCGACCGTAACCTGATGAAAATAAAGCCGGGATTTGAAGACTTTGTCTTTATCAGCAATTTCGGGAAGAACATCTCCCGCATCATGGTTTTCCATATCATCAAAGAACTGGCAGCCCGGATAGGTCTGAAAAAAAAAATCAGTCCTCACACATTCCGCCATTCTTTTGCAACACATTTGCTGGAAGGAGGCGCCAACTTGCGTGCCATACAGTGTATGCTGGGACATGAAAGTATCGGGACAACAGAAATTTATACACATATAGACCGTAATATGCTACGCAGTGAAATCATAGAACATCACCCCCGTAACATCAAATTCAGAGAAAAAGATAATAAAGGTTCTATATTCTAAAATATTTTAAGATAAATTGAAAAAAAAGCAGGCTAAGAAGCTAGCATATAATAGAGTTTTTCCTATCTTTGCCCCCAAAGAGACGCACAAAAACGTACTATAGCGAATTTTACATTACAAACGTTAAATTAATAAGTAACTATGATTAAAAAGTTGTATTTGCCCTTAGTGGCTTTATTGGTCCTTGCCTTATCATCATGCGGCAAGATGGGAGAATTGTCTTCTGACTATTTCACAACTAACCCTGAAGTGCTTGAAGCAATCGGTGGTAAAGTGCCTGTGACAATTAATGGTAAATTCCCCGAAAAGTATTTCAAGAAGAACGCAACTGTTGAAGTTACCCCCATTCTGAGATGGAAAGGCGGCGAAGCTAAAGGCCAGCCCGCTGTATTCCAAGGAGAAAAAGTAGAAGGAAACAATCAGACTATCGCTTACAAGGCAGGTGGCAGCTACACGATGAAAGCTTCTTTCGACTACGTTCCCGAAATGGCAAACTCTGAACTTTATCTTGATTTCAAGATTACAAAAGGAAAGAAATCATACACTATTCCTTCTGTAAAAATCGCTGATGGCGTTATCGCGACTTCTGAACTGCCTACTGCTGCCAGCTCTAACGCATCATACGCTAACGATGCTTTCCAACGCATTATTAAAGATGCTCAGACTGCCAACATCATGTTCTTGATCCAGCAAGCCAACTTGCGCAACAGCGAATTGAATTCTGACGATATCAAAGAATTCCATAAGAAAGTGGCTGAAATTAATGCCGACACAAAGAACTACAAACTGAACAACATCGAAATTTCTGCATACGCTTCACCTGATGGTGGTGTGGAACTGAACACCGGTTTGGCTGAAAACCGTGAAGCAAACACAGAAAAATATATGGAACGCCAGTTGAAGAAGGGCAAGATTGATACTAACCTGGATGCAAAATACACTGCACAAGACTGGGAAGGCTTCCAAGAACTGGTATCTAAATCAAACTTGCAGGATAAAGATTTGATCTTACGTGTTCTTTCTATGTACAATGATCCTGAACAAAGAGAAGCTGAAATCAAGAATATCTCTTCTGTATACAAAACTTTGGCTGACGAAATCCTGCCTCAGTTGCGTCGTGCCCGTTTAACTGCCAACTATGACATCATCGGTCGTAGCGATGACGAAATCAACGAAGCATTCAACTCTGATCCTAAAGTATTGAGTGTAGAAGAATTATTGTACGCTGCTACACTGACTAACGACAACGCTCGCAAAGAAGCTATCTTCACCAAGACAACTCAACTTTATCCGAACGATTTCCGTGCTTATAATAACTTGGGTGAATTGGCATTCGCTGCCGGTGATGCTGCTAAAGCAGAAAGCTACTTCAAACAAGCTGCTTCTAAGAACGCTAACGCTCCTGAAGTAAACGCTAACCTTGGTCTTTGCGAATTGGTTAAGGGCAATGTTGCAGCTGCCGAAACTTACTTAGGCAAAGCTACAGGTGCTAACGCTGCCGGCGAAGCTTTGGGTAACTTATATATCAAACAAGGCCAGTATGACAGAGCTGTCAACTCATTCGGTGACGCTAAGACTAACAGTGCCGCTCAAGCTCAGATTTTGGCTAAAGACTATAACAAAGCAAAAGCTACTTTGTCTGCAATCAAGAATCCGGATGCAATGACTGACTACTTGATGGCTATCGTTGGTGCTCGCACAAACAATGCTTCATTGGTAAGCAGCAGCATCAAGAGCGCAATCGCAAAAGATCCTTCAATGGCTGAAAAAGCTGCTAACGATCGCGAGTTCGCTAAATACGCTGATGCTATCAAATAATATAACTAGATATCATCTTGTCTAGTTTTTTAGATGATTATGACTGAAACCGGAGGCTTCGTGATGAAGCTTCCGGTCTTTTTATGTAAAATAACCTTCATTTATGCCTGCCTTTAGCCACAAAATGCGTATTTTCGCAAAAAATATCTTGAAATGAAAAAATTACTATTCTTTCTTTTCACTCTTGTTGTGCTGGCAAGCGGCTGCGGCAAGAAAAATACATTCACCTTGGAAGGAAGCATTAAAGGACTTCCTTCAGACACTATATTAGTATTTTATCAAGAACCCGATTACAAGCTGGATACCATACTCCTCTCAAAAGGTAAATTCACTTACACCATTACCCCTGACACATTTACTATCTTCTCATTACTATTGGGAGAAAAACAAATCTTACCGATATATGCTGATAAAGGAGAAAGTGTTACCCTAAACGGAATGGTCGGAAAGATAGAGGTTAAAGGAAAGGGAGAGAACGCACAACTGGCAAAACATATCCAGTACCTTAGCACCTTAGAAAATAACAAGGCAGCTGTTATGACTGCTGTGGATTCGTTGATTAAAACCAACCCAAGCTCGTACAGCAATATCTATCTGATAGACAAATATTACGTACAGGACTCGCTTCCTGATTACAACCACATAGATCAGCTGATAAAAGGACTAAGCGGTATTATAAAAGACACACCTTATATTATAGAACTCCAGAATAAATTAAGTGAGAAAAAAGAACTGACAGAACATCGCTACGTTTCCAACATCTCGTGCACGGATAAAAAAGGAAAGACCGTCAACTGGAACAGTGTAAAAGGGAAATATGTCCTTTTGGATTTTTGGGCAAGCTGGAACAAAGAAAGCATTGCCACACAAGATTCTTTAGTATCCGTACAAAAGGCATTGAAAAAAGACAAGTTTGTTATTATCAGCCTCTCCCTTGATCTGGATAAAAAGGAATGGATGGAGAAAATCATTCAAAAAGATACCACGCAATGGAAACAAGTTTGCGATTTCAAAGGCTGGAACAATTCCATTGTCAAGCAACAAGGCATAACCCGGATTCCTGCCAATATACTGATAGGTCCTGACAAGCGGGTCATCACACAAGATATACGGGGCAAAGAACTGATAGACAAAGTGAGACAGCTGACAGAACAAGATAAAGAGAAAGAAAAAGCCGCCAAAGAGGCAGAACGTGCTCGAAAGAGACAAAATAAAAAATAAAAGAATGCTGGTAAAAGTCTATGGAGCAGCCGTTCAAGGTATCGACGCTACCATTGTAACTATTGAAGTAAATAGTTCACGAGGTATAAAATTCTTCCTTGTCGGTCTGCCGGACTCGGCCGTGAAAGAAAGTCATGAACGTATTATTTCCGCCTTACAGGTAAACGGATATAAATTCCCCACTTGTCAAATTGTAGTGAATATGGCCCCTGCCGACATACGCAAGGAGGGGTCTGCATACGACCTTCCGCTAGCAATCGGAATATTGGCCGCTACCCAAATCGTATCGGAAGAAAAACTTTCACGTTATCTTATTATCGGAGAACTTAGCCTGGATGGAAGCCTTCAACCAGTCAAAGGAGCCCTCTCCATAGCTATCAGTGCCCGCGAGCAAGGTTTTGAAGGCTTCATACTTCCCAAACAAAATGCGCGGGAAGCTGCTGTAGTAAACAACCTGAAAGTATATGGCGTAGAAAATATCAAAGAGGTCATCGAATTTTTCAATAATGAACGCAATCTGGAGCCTAGCATCGTCAATACACGGGAGGAATTCTATGAACACCAAAGTAGCTTTCCATACGATTTTGCTGATGTGAAAGGACAAGAAAGTGTAAAACGCGCATTGGAAGTAGCCGCGTCCGGAGGACACAACCTGATAATGATCGGTTCACCCGGAAGTGGGAAGTCCATGATGGCAAAGTGTATGCCAAGCATTCTCCCTCCCCTTTCATTGGGTGAAAGTCTGGAAACGACTAAAATACATTCAGTAGCAGGAAAATTAGGAAAAGACAGTTCACTGATTGCCATCCGGCCTTTCCGTAGTCCCCATCATACAATTTCGCAAGTAGCAATGGTAGGTGGCGGCACCAATCCCCAACCGGGAGAAATCAGTCTGGCTCACAACGGTTTGCTCTTTCTAGACGAGTTGCCGGAATTTAACAGAAGTGTACTTGAAGTACTTCGCCAACCCCTAGAGGACAGGCATATATCCATCGCACGAGCTAAATACAGTCTGGATTATCCGGCCAGTTTCATGCTGGTAGCCAGTATGAATCCCTGTCCATGCGGATATTATAATCATCCCACACGAGCTTGCGTCTGTAATCCCGGACAAGTGCAACGGTACCTGAACCGTATCTCCGGTCCTTTACTGGACCGCATAGATATCCAAATAGAAATAGTTCCGGTTCCATTCGAAAAAATGGCAGAACGCCATCATGCGGAAAGTAGTGCAAGCATACGCGAACGGGTTATCAAGGCCCGGGAAATACAAGCTCAACGTTTTGCCAACCATCCGGGTATTTACTGCAACGCACAAATGGAAGCCGGGTTACTCCATCTGTACGCTCAACCCAATGAAGCAGGGCTAAAATTATTACGAACTGCCATGACACGCCTCAACCTGTCGGCGCGCGCATACGGTCGTATTCTAAAAGTAGCGCGTACCATTGCCGATCTGGACAACAGCGAACACATTACTTCCATCCACCTGGCAGAAGCGATAAGCTATAGAAATCTTGATAGAGAAGACTGGGCCGGTTAGTTTAGCTGCCCGACTCAGTTTCCTTTGCATGATAAATGACCTGCATCAATGAGTCCAGTTCAATGTAATTTGAAAGAACATCCTCTTCCTTATCGGTCGTTTCCCAATCTTTATCCTCTCTCTTTTTAGAGAAAAGTGCATTTAAAATGAATTTATACCACGTATTCATGTCTCGTTCGACTTAAGGTTTTATAAAAAACAGGATAAGTAAAATTTAGTTCATCATTTTTCTCTCCTTAAGATTAAATGCAAATAAGTGCAAATCACTGCATCACGATATAACATTTTTCTGTATTTTCACTTCTTCCGACAAAGCCCCCGAATAACCATATTTTATAATAAGTACGGCCTGTCAGAGATTTTAAGGGAGAAATATTTCTGATTATTCCATATACTTACTAAAAATCACTAACTTTGCACGTTACTGGTAGAAATAACAAAAAAGACATCATACAATGGAAAATAAATTCAAAAGAACCACCGTCACATCCGCTTTGCCCTACGCAAACGGTCCGGTACATATTGGTCATCTGGCAGGTGTATATGTTCCTGCTGATATCTACGTGCGCTATCTCCGCCTGAAAAAAGAAGATGTTCTTTTCATCGGAGGCTCTGACGAACACGGAGTACCTATCACCATTCGTGCAAAGAAAGAAGGTATTACTCCACAAGATGTGGTGGACCGCTATCATACCTTGATAAAAGAATCATTCAAAGAATTTGGAATTTCATTCGATATATACTCTCGTACTACATCAAAGACACACCACGAACTGGCTTCCGAATTCTTCAAAACCCTGTATGATAAAGGTGAGTTCATTGAAAAGACCTCCATGCAATATTACGACGAAGAAGCCCATCAGTTCCTGGCCGACCGTTATATTACCGGTGAATGTCCTCACTGCCATGCAGAAGGAGCCTACGGTGACCAATGCGAGAAGTGCGGAACATCACTTTCTCCGACCGACCTGATCAATCCGAAAAGTGCTATCAGTGGCAGTAAACCAGTGATGCGTGAAACCAAACATTGGTATCTGCCATTGGACAAACACGAAGGATGGCTGCGTGAATGGATTCTTGAAAATCATAAAGAATGGCGCCCCAATGTATACGGACAATGTAAAAGCTGGTTGGATATGGGCTTGCAACCCCGTGCGGTAAGCCGTGACTTGGATTGGGGAATCCCTGTTCCTGTAGAAGGCGCTGAGGGAAAAGTACTTTATGTATGGTTCGATGCCCCCATCGGCTATATTTCAAATACAAAAGAATTACTTCCCGACAGTTGGGAAACTTGGTGGAAAGATCCAGAAACCCGTTTGATTCACTTCATCGGAAAAGACAATATTGTATTCCACTGCATTGTTTTCCCTGCTATGCTGAAAGCGGAAGGAAGCTATATCTTACCGGATAACGTACCTAGCAATGAATTCCTGAATCTGGAAGGTGATAAGATTTCCACTTCACGCAACTGGGCAGTATGGTTGCATGAATATTTGCAGGACTTCCCCGGCAAACAGGATGTATTGCGCTATGTATTGACAGCCAATGCCCCCGAAACAAAAGACAACGATTTTACCTGGAAAGATTTTCAAGCACGTAACAACAATGAGTTGGTGGCTGTTTACGGTAACTTTGTAAACCGTGCTTTAGTGCTGACTCATAAATATTTCGACGGGAAAGTTCCCGTTTGCGGTGAATTGACCGACTACGACAAAGAAACATTAAAAGAATTTGCAGACGTAAAGGCAGAAGTAGAAAAGCTACTGGATGTATTCAAATTCCGCGATGCACAAAAAGAGGCAATGAACCTGGCACGTATCGGTAATAAATACTTAGCCGATACAGAGCCTTGGAAACTGGCAAAAACTGATATGGACCGTGTAGCCACCATTCTTAACATAGCATTGCAACTAGTTGCCAATCTGGCTATTGCATTCGAACCTTTCCTGCCTTTCAGCAGCGAAAAGCTCCGCAAAATGCTGAATATGGAAACATTTGAATGGGACCAACTGGGACGTACCGATCTGCTGGCAGAAGGACATCAATTGAATAAGGCAGAACTGTTGTTCGAAAAGATCGAAGATGAAACCATTCAAGCACAAGTAGACAAACTGTTGGCTACCAAAAAAGCAAACGAGGCTGCCAACTATAAAGCTAACCCGATAAAACCGGTAATTGCTTTTGAAGAATTTGAAAAGTTAGATATCCGTGTAGGTACCGTATTAGAGTGTGAGGTAGTGCCTAAAATGAAAAAGCTGCTGAAATTCAAGATTGCTGACGGACTGGAGAACCGTACCATCGTCAGCGGTATCGCACAACATTATAAACCGGAAGAACTGGTGGGCAAACAAGTTTTATTCATTGCCAACCTTGCTCCGCGCCAATTCAAGAATGGATTGGTGAGCGAAGGCATGATCCTGAGTGCTGAAAACTTTGACGGCACCTTAGCGGTGACCTCTTTATTAAGAGAGGTAAAGCCGGGCAGTGAAGTGAAATAATATACACCCAAATACAGAAAAGGCTGAAAGCAACTGAAACGTCCGCTTTCAGCCTGACTGTTTTATAATCTATCTATAAAAATGGCAGAACAATCCTTGAAAGAAAAGACAGCAAAAGGCCTCTTCTGGGGCGGATTAAGCAATGGAGTACAGCAGCTGCTGAATCTTTTTTTCGGGATATTCCTGTCACGCATTCTGAATGCGGAAGATTATGGCATGGTGGGAATGCTGTCCATCTTCTCCCTTATTGCAGGCTCTTTGCAGGAAAGCGGGTTCACGGCCGCCCTAGCCAACAAACGGGATATCTCCCACAAAGACTATAATGCCGTATTCTGGTTCAGTACCGGGCTAAGTGCCTGTCTCTACCTCATTCTGTTCCTTTGCGCCCCACTCATTGCCGAATTCTATCACACTCCCGAACTGACAGCTTTGGCACGATACACTTTCCTCGGTTTCTTTGTAGCCAGTTTGGGCATTGCCCACAGTGCTTACCTGTTCCGCAACTTAATGGTCAAGCAAAAGGCAATGGCGGTCACTATCGGATTAACCGCCTCAGGAACTATCGGTATAACTATGGCCTGCTTGGGATTTGCCTATTGGGGGATAGCCACACAAAGCATTGTCTATGTAGGAACCATTAATATCTGTTATTGGTGCTTCTCACCCTGGCGACCTACACTTACTTTCGACTTCAAGCCTTTGAGAGGGATGCTTTCTTTCAGCAGCAAATTATTAGTAACCAATATATTCAACCACATCAATAATAATATCTTTACCGTTATCCTTGGTAAATTCTATTCGGGACAAGAAGTAGGCTATTTTACTCAAGCTAATAAATGGAATTATATGGGACATTCATTAATTTCAGGAACAGTCAACAGTGTGGCCCAACCTGTACTTTCCAGTTTGTCGGATGAAAGGGAACGCCAACAACGCGCTTTCCGAAAGATGCTCCGCTTCACTGCCTTTATTTCTTTTCCGGCTATGTTAGGATTATCATTAATCGCACCCGAACTGATTATACTGACTATTACAGACAAATGGCTACCCAGTGCCTTCATCCTGCAATTGCTCTGCATCGGTGGCGCATTCATTCCCATAACCAATTTGTATTCCAACCTAGTCATCAGCAAAGGAAAATCGGATATCTATATGTGGAATACCATCAGCTTAGGCATCATCCAGTTAACAACCATGCTTCTGCTCTATCCATACGGCGTACATACCATGATTATAGTGTATGTATCCATCAATATCTGCTGGCTGTTTGTATGGCACTATTTTGTATGGAAACAAATACGGCTCAGCTTGTTTGCAGCGCTGAAAGACATCCTTCCGTTTGCCTTCATAGCTACCGCGGTAATGGCGGCTACCTATTATATCACTATCGGCTTTGCCAATCTGTATTTATTAATGGCAAGCAAAATGATCATAGCCGGCACACTCTACACAGCCATCCTGTGGTTGAGCGGC
The DNA here is from genome assembly GCA_948566455.1 of uncultured Phocaeicola sp. Taxonomy (GTDB): domain Bacteria; phylum Bacteroidota; class Bacteroidia; order Bacteroidales; family Bacteroidaceae; genus Phocaeicola. The sequence continues at coordinate 29,387 of CAOYQO010000024.1, forward strand.
TCCGTCACTTTTAAAGAGAGTTTACACTATATAATCAAGAAATAATGGCTGCTACACGTCACTCCGGATTAGAATGTTTACGAATTATCAGTATCATACTGATTGTATCCATGCATATTCTAGGAAATACCTTCCACACCAGTAACTGGCTGAACAAAGAATTCATACTATTTATCAATACACTGGGAAACACCGGAGTAACCTTGTTCATTCTGATCTCAGGTTATTTTGGAATCCGTTTCAATACACATAAATTTTTCAAAATGTTGGTTGTCGTATGGTTTTATTCCATCGTTTCTTATCTGATCGAAACAATATGGCTTCACACTCCGCATACCTGGACAGGACTGGCCTCCTCATTGCTACCGATACTTAGCAAAAAATACTGGTTTATGACCTGCTATGTAGTACTTTATTGTTTCTCGCCCTATTTAAACCGACTGGTTCATAACCTCTCACAAAAAAGTTATAAACAACTACTGTTACTATGGGGATTCTTTTTTGTATTTGCCCCGACAATCCTGTTTTTTGAAATTCAGAATGACACGGGCAAGGGAATTATCAATGTCACACTAGCTTATCTCATAGGACAATATCTGAAGACCTATGGTCTTCCGGAAAACATAAAACGACATAGCCGGGAAATCTTGTCAGGCAGCCTTGCCGGTATTTTTATACTGAATTCCCTGCTTACAGCAATGAGTGGAAATATCATACTGAGATTCGCCCGAGATAATAATCTACTGGTTATCATCGCCTCCATCATGATTTTCTACCAGTTTACCCGGTGGCATTTTTCATCCCGCATCATCAATTACCTAGCAGGATACGTTTTTGCCTTATATATGCTTCAAGGACTTCTTATCCACTGTTTACAACCCTGGTATGTCCCATATGCAGACAGCAACCTACTTGTTCTGTATTTTATGGGAACACTTGTTTCTATCTGTCTGACAACGCTTGTTATAGAATGGAGCAGACGGCTGCTATTAGGAAAAATAGAAAACAAATTGGCAAATGCCATAGAAAAAAGAGGAGCAAAAATAAAAATGTTTGCAGATAATCATTAAAACAATGATTTATTTCCGCAACTCATAATTTCAAAATCTCCAATGGAACCCCTCCTATCTGAGCTGCCATATCCGAAAATGAACTCTGAAAAGAACCATATATTTTTTGTGTACGAGCCAATGTGTACATATCCGTGATACCCTCCCTTATTCCCTCCAAAGATCCACGGTCTGCCTTTTTTCCGGAACAGAATATCCGGTCGCCATAACGCTCTTTCATCTCCCGCTTCACCTCTTCCGAATCTGTAGCCAAATAGATAGCCACCTTGCCGTTCTCTTTTATCTTCTCATCTAATTTCTGATAGAACAACTCGATAGGGCTTTGCCTGATAGAAGCCAGATTATCTGTACGACGGATATGCACACCAATCATAGCATCCGAAAAATTCCGACAACGGTTTTCTACCTCTCCCATAATCTCGTCTACCGGAACAAACAACCGACTGATCCATGCATAATCATAAGGTTGGAAAGCGGTGTATGATGCCATATAAACACAGCCACCTTCTTTAACCCACCGTTCAAAATCAAAATGCCGGTTACATAAAGGAGTAATGGAACGCTCGTACAGACAAGACTTGAAAAGCAGTTTCTGAAACAAAAGCGGGAAATGAAAATTCTTGGAACGAGGTCTGTCTAATAATGCATAATCCAACCGCGAAGCATCCCGTAAACAAGCCACTTCCCTGTCTACAGGCTTAAACAACTGATAAAACGGTGCATTCAGTGCCCAATCCTGAAACCAAATGATGCTTAATTCACTTTTCGTCTTTCCTGCCAGCATTACCGCCGAAGCCACTGCACGCATACGGTTGGCCAATCCTCCTACCGGTACAAATGTTATTTTACCCATTCCTGTTTAAAATTTGAGGCAAATATAAATAACATCGCTTATAAATGCTAATTAATTACTACTTTTGCAATATATATACCTAATTTATTATGCAAGCAATCATTCTAGCCGCCGGCATGGGCAAGCGCTTGGGAGATCTTACCAAAGATAACACCAAGTGTATGATTAAAGTAAACGGGACCTATCTGATAGACCGTCTGCTCTCACAGTTAGATTCATTAAATCTGGAACGCATCATTTTAGTCATAGGCTACCAAGGAGAGAAATTACGTACCCACATAGAGAAACAAAGTAGAAATACTCCGATAGAATATATTTACAATCCTGTCTACAATAAGACCAATAATATCTATTCTCTCTATCTTGCTAAAGAGGAATTGCAAAAGCAAGATACTTTATTAATTGAATCCGATTTGATTTTTGAGGATACACTTTTCCACAAAATTTTAAATAACCCCTATCCCAATCTGGCACTTGTAGCTAAATATGAGCCATGGATGGACGGCACGATGGTACGGCTCAATACTGAAAATGACATCATTGATTTTATCTCAAAAAAAACGTTCCGCTACGCAGATATTGACGATTACTACAAAACCGTCAATATCTATAAATTCAGTAAGGAGTTTCTCCGCAACAGTTATGTGCCATTTCTTGAAGCCTACAGCAAAGCCCTGGGTAATAACGAATATTACGAACAGGTATTACGGGTAATCACCCTGCTGGAGAGATGTGAACTGAAAGGACTCCCTTTGGAAGGAGAACGCTGGTATGAGATTGATGATATACAAGATCTTGACATCGCTGAAACCATTTTTGCCGAACAGGACCAGCTACAACGCTACCAAAAAAGATATGGCGGATACTGGCGTTTCCCAAAGCTGAAAGATTTCTGCTATTTAGTAAACCCCTATTTTCCACCACAAAAAATGTGTGAAGAACTACAGGCTAATTTTAATGTGCTTCTCCGTGAATACCCTTCCGGCATGGGAGTGAACACGCTTGTCATGGCAAAAAACTTCGGTATCCGGCAAGATTATGTGGTTGTTGGCAACGGAGCCGCCGAAATCATCAAAGCGCTGATGGAACATTCAGATGGCAAAATGGGAGTAATTTATCCCACTTTCGAAGAATATCCCAACCGGCAATCAGAAGAAATCATTGCATTCTATCCACAGAATGCCGATTTTCATTATACGGCAAAAGAACTGATGCTTTTTTATGCGGACAAAGATATCCGCCATTTACTCTTGATCAATCCGGATAACCCATCAGGTAACTTCATCCCCCTTAACGAACTTATGGATTTGCTGGCATGGACGCAGCAGCGAAATATCCACTTAATACTGGATGAATCTTTTGTTGACTTCAGCGAAAAAAGTGTCGAAAATACGCTGCTTAAGAATGAAGTTCTGGAAACATACCCACACCTCACAGTCATTAAAAGTATTTCCAAATCTTATGGAGTTCCGGGATTACGCTTGGGGATAGCCGCATCTTCCGACAAAGAGATAATAGCCTATTTACGAAAAAACATGGCTATATGGAATATAAACTCCTTCGCCGAATTCTATTTACAGATATACAGCAAGTATAATAATGATTATCAAAATGCCTGTAAAAAATTCATAGCCGAGCGCCAACGCTTTTTCGAGGTATTGCAACAGGTTGACTTCCTACGTGTCATACCTTCACAAGCCAATTATTTCCTGTGCGAAGTAACTTCCCGCTTCAGTTCCACCAAACTCGTTTCTTTATTGCTGGAGCATAATCTCTTGTTAAAAGATTGTAGTACCAAGACAGGATTCGATGGCAGGAATTACATCCGTATCGCCATACGCGACACTGAAGACAACAATTATCTGGCTGAAAACTTAAAAAAACTGCAAGCATGAGTATCAATATCTGTATTTGTGGCGGTGGCGGTCTGGGGCACGTCATTGCAGGAGTAGCTGCACATAAAGGCTTTAATGTTTCCGTCCTCACCCGGCATCCCGACCAATGGAATCCATCATTACTCATTGAAGATTGCCGGGGAAATACATTCTCCGGCTCATTAGCCTGCGTTACGGCTAACCCGGCAGAGGTCATTCCACACTCTGATATCGTATTGCTTTGTCTCCCCGGATTTGCCATTGAGGAAGAACTTCTCCACATACAACCGTTCTTGCAGGAAAAAACTTGCATAGGAAGTGTAGTCAGTTGTACCGGTTTTTTCTTTACCGCTTATAGAATATTAGGCAAAACAGCTTCACTTTTCGGATTCCAGCGTGCTCCATTCATTGCCCGTGTGCAAACCTATGGCCAGAAAGCACTCTTGTTGGGATACAAAAAGGAATTACAAATAGCCACCGTAAACATATCAAAATCCGATATTTTACTACGAACTCTTCAAGAAATGTTAGATACGCCGGTGCGTATGCTTCATCATTTTCTAGAAGCCAGCCTGACCAATAGCAATCCATTGCTTCATCCGGCCCGTCTTTATTCACTTTTCCATACCTGGAGTAGAGGAAAAGCATATCATGAGATTCCCGGGTTCTATAATAGTTGGGATGAAGAAAGTTCGGAGCTTCTCATTGCTTGTGACAATGAATTCCAACAAATTCTGAAAGCACTGCCGGTCCGAATAGAGCCAATTCCTACTTTATTGGAATATTATGACAGTTATGATGCAAGGTCACTTACCTACAAGATACGCTCCATCATTGCCTTCAAACATATTCCAGCTCCTATGGAAAAAACAGAAAAAGGATTTCTGCCTGATTTCAAAAGCCGGTATTTCACTGAGGATTTTCCATTTGGATTATTGATAATCAAATCAATAGCAGAGGTATTAAATATTTGTACCCCAAACATTGATAAAATATTGCTATGGGGGCAAGATGTATTAAACAAAGAATATATCCATGAAGGAGAATTAAAAGGAAAAGACCTGTCAGAAACAGGTTACATCAACGCTGATTTGTTTTATAAACTACTAAAAAATTAATGTATGGATAGTGAACTAAGAAAGCGATTTAACCCCGATGGTTCCCTTCTCCGTCGCCAGCAACTACGTATGTTAGAGCTTCTGGAGGTTATTGATGTGATTTGTCGCAAGCACCAAATACCCTATTGGCTCAGTTCCGGAACTCTAATAGGTGCAGCACGTCACAAAGGTTTCATTCCCTGGGATGATGATCTGGACATAGAAATGCTTCGCTCAGATTACCTGCGTCTGCTGAAAGTTCTTCCTCAAGAACTTCCGGACAATCTTGCATTGCAAACTAATGAAACAGATCCCAATTACATCTTTATATACGGCAAATTACGTGATAAGGATTCTCATTTGGAAGAAACAAATTCATATGACCGTATTTTCCATTATACCGGTATCTACATTGATATTTTTCCTTTAGAAAAGATCCCTTATTGTCTGGCTTGGATAGGAGGACACATGCAAGGGCAGATATACAATCAGTTGAATAATAAAAATATAAAAGAAAGCACATTATACAAACGGATTCGTAGGATTTATCATTTTAATACCCGCATCGGTTTTCCCATCCTAAGGTTCATTGCCAAGTTATTCCCCAGAAAAGAATTACGCCATTCTTTTGGCACCGCCTATTTCAAACCGCGCTATACAGACGATATTTTTCCACTGACAGAAATGGAATTTGAAGGAAAAATGTTCCCCGTACCACGCCAAACAGATGCTGTGCTAAGGAAGATATACGGTGACTATATGCAATTACCAGATTTAGAGAATATACATCCGCATTACAACAAACTCGAATTTTACAAATAAAGGAGATTGAACTATGAAACCGTTCCTTGTAGATGTACCTGTACTCATTTTGTTCTTCAACCGCCCGCAACAGCTGTCGCAAGTGTTTGAACAAGTCAGGAATGCCCGTCCCTCCAAGCTTTTCCTCTATCAGGACGGACCACGCAGCGAACACGACCTGCCCGGTATAAAAGCATGTCGTGAAGTGACAGATCAGATAGACTGGGACTGCGAAGTCCACCGTATGTATCAGGAAAAAAACTACGGTTGCGACCCTTCGGAATACATTTCACAAAAATGGGCTTTTTCTATGGTTGACAAATGTATCGTATTGGAAGATGACGATGTGCCTTCCGTTTCTTTTTTCACATTCTGTAAAGAAATGTTAGACAAATACGAGCAAGACCCCCGTATCACCATGATTGCGGGTTTCAATAACGAAGAGATTACTCCGGGTGTACCATACGATTATTTCTTTGCCTCCACTTTCTCTATCTGGGGATGGGCCAGTTGGAAAAGGGTCATTGACCAATGGGACGAACATTATACTTTTCTAGAAGACAAGTTCAATATGCAACAACTGGAACAGCTCGTTAAAGAACGGAAATTCCGTAAAGACTTTATCTATATGTGCCATCGCCATAAAGAAAACAACAAAGCCTATTATGAAACCATCTTCCACGCTTCCATGCTTTTCAACTCGGGACTGGCTATCGTGCCCACCCGCAACATGATTAACAACTTGGGAGCCACGGCAGATTCCACCCATTTTGCCGGTTCTGTGCATACACTACCTAAAGGATACCGCCGCATCTTCACCATGAAACGGTATGAAGTAGAATTTCCTCTCAAGCATCCTCGTTATGTCATTGAGAATGTAGCTTATAAAAAAGCTGTCTACCGCATTATGGGGTGGGGACATCCCTGGATTAAGATAGGACGTTCTTTTGAAGAACTATTTCTGAACCTGCGATACGGCAATTTTTCCATCATCACTAAAGCAATAAAAAACAGAATTAACAAATGGCTGAAAAGAGACCAACACCGGTAAAACCACTCACTATTTATTTTTATCACACCCGATTAACCCGTGAAAGTTACGAGGAATGGAAAGATTATAAGTTTCCGGGACATATCCTCTACGGACTTCCTTTGCTGGAAAAATATGGAATCCGGTCGGTGATGCATAAATACAAAGCTTTCCCCAGCCGTCTGAAACTAATGCTCTATGCCACTAAAGAGATTCTGTGCTGCAAAGAGCCATACGAAGTGCTCTACGGTACATCTTTCCGTGGGTTGGAACTTATCATCCTACTCAGAGCATTAGGCCTCTACCGCAAGCCCATTGTCATTTGGCATCACACTGCTTTAAAAACCTCATCCAGAAAAATAAGAGAACGCATCTCACGTTTCTTTTATAAGGGCATTGATCATATGTTCCTGTTCAGTAAAAAATTGATTAAAGACTCATTAGCAACCGGAAAAGCTCCCGAAGAAAAGCTTCAGCTTATCCATTGGGGGCCGGACCTCGCTTTCTATGACCATCTTCTGCAAACAATGCCGGATCGGAAACCGGAAGGTTTTATCTCCACCGGGAAAGAAAACCGGGATGTAGACACAATGCTGCAAGCTTTCTGCGCCACCGATCAACAACTGGACTTGTACATAGCCCCCACCAATGGAAGTGTAAACTACCAACAGATTATTGAAAGCTTCTGTCTGCCCGATTCTGTACGAGTACATTATACGGACGGTGTCATCCCATACTTGTTGGCACAGAAAGTGGCACGAAAAAGCTGTGTTGTCATCTGCTGCATGGATTTTCCTTATACCGTAGGTCTTACCACACTGGTAGAGGCCTTTGCATTAGGCATCCCTGTCATTTGCTCACGTAATCCTAATTTTGAAATGGATATAGACAAAGAAGAAATAGGAATTACCGTAGCCTATGATGACGTGGAAGGGTGGATCAATGCCATTCATCGCATAGCCGACCATCCCGAAGAAGCCCAAAAAATGGGCGCCAACGCCCGAAAGCTGGCAGAAAAACGTTTCAATTTGGAAATCTTTTCCCGTGAAATAGCAGAAAGCTTACTGGAAATATCCAAGATGTCCCCTAAAAAACGTACATTTGCATAAACTTTTATGCACATGAGAGTACTTATCATCAATACGTCTGAGCGAATAGGTGGAGCCGCCATTGCAGCCAACCGCCTCATGGAGGCTTTAAAAAACAACGGAATAAAGACAAAAATGCTTGTACGCGACAAGCAGACCGACCAGATAAGTGTCGTTGAACTAAAGAAATCATGGTGGAAAGTATGGCAATTCATCTGGGAGCGTGTCGTTATCTGGCAAGCCAACCACTTCAAGAAACATAACTTGTTTGCCGTTGACATAGCGAATACCGGCACCAATATCACAGCATTGCCCGAATTTACCCAAGCCGATGTCATTCATCTGCATTGGATTAACCAAGGTATGTTGTCACTGACAGATATCCGGCGTATCATCCAATCCGGCAAGCCCATCGTTTGGACAATGCATGATATGTGGCCTTTTACTGGTATCTGCCACTATGCAGGAGATTGCGATAAATATGCCACACAATGCCACAACTGTCCGCAACTTTACAAAGGGAGCAAGAAAGACATAGCCTACCGTACTTTCCAGAAAAAGAAAAAACTGTTTGAAGGAGCACAAATCACCTTTGTAGCTTGTAGCCGCTGGTTAGAATCATTGGCTAAGAAAAGTGATCTGATTAAAGGTCAGACCATTACCAATATTCCCAATGCAATCAACACCAACCTGTTCAAACCTCGTGATAAAAAACAGGCCAGAGAAAAATGCCACCTCCCGCAAGACAAGAAGTTATTGCTTTTCGGCTCCGTAAAAATTACAGACAAGAGAAAAGGAATAGACTATTTGGTATCAGCTTGCAAACAAATAGCTTCCTCGTATCCTGATTTTAGTAAGGAGTTAGGTGTAGTGGTTTTTGGCAACCAAGCCGAACAATACGCTTCCCTGTTTCCTTTCCCTATCTATCCGATGAATTATGTCAGCAACGAGAAGGAACTGGTAGATATTTACAACGCAGTCGACTTATACGTCACACCTTCTTTACAAGACAACCTACCCAATACCATCGTAGAGGCAATGGCCTGTGGTATTCCGTGCATAGGGTTCAATGTAGGAGGTATTCCACAAATGATTGACCACCTGCACAACGGCTATGTTGCCGAATATCAGTCTTCCAAGGATCTGGCAAACGGAATTCACTGGGCATTGACCGAAGGAGAATATGAAAGTCTGAGCGAAGAAGCCTGCCGTAAGGCAGTATCCAGCTATTCGGAAAGTACCATCGCCAAGAAATATGTTGAAATCTATAACAAGATTACAGGGAATCATGCATAACCATCATCCTCATCCCAAGTTTTCTATTATTACTGTCACCTACAACGCCGCAAAAGTATTGGAGGATACTATACAAAGTATTGTTACACAAACTTATAAGAATCTGGAGTATATTATTGTAGATGGGGGATCAACAGATGAAACACTGGATATCATTCACAAATACCAGGAACATATCACCACTGTTATCAGTGAACCCGACCAAGGTCTATACGATGCCATGAACAAAGGAATAAAATTGGCAACCGGAGATTATCTTTGTTTCTTGAATGCCGGTGACGGCCTGCACGAGGATGATACTTTGCTGCAAATGGTACATTCCATCAATGGAACAGCCCTGCCGGGAGTGCTATATGGAGAAACAGAAATTGTGGACAGTCAAGGGCATTTTTTATATATGCGCCGCCTGTCCGCACCCGCAACGCTTACCTGGAAAAGCTTCAAGCAAGGAATGCTAGTCTGCCATCAAGCCTTTTTCGCCCGCCGTGATCTGGTGGAACCATATGACCTGAGATATCGGTTCTCGGCAGATTTTGACTGGTGTATCCGTATCATGAAGAAAGCGGATGTACTCCATAACACCCATCTTACTCTTATTGATTACCTGAATGAAGGAATGACCACCCGTAACCATAAAGCCTCCTTGAAAGAACGCTTCCGTATTATGAGCCGTCACTATGGATGGGCAAGCACAGTGACACACCACTTATGGTTCGTTCTGCGCCTGCTTTACAAATAATCCGGAGTCTGGCTTACGACGGGCCTTAATCAATTTTCCTACGGGCTCTTCTGACCTGCAAGAATAAGAACAAGACCAGCACACAGGTCAATACACCCAACGCCACAAAAGCCACCGTTTCCGTAACATGCAGCGATTTCGGATCGAACTTAAATTCCACTACATGCTTTCCGGCCGGCACATTCATCGCCCGAAGAATATAATCCGCTCTTCCGTGCGGTGCTTCCACACCATCAATATATGCCTGCCAACCAGGATAGTAAATTTCCGAAAAAACCACTGTTCCTCCTGTCTTCGAATTAACCTCATATTTCAAGTCATTAGGTTCGTACGCAGTCAGTTTGATTGTACCCAGTGTATCTGTTTCAGCCGCCGATTTTACCTCCGCACTGAATTTTTTATCTACGACAGCCGTTTTTGCCGGATCTATCCGATGCAAAGCATCTATCTCTTCATTGGCATTATCCACATACTGCACCTCGTTTACAAACCAAGCATTGCCCAGCGTATAAGGATTCTGTATCGGGACAGTCTTTCCACCTTGCAGCGGAAAAATAAAGTAACGGGTATTCAGCATATTCAACACAGGAAAACCGGACGGAGCCACCTTCTGCATATCGCCTCCCGCCTCCGAAACAGCCTTGAACACGCCATTCATCTCAGTGCTGATATGCTCCTCTATCATTTCTTGATAGCGGCGCAGCTTGGCGGCATGATATCCACCGATGCTCTTATGCCAATAAGAAGTCGTATTTTCATTAAACGTATTGCCGGCTAGGTTCAGTACCCGGAAATCCAACGTTTTATCGGCCAATATTGCCTTATCCGTTTCGGTCGGTTTAAAGGAATTATCCTGCTGCACCTTCTCCACAAATTGTTCATCATACAAATAACGTTTGTTCACACTCCACATATCTGCCAGACAGAGGACAGCCAATGCCAGAATCGTCACCTTCGCCTTTAGTTTGCCCATGCCATATAACCAAAGAACTGCCGTACCTATCATAATAACAAAGAAACTGCGCCATGCATCCGAAGTAAAGATACTCTGACGGATTTCTTCCAGATTAGCAAGTAACGGAGCCAGCTGATCTGCCGGAATACCCTGCAATGCCTGCATTTCCATACTTGAAACATACGACGGGAAAAAGAAACCGGGAGCTAATGCAAACAATAAAGCGATGCCACCTGTCAATCCCAGACTGATATAAAACGACCGGGCCTGTTCCTTAACCAACTGAGGGCGTGCCATTACCTCCTTTAAAGCAAGGACAGCCAACAAAGGTATGGTAAACTCAGCAATGACCAAAATAGAAGAAACCGCACGGAATTTATCGTACATCGGGATATAATCCAAAAAGAAATCGGTGAATCCCATAAAATTCTTTCCCCATGACAGCAGGACAGACAAAACTGTAGCACTCAAAAGCGTCCATTTCATAGGACCTTTCACTATAAACAGCCCAAGAACAAACAGAAACATCACAAACGCCCCCACGTATACAGGACCGGATGTACCGGGTTGCTCACCCCAATACTGACCTATCTGGCTATAGATACTATTATACATAGGATTCGCCTTTTCCATCGCCTTTTCGTTAGCTGCCAAAGGTACGGAAGCACCACCTTTCACATTAGGGACAAGCAAAGAGAAAGTCTCACCGATACCGTAGCTCCACTGAGTGATATAATCTCGTTCCAGACCACTTTTTGTCTGATTATGACTATCCGGTTTCACCAACTCACTCTTTCCACGCATCGTTTCCTTACTATACTCATACGTATGATATAAGTTAGATAGATTTATACAAACTCCCAAAATACCGGCCATCAACAACACACCAGTTGCTTTCAGAAATCGCGGCATTTCCTTCTTCTGCCAAGCATCCACTCCGAACGCAACCGCCATAAAGAGCATGACAAAAAGAAAATAATAACTCATCTGCACATGGTTCGACACTATTTGCAAAGCAACAAAAACCGCTGTCAGCAAACCACCTGACAGGTATTTCCCTCTATAAGCCAATACCATACCGGCTATAGTGGGTGGAATATAAGCCAAGGTTACAAATTTCCAGATGTGTCCGGCAGCTATAATGATGAAAAAATAAGAAGAAAACGCCCACAACACAGCCCCCAATGAAGCCAGCCAGACCGAGAAATCGAATGCACGCAATAATATATAAAAGCCCAACAGCATGACAAATACATACCACACATAATTCGGGAGATACAAATGATATAACTTCTCCACTCCCTTCAGGGTATCCGTAGAATCATAACTGGGTGCCATCTGATAAGTAGGCATACCACCAAAAATAGAATTAGTCCAGCGCGTACGCTCTCCCGTACGTTCCAGATATTCTTTCGCTTCTTCACCGGCACCAATGCCCGCCACAGAGTCATGTTGTGAAAGGATACGCCCTTCTGTCACTGCCGGAAAAAAATAGACGAATGAGATGACAGCAAAAAGGATAATCACTACTATATCAGGTAGTATTCTTTTAAATAAGTTCATAAGTATATCTGTTTATTAACGTTGCAAAGATACGATATACTCTGATAAAATGCGTACATTTGCAGCCATAAATAAAGTTGAATTATGAAAATAGGAATTATAACAGCCATGAGTTCCGAGCAGAAACAAGTAGCGCAACTGCTCGAAAACAAGAAAGAATACACCGAAGGTCCTTTCCAATATACTGAAGGCAGCATTAGAAATAATACCATTATCCTGATGAAATGCGGAATAGGTAAAGTGAACGCTGCTGCCGGTACTGTAGAACTGATCCGTACCTTCCAACCCGACTGTGTCATCAGCACCGGTGTAGCAGGAGGCATAGACAGCTGCCTGAAAATAATGGATGTTGTGGTGAGCCGACAAATTGTATATCATGATGTATGGTGTGGAGAAGGCAATATGTACGGACAGATACAAGGACTTCCCGCCCGATTCGAAGGTAATGCCACATTGTTTGATTGCGCCATGTCACTGGATACTCCGACCGCCATTCATGGAGGTCTGATATGCAGCGGAGACAAATTCATCACCGACCGTTCCGAACTGAACGACATTAAAGAAAAGTTCCACGAAGGGCTGGCAGTAGATATGGAATCGGGAGCCATCGCCCAAATCTGTTATATATATAAGGTACCGTTCATCAGTTTCCGTATCATCAGCGATACGCCGGGATCCGACAACCATTGGGAACAATACACAAATTTTTGGGAGACTATAGCCGACCGTTCCTTCGAGGTCACTCATACCTTCCTTTCCTCATTACCAGCTAATTTATAAAAACGAATAATATGAAGACAATACCCAGTTTTACCATTGACCATATCCGCTTGCTTCGCGGTATCTATGTATCCAGAAAAGACGAAGTGGGCGGTGAAACGGTCACAACCTTTGACATCCGCATGAAAGAACCCAACCGGGAACCTGCTTTGGGGCAAGGAGCCTTGCATACCATAGAGCATCTAGCCGCTACCTACCTGCGTAACCACCCTATATGGTCTGACAAAATTGTCTACTGGGGACCGATGGGATGCCTCACCGGTAACTACCTGTTAATGAAAGGCGATTTAAAATCGGAAGATATTATAGAACTGATGCAGGAAACGTTCCGCTTTGTAGCCGATTTTGAAGGCGAAGTTCCGGGAGCCGCCCCTAAAGATTGCGGTAACTACTTGCTTCATGACCTGCCTATGGCCAAATGGGAGTCGGCCAAATATCTGCATGAAGTATTGGAACACATGACAAAAGATAATCTGTATTATCCTACTAAAGAGTAATTCTCAACAACAGAACAGTAGAAACGTAATAACAGAAAATAGAAAAGCCGCTTTCTTTTCAGAGAGCGGCTTTTCTTTAAGTCCTTTTCAATAGAGATTGAATTACTTACGTAATCCTAGTGCTTTAACAATAGCACGATATCTTTCGATATCACGGTTCTTCAGGTAGTTCAACAACGCACGGCGTTTACCTACCAAAGTTGTCAAAGCTCTTTCAGTGCTATAATCTTTTCTGTTGAGCTTCAGGTGCTCAGTCAGGTGAGAAATACGGTATGAAAACAAAGCTATCTGCGCTTCAGCTGAGCCAGTATCAGTGTTAGACTTTCCGTACTTTTCAAAGATTTCTTGTTTTTTAGCTGCATCTAAATACATAATTCTTAGATTTTTTGATATATAAAATTTTCATTTAGCAGGTGCAAAGATAGACATTATCTTTTATATCACAATGAATTAGAGCGATTTATTTTAAAAATAATCTTCTATCTCTTTTACTGTCGCATCTTTCAGCATATCTTCGAACATTATAGCAAAGGCTGCCCAACTGACATTGAATGAAATTGTAAACCCGATTTCTCTCCATCCGATGAATAAAAGTGCCCAGTCCGAAACCATTTCTTCACGAATTTCGGACTGGACCCTTTTTAAACTATCGCTATTTTATTTCAACCAGCCACTCATGGAACCTATAGTGCAATACATATTCGGATTGGCTATGACTGATAACTTTATCCCAAGAAATCCGGTTTACATCAATTTCCGCCCTTGCCAGCCACAAAGCATTTTCCATCACATAACGGTCTAAAGAAAGCTCAAGCATCATCCGGCTCAAATAAAAAGCAGACTGTTCATAGGCATACCATTTACCGCATGATTTTTTATCCATGATTTCTAACAGGCTGCTCATAACATTCTCCTTTATACTTAATACCGGATCTTGTAATAACGGATGTCATGATACCTGTCATGAGATGGTTGGTTATAATGACATCTCCACCTTCAGAAAGCATTTTGTCGATTTCTATGGCACCACTCCCTCTACATTTAAAAGTAAAGAAGATACGGAAGATAAAAAATAATCGTTAACAGCCAAATATTTTTTAGAATAAAAATCGTACCTTTGCAGCCAAATATATAGGTATAGTATGCAAGACATTAGAAACATTGCGATCATCGCCCACGTAGACCACGGAAAAACGACTTTGGTGGACAAGATGATGCTGGCGGGACATTTGTTCCGCAACGACCAGACAAATGGTGAACTGGTATTGGATAATAATGACTTGGAACGCGAAAGAGGGATAACTATCCTTTCAAAGAACGTTTCAATTAACTACAAAGGAACAAAAATCAATATTATTGATACTCCGGGACACGCCGACTTCGGTGGCGAAGTAGAACGTGTACTCAATATGGCTGATGGATGTATCTTATTGGTAGACGCATTCGAAGGCCCGATGCCGCAGACACGCTTCGTATTGCAAAAGGCATTACAGATCGGATTGAAACCTGTAGTTGTAGTGAACAAGGTGGATAAACCCAACTGCCGTCCGGAAGAAGTATACGAAATGGTATTCGACTTGATGTTCAGCCTGAATGCTACAGAAGATCAGTTGGATTTCCCCGTTATCTATGGTTCTGCCAAAAATAATTGGATGAGTACTGATTGGAAGACCCCGACAGAAAACCTGGTTCCGTTGTTGGACGCTATTATTGAGCATATTCCGGCACCGAAGCAGTTGGAGGGAACTCCTCAAATGTTAATCACCTCTTTAGACTATTCAGCATATACAGGTCGTATTGCTGTAGGACGTGTACATCGTGGTACGCTGAAAGAAGGTATGAATATTACACTAGCAAAGCGTGATGGTAGTCTGATAAAGTCTAAAATCAAAGAGCTACATACTTTTGAAGGCTTAGGACGTAAAAAGACAAATGCCGTTTCATCGGGAGACATCTGTGCTGTAGTAGGTGTAGAAGGCTTCGAAATTGGTGATACTATCTGCGATTTCGAAAATCCGGAACCATTGCCCCCCATCGCCATTGACGAACCGACCATGAGTATGTTATTCACTATCAACGATTCTCCTTTCTTCGGCAAAGAAGGTAAGTTTGTGACTTCACGCCACATCCAAGACCGCTTGACCAAAGAATTGGATAAGAACCTGGCATTGCGTGTACGCAAAAGCGAACTGGAGGACGGTAAATGGATTGTTTCAGGACGTGGTGTGCTTCATCTTTCTGTCCTGATTGAAACCATGCGCCGCGAAGGATACGAATTACAAGTGGGCCAGCCTCAGGTTATCTTCAAAGAAATAGACGGAGTAAAATGCGAACCTATCGAAGAATTAACGATCAGCGTACCCGAAGAATATTCCAGTAAAATGATCGATATGGTAACCCGCCGTAAAGGTGATTTAGTTTCTATGGAAACACAGGGTGACCGTGTAAACATTGAGTTTGATATGCCTTCGCGCGGTATTATCGGTCTTCGTACCAATGTACTGACAGCATCGGCCGGAGAAGCGATCATGGCTCACCGTTTTAAATGCTACCAACCATACAAGGGCGAGATAGAACGTCGCAGCAACGGTTCTATGATTGCTATGGAAAGCGGAACAGCTTTTGCATACGCTATTGACAAATTACAGGATCGTGGCAAATTTTTCATTTATCCGCAAGACGAAGTATATGCCGGCCAAGTAGTAGGTGAACATGTTCATGAAAACGACTTGGTTATCAATGTAACTAAATCGAAGAAGCTTACCAATATGCGCGCATCAGGTTCTGATGACAAGGCACGCATCATTCCTCCGGTAGTATTTTCGTTGGAAGAAGCATTGGAATACATTAAGGAAGATGAATATGTAGAAGTTACTCCAAAGAGTATGCGTATGCGTAAAGTGATTCTTGACGAAACAGAACGTAAGAGAGCTAACAAAAGCTAATCAATCTACCTTTAATATAAAAAATCCCGGAGACCATATTACCTTCGGGATTTTTTATATTTAATCTACAAACTTTACTTTACTAACTTCTCTAGGTTTAGCAGCCGGCATTTCATCGGGATAACCGAAAGCAATCGCATAAAGCAACTCATACCCTTCACTGAATCCCAACTGTTTCATATATTCGGCAGCTGCAGGTGATTTCATGAAACGCACAGGCCCTCCCAAACAGCAGGAACCTATTCCCATTGACCAAGCAGACAAAATCATATTCTCACCCAACAGACCACAATCTATCTGTGACATATCATATGCAGGATCGTTAGCAATAAACACTACTGTAGGAGCATTATTGAACATATTCTGAAATCCCGGACGTTCTGCCGCTTTGGGATTTTCTTTTTTGAAAATTTCAGTCAAACCATTGATAAATTCCGGATTATCTACTACACGAACCTCCCATGACTGTTTATTCATTCCATTAGGTGCATTGATTCCACATTCCACTATAGTCTGCATTTTTTCACGTTCCACAGCCTTGGGCTTATACTTCCGTATACTACGGCGGCTCATAATAGTTTCTATTACAGGGTCTACCTGACTCACGGAAACACTATCCGTAACAACTTCCTTCTGTTGAGAACCTTGCGATGTACAGCTGCATAATACGAACATACCTGCACCAACTAACATTAATCTAAATAATTTCATTTGCTATCATATTTGGTTTGCAACAAATCTAGGCATTTTCAAGCATAAAAAAAAGTGGTTCCCGATAGGAACCACTTTTTATATGTTAAATCTGTAAAATTCAGATTACAATTTCGGACCGGCAGCAACCAATTTCTTACCTGCTTCGTTACCAGTGAACTTAGCGAAGTTCTTGATGAAACGACCAGCCAAGTCTTTTGCTTTTTCATCCCACTGAGCAGCGTCAGCGTAAGTGTCACGAGGATCAAGGATCTTCGGATCAACACCCGGCAATTCTGTAGGAACAACGAAATCGAAGTAAGGAATAACCTTAGTAGGAGCCTTATCAATAGAGCCATCCAAAATAGCATCGATGATACCACGAGTATCGCGGATAGAGATACGTTTACCAGTACCGTTCCAACCAGTGTTAACCAAATATGCTTTAGCACCAGTCTTTTCCATCTTCTTAACCAATTCTTCAGCATACTTAGTAGGATGCAATGACAAGAAAGCAGCACCGAAGCAAGCAGAGAATGTCGGAGTCGGTTCAG
>CAOYQO010000025.1 GCA_948566455.1 uncultured Phocaeicola sp.
CCGTTTTGATTGAAGCCTCCGGACTTGAAGAAGTTCCGGAGGCTTTTTTTTGTATCCGCACGTGTGAAATGTGACCTCTACTGTTTTTTCGGCTCAGTTTGAAAACTTGGGGGAATTAGTTAAAAACCTTATCTTTCCCGTGGGTGTGGATACGTTTCCCACGGAACTGTCCGGAAGGCTCCGCCATGTCTTTTCTCCGGCAGGGGCAGGTCCGGAAACCCTCACCGGGTACTTATGCCTTGGAATAGGGACTGGAAATAGAACAGGCAGGTCTGAAGGCTTGCCCTGATAGAGAACCGGGAGATGATAATAGAGCCTTTATGCAAGCTGCATGAGCCGAAAAAGGATAGTGGAGTATAAAGGGAAGAAGTGTACAATGAAAATCACTGATATGAGATATGAAAGGCAAACACACTTCAAAAAAACGCTAAATTATGCGCTAAAAATAATATATGTCTAATTTATATTTGAAAAATACGCACTTATATTATACATATTGGAATATTATTCGTATCTTTGTCGCCCGATTTATATAGTATTGCTTTGGGAAAGTTTGATAAATATAAGATTGAATTGAAGAATATGAAAGCGGACTCTGCTAAGTATGAGTTTACGCTGGATAATCAATTCTTTGTAGATCTGGATGGACCGGAAGTACAGAAAGGGAAACTGGCAGTAGAACTGAATGTGAAAAAGACATCCGGTGTTTTTCTGTTGGATTTTCAAACTGAAGGCTTTGTCATTGTACCGTGTGACCGTTGCTTGGATGAAATGGAATTACCTGTTTCAACTTCAGATAAACTGAAAGTAAAGTTAGGTTCTTCATTTGCGGAAGAGGGCGATATAGTTGTAGTACCTGAAGAAGATGGGTATATTAACATCGCATGGTTTTTGTATGAGTTTATAGCCTTGAATATTCCCATGAAGCATGTACATGCGCCTGGGAAATGCAACAAAGGCATGGTTGGCAAGCTGAGTAAGCATTTGCGCATTTCGGCGGATGATGAAGATGATGATGACATAGCGGTGGAGTTACCCGAAGGAGATATCAGCGAAGGGCCCCAGGAAATAGATCCGAGATGGAATGAATTAAAGAAAATATTAGATAATAATTAAAGTTTAGAAAAATGGCACATCCTAAAAGAAGACAATCAAAAACGAGAACTGCAAAGAGAAGAACTCATGATAAAGCAGTTGCTCCTACTTTAGCTATCTGTCCTAACTGCGGCGAATGGCATGTTTACCACACTGTATGTGGAGCTTGCGGTTATTATAGAGGTAAGTTAGCAATCGAAAAAGAAGCTGCTGTCTAATCAGTAGCTTTAAACACGTTTGTACGTTTTATAAAATAAAGCCGGCGAGCTTCGGCTCTGTCGGCTACTTTTTTGTAAGGGTATAAACTAATTAAATTGGAATGATGGAAAAAATAAATGCAGTAATAACAGGAGTCGGTGGATATGTACCAGATTATGTCTTGACTAACGAAGAGATTTCAAGAATGGTAGATACCAATGATGAATGGATTATGACTCGAATCGGAGTTAAAGAAAGACGTATTCTGAATGAAGAAGGATTAGGTACATCGTATATGGCGCGTAAGGCTGCCAAACAACTGATGCAGAAAACAGCTTCTAATCCGGATGACATTGATGCAGTAATCGTAGCAACTACTACTCCTGACTATCATTTCCCTTCCACTGCTTCTATCCTGTGTGATAAGCTGGGATTGAAAAATGCATTTGCATTTGATTTGCAGGCTGCCTGCTGCGGCTTTTTGTATTTAATGGAAACTGCTGCTTCACTTATCGCATCGGGAAGACATAAAAAGATTATTATTGTCGGTGCAGATAAGATGTCATCTATGGTAAACTACCAGGATCGTGCAACTTGCCCTATCTTTGGTGATGGTGCAGCAGCATGTATGGTGGAAGCTACTACAGAAGATTATGGTATTATGGATTCTATTCTTCGTACAGATGGTAAGGGACTTCCTTTTCTTCACATGAAAGCCGGTGGTTCTGTATGTCCTCCTTCTTATTTCACTGTTGATCATAAGATGCATTATCTTTATCAGGAAGGAAGAACAGTATTTAAATATGCTGTTTCCAATATGTCGGATATTACAGCGACTATTGCCGAAAAGAATGGTTTGAATAAAGATAATATCGACTGGGTAATTCCTCATCAGGCTAATCTGCGTATTATTGATGCGGTAGCCTCTCGCTTGGAAGTTCCCTTGGAAAAGGTAATGATTAATATTCAGCGATATGGTAATACCAGTGGTGCTACACTTCCGTTGTGTCTTTGGGATTACGAAAAGCAGCTGAAGAAAGGAGATAACCTGATATTTACAGCTTTCGGCGCAGGTTTTACCTATGGAGCCGTTTATGTGAAATGGGGTTACGATGGTAGTAAGAGATAATAATCATTAAACTACAAATACAAATGAACGCATCCGTATTCCGATGCGTTTTTTTGTCTGTAACCAATAAAATGAAAGAATTATGCATAAGGCAGGATTTGTAAACATAGTAGGAAACCCCAACGTAGGCAAGTCGACACTGATGAATTTGCTGGTGGGGGAACGTATTTCTATTGCAACGTTCAAGTCGCAGACAACTCGTCATCGTATCATGGGAATCTTGAATACGGACGATATGCAGATTGTATTCTCGGACACTCCGGGAGTAGTGAAGCCAAACTACAAGTTACAGGAATCTATGTTGAACTTCTCAGAGTCGGCATTGGTGGACGCGGATATATTGCTGTATGTGACAGATGTGGTGGAGAAAACGGATAAAAATGCGGACTTTATAGAAAAAGTCCGTAATGTCAAGGTTCCTGTCTTATTGTTAATTAATAAAATAGATTTGACCAATCAGGAAGACTTGGTCAAGTTGGTGGAAGCGTGGCACGAACAGCTTCCTCAAGCTGAAATTATTCCGATTTCCGCTACTTCTAAATTCAATGTGGATACGGTAATGAAGCGTATCAAGGAATTGCTGCCCGATTCACCCCCCTATTTCGGTAAGGATCAGTGGACAGACAAACCGGCGCGTTTCTTTGTCACCGAGATTATCCGCGAGAAGATTTTGCTTTATTATGATAAGGAGATTCCTTATTCTGTAGAAGTGGTAGTGGAGCAATTTAAGGAAGATGCTAAGAGTATCCATATCAATGCTGTGATTTATGTGGAACGTGAATCGCAAAAAGGTATTATTATAGGTAAGCAGGGCAGGGCATTGAAGAAGGTGGCTACAGAGGCTCGTAAAACGTTGGAACATTTTTTCCAAAAGTCTATTTATCTGGAAACCTTTGTGAAAGTTGATAAGGATTGGAGAAGCTCGGACAAAGAATTAAAGAACTTTGGGTATCAAATGGATTAAAATCGACTGTGATAGCCGTAAACAAGAAAGAAAATGGGAAATTTAGTAGCAATCGTAGGACGCCCCAATGTGGGAAAGTCTACACTTTTTAATCGTCTGACCAAAACTCGTCAGGCAATTGTAAACGAGCAGGCAGGAACTACCCGCGACCGTCAGTATGGCAAGTCGGAATGGGTGGGACATGAGTTTTCTGTCGTTGATACCGGTGGATGGGTAGTAAACTCGGATGATGTTTTTGAGGAAGAGATCCGTAAACAGGTAAGTCTTGCCATAGATGAAGCGGATGTAATCTTGTTTGTTGTGGATGTAGTGAACGGGGTTACCGATTTGGATATGGCTGTAGCCTCTATTTTGCGGCGTACAAAGAAACCTGTTATTATGGTAGCTAACAAGACTGATAATAATGAACTGCAATATAATGCTGCCGAATTTTATAAATTGGGGCTGGGTGATCCCTATTGTATTTCTGCATTAAGCGGAAGCGGTACAGGGGAATTGTTGGATCTGGTGGTAGGTAAATTCAGTAAAGAGGGTGAAGAACTGCTGGATGAGGATATCCCTCGTTTTGCAGTAGTAGGACGTCCGAATGCCGGAAAATCTTCTATCATCAATGCCTTTATCGGGGAGGACCGTAATATTGTAACAGAGATTGCAGGTACTACCCGCGATTCTATTTATACCCGTTATGAAAAGTTTGGTTTTGACTTTTATCTGGTAGATACTGCGGGTATCCGTAAGAAGAATAAGGTAAGCGAGGATTTGGAATATTATTCTGTCATTCGCTCTATCCGTTCTATTGAGAATTCGGATGTGTGTATTCTTATGCTGGATGCCACCCGCGGCATTGAAGGACAGGATTTGAATATCTTCTCTCTCATTCAACGTAATCAGAAAGGTTTGGTGGTAGTGGTGAACAAATGGGACTTGGTAGAGAACAAGAATGCCAAAGTGATGAAAACTTATGAGGAAGCCATTCGTTCCCGTCTGGCACCGTTTGTTGATTTTCCTATCATCTTTGCTTCCGCTTTGACAAAACAACGTATTTTCAAGGTGCTGGAAACTGCAAAAGAAGTATATCAGGCACGTACTACCCGTATTCCGACAGCTCGTCTGAATGAAGAAATGCTTCCGTTGATCGAGGCTTATCCGCCTCCTTCAAATAAAGGTAAGTATATCAAGATTAAATATTGTACGCAGTTGCCAAACACACAGGTTCCTTCTTTTGTGTTCTTTGCTAATTTGCCGCAATACGTGAAAGAGCCTTATAAGCGTTTCCTTGAAAACAAGATACGTGAGAAATGGAATTTGTCAGGAACGCCGATAAATATCTTTATCAGACAGAAATAAGAATAGTGGTTAATGATTAGTGGGTTAATGGGTTTCACCGTGATATCCGCTGGTTATTAACCACTAATCATTTTATCATTATTTTCTATGTTCTTCCACTTCTCTCACCTTGCGGAGCAGATCAGATGCAAAGATAAAATTATTCAGCCGTTCATTGGTAGCAGTGAACACATCATCTTTTGTTCCTTCCCATTCCTTATGTCCTTGATAAATATAGAGAATACTGTCGCCGATTCCCATAACGGAATTCATATCGTGAGTATTGATAATAGTGGTCATATTATACTCTGTAGTTATGTCATGAATCAGTTCATCAATTACCAGGGAGGTTTTAGGGTCCAGGCCGGAATTAGGTTCATCACAAAACAAATACTGGGGATTTAAAGCTATGGCACGTGCAATTGCTACACGCTTTTGCATACCACCACTGATTTCTCCCGGATATTTGCTTTGTGCCTCAATCAGGTTCACACGGTCCAGGCAGAATTGGGCGCGTTTTACGCGGTCACGATACGTATCGTTTGAGAACATATCCAATGGAAACATTACATTCTCTAGTACGGTAAGAGAGTCGAACAAGGCGGCACTTTGGAAAATCATTCCCATTTCGCGGCGCAATGTCTTTTTTTCTTTTTTATTCATGTTGAGGAAGTTGCGTCCGTCATACAGAATCTCGCCTTTTTCGGGAGTCAGCAAACCGACGATACACTTCATTAATACCGTCTTCCCGGAACCGCTCTGACCGATAATCAGATTGGTCTTACCATTGTTAAAAGTAGCATTGATATCCACCAATACGTCTTTTCCCTCGAATGATTTATATAATGATTTAACTTGTATCATCCCATTAAAAGTTGTGTTAATACTAAATCGGAAAATAGAATGAGTACACTGCTCATTACTACAGAATCTGTACTGGCTTTACCTACTGCAATAGAACCTCCTTCTACCGTGTAACCGAAATAAGCAGATACACTGGAAATGATGAAAGCGAAAAAGATAGATTTAATAAAACTGCACCATACAAACCATTCCTGAAAACTATATTGCAGACCATAGGCCAGATCCTCGGCATTCATGACTCCTCCGAACCAACAGGTGCAAAAGGCACCAATAATCCCCGAGGATATGCTGAAAATAACCAAAAAAGGAATCATTGTCATCAAAGCTATAATTTTAGGAAGAATAAGGTATCCGGCGGAATTGACCCCCATGATTTCCAATGCATCAATTTGTTGGGTTACACGCATGGTTCCTATTTCGGAGGCAATATTAGAACCTACCTTTCCTGACAGGATCAAGCACATGATGGAGGAGGAGAATTCCAGCAACATGATTTCGCGGGTGGTGTAGCCTACCACAAAACGGGGCATCCACGGGCTTTCGATGTTTAATTTGATTTGAATGGTAATTACGGCACCAATGAAAAAAGAAATAAGCAGTACAATACCGATGGAATTTACTCCCAACTGTACCATCTCATTGAGATATTGCTTGAAAAACATATGCATACGTTCCGGACGAGCAAAAGTACGCCCCATCAGCATGATATATTTCCCTACGGTTGTTATGGGTCTTATCATCATAGTTTTCACAATTTCCTGCAAAAGTAGCCTTTTTTGTCTATATAAATGCAAAAGAAGTTCTGATTTTCTGTTCTGTTATGCGTTTCCTAAACTTTTTTAGTATTTTTGTCGCAAAATACATGGATATGTCAGAGCAGGAAATAGAACAACAAAATACAGTGACCGATGACAACCGTATGATACTTCGTACAGAAAATCTGGTGAAGAAATACGGCAAGCGTACGGTAGTAAGTCATGTTTCTTTTGATGTGAAGCAGGGAGAGATTGTAGGGTTGTTGGGACCGAATGGTGCCGGTAAGACTACTTCGTTTTATATGACTACGGGACTTATCGTGCCGAATGAGGGGCATATATTCCTAAATGACTTGGATATTACCAGTTATCCTGTATATAAGCGTGCTCAGAATGGCATTGGATATTTAGCACAGGAGGCTTCAGTTTTTCGTAAGATGAGCGTGGAGGATAATATTGCCTCTGTGCTGGAGTTGACTAATACTACTCCGGAATATCAAAAGGACAAACTGGAAAGCTTGATTGCCGAGTTCCGTTTGCAGAAAGTACGTAAGAATTTGGGAGACCAGCTTTCAGGAGGCGAGCGTCGTCGTACGGAGATTGCGCGTTGTCTGGCTATCGACCCTAAGTTCATTATGTTGGATGAACCGTTTGCAGGAGTAGATCCTATTGCCGTAGAGGATATCCAGCATATTGTATGGAAATTGAAAGATAAAAATATCGGTATTTTAATTACCGACCATAATGCATTGGAAACGTTGCGCTTGACCGACCGTGCGTATCTGTTGTTTGAAGGAAAAATTCTGTTTCAGGGAACCCCTGAAGAACTAGCGGAAAATCCTGTTGTCCGTGAGAAATATCTAGGCACTAATTTTGTGCTTCGCCGTAAGGATTTTCAATTGGCGGAAAAGGACAGGCAGGGAAAAAATGTATAAAACCGGAGATGTGGGATATAAAAAAAAGCTCTGAATTTGCTCAGAGCTTTTTTTTGATTGTATCAGATAAGTAATTAGTCTCTAGGTCTTGCTTCCTTGATTACCAATTGGCGTCCCATGAATTCCGAACCGTTCAGTTCATTCATGGCCTGGGCTGCTTCTGCGTCATTTTCCATTTCAACAAATGCAAATCCTTTAGATTTACCTGTTTCGCGGTCTTTGATAACTTTTACAGAAGTAACAACTCCATAAGCCGCCATTGCTTGTTCCAAATCTCCTTCCTTAACACGGTAGTTAAGGTTTCCAACATACATGTTCATAGTGAAAAAATAAAAATAATTAAAATAAAAAATACTCTCTGAGTGGTGATTATTAATGAAGTAGGGGATTCGAACGACAGAGAGTTTACGTAAGTGCTATTCGTACAAAAGTAAAACCTTGTAATAAAAATCACTAGCTATAATTAGTATCACCAGTCGGGCACAAAGGAACGCATAAATTTTGAATTTGCAAGAAGAAAAACAACTTTTTTTTCTTTTTTTTGAATCGGTTTCTTAGTCAGTCATTTTAAATGGATACTTTCTGCTGTCAATTAGTATTTTTTAGTCTGTGTATTTGGTTATTGAAAGATTAAACACTAATTTTGCAACCTCTTTGGTGAAAAACAGAAAGAAGTAATAATTAAATAAATAAAGTTCAGAATGAATATTTCATTGCAAAACGTTGACAAAGTGAGTGCATTGCTTACTTTAAAACTGGAAAAAGCTGATTATCAGGCAAGAGTAGAAAAGACACTGAAGACTTACCGTCAGAAAGCTAATATTCCGGGATTCCGTCCGGGTATGGTGCCTATGAGTTTGATTAAAAAACAATTTGGCAAGTCTGTCCTTGTAGAAGAGGTTGATAAAATGATGCAGGAAAAGGTAAACGAATATATCCGCGACAACAAAGTGAATATGTTGGGTATGCCGTTGCCTAATGAAGAAAAGATGAAACCTATCGATTTCGATACGCAAGAAGATTTTGAATTTGTGTTCGACATCGCTTTGGCTCCTGAATTTACAGCTGAAATCTCAGCTGCGGATACAGTGGATTACTATACTATCGAAGTTTCAGACGAACTGATAGAACAGCAGGTTAAAATGTATACTCAGCGTGCTGCAAAATATGATAAGGTAGAGCAGTATGAAGACAAAGACATGATTAAAGGTCTGTTGGCTGAATTGGATGAAAATGGAAATACTAAAGAAGGCGGTATTCAGGTAGAAGGTGCGGTAATGATGCCGGCTTATATGAAGAATGATGAGCAAAAGACTATATTTAACGGTGCTAAAGTAAATGATGTGCTGGTATTTAATCCTGCTGTAGCATTTGATAATAATGAAGCTGAACTTTCTTCTTTATTGAAGATAAAGAAAGAGGAAGTTGCCGGTGTGAAAGGTAACTTCAGCTTCCAGGTGGAAGAGATCACCCGTATGGTTCCCGCTGAGTTGAACCAGGAATTGTTCGACAATGTATTTGGCGAAGGCACTGTAAGCAGTGAGGAAGAATTCCGCGCTAAGATCAAAGAAGGAATTGCAAAGCAGTTCGAATCAGATAGCGATTATAAATTCTTGATCGATGTTCGTGAATATTTGGTTAATAAGATTGGTAAGTTGGAATTCCCCGATGCGTTACTGAAGCGTATCATGTTGCTGAATAATGAAGAGAAGGGTGAAGCTTTTGTCGCTGAAAACTATGACAAGAGTATCGAAGAACTGACTTGGCATCTGATTAAAGAGCAATTGCTCAAGAATAATGAGATTAAAGTGGAACAAGCCGATGTGATGAATATGGCCAAGGAAGCAACTCGCATTCAGTTTGCTCAATACGGAATGTTGAATATCCCTGAAGAAGTTCTAGAGAACTATGCAAAAGAAATGTTGAAGAAGCAGGAATCTGTAGAAGGTTTGGTAAACCGTGCTGCTGAAAGCAAACTTTCTGCCGCATTGAAAGCTAAGGCTACTTTAAACCACAAAACGGTTTCTATGGAAGAATTCAACAAAATGTTTGAATAATAACTTAGTAAGTCGAAGTAAGTGATTGCTAAAACTTTCTAAAAAAGGGGTTTTTGACCATAAATTTTCGTTATAGATAAGAGTATTGGATACGTTAACCGTATTTTTTTGTACTTTTGTTTGTTTGAAAAATAGAGGTTGAAAACCCTTTTTTGTTACTAATAACTAAACCATTAGATTATGGATGATTTTAGAAAATTTGCTACCAAGCATTTGGGGATGAACAGTATGGTGCTGGATGATGTCATCAAGTCGCAAGGATATCTGAATCCTTACATTTTGGAGGAGCGTCAGTTGAATGTGACTCAGTTGGATGTGTTTTCCCGACTGATGATGGACAGAATTATTTTTCTGGGTACACAGATTGATGATTATACAGCCAATACACTCCAGGCGCAGCTTTTATATTTGGACTCAGTAGAGTCTGGTAAAGATATATCTATTTATATCAATTCTCCCGGAGGATCTGTTTACGCCGGATTAGGTATTTATGATACCATGCAGTTCATTAATAGTGATGTTGCCACGATCTGTACAGGTATGGCCGCTTCGATGGCAGCCGTGCTGTTGGTTGCGGGAACAGAAGGTAAACGTTCTGCGTTGACTCATTCACGTGTGATGATTCATCAGCCGATGGGAGGCGCGCAAGGACAAGCTTCGGATATTGAGATCACGGCCCGTGAAATCCAAAAGTTGAAGAAAGAACTGTATACCATTATTGCAGACCACTCTCATACGGATTTTGACAAAGTATGGGCAGACTCTGACCGTGACTACTGGATGACAGCTCAGGAAGCTAAGGAATATGGTATGATTGATGAGGTGCTGTCACGCAAACCGGCTGCTCTATAATGTATTTATTTCCATTCGATAAGAATAACAGTACTAAAAACAACCCAGGTTTCCGCTATCATTTCATGCAGGCTTCTTTCTTAAAGACGCATTAGGAAACTTGGATATTTAAAGGAATAAACATTGGAAGATAATAAAACACCTAGAAACAGTAGAAGGAAATGTAGTTTCTGCGGACGTTCGGAAAATGAAGTCGGATTTCTGATAACCGGAATGAACGGCTGCATTTGTGACAGTTGCTCGGAGCAGGCATATGAAATTATGCAGGAAGCCATGCATCAAAAAAAAGGTGCACCGGGTGAGTTGAACTTGAAGGAACTTCCGAAGCCAAAGGAAATCAAGGAATTTCTTGACCAATACATTATTGGTCAGGATGACGCCAAACGCTATCTTTCCGTTGCCGTTTACAATCATTACAAGCGTCTGCTCCAAAAAGTGGATAAGGATGATATAGAGATTGAAAAGTCCAATATCATTATGGTAGGTAGTACGGGAACGGGAAAAACCTTGCTGGCACGCACTATTGCCAAATTATTGCATGTGCCGTTTACCATTGTTGACGCCACCGTGCTGACAGAGGCCGGATATGTGGGTGAAGATATTGAGAGTCTTTTAACCCGTCTGCTTCAAGTAGCGGATTATAATGTGGCGGAAGCTGAAAGAGGCATCGTATTTATTGATGAGATTGACAAGATTGCCCGTAAAGGAGATAACCCCTCCATTACTCGTGATGTAAGTGGTGAAGGTGTACAACAAGGTCTGTTGAAACTGCTGGAAGGATCTATCGTGAATGTACCACCTCAGGGAGGACGTAAACACCCCGACCAGAAAATGATTCCGGTCAATACGAAAAACATTCTGTTTATTTGTGGTGGGGCATTTGATGGTATTGAACGCAAAATTGCGCAACGTTTGAATACGCATGTGGTAGGTTATAGCGCGGCAAAGGACGTGGTGAAGATAGATCGCGGCAACTTGATGCAATATATTGCCCCTCAGGATTTGAAATCATTCGGGCTGATTCCTGAAATCATAGGCCGTCTGCCCATCTTGACTTATCTGAATCCGTTGGATAGAACCGCTTTGCGCAATATCTTGACGGAACCGAAGAATTCCATTATCAAACAGTATGTTAAATTATTTGAAATGGATGGGGTCAAGCTGGAGTTTCAACCCGAAGTATTCGAGTATATTGTAGACAAAGCTATTGAGTATAAGTTAGGAGCACGCGGATTACGTTCCATTGTGGAAACGATCATGATGGACGTTATGTTTGAAATTCCCTCTCAGAAAGCGAAAAAGTACGAAGTGACACTTGATTTTGCAAAACAGCAGATGGGAAAGGCAAATATTTCGCGAATGCAAACAGCTTAGTATCAAGATATAAAGGGAGAGAGAAAGAAAAAATGCAATTCTTCTGAAAAATATTACCCGAAATATTCGTGTAATTTGAGAACTTGTTTATAACTTTGTTAGGCAACAAAAGATGTAAAACAAGAAATCGGGAAAACCGTGAAAAACTATTGATACAATGACGGAGAATATAAATTTAACGGACGCATTAAAAAAGTATTTTGGATTTGATACTTTCAAAGGTAATCAGGAAGCGATTATCCGTAATCTGCTTGCCGGAAATGATACATTTGTTTTGATGCCTACGGGCGGTGGTAAATCGTTATGCTATCAGTTGCCATCCCTTATCATGGATGGAACAGCAATCGTTATATCTCCTTTAATTGCATTGATGAAGAATCAGGTGGATGCCATGCGTAATTTCAGTGAGGAAGACGGAGTAGCACACTTTATAAATTCGTCATTGAACAAATCGGCTATAGACCAGGTTAAATCGGATATCCTGAGCGGCAAAACCAAATTGCTCTACGTAGCTCCCGAATCCTTGACAAAGGAGGAGAATGTAGATTTCCTGAAAGGAGTGAAGATCTCATTTTATGCGGTGGATGAAGCACACTGTATTTCGGAATGGGGGCATGACTTCCGTCCGGAGTACCGTCGCATCCGTCCTATTATTAATGAAATAGGAAAGGCGCCGGTGATTGCCCTTACTGCTACTGCAACTCCGAAAGTGCGTATGGATATTCAAAAAAATCTGGGTATGCAGGATGCGCAGGAGTTCAAGTCCTCTTTCAATCGCCCGAACCTGTATTATGAAGTGCGCTCGAAGACAAATAATATTGACAGGGATATTATCAAGTTTATCAAGGCTAATCCTGGTAAATCAGGTATTATCTACTGTTTGAGCCGTAAGAAGGTGGAAGAATTGGCCGAAGTGCTTCAAGCTAACGGAATCAATGCGCGTGCTTATCATGCCGGAATGGATTCTGCTACACGCACAGCCAATCAAGACGGGTTCCTGAAAGAGGATATAGATGTGATTGTAGCTACCATCGCTTTTGGAATGGGAATTGATAAGCCCGATGTGCGCTTTGTGATACATTATGATATTCCGAAAAGTCTGGAAGGTTATTATCAGGAAACGGGGAGAGCCGGTCGTGACGGAGGGGAAGGTCAGTGTATTACGTTCTATTCCAACAAGGACTTGCAGAAGCTGGAGAAGTTTATGCAGGGAAAGCCCGTGGCAGAGCAGGAAATCGGTAAACAGTTGCTGTTGGAAACAGCTGCATACGCAGAGTCTTCTATATGCCGTCGTAAATCATTGTTACATTATTTTGGGGAAGAATATACAGAGGAGAATTGTGGAAATTGTGATAACTGTTTAAATCCTAAAAAGCAAGTGGAGGCTCAGGATTCATTATGCGCTGTGATTGAAGCAATCATAGCAGTGAAAGAAAACTTTAAAGCAGATTATATAATTGATATTCTTTTGGGTAAGGAAACGTCAGAAGTACTTGCTCATAAACATGAAGAACTGGAAGTATTCGGTTCAGGCATGGGAGAAGAAGAAAAAATGTGGAATGCTGTCATTCGTCAGGCTTTGATAGCGGGTTATTTAAGTAAAGACGTAGAGAATTACGGTCTGTTGAAGGTTACCCCTGAAGGACATAAATTCTTGAAAAAACCGAAATCCTTCAAGATTGTTGAAGACAATGATTTTGAGGAGGAGGAAGAAGAAACTCCGGTTCGGGGAGGTGCCTCTTGTGCAGTAGACCCCGTGCTTTACTCTATGTTGAAGGATTTGCGTAAGAAGCTGTCCAAGAAACTGGATGTGCCGCCGTATGTTATTTTCCAGGATCCTTCTTTGGAGGCGATGGCTACCATTTATCCGGTGACTTTGGAAGAATTGCAGAATATTCCGGGCGTAGGTGCCGGAAAGGCAAAACGTTATGGCCAGGAGTTCTGTGTATTGATAAAGAAGCATTGTGAGGAAAATGAAATAGAGCGTCCGGAGGATTTGCGTGTCCGTACGGTGGCCAATAAATCCAAACTGAAGGTATCCATCATTCAGGCTATTGACCGGAAGGTAGCCTTGGACGACATTGCAGTGTCAAAGGGGTTGGAGTTCGGTGAATTATTGGATGAAGTGGAGGCTATTGTTTATTCAGGAACCAAGCTGAATATTGATTACTTCCTGGAGGAAATTATGGATGAAGACCATTTGAACGATATTTATGATTACTTCAAGGAGTCTACAACAGACAAAATAGATGACGCGATGGATGAATTGGGTGATGACTATACGGAGGATGAAATCCGGTTGGTCCGCATCAAGTTTATTTCTGAAATGGCAAATTGATGCTTCTTTGATTGTTTTGATAATAAAAAAGCCGGGCGACAGAGATGTTTGTCCGGCTTTTCATATGTTTTTATAGCATATTCTTGTTTCGGGAGAAAATATCCGTTGTATTTGCATAAACCTTAAATTTGGTATTATGAGAAATCTAAACTGTCACATCCGTCACATCTGTCACACAGCAGTTTATGCGCTTGAATTACAACGTGTTGCGATGGTGACGGATAGCGTGACGGATACGGTGACAGACTTTTGTCAATCTTGCACATATGCTACAGCCTCTTTTTACATGCATGATGTGGGTAGTTTCACCCAGTGGAATAGTTTGTTCCGTCCAGTGGAACAAATAGTTTCATGCTAATGGAACAAATTATTCCTATCAGTGGAACAATTTATTCCTATATGTAAAGACAGGTTGTACCATGCGCTAGAATTAATGGTTTCTATTAGAAAAACTCATTGTTCCAAATGGTGCAATACATTGTATCATAGCATATAATGGTCTGGATTATACCTGTCGCGAATGCATTCCTTCAATATCTTTCCGCTTCACCTCCCTATCGGAAATTCCTGTACCCTTCGCGTCCTTTTTTTTGAAAGAAACCTTCCTGTATATTGCTTTGTTTCCCGATTTTATCCGTATCTTTATAGATTGGAAAAAACGAATAAATACACGATAAATGATAAAGATTACCCAGGTACGCGACGGCGGAAACCATGTAACCCAGAGCACTCTTACACTGGATGCATGGGTAGAGAGAATGAAAGAGGAAGTGAAAACCTGTCCCGTCACCATGTTCAGAAGCCAGTTGCGCCATGTCCTCCCCGGCGACCATTGCGAGGCGGCGGACAAACTGCCCAAGATGATGCCTGCCGCCGAGTTCCGCAAGACGGAGGGCGGACAGTGCATGAAGGCTTATAACGGATTGGTGGAACTGACCGTAGGCCCCTTGGCGGGCAGGGCGGAAGTGGAGCAGGTGAAACGGGAGGCATGGAAGTTGCCGCAGACGCGGTGCGCCTTTATGGGCGCCAGCGGACATTCGGTGAAAATCCTGGTGGCTTTCACCCGACCCGACAATACGCTGCCCCTTACCCGTGCGGAGGCGGAAGCGTTTCATGCTCATGCCTACATCATGGCGGTGAAGTGCTACCAGCCCCAGTTGTCATTCGATATCCGTCCCAAGGAACCTTTCCTGGAACAATATTCACGCCTTTCCTATGACCCCGATGTGCTTTACCGGCCGGACTCCGTGCAGTTCTACCTGTCACAGCCTATGGGGATGCCCGATGAAATGGCCTTGCATACCGAACCTGCTGTCTCCGGCCAGCGTCCTTTGGAACGTGCCTTGGGGAGTTATGAAACGGCAGATGCGCTCTCCATGCTGTTCGAGGCGGCCTTGAGGCAGGCTTACATTGATTTGGATAAGCCCGATCCGGCCGATGAAAAGTCCTCCTATAGCTGGGATACCCTTCTTTCGCAACTGGCGTTGAACTGTTTCCGGTCGGGCATTCCGGAGGAAGCGGTGGTCAGCAGGGCGCGTTTCCGTCATTTTGTACGCAAACCGTTGGAACTGGTGCGTCAGGTGGTGCGGAATGTGTACAGCCGGCGTCAGGATTTCGGAAGCAAATGCGCTTTGAGCCGTGAGCAGCAATTGTCGGTCCTCATTGCCGAGTTTATGAAAAGACGTTATGAATTTCGCTTTAACGTGCAGACCGGAGAGGCGGGGTTCCGCGAGCGGCATTCCTTCTGCTTCCGCTTTCAGCCGGTGGACAAGCGTGCGTTGAACAGCATCGCCCTGGATGCACAGGCCGAAGGTATCCCCCTGTGGGACAGGGATATCAGCCGCTATGTGTATTCCAATCGTGTGCCGGTGTATAATCCGCTGGAGGATTTTTTGTTCAACCTTCCGGAGTGGGACGGACGCGACCGCATCCGTCCGTTGGCGCAGACCGTACCTTGTGACAATCCGCATTGGCCCGAATTGTTCCATCGCTGGTTTCTGAACATGGTGGCTCATTGGCGGGGGATGGACAAGCGCTATGCCAACAGTGTTTCGCCCCTGCTGGTGGGAGCGCAGGGAACGCGCAAGTCCACCTTTTGCCGCAGCATCATGCCGCCTTCCGAATGCTCCTACTATACGGACAGCCTCGATTTCTCACGCAAGAAAGATGTCGAACTAAGCCTGAATCGATTCGCGCTGATCAATATTGACGAGTTCGACCAGGTGAGCGCCACACAACAGGGATTCTTGAAGCACATTCTGCAAAAGCCGGTGGTGAATGCGCGCCGGCCTTACGGCACATCGGTGGTGGAGATGCGCCGCTATGCTTCGTTCATTGCCACCAGTAACCACAAGGATTTGCTGACCGATCCTTCGGGCAGCCGCCGCTTCATCTGCATTGAGGTGAAGGGGGTGATTGATACCTCGCGTCCCATAGACTACGATCAGTTGTATGCACAGGCCATGCACGAGCTGGCGCACGGTGAGCGTTACTGGTTTAATGATGCGGACGAGTATGTCATGACGGAGGCGAACCGCGAATTTCAGCAATATTCTCCTGAAGAGCAGTTCCTTTTCCGTTATTTCCGCATGGCGGAAGCGGGGGAAGAGGGCGAGTGGATGGCGCCTGCCGAAATATTGAAGATATTGCATCAGGAAGTGGATATTCCATTGAACGCCAAGAGGGTGGCGGCATTCGGACGAATTTTGAGGAAACAGGGTATTCCTTCACGGCATACACGTAAAGGCACTGTGTATCAGCTGGTAAGGGCATGATGAGATCCGGAGGCGGCGGTGTGACAGATAAAAGTCCGTCACACCATCCGTTACACCATCTGTCATAGTGGTAAACTATTGTCGTACAATGTGTTGCATGCGGCTGTGACAGTGTGACGGATATTACCAGTTAAATTCATTTGTGTAGTAGTCGAATGACGGCTCTTCGCTGATGCCTCTCTGGCGGAACAGCATGCGAATGGTCTGTTGGTCTTGTGGCGCAAAAGGGCGTTCCTTGCGGAAGCACCGGTAATACTGGCTTCTGCCCAGGTGGTTGATGATCATATTGCGCAGCAGGCTGCCTTCTTTGTAGGGCACATTGTCCAGCAGGTGGGTGACTCCCCATGCCATCCGCACTTTGTCGGTGGAACGGAACAGTTCACATTCTTCACCCTCCTTGGGATAACGGAGCGGGTTTACCACTTTGAGAAATAGATGTTCATCCGTATCCTGCAGGGCGGCAGTTCGTCTCAGGCAGTTTTGGGAACGGGGGCATGTGGCGTTAAGGCAGCGTGCGAAGTCTTTGGGTGCAAAGGGAAATTGCGGTTGTTTTTCCATGTTTCTTTTGTTTCTTTTGTTCAAAGTACAAATTTAATGAAAAACACTGGACCTGAAGAATAAAAGCGCTTCATTTGTTTCATGAACTCCCTGTTTTTTTGTAATTGTTTTATGTGAGCCATTTGGGGGACTGATTCTTTTTATTTCTGCAAAATTTCGTATTCTCTTAGCAAAAAAATATTCTATCGTTTTCCCATATTGAATAAAATGCGTATATTTGCACGCAATAAAATCTAAACGCATAAAGCCCTATGTCATTTATTGCAGATAAAATCGTAATGGACGGATTAACCTACGACGATGTATTGTTGATCCCCGCCTATTCTGAAGTTTTACCAAAAACAGTCGAACTCACGACTAAGTTCTCACGCAACATCGAGTTGAAAGTCCCTTTTGTGACTGCCGCTATGGATACGGTTACAGAAGCGAAAATGGCCATTGCCATTGCCCGTGAAGGGGGAATCGGTGTGATTCACAAAAACATGTCTATCGAAGAGCAGGCACGTCAGGTAGCCATAGTGAAACGTGCGGAAAACGGTATGATTTATGATCCTGTGACTATCAAGAGAGGATCTACTGTGAGAGATGCACTTGCGTTGATGTCTGAATATAGAATCGGCGGTATCCCTGTAGTAGACGATGAAAGATATTTGGTAGGTATTGTGACGAACCGTGACCTTCGTTTTGAGAAGGATATGGACAAACGTATTGATGAGGTAATGACGAAGGAGAATATTGTCACTACCAACCAGTCCACTGACATGGAGGCTGCCTCACGGATTCTGCAAGAGCATAAGATTGAAAAGTTGCCGGTGGTGGATAAGGAAGGTAAACTGGTAGGTCTTATTACTTATAAAGATATTACAAAAGCGAAAGATAAACCGATGGCTTGCAAGGATGCCAAAGGACGTTTGCGTGTGGCTGCCGGTGTAGGGGTTACTGCCGATACGCTGGACCGTATGCAGGCCTTGGTTGATGCCGGTGCGGATGCAATCGTTATTGATACGGCTCATGGCCACTCCATGTATGTGATCGAAAAATTGAAAGAAGCTAAGAAACGTTTCCCGAATATTGATATTGTGGTAGGTAATATCGCTACGGGCGAAGCTGCCAAAATGTTGGTGGAAGCCGGTGCGGATGGTGTGAAGGTCGGTATCGGTCCGGGTTCTATCTGTACTACCCGTGTGGTTGCCGGTGTGGGTGTTCCCCAGCTTTCTGCCGTTTATGATGTTGCCAAGGCGCTGAAAGGTACAGGTATACCCTTGATTGCTGATGGTGGCTTGCGTTATTCGGGGGATGTGGTAAAAGCTTTGGCTGCCGGCGGTTATAGTGTAATGATCGGTTCATTGGTTGCCGGAACGGAAGAGTCACCGGGTGATACGATTATCTTTAACGGACGTAAATTCAAATCTTATCGTGGAATGGGATCTTTGGAAGCGATGGAGAACGGCTCGAAGGATCGTTATTTCCAGAGCGGAACTGCCGATGTGAAGAAACTGGTTCCGGAAGGTATTGCAGCCCGTGTACCTTATAAAGGTACTTTGTATGAAGTGATTTATCAGCTGGTAGGTGGTCTTCGTGCGGGAATGGGATATTGTGGCGCTGCTAATATAGAACAATTGCATGATGCCAAATTCACCCGTATTACTAACGCAGGTGTATTGGAAAGTCATCCGCATGATGTGGCCATAACCAGCGAGGCTCCTAACTACAGCCGTCCTCAATAAAATGTATGAATGATGCCGCATAGAATGGTCGGTATTCTGTCACTTCTCCTTGTGTTCGCGTTGGAAATGCGGGCGCAAGGAGAAGTTGTGTTATCTATTGACGGTGAACCTGTAAAACGTTCCGAGTTTGAATATTATTTTCGTAAATCTTCTCATCGGACCCCGCTTTCTTTTCTACCTTCTTTTATCAACTATAAATTAAAAGTACGCTATGCACATGATATGGGAATAGATACGTTGCCTGTTTTCCGCAGGCAGGTGGACTGGTATCGGGGCAAACTTTTAAGAACTTATTTGGCAGATGCAGAAAAGGAGGAACAGGCTGCCCGCCGGTTATACCTGCAAGGTGAACAACGTTTGCAGGCAAATGATTGGATCAAAATTGCCCATATTAGCAAATATTTATCCCAGAATGCAAGCCGTCAGGAGGAAATGAGGGTGCGGCAGCAAATGGATTCGGTTTATGAAGCATTGCGGGAAGGCGCGGATTTTGCAACGCTGGCCCGCCGGTACTCGGATGATGAAGCTTGTAAAAATGTGGGAGGAGTGTTGCCGTGGATGCCTGTGAACAAGAATATGCAGGAATGGATAGACAAACTGGAATCTTTGGAAAGAAATAAGATTTCAGCTCCTTTTTATTCACCTATGGGCATTCATATAGTGAAATGGATAGACCGCAGGCAGGGTGTCAGTTTTGAAGAAAAACGGGAACAGTTATTGAATTATCTGGAGAAGAATGGCAATTGTACATGGAAGGAGCTTTCTGCAGAACAGAAGGAAGAACTGGAGTTCCGGGTGCAGGAATTGCAGGATGGTTTGCTTGCGGCTTATTTGTCGCAAAAATATCAATCGGGTGATGAAGCCTGGAATGAGGATGACCTGGAACGCTTCTTCAAGCAACATAAA
Source organism: uncultured Phocaeicola sp. (assembly GCA_948566455.1). Classification (GTDB taxonomy): domain Bacteria; phylum Bacteroidota; class Bacteroidia; order Bacteroidales; family Bacteroidaceae; genus Phocaeicola. The sequence continues at coordinate 19,853 of CAOYQO010000025.1, forward strand.
TCAGACTATGCCTGGGAATTGCCGCATTATCGGGGAGCAGTGATTCATTGTAAAGATAGAAAAACGGCTTCAGCCATTAAGAAACAATTGAAAAAAAAACCGGTATCCCAGTGGAAAGATATATTACATACACTGACCGGAGATGATGCTTCCTCCAAAGTTCGTATGGAAGCAGGTGTCTTTCAGATAGGGACCAACAGGTATATTGATAAATTGGTCTTTAAATGCGGTAGCTTTCAGCCTGAGCCGGATTTACCTTATACTTTTGTGATGGGAAAGAAGTTAAAGAAAGGTCCTGAAAGTTATGAGGATGTAAGAGAAGCGGTTGTCAAGGATTATCTGACTGTCTATGAGGATGCCTGGTTGAAAGATTTGAAGCAGAAATATAAGGTTGAAATTAACCAAGAGGTTTTAAAAACAGTTAATAATAACGGAAGTAATTAATTATTGCAGTATCTTCGTTCACTATTTTAATGTTATATGAATATCGTGAAAAACTGGGGGGTGTTACTTGTTATAGCAGGTGCTTTGTCGGGATGCGGCCAGGAGCACGACCATAAGGGGAGGACTCCTTTAGTGGAAGTTGCTGGTGAATATCTCTATAAAGAAGATTTGCAGGCGGCGTTGCCTTTCCATATTTCAAAAGACGATAGTGTCTTGTTTGCCGAGCACTATATAAAAAACTGGGTGGAGGATGTGCTGCTTTTTGATAAAGCGGAAGGAAATATTCCTGATAATGCAAAGATTGCCAAGTTAGTGGAGAACTATCGCAGGGCATTGATCATGCATACGTATCAGGAGGAACTGGTTAATCAGAAACTGGCCAATGAGATAAGTGATGAGGAAATCAGCGCTTATTATGAGAAAAACAAGGAGTTGTTTCATACAGAACATCCTTTTGTGAAAGGGCTGTTTATAAAAGTTCCTCTTCATTCTCAGGATTTGGCAAGTGTACGCAAATGGTATAAAAAAAATAACCGGGATGCTATTGAGAGCCTGGAAAAATACAGTTTGCGCAATGCGGTGAGCTATGATTATTTTTATGACCGTTGGATGCCATTGTCCGATATTGCTGTCAAAATACCTTTGAAAGCGCTTGATACGGATGAGAACTATTTGGACAAGAACCGGAATATAGAGGTAAAAGACACGGCGTTTTGTTATTTCCTGCATGTAGAGGAATTCTTGGGTAAGGACCAACAGAGGCCGCTGGATTTTGCAAAGACGGAAATTAAGGAGATTTTAATAAACCTGAAGCGGGTTGAATTTATAAATAAAGTCAAAGAAGAGTTATACCGACACGCTTCGGACAGGAACAAGATTAATTACTATTATTTGAATTCAAATGAATAAATTGATGTGTACCAAAGTTTATGCACTGATGCTGATGCTGTTTGCCGTTGTTTCAGTATACGGGCAAGACAATGTGATAGACGAGGTTGTATGGGTAGTAGGTGATGAGGCCATTCTAAAATCGGACGTGGAGAATGAACGTCTGAATGCCCAGTATGAAGGCCGCAAGTTTGACGGTGATCCGTATTGTATTATTCCGGAGCAGCTTGCCATCCAGAAATTGTTTCTTCATCAGGCTGCTATTGATAGTATTGAGGTTTCCGAACAGGAAATTATCAGTGATGTGGAAAGACGTACAAATTGGCTGATTGATCAGATTGGTTCTAAGGAAAAAGTAGAAGAATATTATAATAAGACTTCTACACAAATACGCGAAATGCTCCGCGAGAATATACGTGATGGAAAAACGGTGCAGAAAATGCAGCAGCAGATTGTGGGGGATATCAAGATTACTCCGGCCGAAGTCCGTCGTTATTTCAAGGATCTTCCTCAAGACAGTATTCCTTTTATTCCTACTCAGGTAGAAGTGCAGATCATTACTATGGAACCTAAGATTCCGCAGGAAGAAATTGAGCGTGTGAAGAAGACTTTGCGTGACTATACGGAACGTGTTACTTCCGGTGAAATAGCTTTCTCCACTTTGGCACGTCTGTATTCGGAAGATGAAGGTTCGCGCCGCCGTGGTGGCGAACTCGGCTTTATGGGCAGGGCTGAGCTGGTACCTGAATATGCGAATGTGGCATTCAATCTGCAAGATCCTAACAAGGTATCCAAGATTGTGGAGTCTGAATTCGGTTTCCATATTATCCAGTTGATCGAAAAACGTGGTGACCGTATCAATACCCGCCATATCTTGTTAAAACCGAAAGTGGATGAAAAAGATCTGGAAGCAGCCTTGTTACGTCTGGATTCTATTGCCAATGATATCCGTAATGAGAAATTTACTTTTGATGATGCCGCTACTTATATCTCTCACGATAAGGACACGCGTAACAACCATGGTTTGATGGCGAATCCGCAGACTGGTACGGCGCGTTTTGAAATGCAACAATTGGCACAGGTGTCACAAGAGGCTGCAAAGATGGTGGAAGGCATGAATGTGGGGGAAATTTCCAAACCTTTTACCATGATTAATGCAAAAGGAAAGGAAATTTGCGCTATCGTGAAATTGAAAACCCGCTTGAACGGGCATAAGGCAACCATAACGGAAGACTACCAACGGCTGAAAGGCATCGTGATGGAAAAACGCAGCGAAGAAAAACTTGATAAGTGGATCAGGGATAAACAAAAACATACCTACGTGCGTATTAATGAGAAGTGGCAGAAATGCGATTTCAAATATCCGGGTTGGGTAAAGAAATAATGTAGTGTATAAAGTATATGCTTGGAAAAAGAAAGAATAAATACTCTTCGGGCAGGCATAGGATACTTGTGGTAAGTGTCCTGTGCCTGTTCGGCTTTTGCTTGCTGGCTCAGGTGAGACCGGCTAAAAAAGGGGAACAGAAACCGGCTAAAAGCAAGGTGTATCTGTTGCATTCGGATGTGTTGAAGAAAAGTCCGTTGAATCCGGACCCGGATGCACAGATTCTGATTGGAAACGTTGCGTTCCGTCACGACAGTGTATATATGTATTGTGACAGTGCCTGTTTCTATGAGAAAACGAATTCGCTGGAAGCTTTTGACAATGTGAAGATGGTGCAGGGGGATACCTTGTTTCTGTATGGGGACTATTTGTTTTATGACGGAAATACCCAGATTGCCCAGGTACGCTATAATGTACGCATGGAAAACAAGAATACGACTTTGTTGACGGATAGCCTGAACTACGATCGTATTTATAATTTGGGATATTACTTTGATGGCGGGACATTGATGGACGAGGAGAATGTATTGACTTCGGAATGGGGGGAATATAGTCCGGCTACCAAAATATCTGTGTTCAATTATGATGTGAAGTTGGTCAACCCTAAGTTTACTTTGACTTCCGATACATTACGATACAGTACAGCAACCAAAATAGCCAATATCCTTGGTCCGTCCGATATTGTCAGTGATGCTAACCATATTTATTCGGAATTGGGCTTTTATAATACTCAGATAGGGCAGGCGGAATTGTTGGACCGGTCCGTGCTGACCAATGAGGGGAAGCGTTTGACTGGAGACAGTCTGTTTTATGATCGTGTAAAAGGATACGGGGAGGCGTTTGATAATGTGATCATGACAGATACTGTAAACAAGAATATGCTGACTGGTGATTATTGTTATTATAATGAATTGACCAAGTATGCTTTTGCTACTAAAAAAGCGGTGGCAGTGGATTATTCACAAGGTGACAGCTTGTTTATGCATGCCGATACATTGCAAATGTATACCTACTATTTGAATACTGATTCTATGTTCCGGGAAACGCGGGCGTATCATAAAGTACGTATGTATCGCACGGATGTGCAGGGGGTATGCGATTCGTTGGTCTTTTCCTCCAAGGATAGCTGCCTGACCATGTATTATGACCCTATACTGTGGAATAACAACCAGCAGTTGCTGGGAGAGAAAATCATGATTTATATGAATGACAGTACGATAGACTGGGCACATATTCAGAATCAGGCTTTGTCTGTAGAACAACTGGATTCTACTAGTTATAATCAGGTGACAGGAAAAGAGATGAAGGCTTGGTTTCAAGGCGGTGAGATGCGCAAAGTAGATGTGATCGGTTCGGTTCGTCTGGTATATTATCCGATGGAAAGCGACAGTACACTGATTGGAATGAATGTTTCTGAAACCAGTCTGCTGAATATGTTTCTGGAAAACCGGAAGATGAAAAAAATGATTATGAGTCCGAAATCGAACGGTACTCTTTATCCTATGCTCCAACGTCCGCCGGAGAAGATGAAGTTGGATAACTTTGTGTGGTTTGACTATATCCGTCCGCTTGATAAAGAGGATATCTTTAAGTGGCGTGGAAAGAAAGCCGGTCAGGGGTTGAAGAAGAGTAACCGGAGCGCTGTTCCTTTGCCCAATCATAATTTATTTAATAAAAAGAAATAGCTATGGGAATGTTTAAGATGGAAAAGCCCCGCCGTTTCAACCATCAATATATTTATGTGGATGAACGGAAGGAGAAGCTGCAAAAACTGGAGGAGAAAGCCAAACGCGAGTTGGGTATGCTTCCTCCCAAAGAATTTTCTCCGGAAGATATCCGTGGAAAGTTCGTTCAAGGTACCAAGCATTTAAAACGCAGAAAAGAAAGCGGGCGTAAGCCGATGACTTATGGAGCTTTGTTTGTGGCCATTTTGGTTTTGTTGTATATTCTGCATTACCTGGTGACCGGTGAGTTTACTTTTTAATTACGTAAGTTTATAAGATATATGAGCGATATTATCCGTTTGCTGCCGGATTCCGTTGCCAATCAGATAGCAGCGGGAGAGGTGATTCAGCGTCCTGCATCAGTGATTAAAGAATTGGTGGAGAATGCTATCGACGCAGGTGCTCAGCACGTTGACGTGTTGGTAGTGGATGCAGGAAAGACTTCCATTCAGGTGATTGATGATGGAAAAGGTATGTCGGAAACAGATGCACGTTTGTCTTTTGAGCGCCATGCGACTTCTAAAATTCGTGAAGCTGCTGATTTGTTTGCTTTGCATACCATGGGATTTCGTGGAGAGGCTTTGGCTTCTATTGCTGCTGTGGCTCAGGTGGAGCTTCGTACTCGTATGGAAGGGGAGGAATTGGGAACGATGTTGACGATATCCGGCTCCAAGGTAGAGGGACAGGAGGCGGTTTCTTGCCCGAAAGGCAGTAGCTTCAGTGTGAAGAATTTATTCTTTAATGTGCCGGCGCGTCGTAAGTTCCTGAAGTCGAACCAGACGGAACTGAGTAATATATTGACGGAGTTTGAACGGATTGTATTGGTTAATCCGGAGGTGTCTTTCACTTTGCATCATAATGGGGCGGAACTGTTCAATCTTCCTGCACTTCAGTTGCGCCAGCGTATCATGGGAGTTTTCGGAAAGAAAATAAATCAGGAGTTGTTATCGCTGGATGTAGATACTACAATGGTCCGTGTTTCCGGGTTTGTAGGAAAACCTGAAACAGCCCGTAAGAAAGGAGCCCGCCAATATTTCTTTGTAAACGGGCGATATATGCGCCATCCTTATTTTCATAAGGCTATCATGGATGCATACGAGCAGTTGGTTCCCGTGGGTGAGCAAGTATCTTATTTCATTTATTTTGAGGTGGATCCTGCTAATATTGATGTGAACATACATCCTACTAAAACAGAGATAAAGTTTGAGAACGAGCAAGCCATCTGGCAGATATTGGCAGCTGCCGTGAAAGAAACTCTAGGTAAGTTCAATGCGGTACCTTCCATTGATTTTGATACGGAGGGAATGCCGGATATTCCAGCCTTTGATGCATCTCCATACACTGGTATACAGCCACCAAAGACGACTTATAATCCTGATTATAATCCTTTTAATGTTTCGGCTGCTCCTCCCTCTTCTTATTCAAAGCCTAGTAAGGACTGGGAACAACTGTATGCGGGGCTGGAACGTCATGCTTCTTCTCAAAACTTTCATCCTGACGAGAATGATTATAGGGCGGAAGAGGCTTCTCCTGCGGAGGAAAATCCCGGATTGTATGATCATGTGGAGGACTCTTCAGTCAGTGAGAAATCCGGCCAGCATTATCAGTTTAAAGGACGTTTTATTTTGACTTCTGTAAAGTCCGGCTTAATGATCATTGATCAGCAGCGTGCCCATATCCGTATTTTATATGACAAGTATATAGACCAGATAAGTCGTCGTCAAGGTGTTTCTCAAGGAATGCTGTTTCCGGATATTGTGCAGTTTCCGCTTTCCGAAGTGGCTATTTTGCAGGAAATTATGGAAGACTTGTCTTTCCTGGGATTTGAACTGACTGATTTGGGAGGAGGAAGTTATGCCATAAACGGTGTCCCTGCAGGTATTGAAGGCCTTAACCCGATAGACTTGATCCAAAATATGGTGCATACAGCTATGGAAAAAGGTGGCAAGGTAAAAGAAGAGGTGCAGAGTATTCTGGCATTGACTTTGGCTAAAGCGGCGGCAATTGTTCCCGGACAAGTGTTGACGAATGAGGAAATGACAGGTTTGGTGGATGGCTTGTTTGCTGTGGCTACTCCTAATTATACTCCGGATGGTAAAACGGTTCTTTCCGTGATTAATGAGGATGATTTGGAAAAACTGTTTAAATAATTTGCCAATGTGCTGGTTTGCCAATGTGCTGCTCTATGTCCGCATGGTAATTGACACATTGGCATATTGACACATTGTTACATTATAAAGAACGTGAAGATTCTTGAACTAAATAAAAACAAATTCAACACACCGTTATTCTTTGGCAGGACTTTTGTACTTTTGAAAACTCATTTGCCGTAGAAAGTTTTTTTGAGTAAGGACTTTGGGCAGACAATAAACTATTATATGAAAATAACATTACTTAGCTTGGTCCTGTGCCTGCTTTGTTCTTTGAATATGGCGGCACAAGGAAGTGACATAGGTAGTAATCCTGAGGATACCACCATCCATCAACTTTCAAAAAAAGAATTAAGACGCCGGAAGGTGGCTAAGCGCAATATACATTATAATATATTGGGAGGACCGAGTTATACTCCGGACTTTGGTGCGTTAATAGGAGGTAGTGCTCTTGTTACATTTCGTATGAATCCGTCGGATACCTTGCAGAAACGTTCTGTGTTGCCGATGGCTGTTGCGGTAATGTTCGAGGGGGGCTTGAATCTGATGGTGAAGCCTCAGTTGTTTTTCAAAAATGATAAATTCCGTATTTTTGGAAAATTCACTTACAAGAATACATTGGAGAATTTTTATGGTATCGGCTATGCTACCAATAAGCATTATGAGCGCAGTGACTCTACCAGTGAATATCGTTATAGCGGTTTCCAGATTAATCCGTGGTTTTTATTCCGTTTGGGTAAAAGTAATTTCTTTGCCGGTCCCCAGATTGACTTGAGTTATGATAAAATATCCGAGCCTGCCAAGTATTTGGTAGATCAGCCTGATTACAAAAGGTTGGGAGGCACTGCTCACGGATATTCCAATTTCAGTTCGGGAGTGGGATTTCTGCTGACTTATGACAGCCGGGATATTCCTGCCAATGCTTATAAAGGCATTTATCTGGATTTTCGTGGGCTGATGTACCAGAAGTTTTTGGGAGGAGATAATAACTTCTACCGCTTGGAAGTGGACTACCGCCAATACAAAAAGGTAGGAAATAGAAAAGTTATAGCTTGGACTGCCCAAACCAAGAATGTGTTTGGGGATGTTCCTATGAACCAATATGCTTTAAGTGGCACTCCTTTTGATCTTCGTGGATATTATATGGGGCAGTATCGTGATAAATCCTCTCATGTGGTGCTTGCCGAATATCGTCAGATGTTCAATACGGATAAAAGTACATGGGTAAAGCGTATGTTGCATCATTTGGGTTTTGTTGCATGGGGAGGGTGCGGTTTTATGGGGCCTACCATGGGTAAGATTGAAGGAGTGCTTCCTAATGCCGGTGTGGGACTTCGTATCGAGGTGCAGCCGCGTATGAATGTACGTCTGGATTTCGGACGTAATTTTGCCAATGATCAAAGTTTGTTCTATTTCAATATGACAGAAGCATTTTAATGGAAGTAAACACTATGCAGACTGAATATATATTAAAAGCGATGGATGCGGCTTTAGCTGCCGGTAAGGAAATTCTGAACGTTTATAATGATCCTTCTTCTGATTTTCAGGTTGAAAGGAAAGCCGATAATTCTCCACTGACTCTTGCAGACCGTAAGGCGCATGAAACCATTATGACTTATTTGCAGGAAACAGACTATCCGGTATTGAGTGAGGAAGGAAAGCATTTGCCTTACGAGAAACGGGCGCAATGGGATACGTTGTGGATAGTCGATCCCTTGGATGGAACAAAGGAATTTATAAAACGGAATGGGGAATTTACTGTCAATATTGCTTTGGTAAAAGAAGGAGTTCCTGTTTTTGGAGTGATTTATGTTCCTGTCAAAGAAACGCTTTATTGGGGTGAAGTGGCAACCGGCGCTTATAAAATGGAAGGAGTGACCGGACGTGCAGGCCGTTCACTGGAAGAAATGAAGGCATCGGCATTTCGTATGCCCTGTGCCGAAACAAATGAAGTTTTTGTCATTGTTGCTTCCCGTTCCCATCTGTCGGCCGAAACGGAAGAGTATATTGAGGAAAAGCGAAAGATATACCCTCATGTGGAGTTGGTGTCTGTAGGCAGTTCCATCAAGATTTGCAAAGTGTGTGAGGGACTGGCCGATGAATATCCCCGTTTTGCTCCTACCATGGAGTGGGATACGGCTGCCGGTCATGCCATAGCCAAGGCATCCGGAGCAGAAATATATCAGGCGGGAAAAGAAGAACCGTTGAAATATAACAAGCCGGACTTGCTGAATCCTTGGTTTGTCGTTAAACGAAATTAATATCCGGAAACGATGCTGACATTCGAAATGATTATTGTGTTTTTGGGATTAACAGGGATGGTGACTGCATTAGTCCTTGATAAAATGCGTCCCGGAATGATTCTGTTCTCTGTTACTGTACTCTTTCTTTGTTTCGGTATATTGACTCCGAAAGAGATGTTGGAGGGATTCAGTAATAAAGGGATGATTACCGTAGCGTTGCTTTTCCTGATCAGTGAAGGAGTCCGGCAATCGGGAGCGTTGGGACAGTTGATAAAGAAACTTCTGCCTCAAGAGAAGACAACGGTCATGAAGGCGCAGGCACGTATGCTGCCCGCTATTTCTTTTGTTTCTGCTTTTCTCAATAATACGCCAGTGGTTGTGATTTTTGCTCCTATTATTAAACGTTGGGCGGAATCTGTCCGCATTCCGGCAACTAAATTCTTGATCCCTCTTTCATATGCTACCATACTGGGGGGAATGTGTACGCTTATCGGGACTTCTACTAATCTGGTGGTGGATGGTATGATTTTAGATGCCGGATATAAGGGCTTTGGTATGTTTGAATTAGGCCGGGTGGGTATTTTCATTGCTTTGGCAGGAATTGTTTATTTGTTGTTTTTTTCTTCCAGGTTATTGCCGGAGGTTCGGAAAGACACGGTAGGCGACGAACATGGGGAAGCGGATGCGTCTTCTTTTCATCGTGTTGAGGCGGTGATAGGTGCTCGTTTCCCGGGTATCAATAAAAGGGTGGGGGATTTTAATTTTGTCCGTCATTATGGTGCTGAAGTAAAAGAAATAAAACGAAGCGGAGTTAGTATTGTAGAGAATCTGTCACGGGTGAAGTTTCATGAGGGAGATACGTTGGTGCTATGGGCGGATGATTCATTTATCTCTACATGGGGAGATTCTTCTGTATTCGTGTTATTGGCCAATGGCAAAGATACCGAGCCGAAAGCCGGGAGAAAGAAACGTTGGTTTGCATTGACTTTATTGGTGCTGATGATTGTGGGGGCAACAGTAGGAGAGTTGCCTTTTATGGAAGAATTACTTCCCGGTATTGATCTTGATATGTTCTTTTTTGCAGCTGTAACGACTGTGATAATGGCATGGACCAAACTTTTTCCGGCACGTAAATATACAAAATATATATCATGGGATATCTTGATAACCATTGCCTGTGCGTTTGCTATAAGTCGCGCCATGGTAAATTCCGGAGTGGCGGATATCATTGCGCATGGAATCATTGATATGAGTGATGACTACAGTCCGCATGTGTTGCTGGCTGTTTTGTTTATCATTACAAATCTGTTTACCGAACTGATAACCAATAATGCCGCCGCCGCATTGGCTTTTCCGCTTGCCCTTTCCTTATCCAATCAGTTGGGGGTAAGTCCGATGCCCTTTTTTGTTGTCATTTGCATCGCTGCATCTGCCAGTTTTTCCACTCCTATCGGTTATCAGACTAATTTGATTGTGCAGGGTATCGGAAACTATAAGTTTACGGATTTTGTACGTATCGGTTTGCCGTTGAATATATTGACATTTATAATTTCGGTTATTCTGATACCGCTGATATGGCCTTTTTGATGAAGTTAAAGACAAAATGAAAATAGAGAATGGAAGAGGAAAATATATATCCTATCTTTGACCGTATGCTTTCCCGGAAAGATAAAGAAGAACTGCTGGGACAACGGGGAGTTATGCTGTGGCTGACGGGACTTAGCGGTTCCGGTAAGAGTACTATTGCCATAGCTTTGGAACGTGAATTACATAAACGTGGTTTGCTCTGCCGTATATTGGACGGGGATAATATTCGTAGTGGCATCAATAATAATTTGGGCTTTTCGGCAGAGGATCGTGTGGAAAACATCCGTCGCATAGCCGAAATAGGCAAGTTGTTTGTTGATACGGGAATCATTACCATTGCCGCTTTCATCAGTCCCGGCAATGAGCTTCGGCAGATGGCTGCCCGTATTATCGGGATAGAGGATTTCCTGGAAATCTATGTCAGCACTCCTTTGGTAGAGTGTGAGAAACGTGATGTGAAAGGACTTTATGCCAAAGCACGTCGGGGTGAAATCAAGAACTTTACCGGAATTTCCGCCCCTTTTGAAGCTCCGGAGCATCCTGCCTTATCTTTGGATACTTCTAAGCTGAGTTTGGAAGAGTCGGTCAATACTTTGTTGGAGTTGGTGCTCCCCATTGTTGGTAAAAAAGGAGAAAAAATATAATTCATTATAAAATGGAAGAAAATTATAAATTGAGCCACTTAAGGGAACTGGAAGCGGAGTCTATCCATATCATTCGTGAAGTGGCAGCTGAATTTGAGAATCCTGTTATGCTTTATAGTATTGGTAAAGATTCGTCTGTCATGGTACGTTTGGCAGAGAAGGCTTTCTATCCGGGAAAAGTGCCTTTCCCTTTGATGCATATCGATTCTAAATGGAAATTCAGGGAAATGATAGAGTTCCGTGATCAATACGCCAAAGAACATGGATGGAATTTGATAGTGGAAAGTAATATGGAGGCTTTTAATGCCGGAGTAGGGCCTTTTACGCATGGCAGCAAAGTGCATACCGATTTAATGAAGACACAGGCGTTGCTTCACGGGTTGGATAAATACAGGTTTGATGCCGCCTTTGGTGGAGCACGTCGTGATGAGGAAAAGTCACGTGCCAAAGAACGTATATTCTCTTTTCGTGACCGTTTTCATCAGTGGGATCCTAAAAACCAGCGTCCTGAGTTGTGGGATATTTATAATGCTAAGATTCATAAAGGGGAAAGTATCCGTGTGTTTCCATTAAGCAACTGGACTGAGCTGGATATCTGGCAGTACATCCGTTTGGAAAATATTCCTATCGTGCCGCTCTATTTTGCCAAGGAACGTCCTGTGGTGAATATAGATGGAAATCTGATTATGGCTGATGATGACCGACTGCCCGAAGAATATCGGGACCGTATTGAAATGAAGAAAGTGCGTTTCCGTACTTTGGGGTGTTGGCCTTTGACCGGGGCCGTAGAGAGTGATGCCGATACGATTGAGAAAATTGTAGAGGAAATGATGACCACTACCAAAAGCGAGCGTACTACCCGTGTCATTGATTTCGACCAGGATGCCAGTATGGAGCAGAAGAAACGTGAAGGATATTTTTAAATGGATAAGTAGGAATTTAAAATGAAGGAATGGGTGATGGAGAATAAACTGAATATAAAGGAATATTTAGATAAGGATGAACAGAAAGACTTGCTACGCCTGTTGACAGCCGGTTCGGTAGACGATGGAAAGTCTACCCTGATAGGACGTCTGTTGTTTGACAGCAAGAAGTTGTACGAGGACCAGCTTGCCGCTTTGGAACGTGACAGCAAACGTGTGGGGAATGCAGGTGACCATATAGATTACGCTTTGTTGTGCGACGGGTTGAAAGCAGAGCGCGAGCAGGGTATTACGATTGATGTAGCTTACCGTTATTTTTCAACGAACAACCGTAAATTTATCATAGCCGATACTCCGGGACATGAACAATATACCCGCAATATGATTACCGGAGGTTCTACTGCCAATCTTGCCATAATCTTGGTAGATGCTCGCTTGGGTGTGATTACGCAGACCTGCCGCCATACTTTTCTGGTATCTTTATTGGGAATAAAGCATGTGGTGCTGGCGGTGAACAAGATGGACCTTGTCGGGTTTTCGGAGGAGCGTTTCAACGAAATCGTGACCGAATATAAGAAATTTGTAGAGCCATTGGGAATCCCGGATGTGACTTGTATTCCTCTTTCGGCACTTGACGGTGACAATGTGGTGCAGAAATCTGAACGTACGCCATGGTACAAAGGTACTTCTTTATTGGAATTGCTTGAAACGGTTTCCATCGAGAATGACCATAATCTGACTGATTTCCGTTTCCCGGTTCAGTATGTATTAAGACCGAATCTGGATTTCCGCGGTTTCTGTGGAAAGGTTGCTTCCGGTGTCATCCATAAAGGAGATGAGGTGATGGCTTTGCCTTCCGGCAAGAAATCTCATATCAAGAGTATTGTTACTTATGATGGTGAGTTAGAGTATGCTTTCCCGCCGCAAGCAGTGACATTGACTTTGGAGGATGAGATTGACGTGTCTCGCGGAGATATGTTGGTGCATGCCGATAATGTGCCTGTGATAGATCGTAACTTTGAAGCCATGTTGGTATGGATGGATGAGGAGGCGATGGACCTTGACAAATCTTTCTTTATCAAGCATACCACCAATACAGGACGTACCCGTATAGATAGCATTAAGTATAAAGTGGATGTGAATACGATGGAGCATCTGTCTGTTGAAAACGGTAAATTGAAAAAGGAGGATCTGCCTTTGCAATTGAATCAGATTGCCCGTGTGACATTTACTACCGCCAAGCCGCTTTTCTTTGATTCTTATCAAAAGAATAAAGCTTGCGGTTCTTTTATTCTGATTGACCCCATTACCAATAACACCAGTGCGGTGGGGATGATTATAGACAGAGTGGAAGCCAAAGATATGCTGAATGCCATGGAAGTTCCTACTTTGAATCTGGCAGCTATGGGTATTGGTGAGGAACATTATGAAGCCATAGAAAAGGTGGTGAAAGAATTGGACCGTCAAGGCATTTCAGTCAAGATAGAAAAATAACAGCGTACAATTAAAAAAAGAAAAGTAATGGGATTACTTGAATTCAACAAGCTGCCGATTAATACATTGGTAGGCGCCGATTGGAAAACGTTCAAGGCGATTACTGCGGGAAGGGAAATTGATCCGGCATATAGAGGAAAATACCGTTTGACGAAAGCAGTATGCCGTTTGCTTTCCACCTTGGCTCCATTGCAGGAAAAGCGATACAGGAAACTGTTGGCCGACAAGCCTTTGGAACACGATCCGGTCTTTATCCTCGGACATTGGCGTAGCGGGACTACCTTTATGCATAATGTGTTCTCTTGTGACAAACATTTCGGATATAATACTACTTATCAGACGGTGTTTCCTCACCTGATGATGTGGGGACAGCCTTTTTTCAAGAAGAATATGAGTTGGCTGATGCCCGACAAGCGTCCGACGGATAATATGGAACTGGCTGTAGACTTGCCTCAGGAGGAAGAGTTTGCATTGGCCAATATGATGCCCTATACCTATTATAACTTTTGGTTCCTGCCTAAGTACCAACAGGAATATGCTGATAAATATTTGTTATTCAATGATATCAGTGATGAGGAATTGAAAGTGTTTGAGGATATATTCACCAAACTTATTAAAATTTCTCTTTGGAATACAGGCGGAACACAATTCTTAAGTAAGAATCCGCCTCATACAGGCCGTGTAAAAGAGTTGGTCAAGATGTTTCCGAATGCCAAATTCATCTATTTGATGCGTAATCCGTATACGGTATTCGAATCTACAAGGAATTTCTTCACCAATACAATCCAGCCGTTGAAACTGGAGGATATTTCTCCAGAGGCGTTGGAACAGAATGTGCTTTCCATTTATGCCAAGCTGTATCATAAATATGAGGCGGATAAACAATTCATTCCTGAAGGAAATTTGATGGAAGTGAAGTTCGAGGATTTTGAAGCGGATGCAATGGCTATGACCGAGCATATCTATAAATCTCTTTCTATTCCCGGATTCGAAGCAGCTGCTCCGGCTATCAGCCAATATATAGGCGGAAAGAAGGGATATAAGAAGAATAAGTATAAGTATGACGACCGTACGGTCCGGTTAGTGGAAGAGAATTGGAAGTTTGCACTGGATCAGTGGGGCTATTCCATCTAAAAAATAAATGCCCGCAATACTGTTTTTATAAGGAATTGCGGGCATGATTATCTTCTGCTGACAGAAATCAGTGTATATTATTGGGCTTCGATAATTACACGACGGTTGAATGCCGGAGGAGTTAAGGTGTTGACACCACCCATTCCGCTGATAATCAGATTGTTTTTGTTGACACCCAATTTAACCAGTTCATTAGCCACGTTGTTGGCACGGTCTTCACTTAACTGCTTGTTCCATGCAGCGCTACCTGTATCACTATCAGCATAACCGGTTACTTTCAATTTTAGTCCCGGGTTGTCTTTTACCAGATCTGCGATTTGTTGCAAATTTACAGTAGAGTTGGTAGGAAGAACCGCTGAACCGATCTGGAAAAATACAGATTGAGGAGCCGGAGCAATTTGGTTCACTGTCACTTGTTCTGTAACCACTTCAGTGGGTTGGTTGGCAAGTTGGGCCTTTAATTGACGGTTTTGTTCTATCTGTTGAGCCAAAGCGGTATTGATGGCATCCATTTGTGAAGAGGTAAGTGCCATGATAGCATCTACATCCGGAGCAGGTTTGAATCCTCTTTGTGGAAATTTATAAGTGATACCCACTGTAGCACCTGCCATAAAATCAGGGCCTTTACTGGTGGTTTTTCCATCAAATTTGTTTTCTGTACCCATTCCGTAAAGTTCCAGATTCAAGTCCCAGGCACTGGCCAGATGGAATGTATTGATGATACCGAAATTGAATGCCAGTGAATTACGACGTGGAGCATCATATGAGTGGGCAAAACCGAAACCTACGAATGGCACGAAGTCGTATATGCGGTCTTCATTATATCCGGCTATCATGTTACTGACATTAAATAAGATGTCACCATGCAAATTCATGTAGTTGAACTTATCCTGATAGTATCCTTCGCTTAACATGTGAGGTTTGGAATATGCGGAAGGTTCACTGGAAAAACTCTTCGACTGCAAACCACTATATTGCAAACGTAATCCTAAGCCGGGAGTAAACCATTTGCCGATTGATATTTGAAGAGCGGGAGCAATACGTTTCTTGAATTTACCAAGATCGGACTGATCGCCGAACAGTACTTGTGCACCTCCACCAACAGAGAAGAACCAATTATCGAAGAAGTGATTGGTCTCTACCTTGTACTTATCCACAGGTACCTCCATTACATCTACACTCTCGCCTACAAGGACGTTTTGTGAATTGCTTTTCTGTTGCGCAAACGCTACAGAACTTAAACTGGCCGCAGCCAGCAAAAACATTAATTTTTTCATACTCATTTCTATTAGTTAATTATTGTCCAGGTTTATCTTCCCAAATTCAACTAAATAACATGAGTGCTGATAAAAAGTTTGAGTAGGTTGACTATTTAATATTTTTTTATGAAAGAAGGCTAAAAAGATAGTGGGTATCTGTGCTGTGTCCGGCATCAAAACTGAATCCTTCCCATTTGAATCCTTTTAAATCCCCAGGATTCTCTATCCGGTTTTTAATGATGAAGCGTGTCAATTCTCCACGGCACATTTTTGCATAAACCACAACGGTGGTTAATTTCCCTTTTTTCCATACCTGAAATTCCGGCGTGATCACTTGTACTTCCTGCTCCACGCGTTTCCAGTCGAATAAATCTTTCATCTCCCCACTTGCCAGATTGATTAGTATTCCTCCTCTTGCTTTAATTTCTTTGATAAAGGTGTCGGTCAGAATCGGCTTCCAATAGTCAAACATGGATATTCCTCCACGTTCGGGCAGTTTGATATCTCCTTCCATTCTGTAATTCTTGATCTGGTCTAACGGGCGGAGTAATCCGTAAAGAAAAGAAGTGATCCGCAAGTGATCCTGTGCATATTGAAAATCTTCAGGAGTAAAGTCCTGTGGATGGATACGTTTATATACTATACCGGTATAAGCCAGTAAGGCAGCTAAAGCCGAGGGAGAGTCCGAACAGAAATCTTGAAATCGCATATAGTTCTCCGCTGCTATTTTGCTGTTCACACGTAAAAGTCGTTCCAGTTCTTCAGCAGAGAATTGGGACATATCAAGTGCATTCTGTATTGCTTCGGTTTGGAATTGTGGTGTGCTGGTAACAGGAGTTTGTATTTTGCTCCGTCCGGTCATTGTTTTGGCACATGAAATAAAAGTCATCATAGGCTAAAAAATAATATTTTCTGGCGGCAAATATAAGAAAAACAGATATATTTGTCTTTGTTATTCCATAATTAAATATTGAGAACTATGAAAATGAAAAAGTTAGGATTATTGTTCATGATGCTTTGCATGGTATTTGCCGTAAATGCTCAAGAATTGAAAAAAGGAGATAAATTACCTGATTTTCATCTAAAATCTGCGGTATATGGAGATGTTTCTTCGGCTGAATTGAAAGGTAAGGTCGTTTTGGTGAGCTTATTTGCCACTTGGTGCGGGCCATGTCAGCTGGAACTGGCTGAAATAGAGAAGACTTTGTGGCCTGAATATAAAGATAACAAGGACTTCGTATTATTAGTAATTGGTCGTGAGCATACGGATGAACAGTTGAGGGCTTATAATGAACGGAAGAAATTCACTTTCCCGTTATATCCCGATCCTAAACGTGAGGTGTTCTCTTTATTTGCTGAAAAGTCAATTCCTCGCGCCTATCTTTTCAATAAAGAAGGAGAAGCCGTTTATACTTCCATCGGGTATGAGAAAGAAGAATTTGGATATCTGATGAATGCCATTGCGGAAGCATTGAAATAGGACCCTGTTGATATTTCAAGATGACTAAACTGTTCTCGTTGTTTATTATATTGTCTTTTGTTCTCCCGGTTAGTGGACAGGAAAAGCTTGATTCAGATAAAGCAAGAAAAGAAAAAGCTTATCATTTGACGGGTTCTGTCAGAGAACAGGGAGAACGCCCTTATCCCGATCCTTTGCCGGATGTAAATATCCAACTTTATTCTTTGCCTGATACGAGTTTTATAGAAGGTACGGTGAGCGATAAGAAGGGTGTTTTCCGTTTGTACCCTATGAATCCCGGTAATTATTTAATAAGGGCTTCTTTTTTAGGATATGAAACCATTGAAAAAAAAGTGAATATTCCTGCTTATCGGAAAGAAGTTTATGGAGGTGCTCTGATGATGAAACCTTCCAGTATTGTATTGGATGAAACGGTTATAAAGGCCGAACTGCAGAAAATGAAGATGTCCGGAGATATATTAGTATATAATACCGGAGCCTTTAAGACATCGGAAGGAGCTGTTCTGCAGGATTTGGTGAGGCAGCTTCCCGGATTGGAATTAGACGAGAAATCCGGCAAGATGAATTTTCATGGAAAGGAAATCACTCAGATCTTATTAAATGGAAAGGAGTTTTTTGCAGATAGCAAAGTTGCTTTGAACAATATGCCGGTAGATGCTTTGAAAGAGGTAAAGGTATACGAGCAGCAGTCGGATAAAGAGCAAATGACAGGGGTGTCAGACGGTAAGAAGAAAACGGTGATGGATGTGAAGACCAAGAAGGATTTGACAGATGGATTAATGGGGGACGTTTCAGCTTTGAAAGGTTCGGGGGATATGTATGGAGCGAAAATGAGTTTGAATAAATTTGTCGGAAAATGGCGGATGTCCTTGTATGGTGATTTAGGAAAACTCCCCAGATATGGTAATTTTATCAGTGATATGGCCGATAATCCTGCTCAAATGAAGGATATTGGTTTTAGCTTGGGAACGGAAATAAAGAAGCTCAACCTCAATGTCAGTGCTTCATATAATAATAATAAAAGCGCGGATGAATCGCGAAGCCAGTCAGAAGAATATCTGCCTAACGGTAGCCAATATGCCTATAATAAAGGCTTGAGTACGGGTAGGAATAGTTCTTTTTGGGAGAATATATATCTGACGGGAAGTTTGAGTGACCGGACGGAAATTAATTTCAGGCATAACATCAATCATAGCCGGTTAAATTCGGTATCAGAAAATATTTCGGCGACTTTCAGTACCAATCCTTTGGACTATGTTTCAGAGCCTTGGAGGGACGATGCAATGATTCCTCCTGAGTTCAGGATAAATAAAAATACGGGAAATTCTCAAAATAAGACGAACAATCTGATGATAGGCAATAATCTTTTGCTCACTCATAATTTGAATGATATCGGCCGGAAACTCTCCATAGAGTTAAGAAATGATTATAGTAATCAGGCGAGTGGTAATTATCAGCAATCGTCTATTACTTATTATCAATTGAAGAATGACCTGGGGGCAGATTCGGTTTTATATAGAAATCAATACCGGGAGTCACCTGCCAGAAATTTATTATTGGCGGGGGAGGTCAGCTATACGGAGCCAATAGGAAAACAAATGCTTCAGGTTTATTATCGGCATGAGTATCAACGGCAGAGTAATAATGCGGTTACGTACAATTTGGATGAGGATGCTTTGTGGGGAAGTCTTCCATCTGGTTATGAGGCAGGAAGGGTGGATAGTTTAAGTGATTATACTCGTAATGATCTTCATTCCAATGAATTCGGACTGCGCACCACACTTAATTGGAGAAAAGTGAGGTTGAATATCCGGTTTGGGCTGTCGCCTCAGAAGTCTACGACGAAAAGCAACAGGGGAAAAGTGAAGATAGATACGACCATTACCGTGTTGAACATAGTGCCCGAACTGCATTTTGATTATGATTTGGGCAATAACCATAATATGAGTGTGTATTATAGCGGATACACCCGGCAGCCTTCCATTTATGATTTGTTGTCTGTGCCCGATTATACTAATCCTCTGAACATAACAATGGGGAATCCGGGGCTGAAACCCGCTTTCGGGCAAAGTATATCTGTGAATTACAGAGGAGGAAATATGGAAAAGCAGGAAATGTTATATTGTGGTTTGAGATATAATAATACGATAAATGATATAAGCCGGAAAAGAACCTATGATGAGAAGAGTGGGGTATATACCAGTCGGCCCGAGAATATAAATGGTAATTGGGGCATTGGCGGGAATATATATTATACGAATAAATTATTCAAGAAAATTTTCGCTCGTCTTGCTACTAATGCAAATTATAACCGGAGGGTTTCGTATGTGCAGATAATGGGAGAAGCCAATGAGAATGATCGTAACACCTCCCAAATGCTTTCCTTGATGCAGGATGTGGAGTTTGCCTATAAATTGGAAGAGCATGAGTTTAAGATAAATGGAGCAATCACTTATCAGCAAGCCGATAACAGTTATACAAACAATTCGGATTACAGGACGTATGACTTTTATTATGGCGCGGAGTGTCGACTGAAGTTACCTCTCAACTTGAATCTTTATACCGTTGTGAGAAGTATGAATCGCAGGGGATATAAGGATGAGGCCTCCAATACGACGCAGTGGCTTTGGAACGGTGAGCTGACTTACAGTTTTCTGAAAGGGAAAAGAGGGTTGCTTAAATTTCAGGTTGTTGATATTCTGCAACAACGGGATTTTGTCAATCGTTGGATGAATGATACCGGACAGGGAGAAACTTGGACTTGGGGATTGGGACGTTATGCGATGGCTACTTTTACTTATCGTTTTAATGATCTTTCCCGTTAGGAGATAAAAAAGGAGCTGATTCAGGCAAAACGAATCAGTTCCTTTTTGAATATCCCTAAGAAAGATTATTTGTAATCTTGCCAGCTCTTTATCTGAATATCCTTTTCACTCATTTCACAGAATGCTTCAATGAAAGCACTTGCCAAACGGGCGTTGGTAATCAAAGGAATATTGTGGTCGATTGCTCCACGACGAATTTTGTAACCATTAGTCAGCTCACGTTTGGTATGGTTTTTCGGAATGTTGACTATCAGGTCGAATTTATGTTCGGCAATCATCTTCATGACATTGTTTTCTGCATCGGGCTTTTCATCCGGCCAGTAAACCGGTGTGGTATTTACTCCGTGTGCATTCAAGAAAGTTGCGGTTCCGGCAGTTGCATAGATCTCATATCCTTTTTCTGCCAGCATACGGCTTGCTTCCAGCAAATCTACTTTGGATTTGGTGGCACCTGACGAGAACATGACAGATTTTGTAGGAATCTTGAAACCGACAGCAATCATAGAGTTCAGCAAAGCTTCATGGAAGTCATCACCGATACAACCCACTTCACCTGTTGAAGACATATCTACGCCCAATACAGGGTCTGCCTTGTGCAGACGGGAGAAAGAGAACTGGGAAGCTTTCACACCGATCCAGTCAATATCGAATGCCGACTTGTCCGGTTGGCTGTATGGAGCACCCAACATGATGCGGGTTGCGGTTTCAATGAAGTTGCGTTTCAATACTTTGGAAACAAACGGGAATGAACGTGATGCGCGCAGGTTGCATTCAATCACTTTCACTTCATTGTTCTTAGCCAGGAACTGCATGTTGAACGGACCGGAAATGTTTAATTCTTTAGCGATACGGCGACCAATCTTCTTGATACGGCGTGCTGTTTCGAAATAAATCTTCTGAGCCGGGAATACTAATGTGGCATCACCTGAATGGACACCTGCATATTCAATGTGTTCGGAGATGGCATATTCCACTATTTCACCGTTTTGGGCTACAGCGTCGAATTCTATTTCTTTAGTATCTTGCATGAATTGGGATACGACTACCGGATATTCTTTAGAAACTTCTTTAGCCATCTGCAAGAATTCCTTCAGTTCATCTTCGTTATAGCATACGTTCATGGCAGCGCCAGAGAGCACATAGGAAGGACGGACCAATACCGGGTAACCTACTTTGTTTACAAATTCTTCCATGTCTTCCAGGCTGGTCAATTCTTTCCATGCCGGTTGGTCAATACCCAGTTGGTCAAGCATGGCCGAGAATTTATGACGGTTTTCCGCACGGTCGATAGAAAGCGGAGAAGTTCCCAATACAGGTACCGACTGACGGTGAAGCTTCATCGCCAGGTTATTAGGTATTTGTCCACCTACCGATACAATGACACCACCCGGCTGCTCCAGATCAATCACGTCAAGTACACGTTCAAATGAAAGTTCGTCAAAATACAGACGGTCGCACATATCATAGTCGGTAGAAACTGTTTCGGGGTTATAGTTAATCATGATGGATTTGTAACCCAACTTGCGTGCGGTTTGGACAGCATTTACAGAGCACCAGTCGAATTCCACGGATGAACCGATGCGGTAAGCGCCTGAACCTAATACAACTACCGATTTTTCATTTTTATAATAATTGACGTCATAACCCGTAGTAGCGTATGTCATATACAGGTAATTGGTCAATTCGGGATGTTCAGATGCGACGGTATTGATACGCTTGACAGCCGGAAGGATATTCAAAGCTTTACGACGGACGCGTACAGCCAAGTTCTCCTTTTCCATATTGCCACTGGCTTTCAATACGAAGCGTGCAATCTGGAAGTCGGAGAAGCCTAATACTTTAGCTTGGCGAAGCACATCTTCGGGCAGATCCTCAATCTTATTATAAGTCGAAAGTTTGGCCTTATAGTCAACGATGTTTTTCAACTTACCCAGGAACCACGGGTCGATTTTGGTCAGTTCGTGGATGCGTTCAATGCTGTATCCTTCTTCCAATGCCGAGGCGATGGAGAAAATACGGAGGTCTGTCGGGTTGGCCAGTTCCTCATCCAGGTTTTCAAATTTAGTATGGTCATTTCCTACGAAACCATGCATACCCTGACCTATCATACGAAGACCTTTCTGAATGATTTCTTCGAAAGAGCGGCCTATAGACATGATTTCACCCACAGACTTCATGCTGGAGCCAATCTGGCGTGATACACCTGCGAATTTAGTCAAGTCCCAACGGGGGATTTTACAAATCAAGTAATCCAACTGGGGAGCTTCGTAGGCTGAGTTGGGAGTACCCATCTCGCCAATCTGGTCTAGTGTGTAGCCTAAAGCGATTTTGGCGGCAACGAATGCCAGAGGGAATCCGGTTGCTTTAGAAGCCAAGGCAGAAGAACGGCTCAGGCGTGCATTTACTTCGATAACACGGTAGTCATTCGTTTCTGCATTGAAAGCATACTGGATATTACATTCACCCACAATACCCAAGTGACGGATACATTTTGTAGACAAATCTTGCAACATTGTTACTTGTTCTTCTGTCAGAGAGCAAGTGGGGGCCACCACGATAGATTCACCGGTATGGATTCCCAGCGGGTCGAAGTTTTCCATGCTTGCCACTGTAAAACAATGGTCGTTGGCATCGCGGATTACTTCGAATTCTATTTCTTTCCAACCTTTCAATGACTCTTCAACCAGGATCTGTTTAGAGAATGCGAATGAACTTTCAGCCAGTTTGATGAAAGCTTCTTCATCCGGACAGATGCCGCTGCCTAAACCACCTAGTGCGTATGCGGAGCGTACCATAACCGGATAACCGATTTCGCGGGCAGCTTTCAGAGCCTCTTCCATACTTTCCACGGCGTGGCTCTTCGGGGTTTTCATCGGAATTTCATCCAGCTTCTTTACGAATAAATCACGGTCTTCAGTGTACATGATGGCTTCTACCGAAGTACCCAATACTTCTACACCATATTTCTTCAGTGTACCGTTCAGGTAAAGTTCGGTACCGCAGTTCAATGCAGTTTGTCCACCGAAAGCCAATAAAATACCGTCCGGTTGTTCTTTTTTGATAATTTCTTCAACAAAGAAGGGAGTGACAGGAAGAAAATAAACCTTGTCGGCTATGCCTTCCGAAGTCTGGATAGTCGCGATGTTAGGATTTACCAACACCGAATGAATGCCTTCTTCGCGCAATGCTTTCAGCGCTTGTGAACCTGAGTAGTCAAACTCTCCTGCCTGGCCTATCTTGAGTGCACCCGAACCCAATACCAGGACTTTCTTTAAATCCTTTTTCATTGAAAGTTTCTTTTATTATAATAGTTGTTTTAATGTCGCTAAATATTAAAAAAAATGCGTCCATCCTCGTACGAGGACTAACGCATTTGTTCGTATGTCTATATTATCTTTGTTCCTGTAGGATACATAGCATTACTAAATTTTGTGCAAAGTAACGACTTATTTCCAAGATAACAAAATAAATCAAGATCTTTGTCAACACAAATTAAAATAAAAGTCTGAAATCCTCTCCGAATGTTCTGTTTTTTGTATATTTATTCGGATACTTCTGTATCATCGGCATACGAAAAGCGGAATGAATATCCTATATTTTCCGATCCGCCCATCAGGGTCATATCTTTTAGTCTTCCATCCTGCCGGAAACTATAGTCGTATATATAATAAGTGTCTTCCAGAATATTGGCGCTTCTTTTCCCTAGAATTTCGGCCATCTGTCCGAAAGTGTTCATTACGGTGGTATAGTTTTCACGGTCATCAATCCATTGTGCCAGTGTGTTCAAGTCCAGACTATAATCATTGGCGATATTGGAAACTCTGTAATCACTGTTGTAAGTTCCTCTTGGAGTAGTGGTTATGGAAGATAGATTTCCGCTTTCCCAATTGTATTCCAATACGGTTCCATTGTTATTGCAGCTTTTCAGATAACCTTCATTGTCATAAGAATAGGTTACCGGATTTTCCCGGTTGGAGAATTTGCATACATAACTTCTGCCGTTTTCCAACGAGGTGCTTATTTCTACCAAAGGAGAATTTTCCGTAGAGTAAGTATAACTGACTTCAGAGTTCTCTTTGTACGTGTAATTTACTGCCGCTAACGGTGAACTGCTATAAATGCGGGTCAGCCGTTTGTTGTTGTCGTAAGTGAGGCTTATCATTCCCTGATAAGTGATAACATCTGAAATTTTATGCACTTTAATTCCGGTAATCATCCGTGAAGGTTCCGGTACGGGAATACTTTTATCGTCATCATCGGAACATGCGGCAAAGAACAGGCTTGCTACAGAAATAAATAGAGCTAGTTTAATGGTCGGTCTTAGTTTATTCATCGAAACAATTATTATATGTGAAATAGCGGTTCAAAGTTAAGTGTTTGTGTCAGAATATTCCTATCTTTGCGTAATTTTTAATATAAGATAATATTTAAGAGATATGGGAAAAGAAAAAATCATACTGACCGGTGACCGTCCTACGGGAAGATTGCATATCGGTCATTACGTAGGTTCGTTGAAGCGCAGAGTTGAACTTCAGAATTCCGGACTGTATGACAAGACTTTTATTTTCATTGCCGATGCGCAGGCATTAACCGATAATATAGAAAATCCCGAGAAGGTGCGTCAGAATGTGATTGAGGTGGCGCTTGATTATATGGCTGTCGGTCTGGACCCGATGAAGTCCACCATCTTTATCCAGTCTCAGATTCCCGAATTGTGCGAATTGACTTTCTATTATATGGATTTGGTCACAGTGTCACGCTTGCAGCGTAACCCGACAGTGAAAACCGAAATCCAGATGCGTAATTTTGAAACCAGCATCCCGGTAGGGTTCTTCACTTATCCTATCAGTCAGGCTGCTGATATTACCGCTTTCAAAGCAACTACCGTTCCGGTGGGTGAAGATCAGGAGCCGATGATTGAGCAGACCCGTGAAATTGTACGTCGTTTCAATCATATTTATGGTGATACGTTGGTAGAACCCGAAATCCTGTTGCCGGACAATGCGGCTTGTCTGCGTCTGCCGGGTACGGATGGAAAGGCTAAGATGAGCAAATCATTGGGTAACTGTATTTATTTGTCGGACACAGCCGACGAGGTGGAAAAGAAAGTGAAGAGCATGTATACCGACCCTACTCACCTGAAAGTTTCTGATCCGGGTAAATTGGAAGGAAATACAGTATTCACTTATCTGGATGCTTTTTGTAAGCCTGAGCATTTTGGACGTTATTTGCCCGATTATCCTAATTTGGATGAACTGAAGGCACATTACACCCGTGGTGGATTGGGAGACATGAAGGTGAAGAAGTTCCTTGCCGCTATTATGCAAGAAGAATTGACGCCTATCCGCGAACGTCGTAAAGAGTTTGAAAAGGATATTCCGGCTATTTACGATATGTTACGTAAGGGATGCGAAACAGCCCGTGCTACGGCAACCGCTACATTGGATGAAGTACGCAAGGCGATGAAGATTAACTATTTTGATGATGTGGAATTGATTGCCGAACAGGCAAAGCGTTTCGGGCAGGAATAAAATAAATTCAAAAGGAAAAAGGGGAAACTATATATAATAAGGTATAGTTTCCCTTTTTTGTTTCTTGAATGATAAGACAGGATTTGTAATTTATCCTCTGTATTTCAGTGTGTTAAGTGCTTAATTGAAAAATAAATGAAAAAATAGTGTGCATAAAATTTGCAGTTATCGGAAATAGCCGTATCTTTGTAACGCTTTTGAAACAAGAGGTTATCGGGCGTTTAGCTCAGCTGGTTCAGAGCATCTGCCTTACAAGCAGAGGGTCG
>CAOYQO010000026.1 GCA_948566455.1 uncultured Phocaeicola sp.
TACTTTGTGTATGAATTAGTTGGCTGATTTTGTAATATTTAATGAATGTCCCTAACTTGTCCTTCTACAAATCAAATTTTCTTTTCCTTTATATCTGTACGTGCCTCAACAACATTTACTACATAATCGCCTAATTTTTCGCATTCGCTGATAATATCCATATAATGATCCCCCGTCTGATAATTATATTCCTTATTATTCACATCCAATACATTCTGATCCTTCAACTGGTTGCGGTAATTGTTTCTCTCATTCTCTATATTAAATGATTTGTTAGGATCAACCAAATGATATTCGTCTTCTTCCAAAGATACTATTTGTTGCAGTGGAAGGCTGTACGATGCACCTGTCAACAATCCGGTGAAGCGATTCGTGGTCATAGCACCCAAAATATGGCGCAAATGCCCACCTGTCAGTTTTTGCAAAGCCTCACTCACGGTTTTCATACCATATATCAGAAGTACCAGTGAGCCTATCAGTTTCAAAAAAAACAAATATTGACATGTAGATTCTCTTTTATTTAGACTCTCTTCTTTCTTACACTTTATTAAAAAACACAGAGGCACAAAGTATTTAACCCATCATAGGTTAAACCTTGCACCTCTGCACCTATTCTGTTCACCATAGCCCTTTCAGGTCAGGATTTCTTTTCCTTCACATTGCTACTGGCTTCCACCACATTTACTACATAATCGCCCAGTTTTTCACATTCTCCAATAATATCCATATAGTGCACCCCCATCTGATAATCATACTCCTTATTATTCACATCCAGCACATTTTGGTTCTTTAGCTGATTACGATAGTTATTTATTTCATTCTCTATATTAAACGATTTATTCACATCTACCACATGATGCTCATCTTCCACCAACGAAATCATCTGAGACAAAGCATCATCAGTCAACTGGAACATCTGATGAATATGATCATACTGTTTCGGAGTAAAATCCATATCACTGCGATGTTTACGATTGATAGTACGTGCCAAATTATAACAGCTGTCCCCGATACTTTCTATTTCAGTCACTTCACGAAGCATAGCACGAATTTGCAACTTACTTTCAGAACTCAAACGCCCGTCGGATACCTGATTCAGATAATTAGCGATCTCCACCTCCATGTTATCGCTTATATTCTCATATTTCTCAATACGACTGAACAATTTGTTAAAGTCATTGTCATTAGTGGTGTGAAGCAGATCCCGCACCATGCCAAACATACGATGAGTACGCTCTGCAAAGAGATTGATTTCCTTGCGTGCCTGCAATATAGAAAGCTCTGCCGTAGAAAGCATACCACCTGTAATAAAGCGCAAACGATATTCCTCATCCTGCTCTCTCTGAGGAATGATTTTACAGACAGTTTTCTCTATCAACTTGACAAACCAAATAAGAATCAACACATTGCATATATTAAAAGTAGTATGAAAAGCAGACAGTTTAAAAGATACGGCAACAGCCGGATCTGCTGTTCTCATTATATCTTCTACAAACCATGAAACCCCCATAGTTACAGGCTTGAAAAGGCATAACACCCAAATAACCCCAAAAACATTGAACACCAAATGAGCCAGCGCAGCCCTCCTGGCCTGCGTATTGGCAGTCAGTGCGGCAAGGTTAGCGGTTATAGTGGTACCAATATTCTCGCCAAGTACCAACGCAGCCCCCAGCTCAAAACTAATCCAACCATTGGCACACATAATCAAAGTAATAGCCATCGTTGCAGCCGATGCCTGTACAATCATGGTAAGAACTGTACCGATGACAACAAATAAGATAACAGAACCAAATCCCATATCAGTATAGTTCTGAACAAAAGACAACATTTCGGGGTTTCTACTTAAGTCAGGAGCATTCGTCTTCAAGAGAGAGAGGCCCATAAACAAAAAAGAGAAACCGAATATAAATTCTCCAATGGATTTACGGTTACTCTTTCCTGAAAATAATAAGGGTACGCCAACAGCCAATAACGGAAGTGCCATAGCAGCAATATCTACTTTAAACCCTAACGCAGATATAATCCATGCAGTGACAGTGGTACCGATATTTGCCCCCATAATGACTCCAATTGATTGTGAAAGTGTAAGGAGTCCGGCATTAACGAAACTTACTACCATAACAGTAGTAGCAGAAGAGGATTGAATTAACGCAGTGATAAGAACACCGGTTAGCACTCCGGTTACCCGGTTGGTGGTCATCGCTGTGAGGATTTTACGCAGTCTGTCACCAGCAAACTTTTGCAGCCCCTCACTCATGATTTTCATTCCATAAAGGAATAGCGCCAGTGAACCTAGCAGCTTTAAGAAATCATAAAAAGAATACTCCATCTTTAATTAATTTGGTAGGAATTGGCTAATCTCCCTTTTATTCAGTAAATTTCAAGCCGTTTCACTACGTTAGTAATAATTATTACGATTATGTTACAAATCTGTTGCAAAAATAACAATATTTCAAAGAATTTCCCAATCGGAAGCTCACTTTTGGATATTTATAATGGTTTTAATCTAGATATCCCATACGGGCCGGTCAGTGCCAAAGTCAATAACAAAGTAGAAGGACTCAATTACCG
Organism: uncultured Phocaeicola sp.; assembly: GCA_948566455.1. Lineage (GTDB taxonomy): Bacteria > Bacteroidota > Bacteroidia > Bacteroidales > Bacteroidaceae > Phocaeicola. The sequence goes on from CAOYQO010000026.1 coordinate 2,572, forward strand.
GGCCTATAATAATAAGGATGTAGAGTTCCTGAACATACTGAATCCTTCAGGAATGCGTACCTATGTCCGTTCGCTCTGCTTCATCTTGTGCAAAGCGGTGGAGGACTTATACCCTGATGGAAAAATCATGCTTGAACATCCCGTATCCAAAGGATATTATTGCGCCTTGCAGATAGGACGCGAAACCGGGCTAGATGATGTTTCCCGTATTAAGCAGCGAATGAAAGAGATTGTGGAAGCCAACATCCCTTTCCACCGTTTTGAATGTCACACAACTGAAGTAGTAGAACTATTCCGCCGGAAAGGAATGATGGACAAAGTTAGACTGCTTGAAACTTCAGGGGAACTTTACTCCTATTATTATACTTTAGAAGATACCATTGACTACTACTACGGCAGTCTGTTGCCCAGCACCGGATATATCCGCAAATTCGACATTGTTAAATACTATGACGGCTTGTTGCTGCGAGTCCCCAACCGTCAGAATCCGGAAATATTGGAGGAAGTAGTAAAACAAGAAAAAATGCTGGAAGTATTCAAAGAGCACCGACGCTGGAATCAGATTTTAGGTGTGGGTACTGTAGGAGATTTCAATGTGGCCTGTAATGAAGGTTATGCCACCGATCTGATTAATGTGTCTGAAGCCTTGCAGGAAAAAAAAATTTCCAATATTGCTGATGAGATATACCACAGAGGAAAAAACGGTCAAAGAGTAAAACTGGTTCTTATCTCCGGTCCATCCTCTTCTGGTAAAACGACTTTCAGCAAACGGCTCAGTATCCAGTTGATGGCAAACGGGCTGAAACCTTACCCCATCTCCCTGGACAATTACTTTGTTGACCGAGAAAAGACACCAAAAGATGAAAAAGGTGATTATGATTACGAATCATTGTATGCATTGGATTTGGAGTTCTTCAACAAGCAATTACAAGATCTGCTTCATGGAAAGGAAGTAGAGTTACCACGTTTCAACTTCACCACAGGAAGAAGGGAATTTAAAGGTGACAAACTTAAGATTGACGATAACATGATATTGATTCTCGAAGGGATTCATGCACTTAACCCCGAATTAACCCCTCATATTCCCGCCGAGAATAAATATAAAATATATGTATCGGCATTAACCACTATTCTGCTGGACAATCATAATTATATTCCGACTACCGACAACCGTTTGTTGCGCCGTATTATCCGCGATTACAAATACCGTGGCTATTCCGCAGAGGAAACAATCAGAAGATGGCCCAGCGTACGCGCCGGAGAAGAAAAATGGATCTTCCCATATCAGGAAAATGCAGATGCCATGTTCAATTCTGCCCTGTTGTTTGAACTGGCCATTATGAAGGATTATGCCATTCCTATTCTAAGGAATGTTCCCAATAACAAACCGGAATATTCAGAAGCATACCGTTTACGCAAATTCTTGGAATATTTCGCTTCGGTACAAGATAAAGAATTGCCTCCCACTTCTTTACTGAGAGAGTTTTTAGGAGGAAGCAGTTTCCGGTATTAACCTGTTATTAAACAGTATATAAGTTTTGTTTATGTGCAAAACAAACTGTAATTTCGGCCATTATTAAACAAGTATAAGTGAATGCACTCCAAAGGCTATAGAAAATTGTTCAACTGCCTGATGTTCTACTACTAAGAACATTTCTTCTTCAGGAGGGTATGCCAAAAGCCAGCAGACTGTACATTACACCACCATAAAGATGGATTAAATGACAGCGTATCTTACTTTTGGCATACGTTTCTTTCTATTTGATATCTTATTCTCTTGCACATCAATTGGTCGGATCCATTAATCCGCCCTTATGGAAATTTCTATTTATGAACCAGTAGACCTTATTATAACTCTTATGAAAACAACAATCAACGGTATGACAGACCGTATCCGACGCCTACGTCAAGAATCTTTTGATACACAACCTTCTTTGTCCATAGAACGTGCTCTGATAGAAACCGAATTTTACAAAGAAAACGAAGGAAAGTATCCAATTCCTATTCTAAGAGCACTGAACTTCCTTGAAATCTGTAAACGGAAAACTATATACATAGGTGAAGACGAACTGATTGTAGGTGAACGTGGACCACGCCCCAAAGCCGTATCGACTTTCCCTGAACTGACCTGTCACAGCGTGGAAGACCTTCATGTATTGAACACCCGCGAATTGCAGCGTTACACCATCAGCCAGGAAGATATAGACACCTATGAGCGCGAGGTAATTCCTTATTGGAAAGGGCGCACCCAACGCGAACGCATCTTCAATCACGTTCCCAAAGAATGGAAAGAAGCTTACGAAGTAGGAATGTTCACTGAATTCATGGAACAACGAGCCCCCGGCCATACTTCTCTGGACGGAAAGGTTTATCAACATGGCATGCTGGATTTGAAAGAACGTATTGCACATGAGTTGAAAAATCTGGATTTTATGAATGATCCAGAAGCAACCGACAAACAAGAAGAACTGACCGCCATGTCCATCTCCTGTGATGCCGCTATCATTTTTGCCGAACGCCATGCCGAACTGGCCGAAAAGATGGCTGGACAAGAAACCGATCCGAAACGCAAAGAGGAACTGAAAAAAATAGCGGAAATCTGCCGATGGGTTCCTGCACATGCCCCCCGTACTTATTGGGAGGCCATACAAATGTACTGGTTTGTCCATCTCGGCACCATTACAGAGCTGAACGGATGGGACGCCATGAATCCAGGACATTTTGACCAGCACCTCGCTCCTTTCTATGAAAAAGACCTGGAAGAAGGAATACTGACCCGTGCAGAGGCCAAAGAACTGATGTCATGTTTCTTTATCAAAGTAAATAATCAGACAGCCCCACCCAAAGTTGGCATCACCGCCAAAGAAAGCGGTACCTACAATGACTTTACCAATCTGAATATCGGTGGCATCAAACGTGATGGTAGCAACGGAGTCAGCGAAGTATCCTATATCATGCTCGAAACAGTAGATGATCTTCACCTGTTACAACCCGGAAGCGCCCTGCACATCAGTGTATGCACCCCGGAGCGTTTCCTGCGCGAAGGCTGCAAAGTAATCCGTAAGGGCTATGGCTACCCATCTGTATTCAATCCCGACACATACGTCATGGAACTGATGCGACAGGGAAAAACACCGGAGGACGCTCGTGAAGGCGGATGTAGCGGATGCATAGAAGTAGGCGCTTTCGGAAAAGAAGCTTACATACTGACCGGTTACCTTAACGTACCCAAGATATTGGAAGTCACCTTGCACAACGGAACAGATCCTGTATCAGGCAAGAAAGTAGGCTTGGTAACAGGAGATCCCTGTACCTTCCGGAGTTATGAAGCACTTTATGACGCATTTCTTAAACAAATCCATTATTTTGTAGATATGAAAGTACGCGTCAGCAACTACATTGACCGTATGTTCGCCAAATACGCTCCCGCCACTTTCCTGTCTTTGTTCATTGATGACTGTATCGCCAAAGGAAAAGATTATTATAACTGCGGACCGCGTTATAACACAAGCTATATTCAATGCACCGGTTTGGGTACTATTACCGACAGCCTCTCCGTTCTGAAAAAACATGTATTCGAAGAACGTAAATTCAATATGGAGCAAATCATCCATGCTACCGATACCAACTTCGAAGGACAGGAAGCCATGAGACAGTTCATACTGAACCGTACCCCTTTCTTCGGTAACGATGACGAATATGCAGACCGCATCGCCATCCAGATCTTTAACGACCTTTACGATGCCATCGAGGGAAAGCCGAACACCAAAGGCGAATGTTTCCATCTGAACATGTTGTCTACCACCTGTCACGTTTACTTCGGCAAAATGATGAATGCCACCCCCAACGGCCGTCTAGCCGGACGTGCCATCAGTGACGGTACCTCACCCTCACACGGAGCAGATACCCACGGGCCATCCGCCGTTATAAAATCATTAGGAAAACTGGACCAGGTGAAAAGCGGAGGCACTCTATTGAATCAGCGCTTCCTGCCTTCACTTCTTAAACACGATGAAGACATAGCCAAACTGGTAAGCCTCATCCGCAGCTATTTTGCTTTAGGAGGACATCACATTCAGTTCAACATAGTAGATACCGCTACCCTGCATGCCGCCCAAAAACATCCGGAAGAATACCGGGACCTATTGGTACGCGTAGCTGGATACAGTGATTACTTCAATGACATGAATACAGATTTACAATATGACGTAATAGCCCGCACGGCACAAGAAACCTTCTGACAAGATGAGTCTGATTTTCGACATCAAACGCTATGCCATCAATGACGGACCGGGCATCCGCATCACACTTTTCATGAAAGGATGCCCGCTCTCGTGCATATGGTGCCATAATCCCGAAGGCATTCGTAACGGAAAAGACAAACTATACACAGCCAAGAAATGCCTCGGCTGTGGAACTTGTCTGAAAGCATGTCCCAACGGGGCACTGACACTGGCTCCCGAGGGTATTATCACCGACAAACAAAAATGCGTGTTATGCGGACGCTGTGCCGAAGAATGTCCGGCAATGGCTATCGAGATATCAGGAACGGAATATACCGCCGAATACCTGATGCATGAAATAGAAAAGGAAATTCCATTTATGGATCAATCGGGCGGTGGAGTTACTTTTTGTGGTGGAGAACCGTTGCTTCATCCCGAATTCTTGATTGATATACTGAAACGTTGCGGACAACAGGGAATTCATCGGGTGGTAGATACCACCCTGCTTGCCCGCAAAGAAACAGTGGATGAAGTGATGCGGAATTGTGAACTATTGCTTATTGACTTAAAATCAATGGACAGTACCGTACACCAGACATTTTGTGATGTTCCCAATGAATTAATTTTGGAGAACATCCGCAGAGTAGCAGAAGCTGACTTTCCTTATTATATCCGTATTCCATTGATTGAAGGAGTGAATGCAGATGAAAAGAACATAAAGCTGTCTGCCGAATTTTTGGCCAGTCTTCCACGGCATCCTGAGATCATTAACCTATTACCTTACCATGATATAGGAAAGGGAAAGCATGCAAAGCTAGGCAGTATCTATAACCCTAAAGGATATAAAATGCAAACGCCATCCGAGGAAGTACAACAGCAGTGCATACAAATCTTGACTGATTACGGTTTAAAAGCAACCATAGGTGGATAATTATATATCATCGTTCTGTAGTAAAAGGACCTTCGTACCCCAAAAACGTGCCCCGTCCTCCGTTATCAAATAATCTTCCTCATTACGCAACTCTGTAAACTCACGATAACTCTCCAACTTATCATAATCGATAAAATCCTTAAAGCATTTCTCCGCTTTCCAACAATCTATTAATATAGATACCCGGTTCTATAGTAAGTTCAAATTCCGGTTCCAAAGATCCGACCAGCCTTAATAATTTACGGCTGACCTAAGTACTTTTCTAATGAATCACCTGTCTTTTAGCAACTGCTTTTTCCAAACACTTCTTCAAATCCGCGGCAGAACCAGTTTCTGTCACTCCCACCCTCTACGCTTTCTCACACAAGGCAGGCTGGATCCCATCCATACAATATGATATCCATATCGCCAATCCGGCATAGGGCAAGTCCCAAAAATAAAGAGAAGTAGAACCTTGGCGGAAATGATAAGTATTATCCGCATAGTCGCCACTCTCCCCGTTATCTAAAATAGCAAGAAACCTATCCCCACGTTTTTTCAAACTGTTACGACGGGTTGTATAAGTTTCTTTTGCAAACATAATCTTATGTTTTTTATATAGATGACAGGTAAAGATAGCCATCCCCTTAAAATAATCCCCCCAAAAAGGAAGATTATTACAATACAATTTCCTATTTTTGTCGCAATAAACAAGGAAATAAAAATATTATGGCACAAGGCTCACGTCAAGTACAAACACAAGCCCAGCAACAAATACAAACCTTATCTCCACAACAGATACTGGTAGTGAAATTGCTGGAACTGCCCACTGTGGAGCTGGAAGAACGTATCCATTCCGAAATACTGGATAATCCGGCCCTGGAGGAAGGGAAAGAAATGCCCGAAAATGAAGATGACAACACAGAATACGTTGAGAACGAAGACGGAAATACAGACTCGAACGAAGATTTTTCATTAGGCGATTACAGCAACGAAGATGATATTCCCGATTATAAACTACAGGAACATAATCGTTCCAAAGAAGGAGTAGCCGAAGAAATCCCTTTCTCGGATGCCGTATCTTTTTATGAAATATTGAAAGACCAGTTGCAGATGCAGGAACTTACCCCAGAACAACGAGATATAGCAGAATACTTGATCGGTTCATTGGACGATGACGGCCTGTTACGCAAAAATATGGAGTCTATCATGGATGAACTTGCCATCTATCGAGGCATCTATACCACTGAGGAGGAATTAAATAAAATCTTGGAAATAATCCAAGACTTTGATCCGGCAGGTATCGGTGCCCGCAGTTTACAAGAATGTCTTCTGCTACAAATACAAAGAAAAGCCGATTCACCGTTAAAACAAATAGAACTGGACATCATCGGTAAATGCTGTGATGAGTTTACCCGCAAAAACAAAGAAAGGATTATCCAAAAACTAGGTATTACCGAAGAACAATATAATGAGGCGGTGAGCGATCTCACCAAACTGAATCCTCGTCCGGGCAGTTCACTGGGTGAAGCAATGGGCAAAAATATGCAGCAGATCATTCCCGACTTCATTGTAGAAACGTATGAGGATGACACCATTACTCTAAGTTTAAACAATCGTAATGTTCCTGAGTTGCGTCTGAGCCGCCAGTTCACCGAACTACTGGATGAACACACCCGCAACAAAGATAATCAGAGCAAAGCCTCAAAGGACGCACTGATGTTCCTAAAACAAAAAGTAGATGCCGCACAAGGTTTTATCAACGCCGTAAAACAGCGACAACATACGTTGCTCACCACCATGCAAGCCATTATAGATATTCAGCGCCCCTTCTTTTTGGAAGGAGACGAATCCCTGCTAAAGCCCATGATCCTAAAAGATGTAGCCGAACGCTCGGGATTGGATATTTCCACCATATCACGGGTAAGCAACAGCAAATATGTACAAACAAACTATGGTATCTATTCGTTGAAATTCTTTTTCAGCGACGGTTACACTACCGAAGACGGTGAAGAACTCTCAGTCCGCGAAATCAAGCGTATTCTGAAAGAATGTGTAGACACCGAAGACAAGGAAAAACCGTACACTGATGATGAACTGGCCGAAACACTAAAAACGAAAGGCTACCCCATAGCCCGCCGTACTGTAGCCAAATACCGCCAACAGCTTAACATACCCGTCGCACGATTAAGAAGGTAATATAAATTATATGGAAGCTAACGAAATAACCGAAACAATAGCAGTAGGCAAGAAAAACAGTCCGCTTGAAGTCAGTTCACGTATCATATCAGGCATATTCACGCCTTTTATGATTCCTTTTGTGGCATTTTTCCTGCTTTTTTTCTTCACTTATCTTCGTATCATGCCCATCCAGTACAAACTGATAGTATTGGGCATAGTCTACTGTTTCACCATTCTGATGCCGATGCTCGCCATCTACCTGTTCCAAAAAATAAACGGTTGGGGTATTCATGAATTGGGACACCGCGAAAAACGTTTCGTACCATATGCGTTGACTATCATCAGCTATGTCACTTGTCTCATCACCATGTATAAGATACACCTGCCCCGCTATATGTCAGGTATTATCGTAGCCGCCCTCATCTGCATGATCCTTTGCACGCTGATCAATTTCAAGTGGAAAATCAGCACACACGTGGCAAGCAGCGGCATGATGGTAGGCGGATTATTATCCTACAGCTTTATATTCAATTTCAATCCTGTATGGTGGCTCTGTTTTTTCATTTTGCTATCCGGGATGCTTGGCACAGCCCGTATCATTGTAAAACAGCATACCTTATTAGAAGTTTTAGCCGGATTTATTGTCGGATTGTTTTGTGGTGTCATTGGAATTTTGTTTATTTGAAAAAAATTAGTATTAACCTTATAAATTGAAAGCATTATGGAATTTCCAAGCAATGTAAAGTATACCAAAGAACACGAATGGATACGAGTAGAAGGTGATATAGCTTATGTAGGCATCACTGATTATGCACAAGAGCAACTGGGTGACATCGTATTCGTAGATATCACAACTGAAGGAGAAACTTTAGAAAAAGATGAAGTTTTCGGTACTATTGAAGTAGTAAAAACGATTTCGGACTTGTTCCTTCCCGTTTCAGGAGAAGTTTTGGAACAGAATGAAGCATTGGCCGACAATCCCGAATTAGTAAACCAAGACCCGTATGGTAAAGGGTGGCTGATTAAGATTAAGCCCAATGACTCTAATGACGTTAACGATTTGCTGGATGCTGAAGGATATAAAGCATTAGTCAACGAATAATATAGATTCCCATTAGGAATTGTTCAAGCGCGGATTACGCGGACCTCACGGATTTTTCTATCCGCGTTCATCCGTATAACCCGTGCTTGAAGTAAATATATAAACCAAACAATAACAAAAAACAATGAAACCTATCGTAAGCATTATCATGGGTAGCACTTCCGATCTTCCCGTAATGGAAAAAGCTGCCAAATTACTGGACGAGATGCACGTACCTTTCGAAATGAACGCCCTTTCGGCACACCGCACTCCCGAAGCTGTGGAGGAATTTGCGAAAAATGCTGCAGGCCGTGGAATTAAAGTCATCATTGCCGCTGCCGGCATGGCTGCCGCACTTCCCGGTGTCATTGCTGCAAATACCACATTGCCTGTTATCGGTGTCCCCGTTAAAGGTTCTGTTCTTGATGGCGTAGACGCACTTTATTCTATCATCCAAATGCCTCCCGGAATTCCTGTAGCTACCGTAGCAATCAATGGAGCCATGAATGCAGCTATTCTGGCCGTACAAATGCTAGCATTGAGTGATACAGAACTAGCCACCAAGTTTGCAGACTACAAGACCGGCTTGAAAAAGAAAATCGTGAAAGCCAACGAAGAACTGAAAGAAGTCAAGTTTGAATATAAAACAAATTAACTAGTGGTTAGTGATTAGTGGTAAGTGGTTAATATTTCAGCGCAGCCCACTAATCACTAACCACTCACCACTAATCACTAACTATGGATTTATTCAATTACTCCCGCCGCGAATCTTCCGAAGTGAATATCGGAGCCACTCCCTTGGGTGGCAACAACCCCATCCGTATTCAGAGCATGACAAATACCGTCACTATGGATACCGAAGCCTGTGTGGAACAAGCCAAACGCATTATAGATGCCGGCGGTGAATACGTTCGCCTCACCACACAAGGTGTCCGTGAAGCCGAAAACTTGAAGAATATCAATATCGGATTACGCTCTCAAGGATATGATACTCCATTGGTGGCCGATGTACATTTTAACCCCAAAGTAGCCGATGTAGCGGCACAATATGCAGAAAAGGTACGCATCAATCCGGGAAATTACGTAGACCCGGGACGTACTTTCCGGAAACTGGAATACACTGACGAAGAATATGCGCAAGAAATAGAAAAGATACGTGCCCGCTTCATTCCTTTTCTAAATATCTGCAAGGAAAACCACACCGCCATCCGCATCGGGGTAAACCACGGTTCTCTGTCAGACCGCATCATGTCTCATTATGGTGACACCCCTGAAGGTATGGTGGAATCGTGCATGGAATTTCTGCGTATCTGTGTTGCGGAACATTTCAACGATGTGGTTATTTCCATCAAAGCATCCAATACCGTAGTAATGGTCAGGACGGTCCGTCTGCTGGTACAGGAAATGGAAAAGGAAGGCATGGCTTTCCCGCTTCATTTGGGGGTTACCGAAGCAGGGGACGGCGAGGACGGAAGAATAAAATCCGCATTAGGAATAGGCGCACTCCTTGCAGATGGCTTGGGAGATACCATTCGTGTTTCATTGAGCGAGGCTCCTGAAAACGAAATTCCGGTAGCCCGCAAACTGGTTGATTATATACTAACTCGGGAAGGACATCCTTTTATTCCTGGAAAAGAAGCTCCGCAGTTCAACTACCTATCTCCGGGGCGCCGGAAGACTAAGGCTGTCCGAAACATTGGAGGAGATAATCTTCCCGTAGTAATAGCCGAACGTCTGGAAGGGTCTTTCGAAACTAATCCTCAGTTCAAACCTGACTATATTTATTGCGGTGGAAGTGTGCCCCAATCACGAGATAACAATATAGCCTATCTAGTAGATGCCAATGCATGGAATCCAGAAGACAAAAATGTCTATCCGGCATTTAACTACCAGCAGATGATAGAATTACATCACACGGTTTCCGATCTGAAATTCCTGTTTCTGCCCTATATGGCTATGAATGACGAAGTAATCGCAGCCCTTAAACTACATCCCGAAGTGGTAATCATCGCCCAAAGCAATCATCCCAACCGCCTCGGCGAATATCGTGCCATGACACACGAACTGATGAATGAAGGGTTAGAGAATCCGGTCGTATTCTTCCAATACTATCAGGAAACGAAAGCTGAAGACCTGCAAATCAAAGCGGCAGCTGATATGGGTGCACTAATTTTTGACGGACTCTGTGACGGAATCTTCTTGTACAACCAAGGCCCCTTGAGTCATATAGTGGTAGATACCACTGCATTTGGTATCCTGCAAGCCGGCAGAATCCGAACCAGCAAAACGGAATACATTTCATGTCCGGGATGTGGTCGTACCTTATATGATTTGGAGTCTACCATCGCCCGTATCAAAACAGCTACCTCGCACTTGAAAGGTCTGAAGATCGGCATTATGGGCTGTATTGTCAATGGTCCCGGCGAAATGGCGGATGCCGACTATGGCTATGTAGGTGCCGGTCGTGGAAAAATCAGCCTCTATAAAAAGAAAGAATGCATAGAAAAAAACATTCCCGAAGATCAGGCTGTTGAGAAGTTGATCGAGCTCATCAAAGCCAATGGTGACTATACAGAAAAATAAAAACGTCCAAATTATGGATTATCAACAGATTCTAAAAGACATCTATCAAGAAATCCAGCCCTACGCCTCTATTGGCAAACAGGCTGATTACATTCCGGCACTTGCCAAAATCAACCCAGATCAATTCGGAATGTGTATCCATACGATACAAAACAAAACTTTCATGCATGGAGAAGCCACCACCGGCTTCTCCATCCAAAGTATTTCGAAAGTTTTTTCACTTGCCATGTGTTTGAGTCTTGAAGGAGATAATCTATGGAAAAGAGTAGGTAAAGAACCTTCGGGAACAGCTTTCAACTCACTAGTACAACTGGAGGTAGAAAAAGGAATTCCTCGGAATCCCTTTATTAACGCCGGAGCCATTGTAATGACAGATATCCTGCTGAACCATCTGAAACACCCCGAAGAAGAATATCTTCGTTTCGTCCGCTCAATCAGCGGAAATAACCAAATTCATTATAATGAAGAAGTTGCCCTGTCCGAACGTGAAAACGGTTATCTGAATGCGGCAATCACCAACCTGTTGAAATATTATCATAACATCGACAATGACATAGAACGTGTACTTCATTTCTATTTCCTGCAATGCTCCATAGAAATGAGTTGTTATGATTTATCCAAAGCCTTTTTGCCGTTTGCCAACCATAAACAGACTTTTACATTCGAAGGAATCACGCTGACCGCCTCTCAAGTGAAACGTATCAATGCCATCATGCAAACATGTGGATTCTATGACGAAGCAGGAGAATTTTCTTATTTGGTAGGTCTTCCGGGGAAAAGTGGTGTGGGAGGCGGTATAGCCGCAGTTTACCCACTACGATATTCAGTTGCAGTGTGGAGCCCGAGATTGAATCCAAAAGGAAATTCCGTTATGGGAATCAAGGCGCTGGAACTATTGACAACACAGACACAGGAATCTATTTTCTAGGAAACAAGTATCTCTCCATACTCAATCATCTTCTTTCTTGTTGGAATAATCCAGAATGAAGTTGAATATAACACGCATAATACTTATAGCCTTTCTATAAAAGAGAGAAGTACCTGGAATTTATGTAGAAATTATTGACCATGCTTAATAAATAACCGTTTTTACCCTCAATGGAACATCTTCTGTTTGCCATAAATAAAAGAAATAACCGACAGCCAAAGTCTTTTGAAGATATCCTGAACAGGCACTTAAAAACCTGCCTCAGCATTTCAAATGTCCAAGACAGGTTCCCTTATATTTTATAGAGATACAGATCAATATCTGTTTCTGCCACCGCCATAGCCATTATCTCCGCGACTACCACCATAGCCACCACCACGACTGTTGTTACCGCCACGATAACCACCACCGCCATTGTTGCCATAGCTACGACGCGGACGTTCTTCTCTAGGACGAGCTACTGACACAGAAAGAGTTTTTCCATCCATATCAACTTCATTAAGAGCTGCAATCGCTTTATCTCCAGCTTCATCATCAGCCATTTCAACAAAACCATATCCCTTAGAACGACCGGTCTCTCTGTCCATTATAATCTTAACAGAAACAACTTCACCATACTCTGCAAATAATTCTCCAAGTTCGGCTTCACTCATATTATAGTTAAGCCCTGCAATAAAAATGTTCATTTTAAAATAAATGTTTTAATAAAAAAATAAGTGCGTTTTGCTATTAGGAATCTTACAGAGAGACAAACGATTCTACCATCATCACTAAAGAATAAGTTGGAAAAGTATTAATGTACTTCTATGAGGATACTTAATGCAGGGGACAAATGTACGCAATTAGACTTGAACTCAAAACTAATTGGAGATTTATTTTTAATAATAAATGTTTTTTCGTTCTCTTTGAAAGAACAGACAAGTTTTAGAACGGAAATAACTGTTCCTCAAATACATATTTATACTTTAAAAGCTATTATACAGAAAGTTATCCTGTACTACATATCAAAAAGATAACCAATCTCCAGCCAGATCAGCATTCTTTATAGCAACAGGCCAGATACTTTCCGTAGAAGGAATTATTATGGAAGAAATTTCAGGAACAGGAACTACAGAAAATTCTTCAGTTTCCAAACAAACTGCGAGAAACCGCAAAGTAATAAAATACAGAAAGAGAACTTATCTTTTTCATCTTCCCAACCATAATTCCGGATTAAGTTTAGCCGTTTCCTTACGAAGTTGAAAATGCAAGACCGTATTACCCGAACTATCTGTATGGATAGTACCAAGAACGGTACGTGTATTGACTTTGCTGCCTTTAGAAACCGATACGGAAGAAAGGTTGCAATAGACAGAGATGTAATTACCATGACGCACCAGTATATTGTTCAAACCATTATACTGGAAAATAGCCGAAACTTCTCCATTGAAAACGGCACGTGCCTGCGCTCCCGGTTTGCCCTTGATATCAATCCCTTTATTATCCAGTTTCACATTACGCAAACCATCTACGGCATACTGTCCGTAATGGCTGACAATCACGTATGGACCAGTAATGGGAACCGGCAAAATACCCCGGTTACGTTCAAAACTGCCCGACAGCTGGCGGTCCTCATTATTCAGACTGAACTTCTCCACCGGAGCGACCTTCTTTGTAGACTCATTTTTTTCCGTAGATTTAGAACGGGACGCCCCTCCCGTAGTTTCACGCTCCGCTTTCTTAGCTGCTGCCGCCTTTGCGGCAGCCTCAGCAGCGGCTTTCCTACGAGCTTCCTCCTCTGCACGCTTTCTAGCTTTCTCTATTTCAATTTCAATCAAACGGTCAATCTGGGCATTCAATTGCTCAGCCGAACGTTTTTTCTTCCTTATCTCGCTTTGTATACCTTTCTGCTTCTTTTGCAAATTCGCCAAAAGAGTCTGGCGCTCCTTTTCCTGAATCTCCAGTTTGGCCTTTTCAACCTCACCCTGTTTTAAAAGATTCTGTTTGGCATGCTTAGTTTGTTCCACTTCTCTTTTTTTAGCGGCAATTTGCTTCTGCTTACGTTCTATCTCCATTCCTTGAAGGCGCTGGAAGTTTGCATATTCCTGCACATAACGCATACGACGGTAAGTCTGACTCAAATTCTCGGCAGAAAAAATAAACATTAATTTCTCTTGAACAGACTTGTTACGATACATGTATTGCACCGAAGTTTCATACTTCCGCTTCTTGTCTTTCAAATCACGCTGAAGTTTATTCAGTTGTTTCTGTAAAGAAGCGATCTCACTTGTCAATGTATGAACATCACTCTCTATGGTATTGATATATTTTCTTCTCTCCTCAATCTGACCTGTCAGCAAAGCAAGGTTGTCCAACTGGCTTTTCACATCCTTTTTGGTAGATTGCAACAAAGTTTCAGACTCGGCAATCTGCTGGTGAAGTTCCTTCCGTTTGGCTTCAAGCTCCCTTATTTTCCGAGTACTTTGCGCTGAAATAGTACTTAAAAAGCAGCAGGCTATGAGTAGTAAGAAGATACGTTTCATTATTTAATAAGCTGTTTTAGCAAATCTTGCAATTCTATTCTTTCGTATTTTCCGGGCACTTCGGTATGAGCTTCCCAATCCTTATTGGTAGAAAGGCGGGAAAGTTCAAATACAGCCGTAACCGGTTTGGCAGCCCCTTCAAAAGAAACCGTCATAGTTCCCGGAAACTGTCTCTGCTCCAACGGACGAAACTTATCATAACGCCAATTTATCCCGTACCGGGTACCGGACAAGCCGATATGACTTTCTTTCAGCAGCCCATCATTTGTATTGGTACGAAAACGGTAGGCGAAATGTTTGCCGTTCTTAACTTCTATTAATGCATTTTCGTTTTCAGGACGCACAGCAAAGGACGAAATATCACGGACAGTCAGCACCTTTTTTCCCGGAAGAAAAATTTCATTCATAAACAAGGCCTGCAAAGTATGAAAATCCAAATCAGCCTTTGCCAGATTCTTCAATTCATCAAAAGGAACTTGTACATAACGTTTGTTCATGCGATCCATCACTAAAACTCCGTCCGGAGATATTTCAGCACGTGCCACTTCAATACCCAAAAATGGAGCGATAGAAAGCTGGATTACTTCATCACGTTTCATGCGCAACGTACCATTTACTTTAGTCGGTCCTTTACCGTTCAAGTCAACGGCCAATGACATTTTCGCAGTAATTGCATCCCATCCCGGAGAACGGCTAATCAGCTCTTCCATATATTCCGACTCGGATAAATTGCCAATAGATACCCCTTTCTTCATACTCCGGGTAGATGAACATGAAGAAATAAATATAATCAGCAAAGCGCTAAACAAATAAAAACAGACACGTTTCATCATTCTGCAAAGTATTTCTTTTGTACAATTTTCTTTCTCAATAAGTTCAATTCCTTTTCACTACGTTCTTCACTACCTTCTTGAGGAGGCTCCTTGGATAATTTTTCCGCTTGTTGCCAATATTCCAAAGCCTTTTCACGATCTCCATTCATATAGTAAATATCTCCACAATGCTCTACAACAACGGAACTTTTACTTCCATCATTCTGCATAGCCTGGTCAATGTAAATTTTTGCTTCTACATATTTACCTTTCTCAAAAAGTATCCAGGCATAGGTATCCAGATACGTACCATTGGTAGGTTCGGCCTTTACGGTACGGTAACTCATTTCTTCCGCTTTATCTAGGTTTTTACGCTCTACAGACAGGTAATAGGCATAATTATTCAAGGCCCCTATATTGTTTTCCTTATAAACCAAAGCGGAATCGTATGCGGCATATGCCTCCACATTCATCTTCTTTATATGATAAAGATCCCCCATAATGGCATAGAAATCAGAAACGATATCCTTATTGCTTTTATCTGTTACTTGATTCACTCCTTTTTTAAAAACCTCCAATGCCTCGTCTGTTTTCTCTTTCTGATGATAGGCCAATCCCATATAATAATAGAATTCCAATACATCCGGAGTATATTCTAAAGCTGGAGCACACAATTTGATTACTTCATCCATATTCTGCTCACGAATGGCAAAACTCAATAGCTGCAAGCGTGCCGGCGTATTTTCCGGATCAATTTCAAGCACTTGGTGCAAAACAGGGGTTGCCTCTTTATCCATCTTTTTCGTCAGAAGATATTGGGCCGCCAACATAGCAATATCTGCATTCTCTTGTTTTTCCTTCAATATAGAAGTAAACAGGCCTGCTATTTTCGTACTGTCCTTGTTCGTTTGCTCGGAACGCAGAATAAGCTGGCGCATAATGTTCATCTTTGTATCGCTATCCACATTATCATTCAGCAAAATAGTATCCAACTGTACCTGATACAAACTATCCTGCCCTTTTTTCTCGTAATAAGAAGCCATGGAAAGCAACGCCGGCGCATAGCCCGGTTCTTCCTTCAATACTTTCTGATAAGTTTCGTATGCTTCTTCTTCCTTACCGTTGTTCAGATAGACATCTCCCAAAATGGTAAGATAACGCATGTCATATGGATATTCTTTCGCCAAATTCTCAATCTCCGTAAATGCCTGCTGGTCATTGTTCATGGCCAGATACATACGGAATTTCTCCATGCTGATTTGTTCAGACTTCCCATCCAAGGCTTCAAGGCGGTTCAATGTATTAACTACCTGCTGATAGTCCTTGGTACGGGTATAGAGATCAATCAAAGCCATCAACGGTTCCAGACGTGAGGGGAACTGGCTCGCCATATCCTCATAAACATAAATGGCTTTCGGGTAATTTCCCTTACCTTGATAATAGGCTGCCAAAGTTTGCTTATACCAAAAACTCTTAGGATCGGCATCCACTGCCTTCTTCAAAGCTTCCTCCCCTTTTTCCGGCTGATTGAGAAACATATGGAAGCGGGAAATTTCGAACAAAGTAGCGGCTCCTTGCGGATAAATGTCCAAACAGTGACTATACATTTCGAAAGCCGCATCCAAGTCACCTTTTTCCTTCATCCGAAGCGCTTCCAAAAAGAAATAGTCGTATTTACGGCGCTGCTCCGGAGTAAGCGGATCCTTTTCCTCCACAACAGCTTTATTTCCGGACAAGCCGGAAGCTCTCTTCACCGTACCGCATGAAACAAGCATGCCTATCAGACATACACATAGCATGGGCACATATTTCAATCTTCTATTCATTGTTTCCTTTTACTTTTTTCCGGTATGTCCAAAGCCACCTGCACCACGTTCCGTTTCGTCCAACACCTCCACTTCCTGCCATTCGGCATGTTCGTGACGGGCTACAACCATTTGCGCAATGCGCTCCCCATCTTCTATCATAAAATCCTCAGATGACAAATTGACCAGGATAATACAAATTTCACCACGATAATCGGCATCAATTGTGCCCGGAGAATTCAGGACTCCGATGCCTTTCTTAATAGCCAGCCCGCTACGTGGACGGATTTGCGCTTCAAAACCTTCAGGCAATGCGATATAAAGTCCCGTAGGAACCAAACAACGTTGCAAGGGTTTCAGCACAATCGGTTCGTCAAGATTAGCACGGATATCCATCCCTGCCGATTGCCCGGTAGCATACTCGGGTAAAGCATGTTTTGATTTATTGATTACCTGTATTTTCATAATTTTAATAATTTATCAATATGCTTATATGGCAATGTGCTAATAATTTGCAGACAACAAACACAGTCCAGACATGATACAGCCCATTGGCATATTGACGAATCAACACATTGCCACATGATTAATAAGGTGCGAATTTACACATTTAGATGGATTTATCTAAGCGTTTACAGTTTTTTAAACGGAAGTTTCTTACTTTTGCAAACAGATAAAGCCTGAATTATGAACTGGAAACAATTAATATCAAATAAACGCTTCGGCATGGAAGAACTACACGAGGCCCGTAAAGATGACCGTACCGAATTCCAACGCGATTATGACCGTCTCATCTTCTCAGCACCTTTCCGTCGTTTGCAAAACAAAACTCAAGTATTTCCTTTACCGGGTAGCGTATTTGTACACAACCGGTTGACTCACAGCCTTGAGGTCTCTTGTGTGGGGCGTTCTTTAGGAAACGATGTCGCCAGCCAGCTTCTGAAGAAGCACCCAGCCTTGGCCGACTCCCATATATCGGAAATAGGTTCCATCGTTTCAGCCGCATGTCTGGCACACGATCTGGGAAATCCTCCTTTCGGTCATTCGGGGGAAAAAGCCATTTCAACTTACTTCTCGGAAGGACAAGGAATGGCATTGAAAAAAGAACTTTCACCGATGGAATGGGATGATTTAACCCACTTCGAAGGAAATGCCAATGCATTCCGCATCCTCACCCACCAGTTTGAAGGAAGACGGAAAGGAGGGTTCGTGATGACCTACTCCACACTGGCATCCATCGTAAAATACCCTTTTTCCTCACAATTGGCAGGAAAGAAATCAAAATTCGGCTTCTTCTTAAGCGAAGAGGCTGATTATCAGAAAATAGCCGGAGAATTAGGGATTATCCGGCTCAGCAAACCGGATGAGCCTTTACGCTACGCACGCCATCCGTTGGTCTACCTGGTAGAAGCCGCAGATGATATTTGTTATCAGATGATGGACATAGAAGACGCACATAAATTAAAACTGCTGACACATGATGAAACCAAAGGACTGTATATGCAGTTCTTTGATGAGAAAAGAAGAAAACGCATTGAAGAAGTTTGCCGGATTGTAACAGACGTCAATGAACAGATAGCTTATTTACGTTCTTCGGTCATAGGCGCACTGATAAAGGAATGCACACGAGTATTTACTGAAAATGAAGAAAAGATATTGACCGGGGAATTTGAAGGCACCCTGATAATGCACATTTGCAGTCCATTGAAAGAGGCCTATGACAATTGTTCTGCAATTGCCTTTCAAAGAATATATCGTTCCAGCGATGTGCTGGACATAGAATTGGCAGGATTCAGGGTTATCAGTACCTTGATTGACCTGATGATTAATGCAGTGCGCTCTCCGGAAAAAGCGTATTCACAACTACTTATCAACCGCATATCCGGACAGTACAATGTCAACGCACCTACTTTATATGGAAAAATTCAAGCCGTGCTGGATTACATATCGGGCATGACAGACGTATATGCGCTCGACCTCTACCGGAAAATCAAAGGCAACAGTCTGCCGGCAGTATAATAAAAACATTGTCAGATGCGAGCACGATGAATCCTGTAAATTTTATCTGCACCTGACAATGTTTCCCCAAATACTACTATTAGTCCGATTATTTGGTCAGTATGGGATGAGCGCCTGAAGTTATTTTCATAGCTTCAGGATGTTGCTTTACAAACGATTCGATATGACGTACCCGTTTGTCTTCCAGAATTTCATTGACTGCAATCAGAATTCCGGTTTCCTCCACATCTCCGAATCCATAATTAATCGCTGTTCCAAACATACGCATTGTAGGAGACAGACTCATATATGCATTGACCAAAGGAGGAATATTATACCCCAGCTTACGCACTTCCGTATTCAAGATCTTGTAATCTTCTTTAAAGGAATCATAACAGAAAAGATTTTCCAACATTTTCTTATCTGTTTCTATTTCCAGCGGTTTCATCGGAGTTATCAATTTATCTTTATCACCGAAATGTTTATTCAGGAAGTATAATATCATGTCACGCCCCTGACGATGATAACTAGGATACATAGTCATCTTACCAAAAAAATATTTCACATTAGGCTTAATCACGGTTAATGCGCCCAAACCATCCCACAAATTATCCAAAGCAAACAATCCCTTGGAACCGGCACGGGTTGACTGATATTCCAATGTAACAAATGAGCGTCCCAACTCCACCGTGTAAGGCAAATATTCTTTCAAAAAAACTTCCGAGAAATTAAACATGTGAGCAGTAGCCAGCACAGGCTTCCCATGTTCATCAAATTGCACCTCATCCCCCAAAAGATAACGATAACCTCCCAAAATCTCCTCCGCTTCAGGATTCCATACAACTAATTGCTTATATGGATTTTCCATCACGTCATATTCATCGATATCCATCGCCTTTCCTGTTCCGCCACCTGCAGCACGAAAGGCTATTTCTCTCAACCGGCCAATCTCCTTCATCACATTGGGCGAATCCTGATACGTTATGACGTAAATTTCATTATGACTTTTATTCGTAAACCTCAGGCGTTTATCCTCGGAAAGTTCCGCCTTCAGAATCTCTTTGCTAATCGGTGCAATAATTTCTTCCATATCTTTTTTCTCTCTTTTGTCTATTATAGCTTGTAGACTACATCTTTTACAAACTGCGCCCACTGAGCCGGGGTCTTTGTCTTGTCGAAAGTTTGCCAAGGAATGGGTTTTCCAATGGTCAAGGTAAAGGTTTTATGACGATTTTTCAACATTTCATCTGCCAAGTAAAGCATAGCAATATTAAACTTAATGCCAAGTGCCTTACATATATTTGCCAAATTATAAAAAAAGTCTGAGTTCCGGCCCTCAAAGTGCAAAGGTACCACATCACGATGCGTTTCAATACTTTTAGTGACAAATGTCTTTTTCCATTCCAAATCCTTGATTTCCCCACCCTGTCTACGGGAACATAACCCCGCAGGAAACATAATGATATGATTATCCGAGGCAAACCCTGCCTCTACCATCTTCGGGAAATCCCTGGATTGCGAGCCTGTTTTATTGATAGGAATACATAAAGGAGCCAAACCATGCAAATTCATCAACAAATCATTGACCAAATAGCGTACATTACCATTGTAATGTTTTCCCAATATATACCCCAAAGCAACTCCATCCTGTCCCCCCAGCGGGTGATTGCTGACAAAAGTGCATTTACCGTTTTCAGGCAAGTTTTCCAAACCTTTTATCTCCACTTTTGCATCCAGGAACTCCATACAAGCTTCCAGAAAGTCAACTCCGACTTTATTTTTGGAGTCTTTTAAAAAGACATTCAGTTCATCCTGATGCACGATATGCTTCAGGTACGAAACGACAAAACGGGGAATATATTTATATTTTTTCCCGGCTTTCGTTTTCAATATCTTTTCTATGTCGATTAAAAATATAGAGTCGTCAGTCATTTTGCAAACGTTCTTTTCCATGCAAAAGTAACTTATCTTTTTTTATATTGGCAATTTATGACAGAAAAAACTCTTAATCTCTAAAGAAATTAAGAGTTTTTGTGTATGAAACTATACAAATTCTTTCATTTTTGCGCAAAACAAAAACGAATGTGCAATAGTTTGGTTTCGTTTTTCAACCTCCGAGAAGCTGCCCTTTCCATTATTTTTTATCATAAAATTATTAATTTTAAACCTCCTGTTTACCAAGCTACTAGCTACATTAACAGCCTGTTGAAAACTTCTCGAAATATTTTCTTAAAATATTGTGGGGAATTGTGGGGAATTGTGTAATTTTACACCTTGAACAATATAATAAGGTGTAAACATGCGATTTCTTGGGAATTCTGAAGCAAAGACGGATGCAAAAGGCAGAGTGTTCCTGCCTGCCGTATTCAGGAAGCAGCTACAAGCTGCCTCCCAGGAGTGCCTGATTTTACGCAAAGACACCTACCAAGACTGCCTGGTACTTTACCCTGAAAATGTGTGGAACGAACAAATGAACGAACTACGTTGCAAACTCAATCGCTGGAATTCCAGACACCAAATGATTTTCCGTCAGTTCGTTTCGGATGTAGAAGTTATCACATTGGATGGAAACGGGCGCTTTCTGATTCCAAAACGATATTTGAAATTAGCTAAAATACAGCAAGATGTACGTTTTATCGGATTGGACGACACTATAGAAATCTGGTCTAAAGAAATAGCAGACAAACCCTTCATCACACCGGAGGACTTTGGAAAAGAATTGGAAGAAATTATGGGAACTAATAACAACGTAGAAATAGAATGAGTGAAGCAAAACAGATATATCATGTACCGGTATTATTAAACGAGAGCGTAGACGGAATGAACATCCAACCCGGAGGTATTTATGTAGATGCCACTTTCGGCGGCGGAGGACATTCCAAGGAAATTCTAAGCCGGCTGGGTAGCACCGCGCATCTATATAGTTTTGACCAAGATGAAGATGCCGAGAAGAATATTGTAAGCGACAGCCGCTTCACTTTTGTGCGTAGTAACTTCCGCTACCTTCCCAACTTCCTACGTTATTATGGCGTGGAAGGGGTGGATGCCATTTTGGCCGATCTGGGCGTTTCCTCACATCACTTTGACGACTCCGAACGTGGATTCTCATTCCGCTTCGAGGGCAAATTAGACATGCGGATGAACAAACGCGCAGGTATGACAGCTGCTGATGTAGTGAACACCTATGACGAAGAACGTTTGGCTAATATTTTCTATTTATATGGTGAATTGAAGAACAGCCGCAAACTGGCATCAGCCATCGTTAAAGCACGAGGTGTAAAACAAATTGTCACCATCGGTGATTTCCTCGAAGTCATCAAACCGCTTTTCGGGCGGGAACGTGAAAAGAAAGAGCTCGCAAAGGTGTTCCAAGCTTTACGCATAGAGGTAAATCAGGAAATGGAAGCATTGAAAGAAATGCTTTATGCAGCAACCAAGGCACTGAAACCGGGAGGCAGACTGGTAGTAATCACCTATCACTCTTTAGAAGACCGCATGGTAAAGAATATCATGAAAACCGGAAACATAGAAGGCAAGGCCGAACAAGATTTCTTTGGTAATGTACAGACACCTTTCAAACTAGTCAACAACAAAGTTATTGTTGCCGGCAACGAAGAAGTGACACGCAATCCGCGCTCCCGAAGCGCCAAGTTGAGAATTGCAGAAAAGAGATAACGAGATGGAAGAAGAACTGAAACAAAATACACAACAACCCAAAGACGGACAATCTGCTTCGCCCAAGCATATGTCTATCCGCAGCATATTAGGAGGAGATATCCTTGCGAACGACTTTTTCAAAAGACAGACCCGTTTGCTGATTCTCATCATGATCCTGACTGTACTATACATAGACAACCGTTATAGCAGCCAACAGGAACTCATTGAAATTGACAAGTTGAAAAAAGATTTGATCGATATCAAATACGATGCATTGACACGCTCTTCCGAACTGATGGAAAAGAGCCGCCAGTCACGTATTGAAGAATATATTTCGACGGAAGACAGCCCCTTGCAAACGGCTACCAACCGTCCTTATTTAATAAAGAAAGACTAAGCCCATGATGCCCAACCAAAAAAACATAATGCTCCGCTTCTCCTTCATCATCCTGGTCATGGTGTTGATAGGCATTGCCATTATCTGCAAAGCCGGCGTCATCATGTTTGCCGAGCGTCAATACTGGAAAGACGTAGCCGACCGTTTTGTAAAAGAAAACGTCACCGTACGTCCTACCCGTGGCAACATCATCTCATCCGACGGCCAGCTGATGGCAAGCAGCCTTCCCGAATATAAGATTTACATGGACTTCATGATAAATAAAAGGAAGGGCGAAACCGAAGAAGAGGAAAAGAAACGGCTGAAGCTACAACATATCAAAGACTCAGTTCTTTATGCAAACCTTGACACAATCTGCAAAGGGTTACATGAAATATTCCCTGATAAAAGTGCCGCCTTTTTCAAACAGCACATCAAAAACGGAAGAAAAAAAGAGAGCCGCAGTTGGTTGCTCTACCCCAAACGCATTTCTTATATACAATATAAAGAAGCAAAACGTCTGCCCGTATTTAACCTGAACAAATACAAAGGCGGATTCCATGAACAGGCATTCAATCAACGGAAAAAGCCTTTTGGCTCACTGGCAATGCGTACATTAGGAGATATGTATCCAGATATAGAACAAGGTGCAAAGAACGGGTTGGAACTTTCATACGATTCCATATTAAAAGGCAGAAACGGTATCACTCACCGTCAAAAGGTAATGAACAAATACCTGAACATTGTAGATATTCCTCCTGTAGATGGCTGTGATATCATTACGACCATTGATGTAGGTATGCAAGACATCGCAGAAAAAGCATTGGTGGATGAATTGAAAGAAATCAACGCTACTGTAGGCGTTGCCATTCTGATGGAAGTGCAGACGGGAGACATTAAAGCTATCGTCAACATGACCAAATGCAATGACGGCATTTACAGAGAAATACGCAATAACGCCATCTCAGACATGATGGAGCCAGGCTCTACTTTCAAAACCGCATCCATACTGGTAGCGCTGGACGACGGAGTCATCACTCCGGAAACGGTGGTGGAAACCGGTAACGGGGTCTATATGATGCACGGCCGCTATATGAAAGATCATAACTGGCATCGTGGAGGCTACGGCACTATCAACACAACAAAATCATTGATGGTGTCCTCAAACATCGGTGTATCACGGTTGATCGATGATCATTATCATGATAATCCGGAAAAGTTTGTACGCGGACTGCATCGAGTAGGCATTGCCACTCCGTTAGATCTCGATATTCCCGGTGCCGGCAAGCCGAACATCCGCATCCCCAACAAAGACTTGAGCAATTGGTCACGTACTGCACTGGCATGGATGTCTATTGGCTATGAAACCCAAATTCCCCCCATCAATACACTGGCATTTTATAATGCTATAGCCAATAACGGAGTAATGGTCAAGCCCCGTTTTGTGAAATCAATAGTCAAAGACGGGCAGGTAGTGGAAGATATTGCTCCTGAAATACTCAACCCGGCCATCGCTTCCCCCAAGGCTATCAGCGAGATACAAACGATTTTGGAAAAAGTCGTCAGCGAAGGACTGGGAAAGAAAGCAGGATCCAAGCAATTCCATGTATCCGGGAAAACCGGTACTGCACAGGTTTCACAAGGGAAAGCCGGGTACACGAATGGCACACGCCGTTATTTGGTAAGTTTCTGTGGATATTTTCCTTCAGAAGCGCCTAAATACAGTTGCATTGTAGCCATCCAGAAACCTGGACTCCCCGCCTCGGGTGGTCTGATGGCCGGCAGCGTGTTCAGTAAAATTGCCGAACGCGTATTTGCCAAACATCTGGCACAAGATTTGAAAGAAGCAAAAGACTCAACTTCTATCCTTATTCCGGATGTGAAAAACGGGGATATAAGTGCGGCGCATTATGTACTGAACCGGATAAATGTAAATTCATCCGGAGTTTCGGAACAATCAACCGAAGGCAAACCGGTATGGGGAAATGTGACTAGTAATCCGGACAATGTATTATTCAACAAAAAAGACATTAACAATAAACTTGTACCAAGTGTTATTGGTATGGGCGCAAAGGATGCTGTCTATCTGCTTGAAAGCATGGGATTGAAAGCCCGCATTACCGGCATCGGTAAAGTGAAGTCACAAAGTATCCCGGCCGGCAACACTTTGCGCAAAGGACAAACCATACAATTACGATTAAATTAACAGTGTAACAGGAAGAATATGAAACTGGAAAAGATTATTAAAGGAATAACAGTCAATGAAATCATAGGTGATGCATCCCAAGAAATTTCGGGAATAAACATGGACTCGCGCCTGATAGAGCCTGGTCATATTTTCGTTGCTGTAAAAGGAACGCAGACTGACGGACACACTTATATTCAAAAAGCAATAGAAAAAGGAGCCCGTACAGTGGTATGTGAGAATCTTCCTGAGACATTGATTGAGAATGTTACCTACATCAAAGTGAACGATACGGAAGACGTTGTCGGGAAACTGGCAACTACGTTTTACGGCGACCCCACCTCGAAATTGGAACTGGTCGGTGTTACAGGCACCAACGGAAAAACGACTATTGCCACCTTATTATATAATATGTTCCGTAAATTCGGATATAAGACAGGACTCATTTCCACTGTATGCAATTATATAGATGAGGAAGCCATTCCAACTGACCATACCACCCCTGACCCTATTACACTAAACAAACTGCTGGGGCGCATGGCAGATGAAGGATGCAAATATGCCTTTATGGAAGTAAGCTCACATTCTGTAGCACAAAAACGGATCGGTGGTTTAAAATTCGTAGGCGGTATATTTACCAACCTTACCCGTGACCATCTGGACTACCATAAAACTGTAGAGAACTATCTGAAAGCCAAAAAAGCATTCTTTGACGGTCTGCCTAAAACAGCCTTTGCCTTAACCAATCTGGATGACAAAAACGGATTGGTCATGACTCAAAATACCAAAGCAAAGGTACACACCTATTCGCTGCGCAGCTTGAGTGATTTTAAAGGAAAAGTGCTGGAAGATGGATTCGAAGGAATGCTGCTTGATATAAATAATGTGGAAGTCAATGTACAGTTCATCGGACGTTTCAATGCTTCCAACCTGCTGGCAGTCTATGGAGCAGCCTGCCTGCTTGGGAAAAAGACAGAAGAGGTATTGCTGGCATTGAGTACTCTTCGCCCCGTTGCCGGGCGTTTTGACTCACTGCGCTCACCCAAGGGATACACCGCCATTGTGGACTATGCCCATACTCCGGATGCCTTGGAAAATGTGCTGAATGCCATTCACGAGGTCCTGAATGGCAAAGGTCATGTAATTACGGTAGTAGGCGCCGGCGGCAACCGCGATAAAGGCAAACGCCCCTTGATGGCACAAGAAGCGGTAAAGCAAAGCGATAAAGTCATTATCACCTCTGACAATCCCCGTTTTGAAGAGCCGCAGGAAATCATCAATGATATGCTGGCAGGGCTGACTAAAGAGGATATGCGTAAAGTGATAAGCATAGCCGACCGTAAAGAAGCGATCCGTACAGCTTGTATGCTGGCCCAAGCTAAAGATGTCATTTTAGTTGCCGGGAAAGGACACGAAAATTATCAGGAAATCAAAGGTATAAAGCACCATTTCGACGATAAAGAAGTATTAAGAGATATTTTTGCTAATGAATAAACCAACCAAAAGATGTTATATTATTTATTTCAATATTTAGAAAAGTTCGATTTTCCCGGAGCCGGTATGTTCGGTTACGTTTCATTCCGTTCATTGATGGCAATCATTTTATCATTGTTGATCTCAGCTATCTTCGGTGAATATTTCATCAACCTGCTCAAACGTAAACAAATAACCGAAACCCAACGTGACGCATCTATAGACCCTTTTAATGTGAAAAAAGTTGGTGTGCCGACGATGGGAGGTATAATTATTATTGTCGCAATTCTCATACCTTGCCTCTTGTTGGGGAAGCTGCATAATATTTACATGATATTAATGTTGATTACCACCATTTGGCTGGGTACGTTAGGCTTTTTGGACGACTATATCAAGGTCTTCCGTAAAGACAAAGAAGGGTTGCACGGCAAATTCAAGATCATCGGCCAAGTAGGTTTGGGACTCATTGTGGGACTCACCTTATATTTAAGTCCGAGCGTGGTTATCCGTGAGAACGTAGAAATACAAAGAGGAGGAGAAATTGTGGAAGTGGTGCACAAGGAACAAGATCAGAAGTCCACCAAAACTACGATTCCTTTCTTCAAGAACAACAATTTGGATTATGCTGATTTCGTAGGTTTTCTGGGAGACAATGCCCAGGCTGTAGGTTGGATTATTTTCGTATTAGTTACCATCTTCGTAGTTACTGCCGTATCTAACGGTGCCAACCTGAATGACGGGATGGACGGGATGGCAGCCGGAAATTCTGCTATCATCGGTCTTACCTTAGGCATATTGGCATACGTATCCAGCCACATCGAATATGCAGGATACCTTAATATCATGTACATTCCCGGCAGTGAAGAACTGGTAATCTTTATCTGCTCCTTCATCGGCGCACTGATCGGTTTCCTTTGGTACAATGCTTTTCCCGCCCAAGTATTTATGGGCGATACCGGCAGCTTGACCATTGGTGGTATCATAGCGGTATTTGCAATCATCATTCATAAAGAGTTGCTTATACCTATTCTCTGTGGAATCTTCTTGGTAGAAAACCTTTCGGTCATTCTACAGGTGAGATATTTCAAAAGCGGAAAAAAGAAAGGACATTTGCAACGCGTATTCAAACGTGCCCCTATCCACGACCATTTCCGCACTACATTAGCACAGTTAGACCCCAATTGCAGTTATCTGTTCATGAAACCCAACAGCGTATTCCATGAGTCAAAAATCACGGTACGCTTCTGGATTGTCACCATCGTACTCGCTGCAATTACGATTATTACATTAAAGATAAGATAAGATAAACGAAGATTATGGCTAAAAGAATTGTCATACTAGGAGCCGGAGAAAGCGGTGCGGGAGCAGCCGTTCTGGCAAAGAAACAAGGTTTCGACACCTTCGTTTCAGACATGTCCACGATTAAGGACATATACAAAAACATGCTGAACGAGCGAGGCATCGAATGGGAAGAAGGCAAACATACCGAATCTCTCATTCTGAATGCGGATGAAGTAATCAAAAGTCCGGGTATTCCGAATGATGCCCCGATGATTCTTAAGTTAAAGTCACAAGGCACCCCTATCATCTCCGAAATAGAATTTGCGGGACGTTATACCAATGCCAAAATGATTTGCATTACAGGAAGTAATGGAAAAACAACAACTACTTCGCTGATTTATCATATCTTCAAGAAAGCAGGTATGAATGTGGGACTAGCCGGAAATATCGGCCAAAGTCTGGCATATCAGGTAGCAGAATGCAACTATGATTATTATGTGATCGAGTTAAGCAGTTTCCAATTGGACAATATGTACAAGTTCCATGCCAACATTGCCGTATTGATGAACATCACGCCGGATCATCTGGACCGTTACGACCACCAGATGCAAAACTATGTGGATGCCAAATTCCGCATTATCCAGAACCAGACCCCGGACGATGCCTTCATCTTCTGGAACGATGACCCCATCATCCAGCGTGAATTACACAAATATGGCATTCATGGCCATTACTACCCTTTTGCCGAAAGGAAAGAGGAAGGAACCGCCGCATACGTGGAACAGGACAAGGTTTATTTTACAGAACCAATCGCTTTCAACATGGAACAGGAGGAACTGGCGCTGACCGGAACCCATAATCTGTTCAACTCCATGGCGGCCGGTATCTCTGCCAACCTGGCGGGTATCCGCAAAGAGTGTATCCGCGAGGCCTTGGGTGATTTCAAGGGAGTGGAACACCGCCTTGAAAAAGTCTGCCGGGTAAGAGGGGTAGATTATATCAATGACTCCAAGGCTACCAATGTGAATTCCTGCTGGTATGCTTTGCAAAGCATGAAAACCAAAACCATCCTGATATTAGGCGGGAAAGACAAAGGCAACGACTATAACGAAATTGCCGACTTGGTAAAAGAAAAATGTACCGGATTGATCTACATGGGATTGCACAATGAGAAATTGCATGATTTCTTTGACAAGTTCGGCCTGCCTGTAGCCGATGTACAAAGCATGAAGGATGCCGTAGACGCTGCTTACCGGATGGCCAAGAAAGGCGAAACCGTATTATTAAGTCCATGCTGCGCCAGCTTCGACCTTTTCAAAAGTTACGAAGACCGTGGCGAGCAGTTCAAGGAATGTGTAAGAAACCTGTAATATAGTATTAAGGTATATAGATAATGGATCTGATAAAAGACTTGTTCAAGGGCGACAAAGTAATCTGGATTATTTTCCTGTTTCTTTGTCTGATCTCTATCGTCGAGGTATTTAGTGCCGCCAGCACGCTTACCTACAAAAGTGGGGATCATTGGGGACCTATCACCCAGCACAGTGTCATCCTGATGGTAGGTGTGTGCATTGTGGTACTGGTACATAACATTCCCTACAAATATTTCCGTGTGTTTCCCGTCTTCCTGCTACCCCTATCGACATTATTGCTGATATTTGTAATGGGTATGGGATTGATTACCGGAGACCGTGTCAATGGTGCAGCCCGTTGGATGACTTTCTTCGGTATCCAGTTCCAGCCTTCCGAACTGGCAAAAATGGCCGTGATTATTGTCACCGCATTTATTCTATCCAAGTTTCAGGAAGAAGACAATGCCAATCCGAAAGCATTTAAATATATCATGTGGATCACCGGAATTGTTTTCATTCTGATTGCTCCCGAAAACGGCTCTACCGCAGCACTGCTTTTCGGAGTAGTCTTTTTAATGATGGTGATCGGCCGGGTACCCTGGAAGCAATTGGCCAAGTTAATGGGAATAGCCGGAGTTATGGTGGCTTTTTTTGTAGGCATAGTGATGATTATGCCCACACACAAACTGAACAAAGTCCCCATGATGCACCGTGTAGAAACCTGGCAGAACCGTATAAAAGGCTTCTTTGAGGACAAAGAAGCCGTTCCCGCCGCCAAATATGATATAGACAAGGACGCCCAGATAGCACACGCCAATATTGCTATCGCCTCCAGCAACATCATAGGAAAGATGCCGGGTAACAGTGTGCAGCGGGATTTCCTGTCACAAGCATTCTCGGACTTCATCTTTGCTATAATCATAGAAGAGCTGGGGTTGCTGGGAGGCGCCTTTGTAGTGATTCTCTACATCTGGCTGTTGATGCGGGCGGGTAAAATAGCCCGAAGAAGTGAAAAAAGTTTTCCTGCCTTTCTGGTGATGGGCATCGCCCTGTTGCTGGTATCTCAGGCGATGCTTAACATGATGGTGGCCGTAGGTCTGTTCCCCGTCACCGGACAACCCCTGCCGCTTATCAGCAAAGGGGGAACCTCTACACTCATCAACTGCGCCTACATCGGTATGATATTAAGTGTCAGCCGCTACGTGGCTGAGAAAGAAGAACAGAAAGCCGCCGAGCAACAAGCGCAGAAAGAAGCCGAACTGGCAGCCAAGACCGAACGGCATCAGGAAATGGTAGCTGCCATGCAGGAAGCCATTACCACACTTCCGTCGGGTGACAATGCCACCACTTCCCTCCCGCCGGAGGAGAACTCGCTGCCCGATGACTTGAAGGCAATGCTGAATGCAGCCGGGAAGCGGGAGCCGGAAGAAGAAATATAATATAAACCATTCATTTTAAAAGTATTATTTATACTTTTGCGAATAATTCGACTAAAAAGGAATTATGGAAGAAAATTTAAGAATCATCATCAGCGGAGGAGGAACCGGGGGACACATTTTCCCCGCAGTCTCTATTGCCAACGCCATCAAGGAACAACATCCCGAAGCGGAAATCCTGTTCGTAGGCGCTGAAGGCAGAATGGAGATGCAACGCGTTCCTGCTGCCGGATACCCTATAAAAGGATTACCTGTTGCCGGATTCGACCGTAAGAACTTATTGAAAAATGTTTCGGTTCTTTTCAAATTGGTCAAAAGCCAGCTATTGGCACGTAAAATCATCAAGGATTTCAAGCCACATGCAGCAGTAGGTGTAGGCGGATATGCCAGCGGTCCTACTTTGAAAATGGCCGGGATGATGGGTATTCCGACACTGATACAAGAGCAGAACTCTTATGCCGGAGTAACCAACAAACTATTGGCAAAGAAAGCCTGCAAAATATGCGTGGCATACGACGGCATGGAACGTTTCTTTGAAAAAGACAAGATTATCCTGACCGGAAACCCTGTCCGCCAAGGACTGCGCAACCATCACATCAGCCGTGAAGAGGCTATCCGCTCCTTCGGGCTGGACCCATCCAAGAAAACAATCCTGATTGTAGGAGGAAGCTTGGGAGCACGCACCATCAACAACTGCGTGATGGAAGGTTTGGACAAGATTAAAGCATCCGGCGCGCAGTTTATCTGGCAAACCGGGAAAATATATATCGGCGAAGCACGCGCCGCAGTAGCCCAGGCCGGTGAGTTACCAATGCTCCACGTAACCGATTTTATCAGCGATATGGCCGCCGCATACAGTGCTGCCGATTTAATAATCAGCCGTGCCGGAGCAGGTTCCATCTCCGAGTTCTGTTTGTTGCAGAAACCCGTCATTCTGGTTCCGTCGCCTAATGTGGCCGAAGATCATCAGACCAAGAACGCACTGGCGCTGGTCAATAAAAACGCAGCACTCTATATCAAGGACGCCGCTGCCAAAGAAGCTCTGCTGGACAAAGCGGTTGAAACCGTGAAACAGCCGGAAACATTGAAAAGTTTAAGTACAAATATTGCTAAATTAGCCTTTACCGACTCAGCCAACGTTATTGCCCGGGAGGTATTCAAACTGGCTGATAAATACAGAAAAGAAAATGGACGTTAACACATTAAAATCAGTTTATTTCATCGGTGCCGGAGGTATCGGCATGAGCGCATTGGTACGCTACTTCCTGTCAAAAGGCAAGAAGGTAGGCGGATATGACCGTACGCCCAGTGAAC
This sequence comes from uncultured Phocaeicola sp., assembly GCA_948566455.1. Lineage (GTDB taxonomy): Bacteria > Bacteroidota > Bacteroidia > Bacteroidales > Bacteroidaceae > Phocaeicola. The sequence continues at coordinate 34,689 of CAOYQO010000026.1, forward strand.
TGACAGAAAAGCTGATAGAAGAAGGAGCAGCCATCCATTACGAAGAAAGCACGGAACTGATAACGGATGCATTCCGCGACCCGGCAACTACATTGGTTGTCTATACTCCGGCTGTCCCCGATACACATAAAGAGTTTACCTATTTCCGGGAAAACGGTTTCGAGATACATAAACGTTCGCAGGTATTGGGAATGCTTACCCATGCAGGAAAAGGACTTTGTGTAGCCGGCACTCACGGTAAGACCACCACTTCTACCATGACAGCCCATCTGTTACACCAATCCCATGTAGGATGCAACGCCTTTTTGGGAGGCATCTCAAAGAATTACGGCACCAACCTGCTGTTGTCTGACAGCAGTGAATACATGGTTATTGAAGCCGACGAGTTCGACCGTTCTTTCCATTGGCTCTCGCCCTACATATCGGTGATTACCGCAACCGATCCCGACCATCTGGATATCTACGGAACCAAAGAGGCTTATCTGGAAAGCTTCCGCAAATACACCTCACTCATCCAGCCGGGAGGTGCATTGATTGTACGTAAAGGCATCGAGCTGCAACCGGCTTTGCAGAATGGTGTGAAACTGTACACCTATTCCCAAGAAGAGGGTGACTTTCATGCAGAGAATATCCGTATTGGGAACGGTGAGATTTTCTTTGATTACGTATCACCCTTGGGAAATATCCCCAATATACAGTTGGGTGTCCCCGTCAGTATCAACATTGAGAACGGGGTAGCCGCCATGGCTTTGGCGCAGATGAGCGGATTGACTGACGAAGAAATAAAGAGAGGTATGGCAAGTTTCCGCGGAGTAGACCGTCGTTTCGATTTCAAGATAAAGAACGACAAGGTGGTTTTCCTGAGCGACTATGCGCACCATCCTTCCGAGATAAAACAAAGCATACTCTCCATGCGTGCCCTCTATCGGGACAAGAAGCTGACGGCTGTTTTCCAGCCGCACCTCTACACACGTACCCGTGATTTCTACAAAGATTTCGCCGACAGCCTTTCCTTGTTGGACGAAGTCATCCTGGTAGATATCTATCCGGCACGCGAGCAACCCATCCCCGGCGTCACCAGCAAACTGATTTACGACCATCTGCGTCCGGGCATCGAGAAGAGCATGTGCAAGAAAGAAGAAATTCTAGACGTACTGAGCAAGAAAGATATAGAAGTATTAATCACCCTGGGTGCGGGCGACATAGATAACTATGTACCCCAAATCTGCGGATTACTGAATAAAAAATGATAAAGAAAATTCTCATACTCCTGTTTCTGTTGCTGATAACCGCCTACCTTATTGTAGCCGTTACCGCTTTCAACACCAAGCCTGCCGACCAGGTTTGCAAGGGTATGGAATTGATTATCAAGGACAGTATAGACCATGGTTTCATCAGCCAGAAAGGGATACTCCGCTTACTGAACGGTAAGAAGCTCTCCCCTGTGGGTAAGAAGATGGGCGACATCAACACCCGCCTGCTGGAAGAAGAGCTCAGCCAACATCCCTTGATTGAAAATGTGGAATGTTACCGTACACCGGGATGCAAGATAGGTATCGAAGTGACACAGCGCCTCCCCATCCTCAGAGTGATGGCAAACAACGGAGACAACTATTATATTGACAATAAAGGAAAAATCATGCCGATACCCAACAGTTCGGCACACGTAGCTGTTGTTACAGGATACGTGGATCGTGATTTTGCCGTCAAGGAACTATATACCTTAGGAGTCTTTCTACAGGCCCATCCGCTATGGGATGCCCAGATAGAGCAGATCAACGTGACACAAGCCAAAGAACTGGAACTGGTTCCACGGGTTGGCGAACATATCATATTCTTAGGCAAGCCCGGGAATTATGAGGAAAAGTTCGAGAAACTAAAAACTTTTTATGAGAAAGGACTGAACCAAGTAGGCTGGAACAAGTACAGCCGCATCAGTCTGGAATTTAATAATCAGATTATTTGTACTAAAAAAGAGAAGTAAGATATGGCAGCAACAGATTTTATAGTAGCAATAGAACTGGGATCCTCCAAGATCACAGGTATTGCAGGAAAGAAACATGCGGACGGAAGCATACAAGTGCTGGCCCTCGCCAGCGAAAACTCTTCGGATTTTATCCGTAAGGGAGTGATTTACAATCTGGACAAAACCGCACAAAGCCTTACTTCGATTATCAAGAAACTGGAATCGACATTAAAGGCTTCTATCGGAAAGGTCTATGTAGGTATCGGAGGACAATCTCTACGCACCATCCGTAATACGGAGGTACGTCATCTGGAAGAAGAAACCAAAATTTCACAGGAACTGATTGACTCCATCATGGACAGCAACCGCGAAGTCCCCATCATAGACCAGGAAATACTGGAAGTGGCCCCCCAGGAATATAAAGTAGGCATCAACCTGCTGGCCGATCCTGTAGGAGTTCCCAGCGATCATATAGAAGGGCGTTTCCTTAATATCATCGCCCGCAACAGCGTGAAGCAGAACATTGACAAATGTTTCAAACAGGCAGGAATCGAAATAGCCGACTATATCATCTCACCGTTGGCTCTGGCCAATGCCGTACTGACCAACAGTGAAAAACGTTCGGGCTGCATGTTCATCGACTTTGGCGCAGATACGACTACTGTATCTGTCTACAAAAACAACATACTCCGCCATTTGGCAGTCATCCCACTGGGAGGAAGCAACATCACCAAAGACATTTGCAGCCAGCAGATTGAAGAGGAAGATGCCGAAGAACTGAAAAAGAAATACGGCAATGCCTATGCCGACAAGTCGGAAGACGGAGATGACAACCCTACCTACTCGCTGGACGGGAAATGCAGTATTGAGTCACACTTACTGGAAGACATCGTAGAAGCGCGTGTCAATGAGATACTGGCCAATGTATGGAACCAGATTGTTCTTTCGGGATATGAAGACAAACTGCTGGCAGGAGCTATCATTACCGGCGGTGCCGCCAATCTAAAGAATATGGAGGAAGCATTCAGCAACCGTACCAAAGTAGAAAAGGTAAGAATGGCCAAAGAAAGCCAGCTAAGCCTGAAAGGTGGCATGATGGAACTGAAAAAAGATGGTACATGCAATACAATCATCGCTTTGTTAGGAGCCGGGAAAGAGAACTGTTACCGCCCGGAACGTCCTATCCAAGTACCTCTCTTCGATGAAAGCGGCGAGAATGTGGAAGACAAAAGGAAAAGAGAGAAAGAAGAAGCAGCCAGAATAGCAGCGGCAGCCAAGAAAGCAGAGGAAGAGGAGAAGCTGCGAAAAGCCACTTGCGAGAGCCTGATAAGAAACGCAAAAGAGCTGAAAGAGGCAGGCAAATACAAAAATGCCTTGTCGCAACTGGCCAAAGCACGCGATCTGGGAGTGGCAGAAGCTTTGAACCAAATACGCGACCTGGAAAAAGAAATCAAGAGTTTGAAAGAAGCCAACAATCCGATCAAACGGCTGACCGACTTGTTTGGAAGGATTCTGGAAGAATAATAACGAATTACATCACCTTAATATAATATAGAAGATTATGTCTGATGAAACTATAATGCCATTCGATTTCCCGGCAGAAAACCCGACTATCATTAAAGTAATCGGTGTGGGAGGTGGCGGCGGCAATGCCGTAAATCACATGTATAAAGAAGGTATACACGATGTAACATTTGTTGTGTGCAACACAGATAACCAGGCGTTGGCCGAATCCCCCGTTCCCGTGAAGTTGCAACTGGGAAAAGAAGGATTAGGAGCCGGAAACCGCCCGGAGCGTGCACGTGAAGCAGCCGAAGAAAGTATAGAAGACGTAAAAGGAATGTTGAACGACGGCTGTAAAATGGTATTTATCACTGCCGGAATGGGAGGAGGTACCGGAACCGGTGCGGCTCCGATCATTGCCAAGACAGCCAAAGATATGGATATCCTCACCGTAGGTATTGTCACCATTCCGTTCCTTTTTGAAGGAAACCGGAAGATTGACCAGGCGCTGGACGGCGTGGAGAAAATGAGCCAGCATGTAGATGCCCTGCTGGTGATCAACAATGAACGTCTGCGTGATATTTATTCGGACTTCAGCGTGATGAACGCTTTCGGCAAAGCGGATGACACTTTATCCATAGCAGCCAAGAGTATTGCCGAGATTATCACTATCCGCGGTACCATCAACCTGGACTTCAATGACGTGAAAACAGTACTAAAAGATGGTGGGGTAGCCATTATGAGTACGGGATACGGCAAAGGGGAAAGCCGCGTGAGCCAGGCTATCAATGATGCGCTCCATTCCCCGCTGCTGAACAACAACGATATCTTCAACTCGAAGAAGATCCTGTTCAACATCTCTTTCAGCACCAAGAGCGAGTTGATGATGGAAGAGATGAATGAGGTTCATGACTTCATGAGCAAATTCGGCAAAGACGTGGAAACCAAATGGGGGCTCTATATCGACGAGTCGCTGGAAGAACAGGTGAAGTTCACCGTACTTGCCACCGGCTTCGGCATCAAGGATGTACCGGGCATGGACAACATGATGAACAAACGCACCATCGAGGAACAAAAGAAACTGGAAGAACTGGAAGAAGAGGAACAGCGCAAGGATGAACGTCGTGGAGATTACTACGGCAAAGACACCTTCAAGAACAGCAACAAGAAGAAACGCCATAACATTTACATCTTCAGCCTGGAGGATCTGGACAATGATGACATTATCAGTATGGTGGAAACGACCCCTACTTTCCAACGTACCAAAACTGTGTTGGAAAGTATCCAGTCTAAAGCAATAGCCGAAGAAGAGGAAACATTCAATAACGATGCCGAAAACGGCGGAATAACGATCACATTTTAACAACTAAAATAGAAAAGAACCATGGATTTATTTGACGTAATCAGCAACGATATCAAAGAGGCTATGAAAGCCAAGGACAAAGTGAAACTGGAAACTTTGCGTAATGTGAAAAAATTCTTCCTTGAAGCAAAGACAGCACCGGGCGCCAACGACACTTTGACGGATGACGCTGCATTGAAAATCATGCAGAAACTGGTAAAACAAGGGAAAGATTCAGCCGCCATTTACCAAGGTCAGGGCCGCGCCGACTTGGCTGAAGCCGAACTGGCCCAAGTGGCAGTGCTTGAAGCCTATCTGCCCAAACAAATGAGTAACGAAGAACTGGAAGCCGCTTTGAAAGAAATTATTGCAGAAGTGGGTGCCGCCGGTCCTCAGGATATGGGTAAAGTCATGGGTGTCGCCACCAAAAAGTTGGCAGGCAAAGCCGAAGGACGTGCCATCTCGGCTAAAGTGAAAGAATTACTGGGATAATACTCCGGCAATCCATATTCGAGAAACGAAACTTCTGCCCCGATTCATCTTTACGGGCAGAAGTTTCGTTTTTTATAAAATCAGTGAGAAGCAAACATATGCAGTACCCTATCCAGCTTCCCGTTTATCATTCTCACTTCACCAATACCCTGGAATTCAAAGTATCCTTCAGTGTGTTCAGCCACAATAAAAATCTGATATACAACGCATAAGGCTGACAGTAGTTCCTTCAGTGCGCTGTCAGCACCTTCAGCCGCCGCAACACCCGCACCGGACCGATATCCTTGACCATCATGCTAAAGGACAAGAATGAGTCATACAATATCGTGGTCAAAAGATTGCACCTGCTTTCCATCTTAACTTTCAAGACAGGAAGAATACTCATTTGCTTCCTGTAAGCATTCGGCCTCGTGCGTGTTTCTCTCCAAGTTATAATAAAGTCAAAAG
>CAOYQO010000027.1 GCA_948566455.1 uncultured Phocaeicola sp.
CTTTTGACTTTATTATAACTTGGAGAGAAACACGCACGAGGCCGAATGCTTACTTGCTTCCTGATAAATTTATCGTTTCACTTAAGTGATGAAACCTTATCACCCTAGTGATGAGCTTGTACCACTTGGGTGATGAAACTTCATCACTTAAGTGAAACACTGTACTTGTCAAGAAGAGAACACGAACTTGTCCTGATGAAAACCCTTTTACATAAGGATGTTTACGCTTAGTCACTTTTCATCCCGAAACGCCGGAAATCCCTTGACAAAGGCTTTTCAATGTGCTATCTTTGTGGAAACAACAACTAAAAAAACAATAAAATCATGATGAAAGAAATGATTCGGAAGGTGATGGAATGGTGCAAGTTATGGAACGGTGAAACTGCAACGGCGAAACAGGCGGACCCTTCTTCGGATAAAAGGGAAAAAGAACAGGCTGCGGATAACCGGGAGGTGCAAGACCGTCTGGAGAACTACTTGTGGAAACACTATGAGTTCCGTTTCAACGTGTTGACGGAACAACCCGAATATTGCGCGAAGGGGCAAGGGACGGACACACCTTATAAGATAGTGACTCAGCGTACCTTGAACACCTTGTGCCTGGAAGCGCACCGTCATCGCATCAATTGCTGGGATAAGGATGTGAGCCGCCTGCTCCATTCGGAACGCTTGGAAGACTATCACCCTTTCCTTACTTATATGGATACACTGCCCCAATGGGACGGGGTGGACCGCGTCACTCCGCTGGCGCAGCGCATCTCGAAAAAAGCCTTCTGGATAAACGGCTTCCACCGCTGGATGCTGGGAATGGCCGCCCAGTGGGCAGGACGCATGGACCGTTGCGCCAATGCAGTGGCCCCTATGTTGGTGAGCCGTATGCAGGGCAAGTGTAAATCTACTTTTTGTCAGTTGTTGATGCCCGACGGGTTGAGAGATTATTACACGGACAGTTTTGAGTTGACGGGGCAGTCGGGCTGCGAACAGAAACTGGCGCAGTTCGGGCTGATTAATCTGGATGAGTACGACCGTCTTTCTCCTCAAAAACTGCCGTTGCTCAAGACACTGATGCAGATGAAGAAGTTGGATTTCCGTAAGTCGCACCGTTCATCCTACAGTCACCTGCCCCGCATGGCTTCGTTTATAGGAACCAGTAATCATAAGGATTTGCTGACCGACCCCACGGGCAGTCGCCGTTATCTTTGTGCCGAGGTGAAAGAGAAAATAGACTGCACGCCACTGGAGCACAAGCAATTGTTTGCCCAATTGAAGGCGGAGCTGGAGGGCGGCGAGCGTTATTGGTTTTCGGCCGAAGAGGAAGCGGAACTGCAATTGCGCAACCGCGAGTTCTATGCCATGCCCGTAGAGCAGGAGGTGTTCTACCGTTGTTTTCGCCTGCCTGAGGCGGGAGAGGAGTTCAAACTCTATTCGGCCTCGGTCATTTTCACCATTTTGCAGAGCCGTTATCCTGCGGCTATGCGCGGCATGACGGTGGTGCGTTTCGGCAAGATGATGAGCGCCATGGGGGCGGAACGGATGCATACGGAGAAAGGAAATCTGTACAAGGTGGTGCTGGCGGCATAATTCCCGTCCATCAGGCCGGCTGAAAGGACTGACAGGAGGCTGAAGGGGCTTCTGTCAGTCTTATTTGTTGTGTGACAGTGTGTTAACCGTGCTGAATGGACTGAAGGCGGGGTGCATGAATGCCAAAAAACATACTATAAGAATCTTTTTAAAGAGCCGTTTTCTCAAGAATTTGTACTAAGTTTGCAACCAAACTACATAATTAAAAAAACTATGATTAACAGATTTGTATTGAACGAAGTATCTTACTTCGGTCCGGGTGCGCGTGAAGTGCTTCCACAAGAGATTAAACGTTTGGGCTTGCATAAGGCGTTTGTTGCTACAGACAAGGACTTGATTAAGTTCGGTGTGGCTGATAAAGTGTTGAAAGTCTTGGAGAATGCAGGTATTCCTTATGAAATATTCAGTGAAATCAAACCGAATCCTACCGTAAGCAATGTAAAGGCGGGAGTTGAAGCTTTTGCAAAATCAGGAGCGGACTTTATTCTGGCTATCGGCGGCGGTTCGTCTATCGATACTTCGAAAGCGATTGGTATCATCACTAATAATCCAGACTTCAGTGATGTGGTGTCACTGGAAGGTGTGGCTCCTACAAGGAAAAAGTCAGTGCCTATCATTGCACTGCCCACTACCGCCGGTACTGCCGCCGAGGTGACTATCAACTATGTCATCACGGATGAGGAAAACCATAAGAAGATGGTTTGTGTAGACCCGAACGATATTCCCGCCATCGCTATTGTGGATGCGGAACTGATGTACACTCTGCCTAAAGGGCTGACTGCTTCTACCGGTTTGGACGCACTGACCCACGCCATCGAAGGGTTGATAACCAAAGGCGCTTGGGAAATGAGCGATATGTTCGAGATCAAGGCGATCGAAATGATTGCCCGTTATCTGGAAACCGCTGTCTTCGAGCCTACCAATGCGGAAGCCCGTAACGGTATGGCCGTGGCACAGTACATTGCAGGTATGGCGTTCTCTAATGTAGGCTTGGGCGTGGTTCACGGTATGGCTCATCCGTTGGGAGCTATCTTCGATATTCCTCACGGTGTGGCTAATGCACTGTTGCTGCCTGTCATCATGGAGTTCAATGCTCCGGCTGCTTTGTCCAAATATGTAGATATCGCCAAGGCAATGAATGTGTACAAGGATGGCATGAGCCGGGAAGAGGCTGCGAAGGCTGCTGTTGAGGCGGTGAAGGCATTGTCTGTCAAGGTGGGTATCCCTCAGCATTTGTCTGAACTGGGTATTAAGGAAGAAGACTTGCCCCGTCTGGCCGCTTCGGCTATTGCCGATGTGTGTACGCCGGGCAATCCTCGTGAAGTGACGGAAGAAATTATTCTGGAACTTTACAAGAAGGCTTTCTAAGCGTAATTCTTTTGTAATAAAAGCATAGGTGGTGTGTGGATGTGCAGGGCATATCCACACACTTTTTTTATCTCCTTTCTGTTTTTTGAATTGTTATGTGAGTTTCATCTTTTTGTATTTGGATTGAAATGTGCAGTTCGTTTCTTTGCGGCAGAAAACAATAAACTTAAAGTTATGAAAAAGAAGTTCATTTTAACCGTTGCTTTTTTGAGTATCAGTTTGTTTGCCCAACAGATGTGGGCTATGCCGTTTTATCCGGTACGTGATAAAAAAGAGAATGTGAAAACGGATGCATCTTCGGCTAAGGTGGAAACATGGGAGTTTTACTCTACTGTTGAAACCCCTTCTTCCGAAGAGCTGGCTGCATTGGTTTCTAATCATAAATTAGGTAAGAAGGTAGCCTTCCTGTATGATTCATTTAAAGATACTTATGTGGTGAAGGAAGAGGTGGTACCCGGAGATCCGACGCGTCGTACGGTGATTCGTAAGCCGGAAATCTACAATGCAGTACGTACCATTGAAAAAGAACTGAACCGTCAGGTAAGGAAAGACCTGCTGCCGCAGGATAAGGCGGAGCAGGAGTTTACAGGGGTGCTGAAAGTGGCGTTGGCCGCTATCGACTCGGATACGGAGTCTTTTGAGACTGCTTTACAAGAGAATAAAAAGGACGTATCTCATTTGTTGGGTGTATTCCGCCGTGTCAGCCTTAAAAGTATCTATTGAATTCTTTCTTTTCAGGATAAACTAACAATTATATATAAATGAAAACTAAACAGTGCTTGGTCATTGTTATGACCTTGCTATGCCTTTGCGTGAAGGCGCAGAATCTCAGAGTGACCGGTGTGGTGCGGGATAAGTCGGATGTGATTATCGGTGCCAGCGTAATGGTTAAAAACTCAACAGTGGGTACGGTGACAGATATGGATGGGCGTTATTCAGTGGAAGTGCCCGCCAATGGTGTATTGATTTTTTCTTATATCGGATATACTCCGGTAGAGAAACAAGTAGATGGACAAACGGTGATTAACGTGACGATGAATGACGATGTGCAGGCCATTGACGAAGTAGTGGTAACTGCTATCGGTATCAAGCAGCAGAAAAAGAAGTTGGGATATACTACCCAACAAGTCAATACCGAGGCTTTAGACCAGCCGGGTACGGTGAATGTTGGTAATGCCTTGTCGGGTCAGGTAGCCGGTTTGACGGTAAATAATCCTACCGGTATTTTTCAGGCTCCTTCGTTTTCCTTACGTGGAAAGACTCCGTTGATGGTGATTGACGGTGTGCCTGTGGAGTCGGATCTTTTTGACGTATCTCCCGAAAATATAGAAAGTATTAATGTTTTGAAGGGAACTGCCGCCGCTGCTTTGTATGGTTCGCGGGGTAAAGACGGTGCTATTTTGATTACTACCAAACTGGCGAAAGAGGATGGATTGACTGTTACGGCCGGATTGTCCAGTATGGTTTCTGCCGGATTTACGGTCTTTCCTGAAACTCAGACAGAGTTTGGTTCGGGCTCTAATGGTCAGTATGCCTTTTGGGATGGAGCAGATGGTGGTATCTCGGATGGAGACATGACCTGGGGACCTCGTTTTGCCGGGCAGAAAATAGCACAGTGGAATAGTCCTATCCGTAATAAAGAAACAGGAGAAACGATTCCTTGGTGGGGGGATGTTTCCGGTACGATTTATGATGACCAGTCTAAGTACGAACGGGTGCCCATCGCATGGGAACCTCATGATAACCTGAGGGACTTTTTACGTACCGGAATTATTACAAAAGCGACTTTTTCAGTGGCAAGCAAAAGTAAAAAAGCTAACTATAATTTTAACGGTGATTTCTCCAATCAGCGCGGACAGGTTCCCAATACTTCGGTTTATACGGGGGGATTGAACTTTAACAGTATGTATAACCTTAGTAACTCGGTTACTTTATCAGCCAATCTTTCTTATAACAAGGTATATTCTCCCAATTATCCACGTTATGGATATGGACCGAAAAATCATATGTATACCATTTTGTTATGGATGGGAAATGATGTAAATGGAAAGGAGTTGGCCGAGCATTATTATCGTCCGGACTCTGAAGGTACACGTCAGGCCAACTACAACTATGCGTGGTATAATAATCCTTACTTTGCTGCCAATGAACTGACGCAAAAGCATGACCGTAATACAATGAATGGACAACTGAAACTGAACTGGGATGTAATACCGGGGCTGAGTTTGCAAGGACGGGCTGCGGGACGTTTGGAAAGCACATTTGAAGATATGTCTGTTCCTAAGTCTTATATGAACTATGGTGATTCGCGGAATGGCGACTACAAAACGTGGAATACTGATCAGCTGGACATCAATGCGGATTTTCTTGCTACTTACACACGTGCTTTCAGCAGGAATTTTACGTTGACTGTCAATGCCGGTACTTCACTGTATTACCGTCAGATTCGGAAGCAAAGCCAGTCTACAGACGGACTGATCGTGGCGAAAGTATACAATTTGGGTAATAGCCTGAATCCTGTAAGCGCTACCAACTCGATGAACGAAAAAGCTATCGAGAGTGTTTATGGTTCTGTGAATGTAGATTTGTTTGAGTCTTTGTTTCTTACATTTACCGGGCGTAATGACTGGTCTTCTACTTTGGCAAAAGGGAATAACTCCTATTTCTATCCTTCTGTGTCATTAAGTACATTGGTTAATGAATATGTGAAACTGCCTTCATGGATGGATTATCTGAAAGTAAATGGTGCATGGGCGCAAGTTTCCAGTGACCTTGATCCTTATTCTTTGTATGCTACTTATTCCAATGGCACACTGTATGGCAGTATTCCGTCCGTGACTTATCCGGGTACGTTACTCAATGCGAATATATTGCCGCAAAAAACAACCTCGTATGAGGTGGGGGTTTCTACTTCGTTTTTGCATAATCGCATTGGAATTGATCTGACCTACTATCATATGCTGGATGAGAACAGTATTATAGAACTGCCCATATCATCTGCCTCGGCATTTACCAAACGTTATGTGAATGGTAACGAATACACAACAAACGGTTTCGAGCTGATTGTTTCCGCCACTCCGGTAAAAAACAAAAACTTTACCTGGAATGTAGCTACCAATTGGAGTAGTAATATTCGTAAGCTGACCGGGATTTATGGAGACCAGGAGAAGTTCGGCGATTTGAAAAAAGGTGACCGGGCTGATGCTATGTATGCTACCGAGTGGGAAAAGACACCGGATGGCCGGTTGATATTGGATGCGAATACGGGTTTGCCCACTCAGAGCGCTTTTAAGACCAAAGTAGGAAACCAGTCTCCTGATGTTCGTTTCGGATTGCAGAATACTTTCAAGATAAAGGATTTTACTGTCAATATAGATATGGACGGAGCTATCGGAGGAACGTTGATATCTACTACCACGCAGAAAATGTGGTGGGGAGGAAAGCATCCCAAATCTACCATGTATCGTCAGGAAGAATATGATAATGGTGGCAAGCCTGTTTATGTGCCCGAAGGTGTCAATATAGTAAGCGGTGAGGTGACTTATGACGTGAATGGGAATATTGTTTCCGATACCCGTGTCTATAAAAAGAATGAAACAGCGGTAAACATACAGACTTGGGCCCAGAATTATCCTTATCGTGCCGTGGTGCGTACAGAAGAAAGCGAGTTGTTTGCTAATACGTTCAGCCGTTCTTTCCTAAAACTGAGACGTGTTGCAGTGACGTATGATTTGACTAAGTTCATTCAGTCACAGTTTATAAAAGGGCTGGATGTCACAGTGTTTGGAAACAATCTGGCCGTACTGAAAAAGACTCCTTATTTGGATCCGGACTTTGGTGCCAGTGATGGAGATTTGCAGGATCCGTCGGCCCGTTATGTAGGAGTGAGTGCTAACATTAAATTTTAACGTTTATTCAAAATATGATGAAGAAGTATATCAAATACATGGCATCTCTTCTTGCCGTATCCTTTGCAATGAGTGCTTGCATTGATTTGGAAGAGATGAATGTGGATCCTAATAATGCCACTACTACCAATCCTTCCCTGTTGTTGACCGGAGTTGCTTATAGTGCTTTCAATCAAACCAGTTCGGATGCTTGCCATGCAGCCAAGATGCTGATTCTGACTTCGGGAGAAAGCAAGTATCAGGTTTATAAATGGACGCGTGGGGATTTTGATTATTATAGCAATTTGCGTGATGTGACCAAAATGTCAGAAGAGGCCGGAGAAGGAAGTGCTTATCAGGCTTTGGCTCATTTCTTCCGTGCCAATTATTTCTATCAGTTGACTCTGGACTTTGGAAGTATTCCCTATACGGATGCGCTTAAGGCAGAAACAGATGCGAATTACCAGCCGGCATACGATTCGCAGGAAGTTGTGCTGGCCGGCATTTTGAAGGAACTGGAAGAGGCCGATAAAATGCTTGAAGGCAGTGATGAGATTATTTCGGGAGATATTATCTACAATGGCAACTTGGTTAATTGGAGAAAATTGATTAATGCTTACCGCTTACGTATTTTGATGTCTTTGTCGGGAAAAGAGAAGGTAGGTGATATAGATGTTAAATCGGAGTTTTCAAAGATTGTAGCCGACGGACCTTTAATGGAAAGCTTGTCGGATAACGGGCAGTTGATCTATCTTGACCAGCAGGATAACCGTTATCCGTATTTTAATGACAGCGATTTCGGTTCGGGGCGTTTTATGGATTCCACTTATATTGCTGCATTGGCTACACGGCAGGATCCGCGTTTATTTGCTGTTGCCACGCAAACTCCGAATGCTGAAAAAGCCGGAAAAGCGATTAATGATTTCAGCTCTTATGACGGGGGTGATCCGGCTGTTCCTTATAGTTTGGTTAATGATAAGGCGGTGGCTGGAAACTGTTCCAAGCCTGCTCCCCGTTATTACCAGACTCCGACCAATGAGCCTATGGTCTTGTTAGGTTACGTTGAACAGCAGCTTATATTGGCTGAGGCTGTAGTAAGAGGATGGATTCAGGGAGATGACAAGATTTATTATGAATCGGCCGTCAAGGCGTCTTTTGAGTTTTATCAGAAATATGCTGTGTCGGTAGCTGATTATCTCACTCAGGATGCAGCGGCAGAATACCTTCGAAATGACAAGGTGGCTTATTCCTCTTCCCTTTCTACTGATGAGAAGATAGAGCGTATTATTATGCAAAAGTATTTGCCGACATTTTTGCAGGGAAGTGTATGGCTACCCTACTATGAGGCGCTTCGTACGGGGTATCCCGATTTCCGCCGTGCCGCAGGAGTTAGTCTGCCTTATCGCTGGATGTATCCGCAGGATGAATATAATAACAATGCCACTCATGTGGAGGCTGCTTTGAATGAGCAGTTTGGTGGAAGTGATAAAACCTCGGATAAGCCTTGGTGGTTGCAGTAATCAGTTTAAATAAATTTTTAGGATGATGAAAAAGATAAAAACATTATGTGGTGTGTTGGCTCTGCTTTGTGTAGGGATGATGCCGGTAAGCGCGCAAAATGTGCTGAAATTCAATGCAGACAAGAAGTTTAAGATTGTTCAGTTCACTGATGTTCATTGGGTACCGGGAGACTCTGCCTCGGAAGAAGCGGCGGAGCGAATGAATGAGGTCTTGGATGTTGAGAAACCGGATTTGGTGATTTATACAGGTGATTTGGTGTTTGGCAAGCCGGCGAGCGAGGCATTGTCTAAAGCTTTGGAACCTGTTGTTTCCCGCCGTTTGCCTTTTGCCGTGACTTGGGGAAACCATGATGATGAGCAAGATATGACCCGTATTGAGTTACTGGAATATATCAAAGATATGCCGGGTAATCTGACCTCTACCACGGCAGGGATTTCGGGAGTTACTAATTATGTACTTCCTTTGAAGTCGGAAGACGGAAAGAAGGATGCAGCTGTGCTTTATGTCTTCGATAGCAATGCGTATTCGTCTTTGAAACAGGTAAAAGGGTATGATTGGATAAAGCCGGATCAGATAAATTGGTATGTTGAGAGCAGTGTGGGATATACGGAACGTAATGGTGGCAAGCCACTGCCCTCGTTGGCTTTCTTTCATATTCCTTTTCCGGAATATAATGAAGCGGCGCAAGATGAAAATGCGTTATTGATAGGAACACGTAAGGAAAAGGCTTGTGCTCCGTTGATTAATACAGGTTTGTATGCTGCTATGCTGAATGCAGGAGACATAATGGCTACATTTGTGGGGCACGACCATGTGAATGATTATGTAGTTGATTGGAAAGGGATTTTGTTGTGCTATGGACGGTTTACCGGAGGGAATACCGTTTATCACGATATTCCGGGAGGAAATGGGGCACGGGTCATTGAACTGACACAAGGAGTGCGCTCTTTCAAGACATGGGAGCGTTTGGAGGGAGGAAAGATTATTAATGAAGTAAATTATCCGTCTGATTTCCAAAGAGAATAATAGTCAGTTGGGCAGGATAGAGGTATTCTCAGTACCTGTCCCTTCCGGTGACAAGACTGTTTCGTCATTTGTTATACATAAATTATTGTCACAGCTTCATACATCCCTGTCGGCATTCTATGGATATAGTTAATAATGGCCGGCAGGGTGATAGAATATTATGACCGTTTCAGATATTCGTACCCTATCCGGCAATACAGGCATTTTTTCTTATCGCAATATTCTTTCTTTAATTGTATCAAAGCTTGGCTGTCGGCGGCATTGGAGGCTTTCATTCCGCATTGTTCCCACATGCGGGTGATATAATTGTTCTCCGCTTTCAATTCTTCCAGAAAACTGCCGGCACGTGCACAAAGTACACGATTCCCTTTATGCAGTCCGTAAGCATAGAGAAATGTCACTACCGTGTTGATAATGAGTAAATCCAGTGAGGTGTTACTTAGAGTCTTCGGACGGGAAGGGGAAGAACCGCCAAATGTATAATGAGTGAGCCAGTATTCTGACGTTCCTCCTTTCAGAATATCTCTGACACCTTGTAGTGTCTCCGTTTCCATGATGCGAGAGAGCAGTCCGTAGGCACGATGATAAAGACATGCCAACTGTGCAATCCGTATATGCGGAAAATTAGCAGGACGTAGCCGGAGAAAACGCCATAGGGAAGCATCCATCGGGATAAGTCCGAATTTATGCTGTAGATAGGTGTACTCTTTTTTTAGCCGGAGATAGTATCCGTCTCCATCAGAATCTTCCAGAATGCCGGCTTGTCCAAAGAAGATGGCTTCTATCTGGAAAAGGTCGTTCCGATGCTTGTCTACCGCCCGGAAGGGAAGCCGATGAGCCCAGGTTTCGAAAGCGTCTCCGTTCAGCCCGAAACCGAAATTACGTGCCAGTGTGATAAAAAAAGCATCTTCCCAATTGCCTTGACAACGTTTTAACCGTTCATTCAATAAGGTCGCTTTTTGCTCGAATCTTTCCATCTGTAAGGCAGTCATCCATGAGTGGGCGGTGAAAGGGGGGAGTGAAGGAATGATGCGGTAACAAGGGGGGTAGCTGTCTGTTTCCAACAGTTCCTTGTAGTTGGTGCGGACCGCTTCCGGGCAGATGAGTTGTATTTGGGGGATTCTTTCTCCATTGCTCCTGCTGATTTCCGTATCTATTTCGGAGGCTATATGCAGAATGACAGAGTTGTAACCGGCATCTGCATGATGTCCGTGTTTGAACCAGTCTGAAGATCTTTCATGTATCTCGATATTGCCTATCCAAAGCACACCGTCCAGCTTGAGCTTGGCATTAAAAAAATCGGGACCGGCGTCGGTATTCGCCAGTCCCGTATCTATAACTTCCACTTGTTGGCCGGTTGTCGTTTTCAGTTCTTTGAGAGGAAATATTTTATGTTTCCATACATAGTGTAATAGTTGTTCCATGTTAATGAGGTGTAAATGTTTGGCAAATGTAATGGTTTACAACGAAAAACGCTATCTTTGTGGCTGAAATAACATTCGTAATTATGAAAATAGCATTAATAGGATACGGAAAGATGGGCAAGGAGATTGAAAAGGTTGCAGTTGCCCGCGGACATGAGATTGTGAGTATTATAGATGTTGATAATCAAGATGATTTTAATTCGGAAGCATTTAAATCAGCAGATGTGGCTATTGAGTTTACTAACCCGATGGTGGCATATGACAACTATATGAAAACTTTTGCTGCCGGTGTCAAATTGGTATCGGGCAGTACCGGATGGATGGACAAACATGGTGATGAGGTGAAAGAATTATGCACGAAAGGTGGAAAAACCTTGTTCTGGTCGTCTAACTTCAGTCTGGGTGTCGCTATATTCTCTGCTGTAAATAAATATTTGGCTAAAATAATGAATAACTTTCCCGCTTACGAGGTTTCCATGACCGAAACTCATCATATTCATAAACTGGATGCGCCCAGCGGAACAGCCATCACGCTGGCCGAAGGAATTCTGGAAAATATGAACCGCAAGAGTAAATGGGTGAAAGGGACCATGGTGGCACCGGATGGAACCGTGTCGGGAACATCGGAATGTGCCGAGAATGAGTTTCCTGTAAATTCGATCCGTGAAGGGGAGGTGTTTGGTATTCATACTATCCGCTATGACTCTGAGGCGGACAGCATCTCAATTACCCATGATGCAAAGAATCGGAAGGGGTTTGCCTTGGGAGCTGTTTTGGCGGCGGAATATACATCCAGGCATGAAGGGTTATTAGGAATGAGTGATTTATTTCAGTTTTAAGATATGATAAGAGCAACACGTACACAGTGGATTAAGTTTGCCGTTGTTCTGGCGCTTTACCTGATATTTCTTGTCTGGTTGAGAAGCTGGCTGGGATTGGTGGTTGTACCGTTTATCTTCGATGCGTATATCACAAAGAAGATTCCATGGACTTGGTGGAGAGAGTCCAAGAACCGTCATGTAGTGACTGTCATGGGATGGGTGGATGCTATTGTATTCGCACTGGTGGCGGTATACTTTGTCAACCTCTATTTCTTCCAGAACTATGTGATTCCTTCTTCTTCGCTGGAAAAATCATTGCTGACGGGTGATTATCTGTTTGTGAGTAAAATGAGTTATGGGCCCCGTGTGCCTCAGACTCCGCTGCACATGCCGTTGGCACAACACACACTGCCGTTTTTTAATTGTAAATCATACCTTGAGCATCCACAATGGGATTATAAACGGGTGAAAGGTTTGGGGGATGTACAGTTGAATGATATCGTTGTCTTTAACTTTCCGGCCGGAGATACAGTTGCCACCGGTGTGCCCAATGATGATATTTACCGTCTGAGTTATGGCGCAGGCAAGGAGCTGGCAAAACCGGTGGATTTGGCTTCCATGACTCCGGAGCAGCAACGGGTGGTCTATGATTATTATTATCAGTTGGGACGGGAGTACCTGAAAGAGAATCCACAGAACTTCGGTGAGATAATCAGCCGTCCGGTAGACCGCCGTGAGAACTACGTGAAGCGGTGTGTGGGTTTGCCCGGACAAACGTTGGAGATAAAGGATCGTATTATTTATTTGGATGGTAAAGCTAATAAAGAGCCTGATAATGTGCAGTATCGTTATCTGGTGAAAACCAAGCGCCCTATTCCCGATGACCTGGCTCATGAACTGGGTATCAGCAAGGAGGATATGATGATGTATTATACGGATGCTTCTGTTTATAATATGCCTCTGACGGAAAAAGCGAAAGCTGGTTTGTTGGCGCGTAAGGATATTGTAGTCAGTATTGAGAATACACCGGCTGATGATGCGGGGGGCTTGTACCCGCTGAATATGTATAAGAACTGGACTACGGATAACTACGGACCTGTATGGATTCCCAAAAAGGGAGAGACGGTGAAACTCACGATAGAGAATCTTCCTGTTTATGAGCGTCCTATTCATGTTTACGAGGGTAATGAACTGGCGGTGAAAGATGGAAAGATTTATATTAACGGCAAGGAAACCGATGAGTATACTTTCAAGATGGATTATTACTGGATGATGGGAGATAACCGTCATAATTCGGCTGACTCCCGTTTTTGGGGATTTGTTCCCGAAGATCATGTGGTGGGAAAACCTATCTTTATCTGGTTGTCATTGGATAATGACCGTGGCTGGCTGGATGGAAAAATACGTTGGAACCGATTGTTTACCTTTGTAGATAACATTAAATAAATTGCGCATACCCTGTATTCCTGTATGGATAAAAGCAATGCTTACTGCTGTCATTCTGGTACTGTTGGTAAAGACATTTGCTTTCACCTCCTGCACCATTCCCTCTACCGGTATGGAGAATAGCCTTTATCAAGGGGAAAGGGTTTTGGTGAATAAGTGGAGTTATGGGTTTCGTGTGCCTTTTTCTATCTGGCGGTGGCTGGGAAAAACTGCCGGGAAAGGGGATATTGTGTTGTTCAACAATCCTAATCCACGGTCTCCTCAGACGTCGGTGGGCAATCGGGAAGTGTTTATAAGCCGTGTGGTAGGAGTACCCGGAGATACGTTGATGTTGAATGATGAACTGTGGGTGACCGACGAACAAGTGTTGAGCCCGGATAGTAAATCTTTGTATGTCTATTCTCATACGGAAGAAGAAACGATGCAGGCTGCCATGCAGCAAGTGAACATTCAGGGAAACAGGTTGGTGGGGTATGCCGAGGGGAAGTATATACGTACCTTCAGTCATTATGAATATTACCTGTTAAAACAAAAACTGGCGGGAAAAGTGGATTTGATTCCTCTTTATCATAAGGATATAAGCAAGAGCCATCCCTTTGTGATCCCGGAAAAAGGGAAACCTGTCAAGGTATATCCTTGGAATGTGACCTTGTTGTGCAATACTATTGTCCGCCATGAAGGGAGAGTGGCTTCTGTCAGGGGAGATACCCTGTATGTAGGGGGAAAACCTGTAGAAGCCTATACATTTAATAAAAATTATTACTGGATGGCATCCAATAATCCGGTAAATCTGTGTGATTCGCGTTTATTCGGCCTGGTGCCCGATGACCATTTGATCGGTAAAGCTTGGCGCATTTGGTTTTCATCCAGAAAAGGGCGCATTTTTCAACGAGTGCAATAATGGAGAATACGATATATTTAAGTTCGGCCTATCTGGCCCCGGTGGAATATTATACAAAACTGTTTGCCTGTGAGAAGGCCTATGTGGAACAGTATGACAATTATGTGAAACAGACTTATCGCAACCGTTGTGTCATTGCGGCAGCCGACGGTCCGCTGGCACTGACTATCCCTACGGAAAAAAGCGGTACGCCTAAATGCCTGATGAAGGATGTCCGTATTTCGGATCATGGCAATTGGCGTCATATACATTGGAATGCTTTGGTGGCTGCATATAGAAACAGTCCTTTCTTTGAGTACTATGCTGATGATTTCCGCGTCTTTTATGAAAAGAAATATGCCTTCTTGTGGGATTATAATCAGGAAATTTGTTCTTTAGTATGCGATTTGATCGATATTCATCCCCATATGGAAGGAACAACGGAATATTGCATGGAATTTGTTCCGGGTGAGGTTGATTTTCGTGAGACTATTCATCCGAAGCGTGACTGGCGTGAGGCGGATGCTGACTTTTGCCCTAAACCTTACTATCAAGTTTTTGATGCCAAATACGGTTTTCTGCCGAATTTGAGTATCGCCGATCTTTTGTTTAATATGGGGCCGGAGAGCCTGATTGTTTTGCGAGATAGTGTTAAAGGTATAAACCATAAAGAATAATATCATGAATAATTTGTTTAGTGTAAAAGACCAGGTGGTGGTAATCACCGGTGGAACAGGGGTTTTGGGAAAGGCTATTGCCGCCCATTTGGCAGAAGAAGGTGCCAAGGTTGTTATATTAGGCCGTAAGGCAGAAGTAGGAAATGCCATTGTAAACGAAATCAAGGCCAAAGGCGGGGAAGCCATGTTTCTTGTAACGAATGTGTTGGATGAGGCTATATTGGAGCAGAATCTGAAGGATATTCTCGCAGCATATGGTCGTGTAGATGCATTGCTGAATGCAGCAGGAGGTAATATGCCGGGTGCTACGATTGCTCCTACAGGAAATTTCTTTGATTTGAAGGTCGATGAGTTCCAGAAAGTGCTTAATCTGAATCTTACCGGAACAGTTCTGCCTACACAGGTATTTTTGAAGCCGATGGTGGAACAGAAGAAAGGAGCTATTGTGAACTTCTCTTCTATGGCGGCATTCCGTCCGATGACCCGTGTATGTGGTTATGCGGCTGCAAAGGCGGGAATCTCTAATTTCACTGCGTTCATGGCCAATGAAGTGGCTACGAAATTTGGTGAAGGCATCCGCGTGAATGCCATTGCTCCGGGATTCTTCCTGACCGAACAGAACCGTACTTTGTTGACAAACGAAGATGGTACATATACTCAGCGTGGTAATGATGTGATTCGCCAGACTCCGTTCAAACGTTTCGGTAAAGCAGAGGAACTGTGTGGAACCATCCAGTATCTCATCAGCGATGCCAGCAGCTTTGTAACCGGTACAGTAGCCGTAGTAGATGGTGGTTTCAATGCATTTGCCATGTAACAAGTCTTTAGTTTTTAATTCTCAATTTTTTTATTTGATATGATTTTATGTGAGCAAACATGGCGCTGGTACGGACCGAATGATCCCGTATCATTGTGGGACATCAAACAAGCCGGAGCAACCGGTATTGTCAATGCCTTACATCATATTCCCAACGGTGAAGTATGGACGGTAGAGGAAATAATGAAGCGCAAGAAATTGATTGAAGAAGCAGGATTAACTTGGAGTGTCGTAGAATCCGTGCCCGTACACGAGCATATTAAGACACAGACAGGAGATTATCTGAGATATATCGAGAACTATAAACAGAGTTTGCGTAATCTGGCAGCATGTGGTATCTATATTGTGACTTATAACTTCATGCCTGTACTGGATTGGACCCGTACGGACCTGGCATATACGTTGCCCGATGGTTCCAAGGCATTGCGTTTTGAGCGGGCTGCTTTTGTAGCGTTCGATCTGTTTATCTTGAAACGTCCGGGAGCCGAAAAGGAATACTCGGCCGAAGAGATAGAAAAGGCAAAAGCGCGTCTGGCACAAATGGATGAGGAAGAAATTCATCGTCTGACACGAAATATGATTGCTGGATTGCCCGGTTCGGAGGAAAGTTTTACATTGGAGCAATTCCAAAATGAACTGGACCGTTACAAGGATATTGATGCGGACAAACTCCGCAATAACTTGATTTTCTTCTTGAAAGAAATTTGTCCGGTAGCCGATGAAGTGGGAGTAAAGCTCGTTATTCATCCGGACGATCCGCCTATGTCTATTCTGGGCTTGCCGCGCATTATGAGTACGGAGGCGGATTTCAAGCTGTTGGTGGAAGCTGTACCTAATCCGTCAAACGGACTTTGTCTGTGCTGTGGCTCATTTGGCGTATCTGCACAGAATGATTTGCCGGGTATCATGGAACGTTGGGGAGACCGTATCAATTTTGTTCATTTGCGCAGTACCCAACGTGATGCTGAAGGGAACTTTTATGAGGCGAATCATCTGGAGGGTGATGTGGACATGTATCATGTAGTTAAGAACCTGTTGAAAGTGCAGCAACGTCGTGGAATATCTATTCCTATGCGTCCGGATCATGGTCATCAGATGATAGATGATTTGAACAAGAAAACAAATCCGGGCTATTCTTGTTTGGGACGTATGCGTGGCCTTGCCGAGCTTCGTGGTTTGGAAAAAGGAATAGCGATGAGTATGGAAACAAAATAATCTTTTTTTAACATATAGAAAGAAGGCCTGAATGTCTTCCGGTGATGAGGTATATCCGGAAGTGTTCAGGTCTTCTTTTTGTCTAAAAGATAGATAATGAGGACTATTCTAGACAAATATAGAGATTAATTAGACAAATAAAGAGGTGCAGGCAAGGGGAGGAGGTTTATATTTGCAACAGATTTAATCTAATTAACCCTTAAATTCTTTTATTATGAATAAAAAAACAAAACTGCTTTCAATCCTTGGATTGGTGACAGCTATCCTGTTTTTGTTCTCATCGGAGGTGTTGGCCCAATCCTTATCTATCAGTGGTAAGGTAATTGACAAAAACAGTCAGGAGCCTGTAATTGGGGCCAGTGTTTTAATTGAAGGAACCTCAAACGGTACAATAACCGATTTGGATGGTAACTTTATGCTTTCTAATGTTCCTTCCAAAGGAAATTTAGTTGTGTCTTACATTGGTTATGCTACGCAAACTCTTCCTATTAATGGGAGGACTAGTTTCAGTGTTGTATTGGCTGAAGATACCGAAACGTTGGATGAAGTTGTTGTAATAGGTTATGGCGTACAGAAAAAAGTGAATCTTACCGGATCTGTGTCTTCAGTGAAAGGAGATGCATTGGAACGTCGTCCGGTAGCTGATGCCACACAGAGTTTGCAAGGGATGGTTCCGGGGCTGTTGGTGAGCAACTCAAATACGGGTCGTCCGGGAGCTAGTGGTACGTTGACTTTGCGTGGACAAGGCAATCTGGATAATAATGCGAATCCTTATATTTTGGTTGATGGAGTGGAAATGAGTCTCTCGGACGTGAACCCGAATGATATTGAAAGTATTTCTGTATTGAAAGATGCTGCTGCTTGTGCCATTTATGGTGCACGTGCGGCGTATGGTGTCATTTTGGTCACTACCAAGAAAGGTGAGGAAGGTAAAATGCGTGTAAATTACCAAGGAAACGTAGGTTGGAGTACGCCGACTGTATTGCCTGATATGGTTGATTCCTATGAATTTGCTCAGTATTGGAATGCCGGATGTATCAATGCAGGTTCTCCTCGTTTGTATAGTGAGGAAAAAATGGGTTTATTACAGCAATATATTAAAGATCCCAGTAGTGTGGATCCTTGGTTCGAACTTCCTAAAAATTCTAATATGAACCCGGCATTCGAAAATTCAGAATTAGGAGTAGGAAATACTAATTATTTCGATTTGCATTATAAGGATTGGGCATTCAAGCAAAATCATAATCTCAGCTTGAGTGGGGGTGGCAAAAAAGCACAATATTATATTTCTGGTGGTTATTATTCGGAAGATGGTATTCTCCGTTATGCCGATATGGATTTCAGCCGTTATAATTTTGCCGCTAATATTTCTTCTCAGATTACCGATTGGATGAAGGTAAAAGTAAATACGAAGTTTATGCATTCCGATGAGGATACTCCTTTTGGTGACGGAGGGCTTAGTGAAGGCTTTTATCATTCATTGGCACGTTTCCGTCCTACAGTTGCTCCTATTGATCCGAATGGGCATTTTACAGAACTGACTATGATTCCTTATTTGCAGAGTGGTACGTATACAAATACTCAACGTGACCGTTTTAGTTTAACGGCAGGTTTAGATATCCAGCCTGTGAAAAACTGGTTTATCTTTTTTGATTATACATATAAATTGATGGATTTGGAATATGAGGCATTGAACGTGAGCCCGTTAATTTATGGGGCTGACGGGGTGAGTACTTCGAAAGGTGTGCGTGATGAGTTGGGTGTATCACCCGATGGCAAGTTTACCCGTTATTATGCGCATACTCGCTACCAATCTATAAATTTATATTCGAATTATCTCTTTACTTTGGGAGACAAGCATAATTTTACCGTAATGGCAGGTTATCAGGAAGAAAATAATGACTATAGTTATATGAAGAACTCGATTACCGGACTTTATTCAACTTCAAATCCTAATGTAGGTATGGGAACCGGTGATAAGACGGTAGTCGATACTCGTAATGGTTGGGCAACCCGTGGCTTTTTCGGACGTGTGAATTATGATTATGACGGACGTTATCTTCTTGAATTGAATGGACGATATGATGGTTCGTCACGTTTTGCCAAAGGTAATCGTTGGGGCTTCTTTCCATCTGCATCTTTAGGATGGAATATTACCCGGGAACAGTTTATGATGCCGATAGCCGATGTAGTTTCCAACTTGAAACTCCGTGCTTCTTACGGATTACTGGGCAATCAGGCGGGTGCGGCCCTTTATACTTTTGCCGCTACTATGGATTTGAATGATAAATTGGGAAATTATATATTCTCGGATGGACGCCACATCTTTACTAAGGCCCCTGCCGTAGTCAACCCGAATACGACTTGGGAAAAGGTAGAGAGTAAGAATATAGGTTTGGATTTCGGTTTCTTTGGTAATTCGTTGACCGGTTCTTTTGATGTTTTTCAACGTGATACGAAGGATATGTTAGGACCTACGGTGGATTTCCCGGATTTCTTTGGTGCAGACGCTCCTAAAACCAATAATGCCCGTATGCGTAACCGTGGTTGGGAATTGGTGCTGAATTATCGTGGAAAAATTGGAAAGGATATTGACTATAGCATAGGTGGTTCTCTTTCGGATGCTACTGCTGAAGTGACTGAATATGAAGGAACTAGAACAAATCCTAAAGATAATTGGTATAAAGGAAAGAAAGCTGGTGAAATTTGGGGATATCGGGCGGACGGACTGATCCAGACTCAGGCAGAGGCTGATGAGTATAATAATACCTATGATTTATCTTTTATTAGCGGAAAACCTTGGACACCGGGGGATGTGAAATATCGTGATCTGAATGGAGATAAGAAAATCAATAATGGGCTTAATACGTTGGATGATATGGGCGATATGACGGTGATTGGTAATACCACTCCCCGTTATCAATATACCATTAACGGTTCAATTAGCTGGAAAGGTGTAACCGTAAGTGCCATGTTCCAAGGAGTGGCTAAACGAGATTGGGATCCTGGTACCGGAGCTTATTTTTGGGGAAGCGGACCTTATGCGCAAGTGACGGTGTTTAAAGAGCATTTGGATTATTGGAGTGAAACAAATACAGGGGCTTATTATCCGAAACCTTATATTCATACGGCAGGAGGGGTGGTTCCTTTCCGTAATAAGACAATGACGCTTAGTGACCGTTATCTCCAGAGTGGTGCTTATTGCCGTCTGAAAAATCTGACAGTGAGTTATGATATCCCTGCCGTATGGACAAAAAAGGTAGGGTTACAGAAGGTGCAGGTGTTTTTCTCTGGTGAGAATTTGTTGACTTTTACCACTTTGAAAGGAATGTTTGATCCGGAAGCTATCTTTACCAAGAATGATTACACGGCTGAAGGTGGAAAGAACTATCCTATGAACAAGGTGATATCTTTTGGTCTAGTTGTTAACTTATAATTTGATGAATATTATGAAGAAAAGAAATATATTTTTTGGTCTGGTTTTGATGTTAGGTCTTACCGGTTGCTATGATTTGGATAAGATGCCTGAAGGGGTACTGTCTACGACGATTCCTTTTGCAAGTACGGGGGAAATGAGAAATTATCTGGATCAATTCTATCAGACAGGTAATTATAAATATGACTATGTCAGCTTTGGTGATGGAATGCGTGCGCAAGGTTTTGATGCCGGTGGTGGACAATATATTGCCGGGGCAGATACACATAGTGATAATATGGCTTCCAGTTCGGTTAGTACCCGTTTGGCAGGTGAAACGACATTGAGTAGTGCGGTCAAACTGCAAAATTATACAGCTATCCGTAATTTAAATTTTATGCTGTGTAATTTAGATAATTGTGTGGAAAAAGGATCTGCTGATTATAATCAGTATGTGGGTGAGGCTTATTATTTCCGCGCATGGTATTATTATCAGATGTTTATCAGCTATGGGCGCCTGACGTGGGTGAACACTCCGCTTGATCCTAATATGGAAGAAATGAAATTGCCTCGTGCTAACCGCACGATTATTGCCGACAGTATTTTGGCTGATCTGGATAAAGCGGTGATGTATCTCAATACTCAGAACAATAGTGCTACCATGCGGATTCATAAAGATGTGGCGCGTGCTTTGAAAAGTGAAGTGGCCTTGTTTGAAGGAACTTGGGAAAAATACCATAAAGCGAAAAATGATAAGTTTTTTGATTCTACGGTGACCGATGAAAAAATTCGCGATTATTTTAATCAGGCTGTTGCAGCTGCAAAAGAAGTGATGGATCGTGGCGTATGGGCCATTTATAATACTGGTAACAAATTGGATGATTATCGTCAGATGTTTCAGACTACAGATTTATCGGGTAATCCGGAAGTACTTTGGTATAAACAGTATGATGGAGATCAGATTGGTAATAATGTAAACCGTTACTTAAATCAAGGAGGAGGGAGTGTAGGTGTTACGGCTTCATTAGTGGATGATTATCTGACAATTGATGGTAAACCGTTTGTTGGTGATGAGCGGATTGAAGCGAAAAAGGTGTTCGGGAATGAATTGCAGCCGACTTTGCGTGATCCGCGTTTGTCACAGACTGTTTGTATGCCGGGGCAGCAATTACGTCCGGATGACAAGGCTCCTTATTATGTTGTACCGCCATTGATTGGTACTTCATCCTATAATCAGAATATGACTGGTTATTCTTTATTAAAACATGTGCAAATTGATTATACGGGCAGTCTGGATGCCGAGTTCAAGGGAGCCACACCGGCTATTCAGTTCCGTTATGCAGATATCTTGCTGAATTATGCGGAAGCTCTGGCTGAACTGGATGGTGTGGGGAATGCGCAGAAAATTATTGATGCCTTGCAACCTTTACGTGACCGTGTAGGCATGCCTCCGGTGGATTTTGACAGGGAATATAATCAGGAAGCTGATTATGGTTTCCGCAATCTTGATAAGTATATTCAGGCTGTACGTCGTGAACGCCGGGTTGAAAAAGCCTGTGAAGGACGCCGTCAGGAAGATATCATGCGCTGGGCTGCTGCGGACGAATTAATAGTGAGCAAATGGCCGAAAGGTGCGCTCTTTGTGGGAAGTAATCTTGAGAACCATCCTGTATATGGTGATAAGTTAATTTATGATCAAGCTTCAGGAAATAATCTTTTCCTGACAGGCAAGCCCGGGGATCCGTTGCGCTATATTATACCTACGAATCCTGCAGGGTATGAATCGGGTTGGAAGTTTGATGTCAACCGTGACTATCTGTTACCCATTCAGACACGTATGTTAGGAGATTTGACCGGTGGTATGTGGGAGCAAAATCCCGGATGGTAGGAATTATGTTAATAAAAAAGATATGAATAGAGTAACACCTGTGTTATTATATTCTTTGACGGGGGCAGCGGTGTTGTCATCGCTGTCTTCCTGCAAAGAAAAGAAATCTGAAGAGGTAAAAAAGCCGATGAATGTGGTCTATATCATGTGTGACGACCATTCTTATCAGACGATCAGTGCCTATGACCAACGTTATATGCAGACACCCAATATTGACCGGATAGCCAATGAGGGTGTCCGTTTCACAAACAGCTTTGTAGCAAACTCTCTGAGTGGTCCCAGCCGTGCCTGCATGCTGACCGGTAAACATAGTCATGCCAATGGATTTACGGATAATACCACCACATTTGACGGTAACCAGCAGACTTTCCCGAAACTGCTTCAGGCTAATGGCTATCAGACTGCTATGATCGGTAAATGGCATCTGGTATCTGAACCTACCGGATTTAATTATTGGGACATCCTGATAGGACAAGGGGATTATTATAATCCGAAATTTATTAAAAATGGCGAACGGGTACAACGGGAAGGCTATGCTACCAATATTGTGACAGATTTGGCAATAAATTGGATGGACAGCATCCGGGACAAGAGTAAACCATTCTGTCTTTTTATTCATCATAAGGCGCCTCATCGTACCTGGATGCCTGATCTTTGTGACCTTGACTTGTATGATGATGTAACTTATCCGATGCCCGAAAACTTCTATGATAAATATGAAGGCAGAATTCCTGCATCCAAGCAGGAAATGAGCATTATAAAGGATATGGATTTGGTGTATGACCTGAAGATGGCGGACAAGGAGAATGAGATCCATACCACAACGGGACTGGAAGAAGCGGGCAGAAATATGTATAATGCTCTGAATCCGGAACAGAAGGCTGTTTGGGACAAGCATTATGATCCTATCATTGCCAAATTCAAACAGGATAAGTTAACGGGTAAGGCTTTGGCTGAGTGGAAATATCAGCAATATATGCATGATTATATGCGGGTTATCCATTCCATAGACCGTAATGTGGGGCGTGTTTTGAAGTATTTGGAAGAGAACGGATTGATGGAAAATACGATGATTGTCTATACTTCCGACCAGGGATTCTATATGGGAGAACATGGTTGGTTTGACAAGCGTTTTATGTACGAAGAGTCTTTCCGTACCCCCTTGCTGGTCCGTTTGCCGGGAGGAAAGAAAGGTGATGTTGATGAGATGGTGCAAAATATTGATTATGGTCCTACTATATTGGACCTTGCAGGGGTGGAGGTACCGGCAGATATGCATGGAGTTTCTTTCTTGCCTTTGCTGAAGGGGGAGAAAGTGCCTGACTGGCGTAAATCATTGTATTATCATTTTTATGAATACCCGGCTGAACATGCTGTCCGCCGCCATTATGGTGTACGTACAGAACGTTATAAATTGATGCATTTTTATAATGACATAGACTGTTGGGAACTATATGATTTACAGGAAGATCCTATGGAGATGCATAATATCTACGGACAACCTGGAACGGAAGAGTTGGTTAAAGAATTGAAGACGGAATTATTACGTCTCCAAGTTCAGTATGATGACCCTATTCGTAACATTTACAAGGATTGACAACCTAATCTGACCTAAATTTAACATAGCATGAAGTATTCCCGGTCTTTCTGTTTTCAAGAAGGTCGGGAATCTTTTTTTCTATAATCGGACGGACTCATTCCCATTGCATTTTTGAATACAGTGCTGAAATTGCGTGAATGCTTGAATCCTGACTGTTCTGCTACTTCGCTTATGGACAGTGTGGTGGCATCTAGTAATTTACGGGCATATTCCAAACGGCATTTTATGATGTATTCACTGATGCCTATATCCATCATTCCTTTAGTCTTGTTGTAGAGTGACGCACGGCTCATTCCCATTTGCTTTGCTATGAAATTGACATCCATATCCACATTGCTGATATTTTCATTGACAATGCGGCTGAATTGAAGCATCAGCTGCTCATTGATGTGATTCAGATTTTCTTGTTTGGGTATAGGGATATCTATGGTGGCATAGTGCTTTTTCACGATGTTGTGATTATGCATGATATTCTGTATCTGGATAGAAAGTAAATCCATGTCAAACGGTTTGGTTATATAGGCTTCTGCTCCTGTTTTGTATCCTTCTTCTATACTGGCGTCATCGACACAGGAAGTAAGCAGTATCACAGGCATATAGTTTAAGTCTGGTTTTTGTTTGATATAGCGGCATAGTTCAAATCCGTTCATGCGGGGCATTTTGACATCACTTAATACAATTTGGGGGCGTTGTGACGTAAGGATAGGAAGAGCTTCCATGCCATCATGAGCTTCATACACTTCTTCAAACAGAACTTGTAGGTTGCAAATCAGGTAATTACATAAGTCGCGATCATCTTCCACTATTAGAATAGAATGAAATTTCTCTATGCTGTCTTGTTGAGGTTGTTTGTAATCGATGTCGGCTGATAGATGCAATGCATCATTCAAATAGGTTTGAGGTGTAGATTGAATGTCGGCGGCTTCCTGTCTATACGGTAATGTGAAAAAGAAAGTCGCTCCTTTGGTTTCATTATTTTGGGCTCCGATGATGCCTCCGTGCATTTCTACCAGTTGCTTGGCGTATGACAAGCCGATTCCGTTACCTTGAAAGCTATGTTTACCCTGATAGAAGCGAGTGAATAAATTGGCTATATCTTCTTCTTGAAGACCTATTCCCTCATCTTTTATAGTTACCCGTACACGGCTTCCATTACCTTCGAGGTAAGTGGAAACAGTGACAGTAGAATTTTCTTCGCTGAATTTATAGGCATTTGTCAATAGGTTGTTAACGACGATTTCACATTGACTGCGGTCAAAATACATAGTTTCTATGGTAGTGTCAGGAGTAAATGCCAATGAGATATTACGTAACGAAAGTTCATCCTTGAAATCATTTAGGATACTTTGCAACCATTCGTTGAAGGGCGTGGAAGACATGCGCAGGATATTTTTCTCTACTTCCATCTTGCGCATATTCAGAATCATGTCAATGATGTTTTTCATTTGTCGTGCTTGCTTGAACGCACCATATAGTTTGCCACGGAGTTCATAGGGGATTTGTTTGCTGTTTGTAAGTTGTTTCAACGGTGTATAAATTAAGGTTAAAGGGGTACGCAGTTCATGGTTGATATTGATCAAAGCTTTCACTTTTTCCTTGTAGATGGTACGTTCCTGTTCCTTGTATTTCCGTTTCAGTTGACGGTCGTGAGCTTTTATGATATAGATAATGAAAAGAATGATGATGGCCGCACATAATAGGATGAACCAGGATTGTTGCCACCACGGAGGAAGGACAGTGAATTTCAGCAAAGTGAATTCAGGACTCCAGCTACCATCGTTCTGTGTACATTGAACCGTTATTTTATAGTCGCCCGGAGAAATGGTATGTAAAACAAGATGGGGACGGGATGTTTCTGTGTATTCTGTGTTCAGCCCTTTTATACGGAACCGGTAGATGCGCTTGTGAAATACATTTCCCCCTTCCAGTTGTGTATGTATTTTTAGGGAGGAGAAATTATAAGGAATTTCCATAGTTGATCGGGGGATGAAGTGAACTGTTGTGCCGTTCAATGCTATTTCTTGCAACTTAAGTGTGATGGGAGGTGGAGCCGAAGCTGGTTTTAAAGCTTTGTTGATTCGTACCAATCCCTCGGAGCCACCCATGTATATGTTGCCGTCACTTGCCACCAATGCAGGTTTGGCTAAAAAGTCGTTAGGTAATATGCCGTCCATCTCATTGTAGATGACAAAATGATTTTTATGTGGATTATAAGCGTATATGATTCCCAATGACCCCATCCATACGATGCCTTCATGGTCAATGACTAAAGAAGTGATTACGTCATTTCCATCGGGTAGCTTTAATGGCTCTTTACGGTTTGAGGGCAGGTGAATTCTGGTGACTCCATTAGGTTCGGCTATCCATAGAGTCCCTAAAGAATCAATGCTTGCAGCTAATATCTGGTTATTTTTCTCATAAGCTATGGTTTCGTATTCGTTTTTCTCTTTGTTGTATTGGAATACATTGTTTCGGTCATGAAAAAATGGATAAGTACGGTATTTTCCAATATAGATCCAGGAATATTGTAATTGTTTGTTCTTGAAGTGGATGGGAATAAGTTGTTGGCTTCCGGGAATATATCGGTAAAAAGCATTACCGTATAGTTCTATTTCGTTCCGATCATTAACTCGTATATTGGTGGGTGCACTGGAGCTTGCCAGCTTTGCTTCTGCATCTTTGTCCGGAAGAGAGAAGCGCTGGTAGTTTCCTGTCTTTTTATTGAAGCGGAAGATTCCTTTTGAAAAACTGGATGCTAGCAGTTCGGTTTCGGATAAAGGGCAAATGGATACTATTTTTTCTCCCAATGTTTGCGGATAGTGGGTAAAACGTTCCGTTTGCGGGTCAAAGCAGTTGATACCGCCTCCGTCCGTACCAATCCAGATCCGTCCGTCTTTATCTTCCCATAGGCATAAGGGGCATTTGTCGGACAAGCCTGAGGCTGGGTTTTGTGCAGCTTTGGTATAGGTAGTGATAAAACCTTTTTCTGCTCCTAGTACGCCTTCCCGCACCATACCTATCCACATGTGGTTGTTGCTGTGGCATAGGCATGTGACTGAATTGGCAGGGAATTGCCGGTTTTCTTTGTTTGATAAGATTTGAATATCATGAGTGTCCGGATAGATTATATTCACTCCGCCGCCATCTGTTGCCAGCCAAATGGCTTTATCCCATTCTGTTATATCAAGAACGATATCGTTGCTCAAGTTTGAATTACGGGTATTATAGGAGGTCAGCAGTTGTCCATCCTGATTATAACATTTTACTCCTTGCCCGTAGAAGGAAACCCAGTAACGTCCGGAGGAATCCTTATATAGATCGTATGCATTGGATGATTCACCGAATGGAGAATCAGTTATTTCTCCTGTATGTTTATTTAATAGCTTTATTTCCCATGCATTGTTTATTATCAGGTAATGAGTGGAGTTGAAAGGCTCCATCTTGATAATATGGATTCCTGTTGTTTTTAAAGGGATTGCTTTGGAATGTTTTAATTCTTTTTCATATACAAGCAATGTGTCGGTTACAGGTATCAGCAGCTTGCTTCCTTCAGTTGTTATAATGGAAGCTTTTACCGGCTGATTATGTCGCAGAAAAATTTGCAGGGAATCTTTCTCATATTCATAATAACTGATTCCTTGTGAGGTGACCGCCCATATCCGCTCTTCATTATCTCCGAAAATATCGTTGATGTAATGGCTGTTTTTACGTAATAAGTCCGGTAGATTATATTTCTTGATTTTTTCTCCATTGAAACGATATATTCCCTGAGTGGTTCCGACCCATAATGAACCGTTTTTGTCATCGTATAGGGATATAATAGAGGTTGGAAGCCCTTCTTTAATAGAAAGTTGTTTAAAATGATAATAAGGACGGTTGATGGAATAAGCTTTTATGATAAAACAACATAGAACCAGGATTACATAGACGGTTTTTCTCATTCAGATAAGGTCTTAAAAACAAATATTTGTACAAATATAAGAAATAGGTTTTGAAATTCAAAGCGAAAAGAGGATATTGATAACCGAATGGCTGTGATATTATATATAATTTGTCATTCTGAACAGATGTAAAAGATAACATAGTGTTCAGAATGACAAAATAGATTGAAAAATGAGGGGGGATTTGTCTGACTGTTTTTTGTTCTTATAAGGGGATTTTTTTCAGTTTTTCATTCTCAACCATTACTTTATATGTCTTTCCTTTAGTTGTCTTAAAGGTAAAAGTCAGGTTACCATATCTCAGATTGCAGGGCTCACCGGCTTTGGACAGAATGACGGCTTCTTTTAATTTCCCATCCTGCCAGATAATGTCAATTTCAAAGTTACCTTTGGCACAAAGCCCTTTGACAGAACCTTCTTTCCATGCGTCTGGCAAGGCTGGGAGTAATTGGATGAATCCCATGTGACTTTGCAACAACATTTCTGTGATACCGGCAGTTCCGCCAAAGTTACCGTCAATCTGGAAAGGCGGATGGGTATCCCATAAGTTGTCCAAAGTCCCATTTTTTAGTAAGTTGCCAAATAGTTTGTAGGCGTGGTTGCCGTCTTGCAGACGTGCCCATTGATTCAGTTTCCATCCCATGCTCCAGCCGGTAGCTCCGTCACCGCGGTGTTCTAAAACAACTTTGGCGGCATTGGTTAATTCGGGAGTAGTAATTGGTGAAAGGGTGTGGCCCGGATGCAGTCCGAATAAATGGTTGACGTGACGATGCTCGTCTTTGGGATCGTCTATGTCTGTTGACCATTCCATTAACTGACCATAACGTCCTATTTGATAGGGTACAAGATGTTTCAGTACATATTGCCATTGTTTACGGTCTTTGGAATCGACACCCAGTGCTTTGCTGGCATCAATGGCGTTGAGCAATATTTCGCGGACTACAGCATGTACAAAAGTAGCTCCTTGGTCTACAGGTCCATGCTCGGGAGAAGTGGAAGGAGCAGCAGTGTAGGTCCCGTCCGGTTTATGCCATAAATAGTCTACAGCAAAGTTGGCACTGCTCTTGATAAGATCATAGCCTACTTCTTTCAGGAATTTTTTGTCTCGGGTGTAATCATAGTATTCCCAAATGTGAGTTGCCAGCCAGGGACCTGCCATCGGGTTAAAGTTCCAGGACATATTTTCATCGGTCAAAGGGGAGGTAAATCCGAAAATGTTTCCGGATATGGAGGCTGTCCATCCGCGTGCGCCGAAATAGGCTTGGGCTGTTTTTTCTCCCGGCTTTACCAAGGTACGGATGAAGTCTATCAAAGGCCATACACATTTGTTCAGATTGGTGGAGCAAGCAGGCCAGTAGTTCATCTGGATATTGATATTATTATGGTAATCTACATGCCATGGGCCATCTACCCCGTTGGCCCACATTCCTTGCAGGTTGGCCGGGAGATTGCCGGGGCGTGAACTGGCAATTAATAAGTATCGTCCGAACTGATAATAGATTTCTTCCAGCCGGTAGTCCGGATTTCCTTTGCGATAGCGTGCCAGACGTTGATGGGTGGGAAGATCTGTAACGGCAGGATATTGCAAGGTCATAGGAGCATGAGGGTTCAGTTGTAGTTTGACTCTGCCAAACAGTTGGGTATAGTCCGTTTTGTGTCGCTCGCATAATTCGTTGTAATTTTTGGCAGCGGCAGCGTCTAGCATGGCCAGGGTTGTTTGGTCCGGATCAGGACCGACATACGTCTTGGGGTCTTTGAAGTCTGGATTGAAGTTGAGTTTATAATCGGTATCTGCGGTCAGCAGAAAAATGACTTCATCCGCATTGCGGACAATGAATTTGCCATCAGTCGTGTTCAGGCTTCCTCCTTTGTTTATGGCTTGTATGCGGAGAGCAAATTTCATTTGGTTGTTTTTGAGGCGACCGGTATAGAGCAAACGATTGGGACCGTCTGTTTTGATATCACCTATGGCTTCAGGGTTGCTGCCATAGCTGAATATCAGGTTTTGCATGCCGGGACGGTCGGCTGTGAACTTCAGTACCATCACGCTGTCGGGGTAGGAAACGAAGTATTTACGCTCGTAGTTCACTTCATCTTTGCGAAAACTGACTATTGCCATGGCCGAGTCAAGAGACAGGATGCGTTTATAATCGGTCATACCGATTTCACTTAAACCGGTTTCGATGTAAGCTTCTCCCAATGTAGTAAAGGAGCCGAAGCGAAAAGGTGTTTCACGGCTTGGCTCATAATCGGCCAGTCCGTTGAAATTTTTGCAGGTAAGTTCTTCTGCTTTTTTCTGGTTACCGTCTGTAAATGCTTGGCGGATTTCGGGTAACAGGTGTGCCGACTCTTTATTTACGTTCCAATAATAAGCTGCTCCCTTTTCTGTGTTCGGTCCTCCGCGCCATAGTGTCTTTTCGTTTAAAGTGATTCGTTCTGCCGCTATAGATCCCATAACATTGCCTCCCAAACTGCCGTTTCCTATGGGGAGTGAGTTGTTTTCCCATGCTTTGTCTGTTGCAGGAGAATACCAGGAAGCGCGTCCGTCCAAATTATTAGGGGTATCAAACCAGATGCTCAATCCTTTGGTGTAATCTGTACTCTGTGCTTGTAAGGAAGCTGCGAATAAGCTTCCTAAAATGCATAGTTGAAGTTTCTTCATAAATTAATGATATTAGTTAAAGGTATTTCTACAAAAATACAATTAGATTTTTATTTGTGAGAAATGTAATGTTTGAAATTTAGGGTGATTTCCTGTTTTTATAGGTATATCAAGGTTGAAAGATAATTTTCATCGAACATTTCATTGGCGATATCCCACAGATGTTCTGCTGTCAGCATTTCTATCCGTTTGAATACTTCTTCCGGACCTTCAAATTTACCATAGTGCAAGAACGTTTTTCCCATATCCAATGCATTGTTCTCAAAATTGTCTCCGGCAACTCCTATTTGTCCGATGATCTGTTTTTTTGCTGCACTCAGTTGTGAGGAACTTAGTTTGCTGTCACGCAGTTTTTTCAATTCTTTATGAACTAGTCCGATGCAACGGTCTGCATCTTCCGGATCTGTTCCGAAATAGATGCAGAACACTCCTGTGTCTGTGTATGAGG
This sequence comes from uncultured Phocaeicola sp., assembly GCA_948566455.1. Lineage (GTDB taxonomy): Bacteria > Bacteroidota > Bacteroidia > Bacteroidales > Bacteroidaceae > Phocaeicola. Next base: position 30,618 of record CAOYQO010000027.1, read on the forward strand.
TCAGATTGGCTTCTACGTTATAGACCAGCCCCCGGCGTTCGCGCAAGGAAACGTTCAGCCGGCTGTTCATACCGGGTCCTCCCAGCAGATTGTTCAGCAGGTAAAGTCCGGTTCGTTTTTCATTATATGCATTATATCCCCGGCTACCTATCATTACATGGGCTTGATGTGTTTCTTTATTCAGTGTCAATGTCTTAGGAATATAGAGAAAAGGTTCTGTCCGTTGGCGTTCGGTAATGGAAAAAGGGATGTCGGCTGTCACTTTCTCTATGGTGCGTATCACTTTCTTAAAGTCTATATTGCCTTGAATGAAAAAGATCATATTGGTAGCTTTGTAAAAACGGGAAGTAAAATTCAAGGCGTGTCCACTTTTGAAACTACGCAATAAGTCCGGTTTGCCCAAAATATTCCTTCCCAAAGGATGATTGGGAAAAATCAATTCCTCGAAATCATCAAAAATCAGTTCTGACGGACTGTCTTCATAACTTTGTATTTCATCAATAATCACTTCCACTTCTTTGTCAATCTCATGTTGTGGGAAGGTGCTGTGAAATACAATATCTGCCAGCAGTTCTGCTGCCCGTGAGAAGTGTTCTACCAGAAAAGCACTGTATATCACTGTTTCTTCCTTATTCGTATATGCATTTAAATCTCCGCCTACATTTTCCATGCGGTTCAGGATGTGCCATGCATGTCTTTTTTGTGTTCCTTTAAAGATAAGGTGTTCCACGAAATGGGCCATTCCCTGTTCCTGTTCGTTTTCATCACGGGTTCCGGCATCGACGGCAAAGCCGCAATAGGCTACATTAGACTGATTGGGAGCGTGAATAATGCGCAGCCCGTTAGGCAAGGTGAAAGTATTGTATGACATTGTTTTTTGCTTCAAATAAGTTTCGGTTGGCAAAAATACAACAAAAGTTATTGCCGTTCTTCAAAAAATGCAGATATTTGTATTTACTAACAGAAAACAAGATGATGGATAAAATTGCTATTTTCTGTTCCGCATCCGAGAATATAGAGCCTGTGTTTTTTGAAAAAGCACGTGAGTTGGGCGTTTGGATGGGACAAAACAAGAAGACGTTAGTGTATGGAGGTGCTAATATCGGATTGATGGAATGTATTGCCAAGGCAGCCAAAGACAACGGTTCGATGATAATGGGAGTTATTCCGACCAAGCTGGAAGAACGTGGACGAGCCAGCGATTTGGTGGATGTGACTTTCCGTACGGATAATTTGAGTGACCGTAAAGATGTGATGTTGAATGAATCGGATGTAGTGATAGCTTTGCCGGGAGGAGTGGGTACACTGGATGAGGTTTTTCATGTAATGGCGGCCGCTACGCTGGACTATCATCGTAAAAAAGTAATTTTTTATAATATAAATGGCTTTTGGAATGGCATTATCGACTTTTTGGCCGGATTGGAGAGGCAGCATTTTGCCCATCATCCGTTGAACAGTTATTTTGCTGTTGCCAATGACTTGAGAGAACTAACCGAACTACTTAAATAATATTCATGTAACCTATTATGATGACATCTATACACGAATTGTTGCAGAAAGAGGCTCAGGCTGTTTTGAATATTCCTATAACTGATGCTTATGAGAAAGCAGTGGAATTGATAGTTGAGCAAATACACCGTAAAAAAGGAAAGCTGGTGACTACCGGTATGGGTAAGGCCGGACAGATAGCTATGAATATAGCTACGACTTTTTGCTCTACAGGTATTCCGGCAGTGTTTTTACATCCCAGCGAAGCCCAACATGGGGATTTGGGAATTTTGCAGGAGAATGATTTGCTGCTTCTGATTTCTAATTCAGGAAAAACCCGTGAAATTGTGGAACTGACACAACTTGCACATAATTTGAACCCAAATTTGAAATATATTGTTATTACCGGAAATGCGGATAGTCCATTGGCCCGGGAGTCTGATATTTGTTTATGCACCGGGCATCCTGATGAAGTGTGTGCTTTGGGTATGACCCCCACAACTTCAACTACAGTTATGACCGTGATAGGTGATATTTTGGTAGTGGAAACCATGAAAAGGACCGGTTTTACCATCGAAGAGTATAGCAAACGCCATCATGGAGGGTACTTAGGTGAGCGTTCACGCGAGTTAAGTAAGTAAAATAAAATAGAACCGGAACGCAAATGACACAAATAATGCAAATAGAATTTTATTAAAGGATTTGTGTCATTTGTGTTCCGGTTTTATGTATATAAATCGTAAATATAAAAATGAGAAAAGTAATAGGTATAGGTGAAACCATTCTGGATATTCTTTTTAAAGATAGCCAACCTACGGCAGCAGTTCCTGGTGGCTCGGTTTTCAATGGAATTATTTCATTGGGGCGTTTGGGAGTCAATGTAACTTTTATCAGTGAAACGGGAAATGACAAAGTGGGCGATATCATTCTGAAATTTATGCGAGAGAATGGAGTAAGCACAGATCATGTGAACGTGTTTCCTGAAGGAAAGTCACCTGTGTCTTTAGCTTTTCTGAATGAACAGAATGATGCTGAATATCTTTTTTATAAAGATTATCCACGGTTGAGGCTGGATGTGACAATGCCTGAAATACATCGGGATGACATTGTGATGATCGGCTCTTATTATGCTGTAACGCCTCAATTGCGTGATAAGGTGAAAGAACTGTTGGATAAAGCTCGTGAAAAAGGGGCTATCATTTATTATGACGTGAATTTCCGCAGTACTCACAAGAACGAGGCGATAAAGCTGCTTCCTGTTATTCTTGAGAATTTTGAATATGCTGATATCATTCGCGGCTCCGTTGAGGATTTTGAGAATATGTTTGGTTTGACAGATGCGGATAAGGTTTATAAAAGTAAGATTGAATTTTATTGTCCGCATTTTATTTGCACGCACGGTGGAAGAGGAATTCGCCTGTATACAAAGAATATAAAAAAGCATTATGAAGTGGATCCTTTGCAGACTGTCAGTACGGTGGGAGCCGGAGATAATTTTAACGCCGGAGTAGTTTTCGGATTGCTAAAATATCGTATCCGCCGGGATGATTTGGATGAACTGTCGGAAGATGACTGGGACCATGTGATTCGTTGTGGAAAGGATTTCAGTGCCGATGTTTGTATGAGTTTGAATAATTCGATTTCAAAAGAGTTTGCTGCCGGTTACAGATAAATCGGATAGCTCTCATTGTTTTAAACTCTTTTATTATGTATGAGAACCTTTAAATTAATAGCAGGTCTTTCCTTTTTGCTGCTGGTGGTTGCCTGTCAGGACAAAAAGCGGTCTTCGCAGATTGAGGTAGCGGAGAATGAATCGAAATATGTGGTTTTGGCATATGTCACCTCATGGGGAGAAAGTACGCCTGATCCGGCATGTTTGACTCATATTAATTATGCGTTCGGGCATGTTACAGATAATTTCAAAGGAATACGTATAGATAATGAACCACGTTTGCAAATGGTAGTGGGGCTGCGTGAAAAAAAACCGTCTTTGAAAGTTTTACTGTCCGTAGGCGGGTGGGGAAGCAGTCGGTTTAGTGAGATGGCACAGACAGATAGTACACGTATGGCGTTTGCCGCAGATTGTAAACGGGTGATAGACCAGTTTGATTTGGACGGAATTGATATAGATTGGGAATATCCCGGTATAGGAACTGCCGGTGTATCTTTTTCGCCGGAAGATACTGATAACTTTTCTTTGTTGATGAAGGATATACGCTATGCTATCGGTAAAGACAAACTGCTGACCATTGCTACACAGGCAGGTGCCAAATATTACAACTTAAAGGCTGTCGAACCTTATGTGGATTATGTCAATATCATGACATACGATATGGAGGAATCTCCTAATCACCATTCGGCCTTGTACCGTTCGGAAATGACTGAGGAATGGTCTTGCGAGGATGCGGTTGCCGCCCATGTTGCCGCAGGTTTTCCTGTCGGACGCTTGGTATTGGGTATTCCGTTCTATGGGCATGGGACTAATGAAGCTCCAGAATTATTGGATTATCGTCATATTATCGCTTTGGATTCTTTACAGAGTTGTTGGGATAGTGCGGCACAAGTTCCTTATATGATAAATTCGCAAGGACATGTGGTCGTTAATTATGAGAATGCCCAGTCCATCGCATTCAAGTGCCAGTTCCTGCATCAGAAAGGGATGCTGGGGGCTATGTACTGGGACTATGATAGCGATGATGAAAAGGGTACATTACGCCATGCTGTCTATCAAGGTGTAATGAATCCTTGATTCTTTCAGTTTATTTTTTCTTATCTGCATATTTTCTGTAAAGAGGATAAGCCGCTTGCAGTATTTTGTTTTTTAATAAAGGCGGATAGTCGGGATAAACCGATAAAAAAGCTTCTACTTCTTTGTAGGCCGCTTCGCTATCGTGATTCCTTAATAAAGCCCCGACCCAATTGCGAGGGAAAAAGATATCTCCGGTGCGTTGAACTTCTGTCAGTTTTTCCAATGCCGGACGGATATATTTCACCGCATAATCTTGTCTTGTAGGATGATTCAGATAGCTTAAGGTTGTAGCTGCCCAAGGCTCAATCCTTCTGTTTTCCGCTTGCAATAAAGATCGGAATAAACTGTCCAATTTTAAAGTATCGGCAGTCATCGCACGTGATATGAAATCGAATTGGCGTAGACGGTCCGGATTGTGGATGCGTTGGCGTTGTGTCTGAAGTATTTCTTTTCCTTGCTCAGGTATGCGCAAGGCCAGTTCGTAGGCCAATGTAGTGTAATCTCTTTCATTTAATTGTTGGACTCTTTCGGTTTCCCATAAGGAATAGAGGCACTGAATCATAGTCGGACTTGCTGCTTCTGTAATCAGAAGGCGTAATAACTGGATGCGACAAGAAGGAATCGGATGAGAATGGCTGAGTTTATAAAGCTCATTTTCTATTTTATCACGTTCTGCCGAAGATATCTCTTGCAGAGGAGAGGACAGGTAATTGGTTAATGTTGAAGCTATCAACGGGTTCTTTTCACAATGTATTCCGTTGAGTAATGCATTCATCCATGCAGTATTCGGAATTCCTTTTGCTTGATAATTTTCATGCATCATCATTAAAACTGCCTGTCGGGTTGTTTCATTGTCTATTTCTTGCCAATGTTCCAGCAGCCAATGGAGACTGTTGTTGTCAGGAACAAACAAACCATATCCTCTCCCGTCCGTATTGGGCAGAATACGGGTGGGGGTAAAGGGTAACGTAATACGGCATAAGCTGTCTGTCAGACTGGCTTCTATCGTTGTGTCCCTTGTTCCGCAAAGGGTGATATTGAATTTTTGAGGCCAGTTTAATCCTCTTTGATATGGATCTTGCTGATGTATGGTCAACTGTTTGTCTGATATTTCGAATTTGATTATCGGCATTCCTTTTTGGTTTACCCATACATCGCTGAAAGCGGCTAGATCTTGCTCTGTTTTACTGTCTAGAATTTGTATCAAGTCATCCCAAGTGGCGTTGGCGTAAGCGTAAGTTTTTAAATATTCTTGAATCCCTTCCCGAAATGCTTCTTTTCCCATTGATTCCACCAGTTTTACCATCATGACAGGAGCTTTGTTATAAATGATCTGTCCATAAATTAATCCTGCATTTTGAAGGTTATCTAGCGGTTGCCGGATAGCAGTGGTTCCGGGTGTACGGTCTTCTGACAAGGATGCGGCTGTATAAGTCTTCATCCAATTCAGCTGGTGATTGACTTGCGGGAATAATGGTTCGGTAATCAGAGCTGCAAAATAATTGGCGAATACCTCTTTAGTCCAGACATCATCAAACCAGTTCATCGTTACTAAATCTCCGAACCACATGTGGGCGGTTTCGTGGGCGATTAATTGGGTTCGGCGAAGTTCTTCATCCGGAGTGGGATTTTCGCTTAGGAACATTTGCGTGTCATTATATAAGGTGGCGCCTGTGTGCTCCATACCTCCATATTGGAATCCCGGCAAGATAATAAAATCGTATTTGGCAAAAGGATAGGGAACATTGGTATATTCTTCCAGCCAGTTCAGCGAAGCGGTCACTTGTTTGAAGATGGTATCTAATTGAGCTACTTTTTTAGAATCTGTTTCGCGGTAATATGCTGAGATTTTCCGGTTACCTTCTATATATTCTTGATGTTCTAATTTACCGGTGACAAAGGAAAAAAGATAAGTGCTTAATGGTTCAGTTGGGGCAAAAGTTACTGTTTTGCAGTTGCCTTTTGTTTCTTCTTTAGTAATATAGGTATTGGAAACAGCTTTCCATTCTGTTGGTATATCCAGTCGTAAGGAAAATGTGGCTTTCAGATTCGGCTGTTCGAAACAAGGGAATAAGGTACGGGCACGGTCTGGCACTAATAGCGTATACAGAAATTCATCATTTCTGTTTAGCGACTGGTTTCCGGCAATAAATTTGATCGTGATATTATTTTTTCCTTCTACTATGTTTTTTTCAGGTAGGATGATGTGCTCGTTATGGAATTCATAACGGGCAGTTTGTCCATTGACGGATACCGATTTTATTTTTTCAGGCTTTTCTCTGAAGTCGAGAATAATTTCTTGCGGTGCATCCAGATTAAATTCAATGGTAATCTCTCCATTTACCGGTACTGATTTCTGTTCAGGAATGGAGAAATATAGCTTATACTTCAACTCCTTAATCTCCTGTTTGCGCAGTGTTGCCAGTTCTTGCGATACGCCCTCGTCGTAGAAACGAGGATTGCTTGTGGTCTGTTGGCAACTGCATAATAATAAGCTGCACATGAAAATAAGATATCCGATATATGTTTTCATCATCTAAAATTTATCTTGGTTATCTGCGGCAATTTTTCGGATGCCGCGCTGTGAAGCTATGAATGCACCTCCCAATACTCGTTTCCCCTCGTAAAAAACGGCTGATTGTCCGGGAGCGATGGCGGATGCTTCGGAAAGGAAACGGACCAATAGTTGTTTTTCATCTAATACGAGCACTTGACACGGAATAGGCTTGCTGCGATAGCGGATACGTACTGACAAGTCCTTGCATTGCAGTAAATCCTGCATTTCTGTGATATGATAGTCTTCTACCAACATATATTCTGCTTTAAGTTCCTCGGCATCTCCTAACATGACTGTATTCTTTTCTGCATTGATGCGTAGTACGTATGCTGGATGCCCCAAAGCGATTTCCAATCCTTTCCGTTGGCCTATTGTATAATAAGGAAAGCCTTTGTGCTGACCTATCTTGACACCTTTGCTATTTACAAACCATCCCGGTCCTACTTGGGTGTCAATATCCGGGCATTGCGAACGCAGAAAGTTTCGGTAATCCCCTTCTATAAAGCAGATTTCCATACTTTCACCTCCACGGGCTTTCGCTTCGAATCCTTTTTGTCGGAGATATTCCCGTACCTCCTGCTTGGTATAAGTTCCCAGTGGAAAGAGAAAACGTTGAAGTATCTCCTGAGGAAGTTTCCATAGAAAATAGGATTGGTCTTTTGTCTGGTCATCTCCCGCTACTATATACAGTTTTCCCTTCCGTTCTTCCAGTCTGCAATAATGCCCGGTAGAGATATGGGCGCAATTCGTTTGGTCTGCCCATTCACAGAGAATTCGCTCTTTGAATAGCGGATTGCAAAGGACACAAGGATTGGGAGTTCTTCCTTGCATATACTCATCTATGAAGTGTTTTACAATAATCTGTTTGAACTCTTTCCTCACATCAGCTACATGGTGTTCTATTCCCAACCGTTCTGCCAAGGCCCTTGCTTCCAGTACATCATCAGGTTCATCTTGACCGGGGGTGGAAAAGCGGGAAGGGACATCCCACGTTCTCATGGTAACTCCTACCACTTCATATCCTTGTTCTTGCAGCATGATGCACGTGGCGGAGCTGTCTATTCCGCCACTCATTCCTACCAGGACTCTTTTATCTCTGTTATTCATTATATAAATAGTTCAGGTTCACGGCGTGCCGCACATTTTTGGTGTAGCATGGGGGTGTAAGGAGTATCAAAAACTCGTGCACCATTAGGGCATTCTTTTACGCAAGCGCAGCACTTGATGCATTTGGTAATCTCTGTTTCTATTTTTCCTTCATCGCTTAAAGCAATGGCATGAGTAGGACATACTTCGATGCATTCGCCACAGGCGAAACATCCTTCAGTGCAGACTGGAGCGGCAGGAGTAGAGGGGCCAACAAAGCGATAAGGTATGTTTCCTTTTAGGTAAAAATCGGATAATGTTTCATCCTTCTCCAGTTTTGTCAGACAGTCTTTTCCAAATTGTTCCGCAATCTGTAAATCGGTAACATCCGGACGGCCTTCTGCAATGGGCATATTAGGACGGCTGTAGCTGTGTTCACCAATAAAGGCACCGGCAGCCAGTGGGGTGAATCCCAATTGAATAGTTTCATCTCTCAATTCGACCAGTGCATCTTCGTAATCGCGGTTACCATATACAGCGACTAAGATAGCCGGAGCATTGTTGCCTTTTAATCTTCGTAGCCGTTGCAATGCTATTGGGGCTACCCTGCCTGCATACACAGGAACTGCAATGATCGTGATAGAATCTTTGATTTCTATCGGGCTACTATTCTCATCCGTAGTGAGATCTATTTCTATTCTTCTGCCCATACCTATACTTTCTCCGATGGCACGGGCTATTTTCGCAGACGTATGTGTAGGCGAAAAAAATACGATGTGATTGCTTGTATATGTTTTCATAAACGCAAATATAGTGACTTTTGTCCAAAGGTAGCCAAATATATAGATAAGATGTGTAAAGGTGATAAAAATTGTCTTTATATGAATGTAAAAAATTATTATTAAATATCTTTTTTTCTATTTTAGTTAATAGAAGTGATACGGTAAGCTATATTAGTTAAAATGTATTTAGGGATGAACAAAAAAATCCCATGTTTAGGGAGTTTGAATAATTCTTAATTAGAAAATGAATGACATATTTATATTGGATTATTTTGTTCTTTTCTGGTTTGTTTTGTTGAATAAAGGGATAATTTACAAGTTCTGGATTCCGCTTTATAGAGACTAAGCTATATTTTGACTGTTATAAGTTTAACTTCTTCGGCGTACTTATGCTATTATATTAAGGTGTATAGTGAAAGTAATGTCTTGTTTTAATAGGTCTATGGGGCTTTCTATGGTTGTTTGTAAGGTAAAGAATATAGAGATATTCCTATTTCTTAAAATATTCCTGTATTTTATAAAGATTTTTAGTGGAAAGTCTTGCAGAATAGAGTAAAATGGGTACTTTTGTCCGATGAAATTATGGCTATTATAGAAACTGACTAAAATATGGATGTTCTATTTCAAACGCAAAGCAATGAGCTTTCTACTACAACGCAGAAAGAAAAGCTGTTTAAAGATGCAGAACGGCAGTGGAATACACTGTCTACCGAGAAAGGAGCGCCCGGAAGAAAAGTTGATTTTGAGATCTATAAAAGCATTTTGTATAACCTAGAAATCAGAAAAGTATATTTGGATTCAAAACTCTCTTTAGAAAAGTTTAGTTCAATAGTCGGCACGAATACGACCTACCTGAGTAATGCGGTGAACAACTACTTCGGATGCAAT
>CAOYQO010000028.1 GCA_948566455.1 uncultured Phocaeicola sp.
AATGGGGTAGCCTTTAATTCTACTACGATGTATGCGTGTAAGGGAATGGAATACAGAATCAAGTCTGCATAGAAATCGCTGTTACCAATTTGAAAATGCTTCTGTCGGGCAACGAAAGCAAAGCCATTTCCCATTTCCAGCAAGTAACGGGTGACGTGCTTAACCAGTTGTTCTTCTATGTCCCTTTCGTCTGCCTTTTCCTTAGTTCCAGCCAAGTCAAAGATGTATGGGTCTTTCAGAAGGTAATTGGCAAGGTCGCTTTGCGGTGCAGGAAGCGTGGCTGTGAAATTGTTAATCTTGTTGTTGCTGATTTGTCTGCTATACAGATTGGTTTCAATTTGTATTTTAAGAACATTGCTGCTCCAGCCCATTTCCACGGACTGTTTCATGTACCAATAGCTTACACCCAATGGAAGCGAACTGTTAAGCATAATCACATGGCTCGCCCAATTGGTTCTTGCAACAGGTGATGCCATAAATATGTTTTCTATATCCTTAATTTCCATACGGTAAATGTCGGATACGGTTTTGGCAACATTATGAATTTGTGCAAGAGGTTCTTGCGTGATTATAATTTCTTTGTTATCAACGGATTGAATTTGCGCAAGAGGCTCTTGCGTAAATTGCGAATCATTTAAGTAGTGTACTTCATCTTCAATTTTCTTCACGCTTGGAGCTATCAGCTTTGCATCCGTATCAATGAAATTCTGCAATGCTCTCAATGGATATGTTCTTGCAAACTGACACATATAGGTAAGGTTGCGTTCCGAATAGCCTTTCTTTTCAGGGAAATTTAGCCGGATAGCCTTTGCCAACTGTTTGATGGTTTTGCTTCCCCATCCGTGCAGTTGCTGATGATAGAGAATATAGTTGCCCATTTTCCAGTAATGGAACAACATTTGCGCATTGGCAGCTGTAATCAGCCGGACTTGCGCCTGCTGTATTTCCGAACCGACAGCATTTATAAATGCGTCAAAGTTCGTCTTTTCTATGTTATGTCCGTTGTTGCTCATCTTGTGATATTTTCAGAATACAAATATAATTCAATGGTGGTGATCCATGAAACTAATTGATACTTTTATAGTTGATTAAACTTGTTCATGGCGTTTGCTCTGATGTCATCCGCTATATCAATGTAGGGCTTCATGGCTTTGTAATCACTGTGTCCAGTCCATTTCATAACCACCGGTGCCGGAATTCCGAGTGCCAACGCATTACAGATGAAAGTCTTTCTTCCGGCATGGGTACTTAACAATGCGTATTTGGGTGTGACTTCATCTATGCGCTCATTTCCCTTGTAGTAGGTTTCCCGTACAGGCTCGTTGATTTCCGCCAGTTCACCCAGTTCTTTCAGATAATCGTTCATCTTCTGATTGCTGATGACGGGCAATGCCATGTGGTTCTCGAAATGAACATCCTTGTATTTTTCAAGAATGGCTTTGCTGTGGTCGTTCAGTTCGATTATCAGGCTGTCCGCAGTCTTGACTGTGGTGACTTCAATGTGGTCGGGCTTAATATCACTTCTTTTAAGGTTACGAACATCCGAATATCGTAAGCTCGTGAAGCAACAGAACAGAAAGACATCCCTGACACGTTCCAAATACTGCTTGTCATGCGGTATTTGATAATCTTTCAGCTTGTTCAGTTCATCCCATGTCAGGAATATTACCTTTTTAGGGGTTGTTTTCAATTTGGGCTTGAATGCGTCGTATGCAATGTTCTGATGATGCCCTTTTTTGAAGCTCCAACGCAGGAACCATTTGAGAAATCCCATTTGTTTACCGATGGTGCTGTTTCTCATGTCCTTTTTGTCACGCAAGAAATTGACATACTCATTTAGCCCGAATTCGTTGAAGTATTCAAAGGTTACATCCTCCTTGAACTCTTTGATGTGATTTCTTACCGCTGCAAATTTCTCATAGGTGGATGCCGTCCAATTATTCTGGTTGCCACACTCTTTTACAAACTCATCGAACACTTCCCAAAAACTAATCTGCACTTCTTCCTGTTGTTCTCCACTGCTGTCTTTCATCCGCAGATTGAACGCATCCTTTAGCTGCTGGGTGGTAGGTATGGTTTCCTGCACCTCAAACTCCTTGAACACGTTTTGCATTTCGGCATAGTATTTCAGCAAGTCTGCATTGATTTCGGATGCGCTTTGTTTCAGCTTGTTGGTGCATCCGTTCTTTACCCGTTGTTTGTCGGCATCCCATTTGGCTACGTCAATCCGGTAGCCTGTTGTAAACTCGATGCGTTGACTTGCGTATATGACGCGCATACGGATAGGCACGTTCTCTACGATTGGCACACCGTTCTTCTTCCGGCTCTCCAATGCAAAAATGATGTTACGTTTGATATTCATAATTGGGTGCGTTTGAAATTCTACACCCAAATATACACCCAAAAATTGAAATAGCAAAAGGCATTTAGAAAGATTTAGATTTACTCTGCATTGTAGATAATGTATGATTATCAATGATTTGCAATTTTATGATATTTTCTGAAAGTGTAGGTTCTGGAGCCTGTCTCTCCGCTGAACACTAAAGACAAATGGTGGAAAGGTTAAGACAAGTTTCGTAAAATCAAGGTTTTACGGGACTTTTTTCGTTTAGTCGGGAGACAAGCAAAAGACAAGGAAATGCCCCGTTTGGACAAAGTAGTGTTACTAAATCGTTACTGAAAATTGAGCGAAATAAAATAGTAACGATTTTAATGTTAAGTTGCTGATTTGTCGCTCGTTGTCTCTTAGGTGTCTGTTCATAAACTAATTGTTAATCGTTCCTTTGCAGTGGGAATTATAAGCCCATTGTTACGGACATAAAAAACAAGGTATATGAGCAAAAGTACATTTAAGATTCTCTTCTACATTAGAAAGAATCAGGTAAACAAGGATGGAACAGTCTGCATTATGGTCAGACTGACAGTAAGTGGTGATGTCACGCAATTCAGTTCTAAATTGAATGTGGATCCAAAAGCGTGGGACGTGAAGCTGGGGAAAGCGGCAGGTAATTCTGTAAAGGCACGTCAGTTGAATGAATTGTTGGAGAACATACGTACCTCTCTGAAAAATCACTATCGTGATATTGAAATTCATGAGTCGTTTGTTACAGCGGAGAAAGTAAGAAATGCGTTCTTGGGCTTTACTGCCAAGCAACGAACTCTTTTAGAATTATTCAAGAAGCATAATGAAGATGCACAAAAGTTGGTTGGTATCAGTAAAACAGCTGCTACTATGGCGAAGTATGATCGATGCTATAGGAGAATGGAAGAGTTTATGAAAGCAAAGTATAATATCACAGATATTGCTTTAAAGGAAATCAACCATATGTTCATTACGGATTTTGAAACGTATCTGCGTACCGTCAGTTTATGTAATGAGAATACAACCGCGAAGTTTATGCAGACTTTCCGAATGATTGTTATTATGGCAAAGAATAACGGCTGGATTTATACTGATCCGTTCATGAATTATAAGATTCGATTGAAACGAGTGGATAGAGGTTATCTGACCGACCAAGAGATACAGAAAATATTGAAGAAGAAGTTTCCAACGAAACGACTGGAACAGGTGCGGGATGTATTTATTTTTTCTTGCTTCACCGGTCTTAGTTATATTGATATAAAGACGCTGAAAGCATGTGAAATTTGTATCTCGTTTGATGGCAAGCCGTGGATTATGAGGCATCGCCAAAAAACAGATACTCCTGTAAATGTTCCACTGTTGAAAATTCCATTGGCTATATTAAAGAAGTATGAAGGACAATTACCTAAAGGGGAATTATTGCCCGTATTAAGTAATCAAAAGTTAAATTCTTATTTGAAAGAGATTGCGGATTTGTGTGGAATCAATAAAAACATTACTTTTCACCTCGCGAGGCATACTTTTGCCACAACGACGACGCTTTCAAAGGGAGTACCTATTGAAACTGTGTCGAAAATGCTGGGACATACGAACATAGAAACAACACAAATTTATGCGCGTATTACTAATGAGAAAATACGAAAGGATATGTCTTCGTTGGAGGATAAATTAGGTGATATTGATAATGTTGCATTTAATTCTTAATGATTATGACAAAATGGGGCAAATTTGAAATTGAAGTGAATCCATCTTATGATAATATCAGTGTACATATTGAGGCTGGAGAGGATGGAAATGTGTGGTTGTCAAAAGCTGAAATAGCACAGACTTTTGAGGTCTTTTATGCGGCAGTATCCGTCAATATTCGGGTTATGATGAAATCCGGTGATTTAAGTGAAAACAGACATGTGAAGACTATATATTATAGAAATAAGAAAGGACAAGAATGTAGTAATGACCTTTTTAATTTGGAGGCTGCTATTGCATTAGGATTCAGAATGAAAGGGTACAAGTGTCAGTTATTTCGTCAATGGGTGGCACGTCAATTATCTACAGCGAATAATCAAAAGGAAATGGCTTTTATCATTCAGATGTGTAATAGCGGAGTAAAGAATTAGAAATGAAAACTTGAATAACAAAGGGCAACTATCATTATGGATGGTTGCCTTTTGTCATTTTTAAGTGGTAAAAGAAGCTAAAAAACAGGTGATTGAGGTTGTCTTCGGTAGCTAAAGGATTATATTCGCAATAAACATGATGAACTAATAGAAAATTTTATGGTTGAGGCTTTCAATATGCTGTTTGAATATGATTCTGGCTATGTAGTAGATGGGTATAAAGTTCCAATGGGCTATGAGTTGGGAAGTTATAAGGAATTTTTTTATCTGCACCGACAACCACAGGGTGAATTTGTAATTGTACTGAAAGAAGGAGGCCTTTTCTATTTCTTATCTGATCACTTTAGTGACTTTACGACACTTTGTAAGGATTATGATTGGTATGTCATTTCGCATCAGTCGTTCAATACACAACTTGAAATAGGCATTGGGCTGATGAATACCGGAGGGTCGGTTGGTTGGATCGGGCGGGCGGAATCTTCGGAAAGATTGAGTATGTATAAGGATATATTGGTTTTCTCTTATGATTGTGGAGTGGAAACAGAGTTTTATCCTTATGATACAGCTTTCACCGGAAGTTGTGAGATTGACGGGAGTACTTGCCACTATGTGCATGATTATTATCCTACACGTATCCAAAAAATAGATGTACATCAAAAGCGTATCAGTAATTTGATTTTCCGATTCAAAGAGGGAGGACATTGCGGGATGCTGGTGGCTAAGATTGTATCTCTCTGCATGAAGAATATTTCTTATTATAATTCTCCTGAAAAGACGATACTAATTCCTATTCCTGCTTCTACAAGGGAACGGCAACGGAAAAGATTTCCTGTTCTCTGCTATCATTTATCGAAGTGGTTGAATGTGCGTGATGGCTTTCAAACCATCTGGATAGAAGAGGAACGGGAGCAGATGAAAGGTACTTCGCATAAGGATGTTGTGTCTAATCTGAGTATCAAAAAGAGGGATGTAGGTGGAATGCACGTGATATTATTCGATGATATATTAACCACAGGACAGAGCTTTAAGCAGCTGAAGCAAAGAATGATAGACTTAGAAGCTAAATCTGTGACCGGGATATTTCTTGGAAAAACTGTCAAACTAAATAATGAATAGGGTACTACATGCGCTATTTGTAGTACTCCGTTTTTAGAGACAATCATCTTGGGATTTTTATTTTATAAGCTATAGGAATGAGTGCACCTTTTTCTTTAATGGCCTTAATCGGATTTTGAATAATTTGAATAATTTCTCCTTCTTTTTTTTCTTTATTTGTTACTTGTACTATGTACAAGTAAGCTTTATTTCCTAATTTAGATAATACATTTATTTCGTTTTCAGTCAAAAAGATATTAGGCGAAATCCTTGTTGTCGATTTAACTTCTATATATCTTCCTTCATCACCATAGTTTGTATGAATATCATATCCGGATGAAATATTTTTTAAAGATTCATGAGTGATGTAGTTATCTGGGAATTTTACGTCTTTATCCCTCAGCCGATTAATCTCTGATTTATAAACTATTTCTTCTCCAATAGAACCAATAACCATTTGGAGTTTTAAAATATCTGCCAGCATTTCAGGAGTTACAATTTTTTCCTTTTTACCACAAAAAGATGAATCTAATGTTACAGTAATAATATGAGCATTATTCATGTTGTAGTTTGGATAGAAACTATGAATCCATTTTTCAAAAGCAATGGCAGTATCAGGATGTGTCTTTTCAAATGGAATCCACTCTTTACCAAGTATTTTAGAAATATGTTTTTGAGTTTTGTTTCCATTTGAATTATAACGATTTTCATTAAGATACATATCAATAGTAATGTCTTTCCAAGCACAAAATTTAGATAATCCAAAATAGTTTCCTTTATTCTTTATGTGAAGAAAATATTTTGGGAATGATGATACTATCTTTTTCCATTCTTCATGAGTTGCATTTTGAAAATTCACTACGGAATTGTAAATATCTTCAGATGTTTCAACAAACATAACTTTTTATTTTTTTATATATAGCCAAAATCTATCTCAGCTTCGTTTATTTGACATACTTCAATACTACTATCAATGGCTTGAATTACTTTTTTATAAAAGGTTGCTTCGGCTTTAGCCATTCGCATACCTAAAAATATTTTATGAATATTAATTTTTAAGTATTTCATTTCTGTAAAGTATCTAAATTCCTCTTCATATTTCCAATTTTTGGATTTTACACTTAATATATTCCCTACATCTGCAGTATGTGAATCAATTGTTGCCATATTGTCTGTATAGTTAATTTCAGTACAGGTACATTTTCGGGAAGTAATACTTAATTCAAGGCAGCATCCTTTATGGCTTTCGGCATAGTGAGACCACATCAAACCATTATTGTAATTTTTAGACAAGGAGCAAATTCGGGTTTTATATTTTCCATTTCTCAATAATCCAATCGTATTTGCAGTTAAGCGGTCAGCAATATAAACTCCTTCCATAGGATCATTTAGCTCGTCATACCTTGCAGCATATAATCTCTTATTAATGAGAATATCAAGAAGATATCTCAGATTAGAGATACCTCTATATTTGAAAAAGTGTTCGCCTGTTGGATTCATGATTTTCACAAATTTGATTAACATCTTCAAAATTAATAATAAATTTATGACTCTGGTATAAAATAGGTGGTTTTTATAACATTCTATCTTTATATTTTTTGTGTGATTCTTAGTGTAGGATGATGCTATTTTTTTGTAAAATCTTACATAGGTAGTTACCTACCTGTGGATTCTCCCTCTTTTATCTTTTCAATTTTGCGCCATAATCAAAAAGCGTAAAAGAATGGAAATAATTACTCTGGATCATCAGGTATATCAAGATTTGGTGACTCGAATTAATCGGATTTCCGATTATGTATTCAAAAAAGCAGCAGTGCCTACAGAAGAGCCTGAAATATGGCTGACAAGTGAGGAACTGGCTGAACTTCTTAAAATTAGTACGAGAACTCTTCAGCGTATGAGGAAAGAACGAACCATCCCTTATTGTATGATACGGAGTAAATGCCTGTATCGTTTTTCCGATGTGGAAAAATGTATTGCACAACGTATTGTCAGCTGTAATCCGCAGACGTTGGATGAGTTTAGAGAAAGTTATAGAACTACTCATGAATCTACTTCCCGATGAATACCCCACTTGATACAACCACTTTTGAAAATTGGATGCGCCAAATAATGGAACGCTTCGACCGGAACGAACAGCTTATCGCCTCCCTTACGGGCAAGGAGCTCAGGGAGGTGAAATACCTCGACGGGGAACGGCTGCTCGACAATCAGGACTTGTGCGAGTTGCTCAACACGAGCAAACGCTCCATCCAACGTTACCGCAGTTCGGGGACACTGAAATACCAGATGCTTTGGCACAAGGTGTATTACAAGGAATCGGACGTGCAGGAGTTTCTGAAAACCCATTTCAAAGAGTTTGAGGGGAAAAATACGACGAAAAGGGAAAAGACATGACGCCACAAACTTCCAGACGAAAGCCACAAGCTGCCACACGGTTCTTCCCCCATTGCGGGACGGTTGATAGCCGCTACTTTCGTGGGCGAAACAATTTCATTTTTAATTAAAAGCAATAAAGTATGGAACAAAAAAAGAATCAAAAGGACGTGCTGATTGTCCGGGACGAGAAGACGGGCGAAATCAGCGTCGTCGCCGGGCTGAAAAAGGACGGCACGCCGAAAACGACCGCCGCTTCGGGAGCCAACCAGAAGGATTTTCTGCTGTTCGACAAGAACAGCAACCCGCTGGATAGCTTTCTGGACAATTTTTTCCGGCAATGCAAGGAGCCGAAACGCTTCGGCTTCTACCGTGTGGCGGCGGAGAACATCGAGCATGTGATAGACGTGCTCAAAGACCTGCTTAAAAATCCCGAAAAGAACCGTGATCTGCTGGAACCGCATCACGTGGATACGTCCAAGTATGAACAGCAGGCGCAAACTGTACCCGAAGAAGTCAAAGCTACTCCCGATGCGCCCAATGATCTCAACCCTTTTTGGCAATCAGTTGAAGAGCATTGGTTTCCTGAAGAAAAAGAGTCCGAAAAACCGAAACAGGAACATGAGCAGGAGCAGACACAAGACGGGCAATCCACACAGGAGAAGCCCGATGAGAAAAAGCATCTGATAGATGAAAACCGCATTGATTGGGCAAATCTCGAAGAACAGTACGGCATCAAACGCGAAGCGTTGGAAGCATCGGGCGATTTGGAAAAGATGCTCGGCTACGGCAAATCAGCACTTGTGACGGTCACTCCCCTTATCGCGGGGGAACGCTTCGAGATAGAAGCACGGCTTTCATTCAAGGAAATGCCGGACGGCAGTATCGGTATCGTACCCCATACCATCCGCAAGGAACCCAAACTTGACGAGAAGTTCATGGAGCATGAATTTACGCCCGAAGACAAAGCGAACCTGCAAAAAACAGGAAACATGGGACGTGTGGTGGAGCTGGTGGACAAGGAAACGGGCGAAATCATCCCTTCCTATATCAGTATCGACCGCCAGACCAACGAGATAGAGGCTATTCCCGTGAAAAACGTGCCCGTCACCACGAGAATCGGGCAGACCGAATTTACCGAACATGAAATAGCCGAACTCGTTGCCGGGCGTGCGCTGCCCAATAAAGAAATCGTCTTGTCCGAGAAACGAAAATTCACCGCCACGTTGCAGGTGAACGTGGAACGCCGGGGCGTGGAGTTCGTGCCCAAACCCAAACAGAACGGGCAGAACAGAAGGCAGCGCAACGGGCAGGTGACCGGACAAACGGCACAACAACCTGCCAGACCGGTTCCGACCGCACAAGCGGCAGGCGGACAAACCGCCACCGGGACGGAAGGCGAACAGAAGCCGAAAGTCTATAAATTCCAATGGCTGGATGAGAACGGGAACATCCGTGCCCCGAAAACGATGGGCGGCATACCGCTCACCCAGCAGCAACAGCAGAATTTTACAGCCGGGAACGCCATTCTTGTCAAGGACATGAAACGCGACGGAAAGGGAGAACCCTTTACTGCCTACGTCAAATTCAGTTTCGAGGCGGGCAAACCGAAATATTACCGCAACAATCCCGACGTGGCACAGGAAATCACCTCCGCTTCGGAAAGCCGCACGCAGGTGGCGGTCAATACACACGGGAATACCAATGAGGCTACCAGACATCTGAACCAACCTTTGCGGCAGGGACAAACGGCTCCTGCCAATACACAGCAACAAAGGACACAGAACCGTGCGGCAGGCGTAAGAATGTAGGCGTATGCAAACTGATTGCGGCACTTCAAAAAGAGAAGTTAAAAGCAAAATCAGCAGCAGCAGCAGAAGAAGAAGAAGAAGAAATATAATTATCAACCGGGGCATCGCCCCAACCACTAAAATCCACAATAAATAAATTAAATCAGTATGAACAATCAAATTTGCATTATCGCGGAAAAGCCCAGCGTGGCGAGGGAAATCGCCCGTATCGTGGGCGCAACGGAGAGAGCGGAAGGTTACCTGAAAGGTAACGGGTATTATGTAACATGGGCTTTCGGGCATCTGGTCATGCCCGCCCTGCCCGAAGGGTACGGCATCAAGGGTTTCCACCGGGATAACCTGCCGATTATTCCGCCCGTGTTTATCCTTGTCCCCCGGCAGGTCAAGGGGGAGAAAGGCTACAAGCCCGACAGCGGCGTGGTGGCGCAAATCAAAATCATCGCCAAGCTGTTTCGTGAAAGCGATAAGATTATTGTCGCCACCGATGCAGGACGTGAAGGAGAGCTTATCTTCCGCTATTTGTACGAGTACATCGGATGCGCCACCCCTTTTGACCGCCTCTGGATCAGTTCTCTTACCGACAAAGCCATCCGTGAGGGATTGGAAAACCTGAAATCCGGTGCGGAGTACGACAAGCTGTATTATGCAGCCAAGGCACGCAGTGAAGCGGACTGGCTCGTGGGCATCAACGCCACGCAAGCCATCACCGTTGCCGCCGGACGTGGTACATACTCGCTCGGACGTGTGCAGACACCTACATTGGCGATGATATGCGACCGCTATTGGGAAAACAAGCGTTTTGTTCCCGAACCTGTATTCCAGCTCCATTTATCGACCGACGGAACGGCGGACGGTGAGGTCGTGAAATTCTCTTCCATAGAGAAGTGGAAAGAGAAAGAGCCTGCCGAAACCACCTACGGCATAGCCAAAGAGTGCGGTAAGATTATCGTCACCCATGTGGAACGCAAGGAAACCGTTCAGGAAGCCCCACTCCTGTATGATTTGACGACCTTGCAGAA
The DNA here is from genome assembly GCA_948566455.1 of uncultured Phocaeicola sp. GTDB lineage: Bacteria > Bacteroidota > Bacteroidia > Bacteroidales > Bacteroidaceae > Phocaeicola. The sequence goes on from CAOYQO010000028.1 coordinate 10,781, forward strand.
AGAGGCGAACACCAAGCACGGGTTTTCAGCGGAACAGACACTCTCCATCGCCCAAAAGCTCTATGAGGCGAAGCTGATTACCTATCCCCGCACGGGTAGCCGCCATATCTCCGAAGACGTATTCGCCGAAATACCCGCATTGCTGCTCACGTTGAAGAACAACCCGGCATGGGGCGGCTATATCTCCGGCATGGGCGACCTCTCACGCCGGAGCGTGGACGATACGAAGATTACCGACCACCACGCCTTGCTCGTCACGGAGGTAAAGGCACAGCATCTCGGTGCGGAGGAACGGATTATCTACGATATGATTGCCGGACGTATGCTGGAAGCCTTCGGGGAAAGATGCGTAAAAGACGTGACGACCGTTTCGGCGGAATGTGGCGGTGTGGCGTTCAGCATCAAAGGCTCAGTAATCAGACAAGCGGGTTGGCGTGGCGTGTACCGGCAGAGCGAGGAAACGGAAGAAGTGACACTGCCCGAATGGAAAGAGGGCGATACGCTACCCGTCAAGGGGTGTTCGCTGACCGAAGGGAAGACCAAGCCGAAGCCGCTGCATACGGAGGCGACTTTACTTTCCGCCATGCAGACCTGCGGCAAGGAGCTGGAAGACGAGCGGATGCGTCAGTCGCTCAAAGAGTGCGGCATCGGCACACCGGCAACAAGGGCTGCCATTATCGAAACGCTGTTCAGACGTGAATACATGGTGCGGCAGAAGAAATCCCTTGTTCCGACCGAAAAGGGGCTTGCGCTCCATTCGGTAGTCAAGGCGATGCGCATTGCCGACGTAACCATGACGGGCGAATGGGAAACGGCTCTCTCGCAGATCGAAGACGGCGGGATAAGTGCCGAAGCGTTCCGCAAGGGCATTGAGGCGTACACCTCGCAGATTACATCGGAGTTGCTGAGTTCGGACAAGCTGTTCCCGCACAATGAAAGCGGATGCACTTGTCCCAAATGCGGGAAAGGGATGATGCAGTTCTATGGCAAGGTGGTACGTTGCGGCAATCCCGATTGCGGGCTGCCCGTCTTCCGGCAGAAAGCAGGGAAAACGCTGACGGATGCGGATATTACCGAACTGCTTACCAAAGGGCGGACGGGCGTTATAAAGGGCTTTAACAGCAAGGAGGGCAAGCCGTTCAGTGCCGCCGTCGCCTTTGACGGGGATTTCAACACAGTGTTCGTGTTTCCCGATGTGAAAAATAAGCGTAACTCCAAGCGAAAAAAGAAATAATGCGTATATTTACCACTGAATTTACAGGAAGTCATTCATACTATCTGATAGTTGATACTGATTTTACTGTGGATTTTAGTGGTGGCACTTCGGGAGGGATACCCGGAGTGCTTTCTATTTAATTGGAATTTATGATTTGTTTTAATTCTACCTTTTCATTATTCTTTGATTTTCCATAATGGTATAGAACGAAGGTGAAAAATATTACTGTAATCAAAGTTATTGGATATAACCAACTTCCATTACACGAAAATTTGTAATTCTTCATAATATCAAAGGATGTCAAAAACATAAGAATTAACCATATTACAGTAATATAGATACTAATAATTTGATTAATTCTTGAAACTGAAAAGCGATATGATAATGTTAATTGCCAGAAACGATTATGATTAACTATATGGGTTTTCATTAAACTACCAGTTATGTCATCTTCTAAAGAATCAATTATTTTTTCCCAATTTAGTTGCCAATGTTTACTTGCTCTATTAACAAAGAACCATCCAAGTGAGAAAATAAAACCTATTGATTCTATCAAGAATAGGTATTGTTCTTTGTCGGGTATTTTTTCTGATGTAAATATTGCAAAATAACCAGCAAAAGATGTCGCAATAAAGGCCCAGAAATAGGTCGTACGTTTCCAATATAACTCTATTTCAAACTTTCTTATATCATGCGCTCTTTCGAATGCTTTTTCTTTAGCTAATTTATTTGAATTTATTTTTTTCATGCTTACAGTAGTGTATATGCAAAGTTATTAATAATCCACTAAAATCCACAGAAATATGAATGATAAAAACAAATCCGCAGAGTTTTCCTATTACGGACTGTACCTGCTGAAATATCTAAAAGAGAACCATCCCGACCGTGCTTCCGACACGGATTTCATAGAAGAACGTGCCGACCATGCCGCCGATGTGTACGAACAGTCCCGTCTGGAAGGGGCTACACCGGAAGGTGCGCAGGAGCTGGCAATGGCGGCATTGCTTCAAGGCTTGCATTTTTCCAAGTACAACATCGTTATCGAAGTGTTGTGGAACGAGTTTGCCGATGAAGTGCCGCCGGGCGATGCCCCCGCATTCGCCTTGACACTGCTTCCCGCAATGGAAGAGGTGTTCGCCCGATACCCGCTTACGGACGGCTTCACCTATACTGCCGGATATGACGGACTTTATACGGAACTGACGGGAACCGTCGCAATCTACCTCGAAGAGCATGGCATTTAACCGTAAAGCGAAGCTGCGGGACAACATCGAGGCGATACGGACGGTATTCACATTGGAAAAGGAAGGCAGGGCGGCTACTCCCGAAGAACGGGAGATACTCAGCCGCTACTGCGGTTTCGGCGGGTTGAAGTTCATCCTCAACCCTGCCGAGAACCTGATGGACGCCGTACATTGGACGAAATCAGACCGCGAGTTGTTTCCCATGACAGCGGAGTTACACAGGCTTGTCCGTGATAACTCGGCAGATGAGAGAGAGTACAAACGCTATATGGACAGCCTGAAAAGCTCCGTCCTTACAGCGTTTTACACTCCCCCCGAAATCGTATCGGCAATTGCCGGTACGCTCCATGAACAGGGTATTATCCCCGACCGCCTGCTCGATCCGTCGGCAGGACAAGGGGTGTTCATCTCCGCTTTCGGTGCTGACGCTCCGGGAGCGGAGGTCATGGCTTTTGACAAAGACTTGCTTACGGGAAAAATACTCTCGCACCTTTACCCTGAACATAAAGTGCGTGCGGAGGGGTTCGAGCGGATTGAGAAACCCTTCATGGGTACTTTCGATGTGGTGGCATCCAACATTCCGTTTGGCGACATGGCAGTGTTCGATCCCGAATACACGGGAGTTGCGGACAACGCCCGGCGTACCGCCGCCAAGAGCATCCACAACTACTTTTTCCTCAAAGGTCTGGATGCGGCACGTGAAGGCGGTATCGTGGCGTTCATCACTTCGGAGGGCGTATTGAACTCCCCGAAGAACGAGCTTGTCCGCCGCCATATCGTGAAGAACGCTAATATCGTGTCGGTGGTACGGTTGCCCAACAACCTGTTTACCGACCATGCCGGGACGGAAGTGGGCAGCGACCTCGTTATCCTGCAAAAAGACACGACAAAGAACCGGGAGTTATCCGAGCAGGAAAAATGGTTTATCCGTGCAACGGACATCGGGGATGGTATCATCGAGAATGAATATACGATGAGCGTCGCCCCGCTCCGGAACACGAAGATGCAGCATGGGACAGACCCATACGGTAAACCCGCCCTGCTCACCATCCATCAAGGTGGTATCCGGGCAATGGGCGAAGACCTGAAAGAGCATCTGGACATAGCAGTTTCCACCAATCTGAATATCGACCTATATAATAGGTATAGGCAAGGTGCGCCGGAAGTGAAGCAGGAAACAGAGAAACCAGCAGTTAAAAAGACAATTCAACCCGAACAGGAAGTAAAGCAGGAAGAGAAACAACCGGTTCGGGAAGTGTATTCCCCGGAACCAACCAGACAGCAAGAGGTTATCTCCAAAAAGCAACCGTCCGCGAAAAGAGAAGAGAAGCCGGAAATCACCCCTCCCGTGATGGACTTGTACGACCTGTTCAATTTCAGCCGGGAGGAACGGCGGCTCGCCCAATCGGGATTGAAGAAGAAACCGACCGGAAAGAAACCCAAACGTACCGCTCCTTCCAAACAGCGCAGTTTGTTCGACCAACCGCAGGCGACAAATACCAATCAAACCACCCGTATAAATAAGGTGGAGGAAGAAGCTGCACGACCGACACCCCCAAACGTGGATATGGAACAGGTATATGCCGCAATGGATTGGAACACCAACCCGCCTATCAACGGCTTTTATGAGGCGATGATGGGGCTTACCCCAAAGCAACGGGCGGAACTGCGGGAAGGGAAAACTCTATCCGACCGTCCCGATGCGGAAAAGCCGGTGTACCCGGTTGCCGACGGATTGGAAGGAGAACTACGCCGTCAGGAGGAAATAAAGCGGCGGGAAGAAGCGGAGAAATTGGAGGCGGAGTTGATGAAGCCCCGTCCGCTGATGGCGAAATTGGAACCGCACCACAAAGAAGGAATGTTGGTGGCGGACGGCAATCAAGTGGGGTATCTGAAAGGTGTTACCCGCTACGGGGCTACGTTCCACCCGTTGGAGCTGGACAAGGCACAACAGGACAAGGCGGAGCTTTACATTTCCGTGCGCGACAGCTACCAGCGGCTTTATACTTACGAGGCGGAGATGCACGAGGAGAACAAACCGGAACGTGCCGCCCTGAATACCGCCTACGACACATTCGTGGAGCGTTATGGCAGGCTGAACGCCAAAGCGAACGTGAAGTTCCTGCTTATGGACGCTTCCGGGCGTGATATGCTTTCTCTGGAACGGGTGGAAAACGGGCAGTTCATCAAGGCGGACATATTCGACCATCCCGTCGCTTTCGCCCTGAACGACATTACGCACGTGGAAACACCGCATGAGGCTTTGTCTGCTTCACTGAACCGTTACGGGGCGGTGAATCTTGATTACATGGAATCGCTGTGCGACAACAGCCGGGATGAATTGGTGAAATTACTGAAAGGACGCATCTTTTTCAATCCGCTCGTGGACAACTACGAGATTAAAGACCGATTCGTCGCCGGAAACGTGGGTGACAAGATGGAGAAAATCTTCCGTTGGGCGGCGGACAATGAAGGAAACGAGCGTAAACCGGAGGTGGAAGAATCGCTGGCGGCACTCAGGGATGCCATGCCCCGACCGATTACGTTCGACGAATTGGATTTCAATTTCGGTGAACGCTGGATTCCTACGGGTATCTACACCGCCTACGTCAAGCACTTGTTCGGGACGGATGTTTCGATTGCCTATTCGGAAAGCATCGACGAGTATTCGGTCAAATGTAAGGAAAAGAATGCCAAAATCACCGACCAGTATGCCGTACAGGGGCAGTACCGGAAATACGACGGTATCAGCCTGCTGAAAAACGCCCTTCTGAATACCGTGCCGGACATCAACAAGAGTATCGGAAAGGATGAACACGGCAATGACATCAAGGTAAGGGACAGCGAGGCGATACAGCTTGCCAACGCCAAGATTGATGAAATCCGCAACGGCTTCACGGATTGGCTGAACGAACAGTCGCCCGAATTTCAAAAGCGGCTGGCGGATATGTATAACCGCAAGTTCAACTGTTTCGTGCGTCCGACCTATGACGGTTCGCACCAGAGTTTTCCGGGTTTGGACTTGAAAGCGTTGGAAAAGAAATATGGAATCAAGGAGGTGTACCAGAGCCAAAAAGACTGCGTCTGGATGCTGAAACAGAACGGAGGCGGGATCGGGGATCATGAGGTGGGGACGGGTAAAACACTGATTATGAGCCTTGCGGCACAAGAAATGAAGCGATTGGGATTGGCGCACAAGCCGATGATAATCGGGCTGAAAGCCAATGTCGCGGAGATAGCCGAATGTTACCGTACGGCATACCCGAATGCGAAGATTCTTTATGCTACGGAAAAGGACTTTTCACCCCAGAACCGGGTGAAGTTCTTTAACAATATCAAAAATAATGATTGGGATTGTGTCATCATGTCGCACGACCAGTTCGGAAAGATACCGCAACCGACCGACGTGCAGCAGGAGATTCTGCAAAAGGAGCTGGATTCGGTGGAAGAAAATCTGGACGTCTTGCGGGCACAGGGCAAAGAGGTATCGAGAGGGATGCTCAAAGGATTGGAGAAACGGAAAATCAACCTGCTCGCCAAACTCGAAAAGGTAGAGCACGCCATCAAATCCCGCACGGATGATGTGGTGGATTTCAAGCAGATGGGTATCGACCACCTGTTCATAGACGAGAGCCACCAGTTCAAAAATCTTACCTTCAACACCCGGCATGACCGGGTGGCGGGATTGGGAAACAGCGAAGGAAGCCAAAAGGCTCTCAATATGCTGTTTGCCCTGCGTACCATTCAGGAGCGCACGGGCAAGGATTTGGGGGCTACGTTCCTTTCGGGTACGACTATCAGCAATTCGCTGACAGAACTGTACCTGCTGTTCAAATATCTCCGCCCGAAGGAACTGGAACGGCAGAACATCAACTGTTTCGATGCGTGGGCGGCTATCTTTGCTAAGAAGACCACCGACTTTGAGTTTTCGGTCACGAATCAGGTGATACAGAAAGAACGGTTCCGCTATTTTATCAAAGTACCGGAGCTGGCGGCTTTCTACAATGAGATTACCGATTACCGCACGGCGGTGGATGTAGGTGTGGACAGGCCGGAGAAGAACGAGATACTGCACAATATCCCGCCTACACCCGTACAGGAAGAATTTATCAAGAAACTGATGGAGTTCGCACAAACGGGTGATGCGACGGTATTGGGACGGTTGCCCTTGTCGGAAACAGAGGAAAAAGCGAAGATGTTGATTGCCACCGATTACGCCCGTAAAATGGCACTCGATATGCGCATGATTGATCCCGACAAGTACGACGACCACCCGGACAACAAGGCGAGCCACTGCGCCGCCAAGATTGCGGAATACTATAAAAAGTATGACGCACAGAAAGGCACACAGTTCGTCTTCTCGGATCTGGGCACTTACCAGCCGGGAAAGTGGAGCGTGTACAGCGAGATTAAACGTAAGCTGATTGAGGATTATGGTATTCCGGCAAACGAGATACGTTTCATTCAGGAGTGCAAGAATGAGAAATCACGCAAAGCGGTGATAGATGCCATGAACGAGGGGAAGGTGCGGGTATTGTTCGGCTCGACGAGTATGCTCGGAACGGGTGTAAACGCACAGAAACGGGCGGTTGCGCTTCATCACCTTGATACACCGTGGCGACCATCCGACCTCTCCCAACGTGACGGGCGGGCGGTGAGAAAGGGCAACGAGATTGCCAAGTTCTTTGCTGATAATAAGGTGGATGTGATTATCTATGCGGTGGAAAAATCGCTGGACAGCTATAAGTTCAACCTGCTGCACTGCAAGCAGACTTTTATCTCGCAGTTGAAAAGCGGTGCTATGGGCGCACGTACCATCGACGAGGGCAGCATGGACGAGAAATCGGGTATGAACTTCTCGGAGTACATGGCTATCCTTTCCGGCAACACCGACCTGTTGGACAAGGCGCGTCTGGAAAAGAAGGTTGCCGCATTGGAAAGTGAGCGCAAGAGTTTCTACAAGGATAAAAGCGGCTCGACGTGGAAATTGGAATCGCATACCAAGAAATTGGATGAGAACAACGAACACATTGCCAAGCTGACCGCAGACTACGAAACCTTTACCTCACGGGCACAGACCGATGAGGACGGGTATTACCGCAACCCGGTAAAGTTGGACGGTCTGGCGGCTACCGATGCGAAAAGCGTCGGGACACGGCTACAGGAGATTGCCAAGAACGCCACGACGGGCGGTGAATATCTGCCTATCGGTGAGTTGTATGGTTTCCCTATCCTTGTGAAAACGGAAAGCTCCATCCGTGAGGGTGTGGAGGTGAAACAGAACCGCTTCTTTATCGAGGGGGCGTACAAGTACACCTACAACAACGGGCAGTTGGCAATGTCCGACCACAAGGCGGCAGCAACGAACTTTCTCAATGCGCTTGACCGCATTCCGAAACTGACGGAGCAGTACAGGACGGAGAACGAGAAGTTGGAGAAGGATTTGCCTACGCTTCGGGAAGTAGTCGGCGGTACGTGGAAAAAGGAAGATGAATTGAAACTACTGAAATCAGAGATGGCAGTATTGGAAAGGAAGATACGGTTAGAACTAGTCCCATTGGAAAAAAATATGGAAAAGGGTGAAACTGATATGAAACAAAAGCAATCGCCACAGATTCTTTTATCTTCGATTGAAAACCCTGAACAACCATCTTCCCAACATACTTTAGTTGAACGATCCGTGTCACAAACCAAAAGTTTTAGATTGTAGTATTTTTTGTATTGGTTAATGGACTTTATTAATAATGTGAATATGTAAAAAGTGAGAAATATAAATAATTCCTCAATAAATGAGTATGATTTCCAATATCTTTGTATCCTAAATAGTTGTGATTATGAAGTTTGTAATAGAATCCGGCACTCCTGCCGACATTGACGAATTAGAAGAACTGTATGACAATCTAAATGATTATCTATCGGCTACTACCAATTATCCCGGATGGATAAAAGGCATTTATCCTGTTCGTGAAAATGCTGTTGCTGGTATAGAAGATAATACTCTTTTCGTTCTCAGGTGCAACGAAAAAATAGCTGGCTCTATTATCTTAGACCATCATCCCGATGAAGCCTATAATAGTGTAAGCTGGAAAGTTGATGTAGACTACAGTTCTATTTTTGTGATACGTACATTTGTGGTTCATCCCTCGTTCTTAAAAATGGGCGTTGGTCGTGCTTTAATGGACTATTCGTTTGAACAGGCTCAACAATCAGGTATAAAATCTATCCGTTTGGATGTATATGAAAATAATCTTCCAGCAATCTCCTTATATGAGAAATGCGGTTTTGAATATATTGATACTGTAGACTTGGGACTGGGCAACTATGGGTTGAATTGGTTCAAATTGTATGAGAAAGTTGTTTGAGGTATAATCAAGCGGAGAACAGTTGTCCTATTGCCAGTCTTGAAAATATTGTTTTGGGTATTTAATTTGAATCATTAACTTTTCCAGTGAATTATGTAATTGGACTAGTGTATTATCTTAATATATTGCATGCTTTCTAATAAATTGAAATATGAGAATAAGAGAAACGACTTTAATATTGAGCTTTTAATAAAGCTCAGATTGAAGATACTGCTATGCGTTTGATATTGTGATATTCAAAAGATTGATTAATTATTCTATCGGAAAGAAAGGTAACTAAATGTTTCCTGTTCTTTGGAAATATGTTGTTTTCTAAAGTATGAATATCTATAAGCATTATTTGTCTATAAAATTGTAGCGACAAGGTAATCGTTGGACAACTTCTTTTTTTGAAACGGAAAAATTGCGGTGAGCATTGAACCGTTTTAGAACTAAGAGACCCACTTTTCGTGTACTCACCTCATCCGGGAATGGCATTATTGTATCAATAGCAGGAATAGTGGGCTGATATATCAATACTTTTTGTCTCATAACAATTTGATACCCCCAACCATTTTTTGATTGAAATATTTCCAATTCAGCTTTTGGCTCTTCTTCATCCTCAATTGTGATAATTGAGTGATGAAGAAGAATGATGATTAGCAACAACAGTAAACTAACCCAGAGTATGCCTTTTCCGGTTTTAATATTCGTCGTCATCATATTCGTATGGTCGAAGTTCCCAAATATCATCGAAACGGAAAGTGCTGCTTTTACCTGTTACAACAAAACCTTTGCTTCCACTCGAAAAAGAAGCTGTTGCTGTGCGTGGAGCACCTTTAAATTTTGCAACTTCTTCCCACATGTCAATGGCTGGAGTATATCTCCATGAATTAGTACGTAAATCAGGGGTTCCACCGCATGTCAAGTAAGCCTGTCCATCAATAACAAAAGAAACTCCATAGACACGTACGATACTATTATACTTATTGTCATAAGAGTCATCTGACGTATCGGTAATATCACGGAGTTGAATCCAACGTTGTTGAGTAGGATCGTATTTCCAGAAATCTTTAACGTATTCTCCATTATTATATCCTGTACATACATAAGCAATATTATCAATTACAAAGCTAGTGGCTCCTCGGCGTTTGCTACCTCCCAAACTGACAATCTGTTCCCATTTACTATTTTGTGGATCGTAAACATAGAAATCTTTCAGATAGTTGCCATCATAGCCGCTACCTATATATCCCTTGTCTGATAATCCAAATGCTGTAGCATCATTGCGTGCACTTCCCGGAAAATCAGTTTTCTGTGTCCATTTATTCGCTTCCGGATCATATTCCCAGAAATCTTTATAATACTCTTTACCATCAAATCCAGTTCCAAAGTATCCTCTCTCATTAACAGAAAATGCAACGGCAGCACTGCGCGGAGGGCCGGGGAAAGTAGCTTTTTGTGTCCAAGAGTCTTGTTCCATATCATATTCCCAAAGATCATTCAGATGCTTTCTTGCATCATAACCACCAGTCAAGTATCCTTTATTGCCAATAGTAAATGAAGTTGCTTCGCTACGTGCCAGTCCGTCAAAATCAGATACACGATGCCATTTTCCCATTAGAACCTCGTCTTCGTCGTCATTACTGCAAGAGGTTATGATAACGGGAAGCATTGTTAGCAGAAATACTAAGATTTTTTGATGTTTCATTATTTTATATTTATTGTTTACGAGATGCAAAAGAACATGGCTTTGACGTGTCCGGCAAATTTAATCGGCAAGTGGTGGAAATTGCTCCGTAGATGTTGAATATCAATCCATAAAACGAATTTGCTTTGTTCAATCTACGTCTTACCCCCTCAAAAGCCATGTTACAGGAATATATAGGTTGATTAGCGGATTAAAATTGTGCATTTCGGAGCTTATACCGTCTTTCGCCGTCAAAAAACATAATATGTATAAACCGTTATTTTTCGTTTGTCTTGCCCTACTATCATCAGTCTTATTATCATGTTATAATGATAAGAATACTTTTGGGGATAAATGGGTTAATTCTGAACTTCGTAATATTAGTATGGATACGAGTACCATTATCACAACTGCTGTTTTGATTGATTCTTTGGAAACCTCAGGTAAACATGTTGTCTTAGCCGGGAAATATACTCATCCGGTATGGGGAAATGTTTCTGCTACCGGCTACATTCCTTATTTACGTCCATCCTATTCTACAGAATCGAATGAAACAGTACAGTTTGACTCTTTGATGTTGGTACTTTCCTGTAACAAGACCTTTGTCGGTGATACCACTTTACAACAAAAATACGCAATTCACTTACTCACTGAGAAGATTGTGTTGAATGAGAATGGATATTTATATAATAATTCATCATTTGCTTATGATCCTGATCCGTTGGCGGTTTACTCCTTTTTGCCAAGGCCTAACACATCTGAAAAGATAGAGATACGACTGCCGGACAATTTGGGGAAAGATTTACTTAATCGTTTTCATAACCATGATGAAGTAGTTGCAGAGAATCATTTTGAGGATTACTTTAAAGGTTTAGTCATAGTGCCCGATGAACAGCAATGTCATTCGCTATTAGGTTTTCAGGTAAAAGATTCACTATCTGCTATGATATTATATTATCATATAGAAAGTGCGTATGAAAATCATCAGAAAATAGTATTCTCACCCAATAAAGAGACGCAGTTTAATAAATTGAAACATGACAGGAAAAACACTCCTATGGAGCCTTACCCTTGGACAGATTTAGAGATACCTTCTGCTAAATTAGGGAACAAAGGAATTCTATTTTCCGGCATCGGATGGTATACTCGTCTTGAATTTCCTTATCTTAATAATATTATGGAACAAGGTGAATATGTACATATCGAGCAAGCAATCTTAAAAATATATCCTGAAGTCGGAACATATTCGGATTATAATGTATTACCGGACAGCATCTTTTTGTATATAGCAGACGAGAACAATGTTGTTACCGATGCAGTGAAAGATTATTTGGGAGATGAGGAACAATCGGGTAAGTTGATAAAAGACGACCTTTTCTTCGGAAACACATACTACTATTTTGATGTCAGTCAATTCATGCAAAAAGAGTTAGGTGCTGCGGGAAAAAATAAACATAATCTCCAGTTGGTTTTCAATAGTGATGATTATACCAAGACATTAAAAAATATGACTTTTAGTGATTCAAACGGACAATTTCCAATTACTCTCCAACTAAATTATAAAATATATGAAAGCTATTAATTATATATCCTTCCTTTTATTGATAACACTTAAAACACAAGCGCAAAATGTTATGACCTCTTCACCTTATTCCATGTTTGGTATTGGAGAACTGGAATCGGGGTTGTATGGTCAAAATGCCGGGATGGGAGGTGTTGCTTACGGAATGAGAAATAATATGCTGATAAACATAGAGAATCCCGCAGGATTAACCGCATTGGACAATAAACGCCTGTTGACCGATCTTTCTACATTTGTCAAGAATGAATTCTATACTTCCGGAAATAAGTCCAATAAGGCTTTTACGGGTAGTTTCTCCGGGTTAGTATTTGGGGGACGTATCATCCCCCGATGGTATATGGCTGCAAGTCTGACTCCTTATAGTTCTGTGGGGTATTATTTTCAGTCTATCCAACCGATAGAGGGAAATCCGCATGAAAATTACACCAGTACATTCACAGGAAGCGGAGGGGTTTCGAAGGTTAGTTTATCCAATGCCTACCTTCTGTCCCAACATTGGTCATTGGGACTGAATCTTTGTTATTTGTTCGGAGATATTGTTCAGACAGAACGACAGGGCAGCTTGACCGTTGATAAAAAAATGCACGCACGGTCATTTTACGCTAATTTGGGTATTCAGTATCATCGCTCGATAAATCATGATTTATCCTATGCTATAGGGGCTGTTTATGGGTATCGCCAGAAATTGGATATCTATAATGAGCAATCCTTATCAAATGGCAATGCAACTACCGACAAGAAACAAAAGCCGCAAAAACAGAGTTTACCTCAATATTTCGGTATAGGAACATCTTTGAAGTATAAGAAATGGGAGTGCGCACTGGACTATACTTTTCAACAATACAGTTCCTTGTCATCAGTAGACAGCCGTATTAGATTTCAAGATGTAAGCAAATGTAACATTGGCATTTGTTATTTTCCTAATGGTTTCCCAAGTGATAATTTCTGGAAACGGGTATCCTATAAAGCAGGAGTAAATCTGGCAACTTCTTATATGGAGATTAACGGTAATTCAGGACTTTCCATGCGAATCAATGCCGGTTTGGGACTACCGGTTTTTAAAGGGAAAATCAATGTCGGTGTATTTTATGACCGGATGCGTCTAAAAAAAGGAGTTTTGGATAGAGATATTATGGGTGCTACTATCACTTTGACTCTTTATGAAATATTTTTCCGAAGGAAAGTCGAATAGAGACTAAAAAAAATCCGTCGTATATGTATTAAAAAACGGACAATTAAACCCTTCGAAAGTCGGGGCTATACTTTGACCGCGTCAAGGTGCTACTTCGAGGAGGTCGAAGTTGAACTTCGAGATGGTCAAAGTTCAACTTTAACACGATCAAAGTGCTGATTATGGCAACAGGTTGATATACAGATACTTGTAAAATTATTTATTGATGGTGTTTTTTAATTACTTCACTACATTCAGAATGACAGATAGTATAAGTTTATTATGCTGATGTACTTATTTGCATAAAGAATGCAGTATTATGAGTATCTTTCCATTTTCTCTATAAAGTGCAAGGGCGATTCACCACCTATTTTATCCGTTTCATCGGTTGATTTAAAGTTGAGGAGAGAGATGAATTATCTTTGTGGAATCATTAAAACAATAGGTAACAATGTTACGAACAACAAAAAATGAATTATTGATCGGATTCACAATCTCGGTGATTCTTTCTCTCTTTGCTAATTTTGCATTGATAATGCAACATTATGAGCTGATAACAAACTCACCGGCCGGTGATGTTGCCCTTAAACAGGGAAAAATCGAATTGTGGTTTCCTCTATTATGGCTTTTCTTCTTTTCTTTTGTGCTATTCATTCTTTGCAGATGGATATATCGATTAGGAATCAGGAGATTCCATAAAGAAGTGAAGACATTAGGTTTGGCAACCGGAATTTGTCTGCTTGTTGCTTGCGGATTGTACAAGGCATTTCCTTTTATACGTAAAAGTGTTATGACACAAATCCATTCAGATTCTTTTTGTGTAACAGAGCAAGCAGTCAGTCTGTCAAGGGTTTGGACCAGCACAACTCCTGCAATCGAAAAAAAGGATACGCTTGCAAATACTTCCCCTGACAGAGTTCATAGAGGTGTAATAGGAGCAATGACGGTAACATCCAATTCATACCCGTTAATAATAGAACATATTTTCATCTTGCTGACAGTTTTGCTAACGATGCTTCTTCTTCATCTTTTTGATAAAAAACAGGAAATGAAGCTGGAATATGAAAAAATAAAAGTCAAACAACTGCAAAGCTCTTACAATGCACTAATGGGACAGATTAACCCTCATTTCTTTTTCAATTCCCTGAATGGGCTTAATTCTTTGATTCGGGCGGGAGAACAGGAGAAGACACTTGAATATCTGGAGGGATTATCGAATGTATTCCGATATATTTTACAGAGTAATCATAAGACATTGGTTTCTCTTGATGAGGAACTGCAATTTGTTAAGGCTTATACTTACTTGTTGGGGGTAAGATACGAACATAAATTATTCTTCTCTATTCAAGTGGAGGAAACTTATTTGAGAAAAAAGCTGCCTATTCTTAGCCTGCTTCCTCTGATTGAGAATGCAGTTAAACACAATGTCATCAGTAAACGGCATCCTTTGCAGATTCAGATTTATACTAAATCCGACAATTGGCTGGTGATATTAAATTCTATCCGACCGAAGATGGAAGAGCCTGTTGGACACGGGATAGGGCTAAAAAATCTCCGGGAACGTTACCGGATGTTGACAGGCAGAAATATACAAATAGCAAATGCCAACGGTTGTTTTGAGGTATTTCTTCCTTTATTGAATGAAGTGGAATGAGAAATAATAGCAATAACATGAAAGCAATTATTATAGAAGACGAGACAGCAGCGGTAAGTAGTTTGAAAGCTATTCTGCAACAGAATTCAATGGTCGATATCGAAGTGATTGCCGAACTGGAAACTATTGAGGATAGTGTGGCATGGTTCCGGTCTTCCGGACAACCGGATATTATTTTCATGGATATTCATCTGGCAGACGGATTGGCATTTAAAATTTTTGAGCAGGTAAATATTGAAGCCCCTGTCGTGTTTACTACTGCTTATGATGAATATGCTTTACAGGCCTTTCAAGTATGCAGCATCGATTATTTGCTTAAACCGATAACACTTGCTTCTTTGGAACATGCTTTGAATAAGTTCATGCTCTTTAACCCGATAGAGCGGGAAGAACATATCCGGCGAACGAATGCCGCTATTCGAAACCGAAACGATGTGAAGAAGTTGCTGATAATGCTTGCCGATAAGTTTTATCCGCTTCCGGTAGAAGACATTTTTTACTTTTATACAGCTAAAGAGAAGGTAATAGCCTATACTCTTGACGGTAAAAAACATCCGGTAGACCGTACACTGGATATGCTTGGTGAACAGTTGGATAATTGGCTTTTCTTCCGTGCCAATCGTCAATTTATCATCTCCCGCAAAGCGATTAAGGACGTAGATATCTGGTTGGGTAACAGGCTTTCAGTGAATTTGCTTTTGCCCATCCCGGAACGTATCATTATAAGTAAAGTAAAAACGCCTGTATTTAAAAAATGGCTTATGCAAGAGGAGGAGGGTTAAGTAAGTTCGTTCACCTCCTCTTATTACCTTCCTCACTTGCGAATTATTCCTATTCATCGGTGTTTAACTTTAGTTAGCAGGTATTTCCCTTTAATTTGTAGTAGATATAAACAACAATAAAAGGAATAGTATGCTTAAATGTATCACTTTCGACGGGGATGTTGCTACGCTTGATATGCTAATGGATCATCTGGAGAAAATAGAGAGAGCTTTAACCAAAGTCAATGAGCAATTGTATGCAAAACGAGCCGGTAAGCCCATTTTCCTTCGTGAAGGAAACCGGATTATTCGTTTACACCCGGATGAAATTCTATATGTGGAAGGGTATGGTGATTATGTAAGAGTACATCGTACAAATAATAAGCCTCTACTCTCGCAGAATAGTCTGAAAAGTTTTGAAGAGTGTCTTGGAGAAAACGATTTTTGCCGTGTGCATCGTTCCTATATTGTTTCACTATCTCATATTGAATATATTGAACGGAAAAGAATCCGGATTGGGAGTACCAATACACTTATTCCGGTAAGTGATTCTTATCTACCTGTTTTAATGGGCAAACTGTGTTTGCAAACATAACTTATCTCCATTGGCTGTGCAGCATTGAGTTTATATATTTGAATAATTACATTAAAAAAATGACAAAATGAAAAAGAAGAAATCAGAAATGAGCGGATTAGTATTATTACTATTCTCAACTCTTACATTAATTTGTGGAACTACTACATCTGTCAAGGCACAAAGCTCTGATAATAAAAAAGAGATTGGAGTATCGAAAACTATAGGTAAAGAGGATAATATGGTTATTATTTCTCAAGCAGCTTTCGATTCACAGGCTTGTAGTACTCTTGGTTCTCCAACCGGTATGCAGGCTATGTTTGCTTTTCTGAAGAAGAATATTAACTATTCCTCAAAAGCGATCGAAGAAAAGATAGAAGGGGATGTGACAATCGATTTTACTGTGACCTCAAAAGGTGCGGTAGCCAATAGTCGGATAACGAAAGGACTTCATCCCGATATAGATAAGGAAGTACTTGGGACTGTAAAAAGGATGCCAGTATTGGAGCTTTCAGAAAAAGACGGGCAGAAATTTGATTCGGATTACAAAATTACGATGAATTTTGCTTTACCGGATGGTATATCACTGACAAAACCTACGATGTCAATAAAGGAAGTGGAAACGGAGAATTTGAAGATGACTGCCATGGAAGAGGAAAAAGGGAAGAAAGAGAAAAGTGGTACTGTAATTGTTTCTACGGCATCGGTTACGCATACAGAACCGAAGAATTTGGAAGCGACTACAACCGAATGCAAATCAGGTAGTTATATTATAACTACTCGTGACTCATCTGGTATAAAAAAAGATGCGGTTCCAACAAAGCAGGTAATTATAATGACTAAAGATGAATATGTTAAATAGCTAAAAACGAGATATTTATACATAAATTTATTTCATAGAAGTTAAACAGTACCACAGTAAAATGATATAAACAGTTCCCAATTATATAGTGAAAGACTATATATGGTTTATTTGGAAAAAGGAATATCACTCAACTGAGAAATGGACAAGAGACTGACCGAATTTTTATTTTTCGGTTGGTCTCATTTTTCCCGGAAACGCGATGATGTTATATTCAATGAGGATTAAATGTTGGCAATGAATAAATTCATATATGAATATGAAGTGTAACCAGAAATATAATTTGTGTGATGAAAATCCTACAGATTGCCATTTTGAACTGAAAACTTTTGTACAAGGAACTACAGCCCATAATGACGATTCGAACATTAATTATCTTATTTATTGTCAAAGTGGGCATGCCAGAATATTGAGTAGCTTTTTCTATAATGAAATACTTTCTGCGGGAGAAATTATGTTTATTTCCCGCCAAAGTGAATGTAGTGGCATAGCCCTGAGTGATATTACGGTCTTGGTGCATAAGTTCAACAATACAATCTGTCAGAGTGAAAAATGTATTCTTAACTACCTCTATTCTCATCGGTACATTCAATCCAAAATCTATTGTTGCAAGCTGATTGTTCCAGAGTCCTTACAAATCTTGATGAACGGAATTATTTCCTATATTACGGATGAAACGTATGATTCCGAATTGTGGTATATAAAGCACAAAGAACTGATATGGGGATTCACGCGCTATTACGGTGCGGAAGAGTTGCGTTCGTTCTTTCACCCGATGACCGGTGAGCAAGTGCCGTTTCGAAGTCTTGTGACAACACACTACCGCAAAGCCAACAATACGGCAGAGTTGGCGGAGCTGTGCGGCTACGGGGTGCATACTTTTCGCCGGATATTTAAGAACGAGTTTGGAACTTCCGTTTATCAATGGTTGATTCAAAAGCGGGCAGAACATATTAAATATCGCTTGTCAATGTCTTATATCTCTCTTTCGGACATTATCGACGAGTTCAATTTCTCTTCTGCGCAACATTTCAACAGTTTCTGTAAGCAATATCTGGGTGATACCCCGGGTAATTTGCGAAAAGAGAACAACACTTCTACGAAATGAGACATCCATGGTCATTTTCTGTTAGTATATGACAAATTTATATGATAAGCTATCGCATTGATATTCGTAACTTTGCGACTGAAATCAAAGAGAATGTTTAATGCAAATAAAATGTGAAGAAATGATACGGGAAATGGATAACCGGATAGCTGCCATCGACCTGAACGGGAATCATATTATCAGGGATTGTAAAACAATGCTTATTTTCCTGAAAGAAAAGCTGACCGAATTGAAAGGATTTGTTCAAACCCAACCTTTTGGGAATGACACTGACGAAATCGCCTTTTTCAAGCAATATAAACCGAGGATTCTGGGACCCTTGTTTTATTTTCACCATATCCTGCGTATTGAGAGCCAACGCCCTTTGGATGAAAAGGAACTGGATGATTACTACGAAAAACAACAGGAGGAACAAAAGATGTTTTTCGACCGCCATGTGGCGTTTTTCCAATACTACCGCAGTGGGGCTACCTATATGGACAACTACTATTTCCTGCGTGGAAGGCAAGGGAACGCGATTGATGTCGATGTTTGCCAATTCAACGATGACTTGGAGTTCTCAACGGGATATGACCATCTTGTCGCCCGTATCATGGCAATGGAGATGTTGTACGCCTTCTTATCAGTGAAACGTACTTACCTGCAAAATGGTAATGAAGATATGTGTGCTGAACTATTGAAGGTTAAAGGCTCCTATCAATGGACGGGGAGTGCCATTGAATTGGTGGAAATGGTGTACGGACTTAGTGAAATGGGCAGTATCAACAACGGGGAAACCCCGATACATGAGTTAGCGGCATTTGTCGGTACGTTGTTAGGGGTGGACATCCGGGATTGTTACAGTGCCTATACCGATATGAAGCGGCGCAAGAACGAAAGCCGCACTTATTTTTTAGACAAGATGCGGGAACGGCTGAACAAACGGATGGAGCAGGATGATGAGAAAGAACGGAAGCGGAAATAACATCTATATAGCAAATAACGGCAGTAATTTTTGAAGTTACTGCCGTTGTTGTTTTTATACATTATTATATATAGGGAATGGAATTATCCTTTCTGCTGCAACAGGTGCGAGAGTTCCGGATCGTCGGCTATGCGCTGCAACTCATCCGAAACGATTTGCTTCACCTCCGCTTTGATGCGGTTGTAGTTCTCCTGTATCTGCTCCTTCATCCGGTCGTTTCCGTTTTCATCGGTGAAGTCGGTAATGATGGGAATTTTCTTGTAAGCGGCCTCCTCCCTCTTCACCTTGTCGGCATCCACCACAATTTCGGCATGGAAGATTTTTTGCTCGATACGTTCGGTGAAGTTATCCGATACGGAGCCGACAAACATACCCTGCGTCAAACCGGAAATCTTGCTTGGCGGGATAAGTGAATCCATCTGCGTATTGATGGAGGTGGACTTGTCGTTGCGGTTGATGGTGATACTCTGCCGTTTCTGCAACACTTTGCCAAAGCGTTCACTCAACGTCTTGGCAGTTTCACCCACTACCTGCCCGGAGAATATATTACCGACGGTATTCATCACGACCTTCGCCTCCTTGTCCCCATAATCGCGTACCAACTGCGAGAAGTCCTGAAAGCCCAGACAGACCGCCACTTTGTTGGAACGGGCGGTTGCAATCAGGTTATCTAATCCTTTGAAATAGATGGTGGGCAGCTCGTCGATAATCACAGAAGATTTGAGCATCCCTTTCTTGTTAATGAGCTTTACGATGCGGGAATTGTACAAGCCCAAAGCCGCACCGTATATGTTCTGGCGGTCGGGGTTGTTGCCGACACAGAGGATTTTAGGCTCCTGCGGATTGTTGATGTCCAAAGTAAACTCACTATCCGACATCACCCAATAGAGTTGCGGAGAAATCATTCTGGAAAGCGGGATTTTGGCGGATGCAATCTGCCCCTGCAACTGCTCAGCCGCTCCACCGAGCCATGCATCCATGAAAGGGCTGAGATAGTTTTCGAGTTCCGGGTATGAGGTCAGAACCGGGAAAATATCTTCGTACCGGCGGTTCAACAGTTCGATGGCATGGGGAAACGTGCAGTATTTACCGCCCTGATAAATCCGCAAGTACCAGATGATGGCGGCGAACAGGATAATCGGTGATTCCACAAAGAAGTCGCCCTGCTTCTGCACCCATGATTTATTGAGGTTGAGCATGATGGTGTACGCTGATTCGTAAGCGTCTGTAATATCCTCCATGAAATCCGGATGAATGGGATTGCAGCGGTGCGAACGACGGGGATCGTCAAAGTTGATGACATAGAATTTTGGCTTTACCGTATAGCCGTCCTGATTGTTAATCAGATGGTTGTAGGCAATTGTGGATAGGTCGGGAAACTTGAAGTCGTAAATATATTGACTGAATCCCTTTTCAATCTGCTGTTTGATATAGTTGTTTACCACGGCGTATGACTTCCCGCTGCCCGGAGTTCCTAACACGATGGACGCACGAAAAACGTTTACAACGTTAATCCAGCCATCGTTCCATTTCTTTTTGTAATAGAAACGTGTCGGTAAATTCACGGAATACTCGTTCTCAATGAGCCTTGTTTCCTGCTGGAAGGATTCGTTTTCCGTATTGAACACGTCGTCCATGAGGTTGTTCTTCAAAAGGCGGCTTATGTACAGCCCCGACATCAGGAGGCAGATATAGCCGACCGCCATCGTGAAAATATAGATAGCGGTATTCGCCTCTATGCCCAATGGCAGCGACAATATCCACCAGTTCAGAAAGAAGAACACGAAACCCACGCCCATGAACGTCCAGATTTTCGTCCATGTGATTTTTTCCTCCTTCACGCCCGACGTACCCAAACAGGACAGTCCAAGTAACAGGACGGTGAACAGCTTGGTGTAAATGATACAGCCGAACAGCCCCGCCGTGCGGTGGAAGTTCATCAGGATTTTATCAACCACCCCAATATTTACTCCCCATAAGCGGATAGCCTCGTAACAATACCAATAGATATTGATTACCACAAATAATATACTCACGGCACGCAGAAAATCCATGATTTTCGCCAATGCCCTCAAATCGTCTTCTTGTTGTGACATACTGATTTTACTTTAAAATTCTACAATTAAATACCCCTGCCTTTTCTCTTTTTCTTCTTCCGCTGCATCTTCCGGCGGAACGCTTCTTCCTCCGGATCAGTACCGGGTACGATGGACAGGTCGAACATACCTCCGGTTACAGAGTCCTCACCGGGTTCATGGACTTGTTTCGTGAACGGCACAAACGGTTCACGCTCTCCGGTATGTTGTGACGGGTCGGTAGTACCTATTCCCGTCGGTATAGGGCTGCTTGCTGCAACCACCCATTCCTGTAAAGCATTTGCGGAGAGTTCCTTGCCCATGCGTGAGCCGTTCAGCACGCAACCGGTGTTGTGGTCGATAAAGGTCGCACCGTAGATTCTGCCCGTATCGGTTTCCCGAAATACTGTATTTATCCCTTTGGATTCCAACACTCGTATAAGTTCATCCTTGCCGGATGCTTGTCGGAGTGTAGCGAGAATGGTAGCCTTTGTCCGCCCTGCAAGCTCCTTTTCCTTTATTTCGGTTCGGGAGACGGCGCACCGGTTATCAAAGGCTTCATATCCGGCATACTTTCCGAAGCGGGAGGCTTTCAGCGGATTGCCGGTCTTGTTTCCCGCATCATCGGTCGCCGAATAGACAAAACCCCTGTATTCCCTGCCGTGTACCTCTCCCCGTGCTTCTTCTACGGTGATATTGTAGAGGGACAGCAAAGCACGGTATTCACCGAGCGATTGGAAACGGTAGGTTTCCGAGAGGGCTTTCAGCACGTTTCCGACTTGGCGTTTCACATTCCCCTCGGATACGTCCACTTTGCGGAGTGCCCCTTGTTCCAACCGCTGTTTGCTGTTTCCAGACGGATGCAATCCATACTTCTTTTCCAGTGCATTGGTAGCCCGTTTGCTCCGGCGGTGGATGTAGTCATTGTTGAGCCGCTTACCGTCCTCACCCACACGTATGGAAACGATATGCAGGTGGTGGCGGTCGATGTCCTCGTGCTTAAATACGATATAGGGCTGATTGCCGTAACCGATTTTATCCATGTATTCCCGTGCGATGTCGGCAAGCTCCGTATCGGTCAGCTTATCGTCGGGATGCGGGTTCAGTGAGATGTGGATAACCGGTTTCTCGGTACGCATACGGGCAGGAAGATACCTTTCAAAATCTGCTGTGGCACGGGCAATGTCCACCGTTCCCGTACCGTTATCAAGGATTTTGTTGGAGGCAAGCAGCTTGCCTTCGCCCTCGTTCACCTTCTGCCCGTTGTATGCCAACGCACCGTACAGGGAGTTTCCTACATTGATGTTCGCAACCATTCCTGCTCGAATTTCTGTGTCAATGCTATAATTTCACGGCTCACCGCTACAAGCTGGCGGGTGGTTTCTTCCAATTTATAAAGCAATGCCATCGCTTTTTTCTCGGAAAAACGGCTCTTGAGTTCCCTTACAACTTGGTTGTAATTCACTCCGATCCTGCGGAATTGGGCGTTCAGGTCGGAGAGTCCGGCGTAGTATTCGGGAAAGGAATTATCTACTTTAATGACCTTAAATTCCTCCCCGAACACACGGGCTTTGATAAAAACCGCTTTCGCGTACTCGCCCGACTGCTCGTACATGGTGAGGAAACGGGCATGTTCCTCGTCATCAAAACGTACCATCACGCAGTGCGTCTTGGGGTTCAACTTCGGGATGCGTCCCGTTCTCTTTGTCTTTTCTTTCATCTAACGTGGATTTTAGTGGTATCACGACAAAAGCCACTCTTCAACGCCTACGGCAGTTTGGGGCAGTCCGACTTCGGAGGACAGCCCGGCTCCCTGCAAGGGCAAGGTGTGGCGGGTTACCCGCTGCCTTTTGAGTTACTCAAAAGACACCTTGCTCTATTCTTGTGAATAGAAAAATCCGTCGGGGGACGGATTGTAGTCAGCCTATCACGGTTGCCATTCGGTCGTGAACAGTAAGCCTTGTCGCTTGGGAGCAAAAGTACAGCCTTTATCCACCTGATTTTCAATGCTGAAAGTGCCACAAGGTTCCATACGGAAGCCACAAGCTGCCACCACTTTGCAAAACGATACAAGTGAAGAATATTCGTCGTTTATTTGCCGGAGAATTGAACGTACAGCGGGATAAATATCGGAATGAACCGATGTCGGAAGGTTCGGTTTCATGTATGAATGTACGAACCGACAACGCAAGGAAGCATCCGATTTCGCAATGTAAATTTTACCGTATGTTTAATTTTCCGGCGGTTGATTTCAACCAAAAATGCGATTACCCAACTTTGGTTGGTAACAACGTTGGGCAGTTGATAGGTAGGAACAGGCAGCCGGATGAAAATTACGATTTACGAACCATCGGAATAATGAATGTTTGAAGAAATAAATAAACGATTGTATCACCATTAAAACGAATGAAAGAATGAATGAACCAATTTATGTAGCTTTCTCCACGCAGAAAGGCGGAGCAGGCAAAACGACTCTGACAGTACTTACCGCAAGCTATCTCCATTATGTCAAGGGATATAATGTGGCAGTGGTGGATTGTGATTTTCCACAGTACAGCATCAAGGATATGCGGGAGCGTGACATGACATCGGCAACCGGGGATGACCATTACAAGGCAATGGCTTACGAGCAGTTCAAACGCCTGCAAAAAAAGGCTTATCCCGTAATAAGCAGCAGACCGGAGGACGCACCAGACAATGCCGCCAAACTTGTTAAGTCGGGACAGCCTCTGGATTTTATATTCTTTGACCTGCCGGGAACCATCAACAATGCGAGCATTGTCAATACGATTGCCACGATGGATTATATATTCTGCCCCATAGCTGCGGATCGTGTGGTTATGGAAAGCTCTATCCGCTTTGCTTCCATCATTCACGAACACATGATAAGTACGGGCAAAACGAATGTCAAGGGACTGTATATGCTGTGGAATATGGTGGACGGGCGAGAAAAGACAGAACTGTATGGAATGTATGAAAAGGTGTGCGCGGAAATGGCACTTCCCGTCATGAAAACATTCCTGCCTGACAGTAAGCGTTTCCGCAAAGAAGCAGCAACGGAACGAAAGCAGGTATTTCGCTCGACTATTTTCCCTGCGGACAAGATATTGGTACGTGGTAGTAATCTGGATACCCTTGTGGACGAGATACTGACCATCATAAAAAAGTAGGCTATGGCGAAAAAGTTAAAGATAGACACCATTGATGAGAATTTCATCATCAACTCTTTCAGGCAGGATGAACCCGTACTCCCAACGGTGGAAAAGCAGGCGGAGGTGCGGGAAGAGGAAAAGCCGGAAGAGGAGGAAATTCCGATACCGACTAAACAGCCCGTTGAAGAACCCCGCCGCCGGAAACAGAAAGCGAAGGATGGGGACTATCAGGAGTTGTTTTTCAAAGAAGCTGAAATATCCGCCCGTTTTGGAAAAACAGTCTATGTGCGGAAAGTCTATCATGAGCGGATACAACGGATAGTAAGGATTATCGCAAAGGATGAAGTGTCTTTGTTCAGCTATATAGACAATGTGCTGGCACATCACTTCGCTACCTTTCAGGACGATATAACTGCATTGTATAACGAACGTAACGATTCAATTTTTTAAGTATGGAAACTATCTTGATATGCCTATTGCTGCTTTATAACGCATGGCTGGTACATTATATCCTGTTTGGAAGACAGCAAGGAAACAATGCTCCGGCAAAGAAAAAACCGCCGATAAAGCCGCCTGAAGCAGCGGATGATATTGTCGGCAAGAGCCGGTTCAAAATACAGCCGAAAGTGCCACAAGCTACCATCCCGGAGCCACAAGCCGCCACAGAGATTGAAGATGAGGATGTTACGGATATTGCCGTTACATTTGCCGACGGAAAGGACGAAGAACCTGCGGCACGGATACCCGACGATGAGCTGGACGAAGCGTTTTCCGACATCCGCATGGATGATATTCCGGTAGGATATGCGGAGGGTGACGAGGAAGGGCGGATACCCGCCAAAAGGTTAGCCACCGGAGCCAGCTTCGAGGAAATCGGCGAAGCGGTGAACATAGCCGACAACCCGAAAGCCACTGCGGAAGAGCGGAGGCGTGCCGGACAGATATTTTCGGATATGGAAGGCAACGAACTTTTCAACAAGATGATTGGAAGTAACCCTGAACGGGCGAAAAAAATAACGGGGTTAATGGATGAAATTTCCGGTAAGACTATCTCTGGGGAGGGAAAGGCGGTCGGTAATGTAGTCCATCCCCAAAATATTTCCGAAGTGCCTGCGGACATCAGCGGGTTCGACATCCGGGATTTTGTGTAACGATTAAAAAAGTAACGGACAATGAAACAGAAAGAGTACGGATAAGCGGAGTGCCGCCACTAAAATCCAAAAAGTAAAAACAGTATCAACCGCTGCCCGGAAGCAGAGCCTATCCAACTCTGCCCGGCAGCACAAATTCAAAAAGTATTTATGACAAAGAAACAGATTCTTTTCTCGGCAGCCTGTTTGATGGCTGCATCCTCCGCAATGGCACAAGGCAACGGTATGGCGGGTATCACAGAAGCCACCAATATGGTAACGTCATATTTTGACCCGGCGACAAAGCTGATTTATGCGATTGGAGCCGTCGTGGGCTTGATTGGTGGAGTCAAGGTGTACGGCAAGTTCTCTTCGGGCGATCCCGATACCTCCAAAACTGCCGCTTCGTGGTTCGGTGCGTGTATCTTCCTGATTGTAGCCGCCACAATCCTGCGTTCATTCTTCTTATAAGCAGCGTTATGGCAGAGTTTCCAATCAACAGGGGGATTGGAAAGTCGGTTGAGTTCAAAGGGTTAAAGGCGCAGTACCTATTCATATTTATAGGAGGTCTGCTTGCCGTCTTTATCCTCTTTATAATCATGTATCTGGTTGGTATCAACCAATGGGTATGTATCGGGTTCGGGCTGGTCGCCGCATCGGTTCTGGTGTGGCAGACCTTCGCCCTGAACGCCAAGTATGGCGAACACGGCCTGATGAAGATGCAAGCCCGTGGGAGCCATCCCAAATACATCATCAACCGCTGTAAAATCCCCAAACTATTCAAAAAAAGGAGGAAGAAATGAGAAATACATTAAAAGCGAGTACATTGGAGAGCAAGTTTCCATTGCTTTCAGTGGAACATGGCTGCATCGTCAGCAAGGATGCCGACATCACGGTAGGCTTCCGGGTGGAACTGCCCGAACTCTATACCGTCACTTCGGCGGAATACGAGGCGATACACGCCACATGGGTAAAGGCGATGAAGGTGCTGCCGGATTACTGCATCGTCCACAAGCAGGACATCTTCATTCGTGAAACCTACAAGCCGGACACGGACAGGGAAGACATGAGTTTTCTCAGCCGTTCATTCGAGCGTCATTTCAATGAACGCCCGTATCTGAACCATTACTGCTACCTGTTCTTGACGAAAACGACAAAGGAGCGCAGCCGCACCCAAAGCAATTTCAGCACCCTTTGCCGGGGCTTCATCGTTCCGAAGGAGATAAAGGACAAGGAGGCGGTAACGAAGTTTCTGGAATCCGTCGGGCAGTTCGCCAGCATCCTGAACGAAAGCGGCTATCTCGGTTTACGGCAGCTCACCGATGAGGAAATAACCGGAACGGATACCGAAGCGGGTATTATTGAGAAATACTTTTCATTGTCTCAGACCGACACGACCACGCTGGAAGACATTACCCTGAAAGCGGACGAAATGAAAATCGGGGACAACTACCTGTGCCTGCATACCCTTTCGGATGTGGAAGACCTGCCGGGGGAAGTGGCTACCGACAGCCGGTACGAAAAATTATCGACCGACCGGAGCGACTGCCGTTTGTCCTTTGCGGCTCCCATCGGGCTGCTGCTGCCGTGCAACCATATTTATAACCAATATGTGTTTATCGACGACAGTGCCGCCAATTTGCAGAAATTCGAGAAGATGGCGAAGAATATGCACTCGCTTTCGAGGTACAGCCGTTCCAACCAAATCAACAAGGAGTGGATCGACGAGTACCTGAACGAGGCGCACTCTTTCGGGCTGACTTCGGTACGCTGCCATTGTAACGTGATGGCGTGGAGCGATGACCGTGAGGAACTGAAACGGATTAGGAACGAGGTAGGAAGTCAGTTGGCACAAATGGAGTGCAAGCCACGCCACAACACCGTCGATACGCCGACGCTTTTCTGGGCTGCCATTCCCGGCAATGCCGCCGATTTTCCGGCAGAGGAAAGTTTCTACACGTTCATCGAGCAGGCGGTCTGTTTCTTCTCCCAGGAAACGAACTACCGGAACTCGCCGTCGCCTTTCGGCATCAAGATGGTGGACAGGCTGACGGGAAAGCCGCTGCATCTGGATATTTCCGACCTGCCGATGAAAAAGGGAATCATCACGAACAGAAACAAATTCGTATTGGGACCGAGCGGTTCGGGAAAATCCTTTTTCATGAACCACCTCGTCCGCCAATATTACGAGCAGGGCACGCACGTCGTTTTAGTGGACACGGGTAACTCCTATCAGGGGCTTTGCGAGATGATAAACAAGAAGACCAAAGGGGACGACGGGATTTATTTCACGTACACCGAAGAGAAGCCCATCAGCTTCAACCCGTTCTACACGGATGATTTTGTCTATGACGTGGAGAAAAAGGACAGCATCAAGACACTGCTCCTGACACTCTGGAAAAGCGAGAACGATAAAATCACCAAAACGGAATCGGGTGAATTGGGAAGTGCGGTAACGGCGTACATCGACCGTATCAAGGCTGACCGCAGCATCACGCCCAACTTCAACACGTTCTATGAGTTTATGCGGGACGACTACCGCCACGAATTGGAAAGCAGGGCGATTAAGGTAAGTAAGGATGACTTTAATATCGACAATTTCCTTACCACGCTCCGGCAATATTACAGTGGCGGACGGTATGACTTCCTGCTGAACTCCCGTGAGAACATCGACCTGCTCGGCAAACGGTTCATCGTATTCGAGATTGACGCGATTAAGGAAAATCGTGAACTTTTTCCGGTTGTCACCATCATTATCATGGAGGCTTTTATCAACAAAATGAGGCGGTTAAAGGGTATCCGCAAACAACTTATCGTGGAGGAAGCATGGCTGCGACATGTAAGTCTTGTATATGATTGTTTAACATTCCATTCCACGCGCT
>CAOYQO010000029.1 GCA_948566455.1 uncultured Phocaeicola sp.
CAAAAATATAAGAATGAAAAATGGGCGACAAGATAGAATCGCGGAGACGCTTACAAACAAGTATCACACAAGTATCTGCCCCAACCATCTCTTCAAAACACATTTTCCACCTTTTTTCCTTCAAATTCTTCATACGCGGGCAAGACTTTGAACCTCAAGCCATTACAATGAACCATTCTTATTCCAATCCTTCATAAATTCTTCATAAAGTTATATCCGTTCCCTTCGCATGAACCAACCACGGGAATCCATTCCGACAACCCATCGAATCTTTTTCCTTATTTTACCGTACCCGATTACAAACCTCGGTTGTATTACTCATAAAGAACAATTAAACACTAGTAAAATGAGACCAGACGGCTATTTGAAAACAGCGTGGATCATGACCGTATTATTCAGCATCATCCTTCCGCTTCATTCACAAACACCCCGGCAATTCTCTATAGAATTAAAGGACAAACCACTTCCCGCCGCCCTTAAACTAATCGAAAAGGAAGGCGGAAAGAATATTATCTTCTCCTATAACGAAACAGAAAGCTACCGGGTTACAGCCTCCATCCGGCAAAAAACCGAACTTGAAGCCATCGGCACTGTCCTGAACGGCATTCCTTTCATTTGTAAAGAACGGGAAGAATACTTCGCCATACAGAAAAAGGGAAGAGACATACGCATTACCGAAATACGAGGACAAGTAACCAATGAAAAGAATGAACCGCTGCCCTACTCCAATGTACTCTTATTGACTCCCGGCGACTCCACCTTTGTAAACGGATGTGTCACCCGTGAAGACGGAAGTTTCCTGATGATAGCGGAAGAAGGGATACCTTACTTGATACGGGTTTCTTATATAGGCTATAAGACGGAAGTGCAACCTTACCACCCTACTCTTACGTTTCACCTGCTTCCCGACACCCAACTGATGCAGGAAGTAACCATCAGCGCCCGACGCCCCATGATAGAAGTGGGTCCCAACGGACTAAAAGCCAACGTGGCAGGAACTTCCCTGGCCCGAATGGGGTCTGCCGCAGAAATGTTGCCCCATCTTCCTTTCGTCACCGGCCATAACGGCGAATACAATGTAATGGGATGCGGTTCTCCTGTAATCTATATAAATAATAAGAAAGTACGTGACATGACAGAACTGGACCGTATCCGGGCCAACGAAATCTTATCCGCAGAAGTCATCACCACTCCCGGAGCCGAATATGCCTCGGACGTAGCAGCCGTCATCCGCCTCCGCACCATCCGCCGGCGCGGACAAGGGTTGAGCGGCCACTTCAATACGACTTATTCACAAGGACATTCCGCCAACGCCAACGAATATATGGCATTAAATTATCGCACCGGCGGTCTGGATCTCTTTGTAAAGGGATATATGGCACAGCAAAACTCGTATGGAAAAACCACAAATATGAACCGCATCAAGGGTTCCGCCATTTGGCAAACCAACAAAAATGATGTGCAGACCCATAAGAGCCAACGTTTTTCCGGTGAGCTGGGATTCAATTATGAACCGGATGAACACCATTCTTTCGGTCTGCGCTATATGCCCGAAACCGGAATAGGGAATGCAGACAGAAATTCATCCGGTAAAACCGTCACCAGACGTAACGATGAAGAAACCGACCGGATAAACTTTACTACAGCAGAACAAATACATACAGGTTGGGATCACGCGGCAAACGCCTACTACGCAGGAGAACTGGGCAAATGGAATATTGACTTCAACGCCGATTACCTGTTCAAACGCTCGCATTCCGACCAGAACGCCATGAATAATGACGATGCAACCGTGCAAGCAGACAGTCGTATGCGCAGCTCCCTCTATGCCGCCAAGCTGGTAGTCAGTGCCCCTTTATGGAACGGACGTTTTTCATTCGGTACGGAAGAAACTTTTACCAACCGCCATGATATCTTTACCCAAAACGGTTTCTCTGCTGATGCCGACGACCACATCAAACAATCCGTATATGCCGCATTTGCTGACTATTCAAGATCCATCCGCCATTGGAAACTGAATATGGGAATACGTTATGAACATCAACAAACAGATTATTATGAAAAAGGGATAAGGATAGATGCACAAAGCCCTACCTATAATGATATTATTCCTGTATTGGCCGCCAGTTGGTCACACAATGGCAAAAGTTTCAGCCTCTCTTACCGGTTACGTAAAAATAACCCCGATTATAGCCTATTGACCAATTCCATCCGCTATCGCAGCAAATATGAGTATTCTCAAGGAAACCCTTTGCTGAAAACCCAAAAGACGCATCGCTTTTCGGCCGGCGCCTCTTGGAATTGGCTCTATTTCTCAGCCTATTTCAGCCGTATTCTCAATATGTATACCAATATAATTATGCCCTACAAGGAAGATACACATCCGGGCGTCCTCTTATTTGCCACACAGACCATTCCTACAACCCATAATTACGGCATTAGTTTCAACGCCTCTCCCAAACTGGGGTGTTGGGAACCACAACTCAATGTGAATATGGCTTTTTTGGACATGAATGCGAATAAAATAGGAATCACCGAACACCGGAACCAACCCCGTTTCTATATCAGTCTGGACAACAACTTCAACCTTCCCAAAGGCTGGTTCTTCAATATGGAAGGATATCTCTCCACCGCTTCCCGGCAAGGATTTTTTGTAACGCGCACGGAAGGACAAATCAATGCACGCCTTTCCAAATCCTTTTTAAAAGAGACACTCACCATAACATTCACCGCCAATGATATTCTTAGAACAGGGTATTTCCATTTTGATTTATACGGCATAGATGCCTATATGGAAAATCGGATTTACCGGGATTTCCAACGCTTCGGCCTCCAAGTATCCTATAAATTCAATGCCACCAAGAGCAAATATAAAGGAACCGGAGCCGGACAAAGCGAAAAGAATCGTCTGTAACCCCAGCGGAGAAAAGGAAATTTCCGTACCTTTGTTCACGGAAGACAAGGAAACATGCAGATTTTATTCAGGAGAAGAAACCATAAAGAAGAGCACTTCGAACGACTGTTCGCAGAAATGTACCCACGCCTCGTCCGCTTTGCTACCACCCTGATGAGCAATACGGAAGAAGCCAAGGACATAGTAAGCGAAACCATGGAACAAGCCTGGAAGGAGTTCGACCAACTAAAGGAAAACACCCGTAGCGCCTGGCTCTATGCCACCGTGCGTAACGGATGCCTCAACCGCTTGAAGCATTTGAATGTGGAACAGCAACACATAGACCGCCTCATCGAAGCCACCCGTGCGGAAATGAATCAGGGTTACCGCGCACACGAGGCACTGTTGCAGCAAGCGGAAAACATAGCCCGCAGTTTGCCCGAACCGACTTGCACCATCTTGCGAAGCTGCTATTGGGAGAAAAAAACATATCAACAGGTAGCCGACGAATTGGGAATCAGCCCCGACACCGTGAAAAAACATATATCAAAAGCATTGCGGACTCTGCGCGAAGCGATACTGAAAAAGGAGGATAAACAATGAAAAAGGAGTTTTCAACAAATGACCACATCCATCCGGACAACGGAAAGAATCCCCATAACCAAGACTCCCCCCAAAACGGAACTTGGAATGACCATCAATTGGAACAACTCTTTGGTGAAGCATTGGGGGATATTCCCACCGCAGACGAAACCCGGAAAGCCTGGCAGACATTCATCCGTCGTCACCGTATCAGACACCAATCTATCCGACGAATAACGATACCAGGTATAGCCGCCGCTGTCATCGCCTTGGTACTTGTATTCCAGCCTTTACTACAACCTGAGCCGCAGGAAGTGGAAGTCTTCACTTCACTGGAAGTTCCTGAGGAAATTACTTTTCGGGAAGAAGGGAAAAGGATAATTGTAAGCACCCCGCCCGCTACCATTACCTCCGTTCAATTAAGCGACGGAAGCAAGGTATTGCTCAGCGCAAACAGCCGTCTGGAGTATCTAAAGGAGTTTACAGATACCATTCGCAGTGTCAAACTAAGCGGAGAGGCCCGTTTTGAAGTAGCCAAAGACGCTTCCCGCCCCTTTATAGTATGCACCGAGCAACTACAAACACGAGTACTGGGAACGGTGTTCGATGTGAAAGCCTATCCCCGTTACTCGCCGGATGTCATCCTCTATCAAGGACGAGTGAATGTAAGTCATACCAAGCGCAATCAAAGTAAGGAAATGCACCCGGGGGAACAAATATCCTTGGATAAACAAGGAAAACTCCAATTGAAAAGAGTTGATACGGAGAAGAGAAAAGGATGGGCGGAGAATGAATTTTCTTTTGACAATACCGACTTGAGGCAAGTCATGCAAGATATAGGTTCATGGTATAACATCAGCATCGTATTCCGTTCACGTCCGTTACTGGACGAACGCATCTATTTCCATATCAACCGCCAACTCCCGGTGAATACCGTACTGGACGCCTTGAATGATTTGAAAATCGCACAGTTCACCATGAAAGAAGGAAAAATAATAGTGGAACCACCACAAGACAAGAAACGATAACATCAATGGGAGTTCAATAAACAAGCCTGTATTTTCACCTGGAGATTAACATATCAGCGTTCTTTTCATCTTCAGGTGAGAACCATTCGGTTTATCCCCCCTGTGCTAAAGAACTGACAGCACTATCTCTCTTTCCAGTTCCCTCGTGTGAAATCGGGAATCTCCACCGGTACACTGCCCTGTCGCACGGAGCGCTCGCTCAGTTCCGTAATGCAAGACCATTCGGCAGCGTCATACACATCCTGATCCAACGGCAAACCGTTCCTCAAACAATGAATAAGCCGGTAGTCCATGATATAATTCATCTCATTCGGCATATTCTTCCGCCGCGCCTCCTCGCCGATAACTGCCGTAAAAGGATGTTTATACTGCTCCATCATCCGCTCAAACTGCTCACCGGACAAAGGTTCCTTGCCATATTCATCGAGCAGAAGACAGGGAACAGGATATTTCTGCATGAATCCCTTCGTGCCGCACACCGTCTGATGGCGGCTGTACGGGCGAGGAGTGGTCACATCATATTGCAACAAGATAGTTCTTCCTTTTACAGTATGAATCAGCGTGGTATTCACATCCCCCATCTCATAACTCTGCGCCGCTTCTTCGGAGGATGCACCAAACACCTGTCCGGCATAAGCAGACAGACCGGCCTGACGCGAGGACATGGAAACCAGATACTCCATACGGTCTCCCCGATGAATATTCATCCATTGGCAGACAGGACCCAAGCCGTGAGTAGGATAAGGATTCCCCGTATGCTGCTGGCTGTAAAGCTTTATCCAGTGATTGTGATACCCACCCGCTTTTTCGTCTGCAAAATAATGCTTGCGCAAGTCATGGATGTATGCCCCCTCGGCATGAGTGATTTCGCCCAACACCCCCTGCTGCACCATGTTCAATGTAGTCAGGGCAAATGCATCGTAACAACAGTTCTCCAGCATCATGCAGTGACGGCGGGTTTCTTCGGCTGTATCCACCAAACGCCAGCAATCGGCCACACTCATGGCGGCAGGAACCTCCAACGCCACGTGACGGCCCTGCTGCAAGGCATAAACGGCAATATCAGTATGAGTCAGCCAGTCCGTACAAATATAAATGAGGTCTATCTCCTTGCATTCGCACATCTTGCGCCACATCCCTTCTTCCGAATAGTTCTCGGCTTCGGGACGGCCGAACTCCCGTAAGATATGCTCTGCACGCTCTATATTCTCTTTCCGCAAATCACAAAGCGCTTTCACCTCAATGCCTTCCAGGTGCATATATCTCTCAAGTGCAAGAATGCCCCTGTTTCCTAATCCGACAAAACCGATCCGAACTACGGGGATGGCAGGGCAGGTTAAATTAAGTACGTTGGGTCGTTTCATGGACTGCTTTATTTTTCCGGCAAAGATAAAGAGAAAAATCGAGAGGCGGAGGACTGCCTGTGAATAATTTGCCGGTATACCGGTCTGATATCTTTCCGTATCGGAACCTAACCTCTTTCAACAGCAAACATAAGCCTTTTTCTCCATACAACTAAGGTCTTTATTCCTATTATCTTCTATAGTCTTCCGGTGCAGACCGTACAGTCCACTGTAGCAGACCGTACAGTCCATTACGGCAGACTCTACAGTCCATTGCAATGAACTGTAGAAGGTTTCAGTATAAAAGCCCTTAATCATCCGGAAGAAAACGCTTAGCCAAAGAGAAGACAGCACTTAAAAGCCGCTTTATAACCAGACAGTCCCCTTTCCCGGAAAAAGACAAAGAGGATGTGTCCGGACCGAAGTGACAGCCACAGGACACATCCTCTGTTTTCGAATGAGAACAGTACAAACGGTGCTTAAATAATAGAAGTACGTTTGGTAAATTCTATAATTTCGGGAATATAACCGAATGCCAGACCGGTCACCGTGTCGGCACAACCATAATAAACGGCCACCCGTCCCGTTGCCGGATCATGCAAAGCCGCACAAGGGAAGCATACATTGGGCACATCACCCATGCATTCGTAAGGTTCACGCGGAGAGATAAGATAAGGTCCCGAACGGAATTTCACCTTCCAGGGCTCGTCCAAGTCAAGCAATGCCGATCCAAAGGCATAGACATAACCGTTGCAGGAGCGAAGCACACCGTGATAGAACAGCAACCAGCCCTCACTGGTTTCGATGGGAATGGGGCCGGCGCCAATCTTCAGGCACTGCCATGCACTTACTTCAAAAGGCGCGGGTGACATGACGTGACGATGGTGTCCCCAAAACTCCAAGTCGGGCGACTCGCTATAATAAATATCTCCGAAAGGAGTATGCCCGTTATCACTGGGACGGCTCAACATGGCAAACTTACCATTGATCTTGCGGGGAAACAGCACGCCATTACGGTTGAAAGGCAGGAAAGCATTCTCCACTTGATGGAATGTCTTGAAATCCGTAGTCCATGCCACGCCGATGGTGGGCTGGCCCTTATATCCGTTACACCAGGTCACATAGTAACGGTCGTCGATAAAGCAGACACGCGGGTCATAACCGTACACCCATTCACCAATCTCAGGAATATCACACTGGAACTGCAACTTCTCCGGATTGATGTCCCAATGAACGGCGTCCTTGCTGAATCCCACATGAAGCGCCATCCGGCGGTTTGTATCATCACAACGGAACACTCCGGCATACCCTTCGCCGAAAGGTACTACCGCACTATTGAATATACTATTGGATGTAGGCAGCAAATCACGGGGAATGATGGGATTCGCGCTACATCTCCACATTACATTTTTACAACCTTCGGGACGTTCCTCCCACGGCATACCGGGCAACGGATTGCCCGCAATCTTCAATTCACTCATATTCTCTTTTTTGTTAGGTTAATAGTTTTTCTCTATTTCTTGTCTTCGTGCGTGAAGGGTACAAACCAAGTCATCAGGAATGCCGGAATGGCAGCCACCAGCACAAAGATGAAAAACAGTTTATAGCCCAGCCAGTCGCTGACATATCCGGACATCATACCGGGCAACATGACACCCAGGTTCATGATACCCGATGCAAAAGCATAATGCGCCATCTGATGAGGGCCGGCAGCCACCTGTTGCATCATGAACAAGGTAAGTCCCACAAAGCCGAAGCCATATCCGAAATACTCCAGCACAATGGCTCCGCCGATAAGAGGCGCACTCTGCGGTTGGAAAATGGCAAGCAGCGTGTAAGCCATAAAAGGCAGATTGAATACACAACACAAGGAGAACAAAGTCTTTTTCAATCCACGTGCGGAAATATAATATCCGCCCAGCAATGAACCGAGTACGAAAGCTGCCGCTCCGAAGGTTCCGTAATAAATGCCAATCTCCTGTTCTGTCAATCCCAAACCGCCCACATCACGACCGGCTTTCAGGAACAAAGGTACAATTTTCATCACAAACCCTTCGGCAAAACGATATAAAATAATAAAGCAGATGTAATAAACGATATGCTTTTTAGTAAAGAAGTTCCGGATGACATTCCATAACTCGGCCATACTCTGCGAAAAAGAGGTGACCGAATGGGCATGCTTGCCCGAAGGCAGCATACGGGTATGATAAAGTCCCAAAGCGAACATCACTCCTCCGAGGACAATCATAATGACCGTCCAGGAATAGAGTACCGCATCTTCGGCAGGACCTTCGTATTCATCTTTCAAGAAACCGGCCAGATAAACCAGCAGACCTGTACCGATAATCTTGGCTACGTTATAAAAAGCACCTTGCCAACCTATATACTTAGCCTGTTCCTGTGCATTCAACTCGTCCATATATACCCCGTCACAGGCCACATCGTGCGTTGCCCCGCTAAAGGCGACAATGGCGAACAAGGCGATAGTGATTGCAAAAAAGGACGGAAGATGAAGCGACAAGGCAATCAACCCGAAAGTGACTCCCGACACCATCTGGGTGAGGACGACAAAGAATTTCTTGGTACGGTACATTTCGAGTAGCGGGCTCCAAAGGGGTTTCAATGTCCAGGGAAGCATGATAAGGGAGGTCCAGAAGGCTATTTTCGCATCACTGACTCCCAGACCTTTGTACATCAGTACAGCTACCATATTGAGGACAACAAAAGGGAGCCCCATACCAAAATAAGCGGTGGGAACCCAAAAAATAGGACTACGGCGTCTGGCCGGAGTTGGGGTTTCGGTTGTTTTCATTTATATCTAAGTATTAAGGTTGTTGAATTCGGCTATAACCGAAGATAACTTCATCCCCTTTCAGAAGGAGATGAAGTTACCTTTCGGAATCTATAAACGCAATAGGACGAAGCATTTGGTAAATCAGTCAGTTATAGGAATAAAGCTCACCGCTTGTCCACCACCTTTTGCCATGACTACAGACAAGGTATCGGCTGCTGTCACCTCTTTGTCCTTAATCTGATACGAAGTAGGATTCGTTTTCCAGTCGGCATCTTCTCCATCAGCATAAATCACGGCATGGTATTTTTTATCTTTCTCCAGGAAATCCAATGGAATGGTGAGTGTACGCGACTCTTCATTCGTGGTGGCTCCCAGGAAATATTTATCTTTCGCTTTCCGCACCACAGCTACAAACTCTCCCGGTTCGCCCTGCAAGGCTTCGGACCAGTCACAGTCCGCATCAAAATCCCGGAAGAACTGGAAGGCAGGATGCCCTTCATAGTTCTCAATCATATCCGAGGCCATCTGCAACGGAGAATAAATGACAACCCAATTGGCTATCTGCTTTGCCAAGGTGGTATTCACACGGCTGTTTCCTTTATCCAAGTCATTCCACTTCTTGCGGCGTGGGGAATTGCGTGTCTTTTCATAAAGAATATCAAAAGTACCCGGTGTATAATCCATCGGACCGCCCAGCAAGCGGGTAAACGGCAATAACTCGTGATGCTCGGGGGGATTACCTTCACTCCATCCGTTCCACTCCATGCCGCGGGCGCCTTCGCGCGTCATCATATTGGGGTAAGTACGACGAATTCCTGTATCTTTGATAGGTTCGTGGGCATTAACGGTTGTATGATAACCGGCGGCAGTCTGCACCACCTTGCGGTAATGGCGTACATTGAACTGTCCATGATGGCTGTGACCGCCCGGCAGTCCTCCGGCATAACCGGTCTTCACGCTGTGCACTCCCAGGTCTGCATACCATTTGTAAGCATTGTCCAGCTGGCGTTCGTAATTAAAGATATTGCCACCCGTTTCGTGGTGACCGATTATTTCAATCCCTTTCTCCTTGGCATAACGTGCCACCTCTGCCATATCGAAATCGGCATAAGGCTTGGTATAGTCAAAAGTCTGCATACCGCCCCAACTTTCCCAGCCTTCATTCCAGCCCTCGAACATCACCGCTTCTATGTTATTGGCAGCAGCAAAATCTATATATCGTTTGGCATTAGCGGTGGTAGCGCCGTGGCGTTCATCCATCGTCCACGTTTCAACCCCCAGATGCATTCCCCACCAGATACCTACGTATTTCATAGGACGTATCCAGCTCAAATCACCCTCCAGCGCACAAGGTTCATTCAGATTCAGTATCAGGCCGGAGTTTATCAGACCTACCGCTTTGGGAGCTATCTGGATACTGCGCCACGGAGTAACGAAAGTTCCTCCGGCAAAACGGGCTTTTACCCCATCGGGCCAGGAGGCCAGTTCCGATTTGAAGTGACAACCTTCGGTATGCTTCAAAGTCATTTCGGGGAAATCGGTCAAAGCCGCTTCGTGAATACTGGCATATACCCCGTTATCTGTTTTGAAAGTCATCGGGGTATTGGCATTATCCACCTTGCTGACGGGCAGGGTACGATACAGCAACTCGTAGGTTTCAAAACTGGCGGGAATAGACCATGACTTGCCATCCTGCGCCAGATTGAATGAAGTGAGCTCGTCCATCACGAACACACTGTCCACTTGGGGTACTTGATATTCATAACGAAAGCCCAGACCGTCGTCGAACACACGGAAACGGAGGGTCAGCCGTGTATTCGCCGGATCTTTCAAGCGCACAGCCATCTCGTTATAATGGTTCCGGATAGATTTATTCTCCCCCCAAGGCTGGGTCCAGGTTTCATCCTTTGTGGTAAACTCAGTATTTTCTATCTGAAAATCTTTGGAGAGATTGAGCCCGTCACGGCCTTCAAAGCCCATAACAGAAGGAGTGATGAACGGTTTTCCTCCTACAGAAACTCCATAGGTCATCGCTCCTGCCTCATTCAGGTTGAATACTAATTTTATATTGCCATCCGGCGATGTTAATTCCGTGGGACGGGAACATCCGCAAAACACAACTAACAAAAATAATACATAGTAACTGTATGTCTTCATACTATTAAATTGGATTAATGATACAAATATAGAACAATTAAGTAAGGTATCACACTTATCGAAGGAGGAAAATTATTTTAAATGGGAGAAGATTACATATAATGAGAAGTATCAACAGAATAAAATAACAAACGCCGATAAAGCCCTTTTAAAGACTCTACCGGCGTAAGTTCACCTATTTAAAAAATCAGAATTCCAAGTCAGCCAACTGAGGATTATGGTCGGAAAGTAAAGCTTCCGGTACTTCAGCCGGTATTTCACAACTCTTCACCAGAACTTGCGGAGTGACAAAGATGAAATCAATCTTTTCACAATCCTCGGCCGGGATACGGGCAAAATCATGAAAAGTATAATCAACGCCGGTCACACGGGCAGCCGTCTTATAAGCATCCTTCATCACAAACTCGTTGGTGGTGATTGTTTCGTATGCATCGCTCGCATCGGTCACATTAAAGTCGCCCGTAACCACTGCGGGACGTTCGCCTACGATCTCTTTTATCTTACGGATAATGAGCAATGCGCTTTGACGGCGGGCCTCTTCACCCACATGGTCAAAATGAGTATTGACAGCCATGAATATCTTTCCGGTAGCCTTGTCCTTAAATTTTGCCCAAGTGGCGATACGGACACAAACCGCATCCCATCCCATCATTCCTACGCTATCGGGATTTTCGGCCAACCAGAAAGTATTGGAGTCCAACACCTCATATTTGTCCTTACGATAGAAAAGCGGCGCATATTCACCTGCTGTCTTCCCGTCATCACGTCCCACACCGATACCATCGTATTCGGGCAAGCCTGCGCGAAGATCCTGAAACTGGCTATGCAAGACTTCCTGCATACCGACAATATCCAGCTCATGGTCCTTAATAAACTGGCACACACGGTCTTTCCGATATTGCCAATTGTTCAAACTGTCCTGCGGATTGTCGTAACGGATATTGAAAGTAGCCCAACGAACGTCGGTCTTCTTCTCTTCCGCACAGCCGCCCAATAACAGGACGGCTGCCAATAAAAATAGAATTTGCTTCATTTTGTTTCTTTTTATGTTCCCTAGGATACAAAGATAGCAATTTCTAGCGAAAATTATTCGGAGTATGCCACTGACCTCTATCATTCATCGTATCGGCCACATCCCACCATACACGGCTACCCTGGTTCACATTGCCCGGTTTATTGGGGTTACGGGACTCGCTGTTAGGATAGTTGATGCGTTTGATAAGCTTGCCGGACGCCACTTCTCCATTGGAATTGTTTCCATTGACCGGAGCCAGCAGATAACGCGGATAGTCGGTACGGCGCACTTCCGCCCATCCCTCATTTCCATTCGGGAAAACGGCAATCCACTTCTGAATAATAATCTGTTCCAACTGTTCTTCCTTGCTACCACCGGTAAATGCTTTTACGCCATCCAGATGACTGATGTATTCATTGGCCTTGTCCGCATCAATTTCATAATAATCCATAGATGCCTTGATACCTTTCAAATAAAGGGCTTCGGCTGTTTCATCCACCAATGACGGCCAGCGCAATGCCGCTTCCGCTTTCAGGAACAAGCTTTCAGCATAACCCATCCAGACAATTTCACGAGCCAGATTCCACCAATAATCCTTGTTCATGGCATCAGATGACAGAATACAGCGGTTGGCAGAATATCTGTTCAGATAAGAACCGCCTACATTGGTTTCTCCATTCATCACTCCGTTGAAATCTCTCTTCAGATTCTCTGTAGGAAGCGGACTGGTAGTCAACGAATCAAACGGAGTAGGACGGAACCATAAAACTTCACAACGAGGGTCGAGATAACAGTTCTCAGAATTCTCATTGAAAGTAACGGCATCGGCTGCCGCACCTTCTTTCAAAGCCTGATTCTTATAAGCCCGTTCCATTTCTTTCGACAATACAGCATTGCCGGTCCAACTGAACAACAACGCGTAGATATTTTCATTACCGCCGGCGATATACTGACGTTTCGGAGTCTGCTTCATATTGTCATCCTGACTTTGCATCAAACCGGCAGGGTCTGTCAAAGCCGCCTTTGCCTGAGTCTGGGCCAAAGCCGGGTCTACATTGGATACACGCAAAGCAAGGCGCAAACGCAGTGTATTGGCAAAACGACGCCATTTGTCCACATCACCCCCATAACATTTGTCATTGTCACCTAAATCATACTGACTGACAGCAGGAAGATTTTCCTGATGCAACTCTGTTATTGCCTGATCCAACAGCTGGAAAAGGATATTATAAACTTCCTTTTGAGGTGTATAGGTCACATTTTCTTCCGGTGGCATGGCTCCCTTCACATAGTAGGCTACAGGAATATCTCCGTAAGTGTCCGTCTGCATGGACAACAAGAAAGCATAATAAATACGGGTGATATAGAATGCCGTATGGTAATAATCCTTATTGCAGAAATAGAATGTCTTGACCAACTGGCTGTATTCCGAAGTGCTGCGGTCATCATAGAAATGCTTCCAGCGGCTGGCCGACCATCCATCCGTATAAGAATAGGTAGGCGCCTGATTCACAAAGCCGCTGACATTGTTTCCCCAATAACCGGCATAGATATCATGAGTCAGATTGGTTGTTGTCTGATAATCATTGTAAGGACCTTCGTAGGTGAAATTGGCAAAAATACTTCCGATAGCACCTTCCATCCCTTTCAAACTTGCCATGGCATGTTCCGTCAAAGTATAATCAATATCTATACCGTCGGCCGATACATTCTCCACAGTCGGGTCGTAAATCGGTGCGTAAGGATTTGTATTCAATTCCTCAAAATCATGGCATCCGGCCAAAGCCAGCAACGAACATAAGGCTACGGATTTATATAATTTGATTTTCATAATCAGTTTTTCCTTTTAATTAATTAGAAACCTAAGTTGATAGAAATACCGAAAGTACGTGTAAACGGCAACGATGCATAGTCAATGGCTTGTGAGAACATCGTAGTGTCATAGCCACCTTCGGGGCTTGTACCCGGTGTGTGCTTCATCAGATAGCACAAGTTACGTGCTACAAATGAAACATTCAGCGAGTTGACAGGAGTCTTCTTCAGCATAGATGAGGGGAATGAATAGCCGATTGACAATTCTTTCAGCTTAATGAAAGAAGCATCGTAGATGAAATCCTCAGCCTGCAATGCACCATAGTATTCTGAAGCGGACACCTGTTTTGTATTCACCTCGCCTGACTCTGTCACACCGGGGAATACCATCATATAGTTGTTTTCCTCACCACGGTTCAAGGTACGTTTAGCCAAACCGTTTCCGGTAGCCAGCATCTCGGAATAAGAGAAGATATCACCACCGAATTTCATATCAAACAGTGCGGACAGTGTAATCCCCTTATAAGTAAAGGTAGGAGATACAGACATGGTCAGCTTTGGCTGGATATTACCGATAGGTTTGTTCACATATTCGGACTCATTGGTCACAGTCATGGGCAACCCATTTTCATTTACGATAATATCACCGTTTTCATTGCGCTTATAAAGCGATGTAGCATAAATCTCGCCTAATTTGTGTCCGGCGCGTGTACCTACTTTTACAGGGAAGTTTCCGTCACCGTTAAAGAACATATAGTTCACATTTTCTTCCGGAGCCAGTTCTTTCACCTTCGATACGTTGTGAGCCATATTCACATTCAAGTCAAAAGCGAAATCCTTTGTTTCTACCAGAGTGGAATACAACATCAGTTCCACGCCTTGATTGGTTACCATACCTGCATTTACCCATTGTCCTCCACTCCAGGGAGCTGCTGCGGGTACTTTCATAATCTGGTTCTTTGTCTTGCTGTAATAATAAGTAAAATCAAATCCCAGGCGATTGTTCAAGAACTTCATATCCAGACCCGCTTCGTAAGAAGTCGCGATTTCAGGCTTCAACTGGTCGTTCATCTTCACATTGTCTTTGGTCGGGGTCAATACACCATTATCGAATTTGAAAGAGTAGGTGTTGTATAACTGATAAGGACTTGTATCCTTACCTACCTGTGCGGCAGACAGACGTGCCTTGGCAAATGTCACCCAGCTTGGCAACGGTTTGTCGATAGAGCGCAAGAAGTCCGACACTACGAAACTGAGGTTGGCAGACGGATAGAAGAAAGAATTGTTACCTGACGGAAGAGTGGATGACCAGTCGTTACGGGCTGTCAAATCCAAAGACAGATATTCCTTCCACGCCATCTGTACAGAGCCGAACACCGAGTTCATGGCACGCTTGTAGCCATCCTCACTACCGGTTCTCAACAAATTGGCCGCATTCAGCATCCAGTTACCTTTGTCCACCATATTACCTACGCCCACGCCCAAAGTTTCCGAACGCTGGTACATAAAGTTACCACCGACATTGAAGCCCAGACGGAAGTTATCAGTCAACTGACGGTCACCCATCAAAATGACTTCAGCATTTGACTCGAAGAAGTTTTCTTCACTACGGTCCATTGAATCATTCGTAATCATGGAAGTATTGGCTTCTCCATTGATACCATCCCCCGCATTGGTGCTTTGCACTCTGGTGCGGTAGTAGTCAAAAGCGTATTTGGCAGATAGATGCAGCCAATCAGTGAAATTGATTTTCATGCTATAATATCCGAAAGCACGCCAACGTTCATCCGAATTCTGACGCTGATGCAATACATAATAAGGATTACGGATACTGGCAGTAGGCCCTGTCCAATTCACATGCGCATGAGTTTCATCAGAATATTGTTTCAAGTCATCCAGACGGACGTTGTTAGGGATTCTCATCAACTGGGAAATAGCACCGTAATCTCCATACAGTGGACGGTTATCGGCTTTTGTACGTGAAAGAGAAATTTTTCCGTCCATAGACACCCATTTGTTCAATTCCGTTCCTGCATTCAGATCGGCATTCACACGGCTCAAACTTTCAGTGGGGAATACACCGTCATTGTCGGAGTATCCGAAAGAAGTACGAAAATGTGATTTCTCTGTACCGTTGCTGATAGATACGTTATGCGTATGCGAGAAACCGGTATCAAAATAATCTTTCAACTTATCCCCATAGTTAGAGTAAGCGTAAGTTTCTCCGTTCCAAGCCTCTTTCATGCTTCCATCCAATACCGGACCCCAGCTTCCGCTATCCGTTTTGTCATACACCGCAGTCTTGGCATCTTTTGTATCAATATGTCCTTGTCCGTAACGGCGTTGCATATCCAATGTCTCGCCGATAGCTGTCCAAGTAAAATTACCACTATAACGGATTCCGAAGCCATCCTTCTTACTACCTTTCTTTGTCGTAATCAAGATAACGCCA
Source organism: uncultured Phocaeicola sp. (assembly GCA_948566455.1). Taxonomy (GTDB): domain Bacteria; phylum Bacteroidota; class Bacteroidia; order Bacteroidales; family Bacteroidaceae; genus Phocaeicola. The sequence goes on from CAOYQO010000029.1 coordinate 16,077, forward strand.
TTACCTGCACGTGAACCGTAAAGAGCAGCCGCATTCGGACCCTTCAAAACAGAAATACTCTCGATATCATCCGGATTAATGTCCATGGAAGCGCTACCACGGTCTACACCATCATAGCGGGATGCGCTTGAAGTGCTAGTGTCGCTGAAAGGAACGCCATCCACAATCCACAACGGCTGGTTATTGTCTGTCAGAGAAGAGTTTCCACGGATGGTAATCTTCGTAGAGCCGCCCAGACCGGTAGCCGAGGTATTCATCTGAAGGCCTGCCACCTTGCCCTGCAAGGCACTGGTTACCGAGGGGTCACCTGTCTTGTTCAGTTCATCGCTCTTCAGTTCCTGAACCGCATAACCCAACATTTTCTTCTCACGTTTGATCCCCAAAGCGGTTACCACCACTTCGCCAATCTGCTGTGTATCTTCCTGCATGGTTACATTCAGTACATTCTTGCCATCGGGCTTCAATGTTTCCGAACGGTAACCAATGTATGAGAACACAATCTCACCATTTCCGGGAACGGACAAAGAATAGTTACCTTCAAAGTCTGTAATCGTACCGGCTGTGGGATTTCCTTTCACTTGTACGTTTACACCAATCAAGGCTTCGCCTGTCGCATCAACCACTGTTCCGGTCACTGTATGTTCCTGTCCTGTCTGTTGAGGTGTCTGAGGCTCTCCGGATGCTGAAAGATAGACAATGTTATCCTCTATCTTATACGTAATTCCTTTGCCTTGCAAAGCCGCATCAAGTACAGACTGTAATGAACCGTTCTTCACATCAATGGCATTCACCGGCATTTCAGCCAGCTTGTCATCATAGAAAAACTGATAGTTAGACTGTGATTTAATGTTCTTGATCACTGCTCCAAGCGTTGTCTTGGGAGTTGAAAGAACGATTTGCGCGCGGGTCCATTGTATGGGTGCAGCCACAAACAAAAGAATCAAAAGCGCCCTGAGTAATTTGGGCTTTCTCATTAATTGATTGCCTTTCATAATTTATAAATTCGTTAACACTGACTTGTTTTTCTCCAGTGAAGGGGTTCTCATTCCCCTTTCGAGAATAAAAACAGGCAGCTAAAAGAAAACACTTACTCAATCTTGTTCTTTTTTCTAAATTTTCCAGAAAAAAGCAGAGGAAAGGCAAAAGTAGTAATATCATCGGACTTTGACGTATAGAAGAAATACTTAAAAAGAAAAAGGGGATGTACTCTTGCAATGCTGCCAAAAGAGAACATCCCCCTCCAACCTCTCTTTATAAGAGAGAAGTGCATGGTGAAACTTTTATTTTACTTTTTCGTCTTTTGAAAATGAATAAGGCAAATCACTTTCTTGTGTTCCACGCTGCATATTCGGACGGTCGGTCATCTTGAAGTCAATAGTACCGCCTTGTAACAATTCGTTATGCTTCAAATAATTCTTGGTATAAACAGTACCGTTTACACGCATTTCATCTACATATCGGTTGGTATCGCTGTTATCCGATGCGGTTATTACCAAGTTCTTTCCGTTTTCAAAATGAAGTGTCGCCTTCTTGAACAACGGAGCACCCAGAATATACTCATCCGTACCGGGACATACCGGATAGAACCCTAATGCGGAGAATACATACCATGCCGAAGTCTGACCATTGTCTTCATCACCGCAATATCCGTCCGGACCGGCTGTATACATACGGTTCATCACCTCACGCAACCAATATTGCGCTTTCCAAGGCTGGCCTGCATAGTCATACAGATAAATCATGTGCTGGATGGGCTGGTTTCCATGTGCATAGTTACCCATGTTCATGACTGTCATTTCACGAATCTCATGAATTACCTGTCCGTAATAGCTATCATCAAAGATGGGGGGAACCGAAAAGACAGAATCAAGCATGGTAACGAACATTTCCTTACCTCCCATCAAATCAATCAATCCCTGAGGGTCATGGAATACAGACCAGGAATAATGCCAGCTGTTTCCTTCCGTAAAGTCACCTCCCCATTTCAACGGCGAGAATTCAGGAGCGAACTTGCCGTCCTTCTGCTTGCCACGCATCAATTTACTTTCCGAATCAAACAGGTTCTTATAGTTCATGGCACGTTTGGCAAAAAGTGCGATTTCCTTCTTCGGACGCTTCAACTCTTTCGCCAGCTGATAAATACACCAGTCATCGTATGCATATTCCAATGTACGGGCTGCATTCTCATGAATCTTCACATCACAAGGCACATAGCCCAGCTTGTTATAATATTCATATCCCAGACGTCCGGTAGAAGAAACTTCAGGATGTACGGCTTCCGTTCCATGAATCAGTCCTTTGTATAATGTTTCCACATCTTCCACACGTACTCCTTTCAGATAAGCATCGACCAAGATAGAAGCTGAATTATTGCCGACCATGCAACCACGATGACCGGGGCTGGCCCATTCGGGGAAGAAACCGCTTTCCTTATAAGTATTAACCAAACCTTCCTGTATCTCCTTATTTACCGAAGGATACATCAGGTTCAAGAAAGGGAACAAGCAACGGAATGTATCCCAGAAACCTGTATCCGTATACATATATCCCGGCAGCGTTTCGCCATTGTAAGGACTGTAATGAACAGGTTGTCCGTTGGCATCCAGTTCATAGAATTTACGCGGAAACAACAAGGAACGGTACAAGCAGGAATAGAAAGTGCGGTATTGATCCAATGTTCCACCTTCCACCTCTACTTTACCTAAGGCCTCATTCCAAGCCTCTTTACCTTTCTGTACCAATACTTCAAAACTGTCACCACCCAATTCCTTCAGGTTCCGAATTGCTTGTTCAGGACTGATGAATGAAGAGGCCACACGGGCATGAACTACTTCACCTTTCTTTGTCTTGAAACCGATAACGGCTCCGGTATGGAAATCAGTCTGCTCCAGTTTACCTTCTTTCAAGGTTACAGGAACACTGCCATCCGGTTTTTCAGGCTGTACATCATTAGAGAACGTAGCCTCATAAGTAAACGGCTTATCAAACTCAATAACGAAATAATTCTTGAAGTTGGCAGGAACACCACCACTGTTACGGGTAGTATAGCCCACGATTTTGTTTTCTCCGGGAATCACCTTGACAGACGAACCACGATCAAAAGCATCCACCACTACATATGAATCATTCTCAGGAAAAGTGAAACGGAACATTACGGCACGCTCCGTAGGAACCATTTCGGTTACGACATCATGTTCTGCCAAATAAACCTTATAATAATAAGGTTTTGCAATTTCAGCTTTATGAGAGAACCAGCTTGCACGCTTGTCCTCTTCAAATTCCGGTTTTCCTGTTACGGGCATGATGGAAAATTGACCATAGTCATTAATCCACGGACTGGGCTGATGGGTTTGTTTGAAACCACGGATTTTATTAGCCGTATAAACATACTGCCATCCGTCCCCCATCTTTCCTGTCTGGGGAGTCCAGAAATTCATACCCCACGGGCGGGATATGGCAGGATAAGTATTTCCTGTAGAGAGTTCAAAGGAAGACTGTGTACCTACCAACGGACTCACATAGTCTGCATAATCCTTTGCCTGTACAAACAGCGTGACACACAGCGCTACAACTGATAGAAATAGTTTTTTCATGATATTGCTATTTGGGTTAAGTTATACTTTTAATTCTTCACCTGTTTTCCCCATTCCGTCGGTACGGGACTCATGGTAATCTCCATCGTTCCTCCACGTACCAGATCATCATGGGTAAAGAAAGGAACATCCAGCGGTTTTCCGTTCAACAAAACCGACTCAATATACTTATTGGTCTTCGAATTATTGTGGGTACGGATAACGAAAGTCTTGCGGTCGGGCAAATTAATCGTCACCTCCTCAAACAACGGACGTCCGATAGAATAAACCGGCTTACCGGGACATACCTGATAGAAGCCCATGGAATTCAAAATATACCAGGCAGACATCTGACCGCAATCTTCATTACCCGACAAGCCGTCAGGAGCATTGAAATACTGGTTATACAGCACACTGTCAACCAATTCCTGAGTACGCCATGGACGGTTTACATAGTTATACATATGAGTAATGTGATGACTAGGCTCATTACCATGCGCATACTGGCCTATCAGTCCTGTGATATCAGCAGAGGTAGCCTCCCCTTCCAACTGGGAAGAAACCGTAAACAAGGAGTCCAGCTTTCCTACGAAAGCATCCTCCCCACCCATCAAATTCACCAGTCCCGGGATATCATGCGGAACAAACCAAGTCCATTGCCATGCAGTACCCTCGCAATAATCATCATTACGGTGATTGGAAGAACGGGGATTGAACGGAGTACGCCATTCACCTTTACTATCCAATCCACGCATGAAACGGGTGGCAGGATCAAAATAAAATTCGTAAGCATCTGCAAAACGGGCATACTTCTCCTTGGTTTCAGTATCTCCCAAGCTGTCTGCCAGCACGGAGATACACCAGTCATCATACGCATACTCCAATGCTTTCGCTACCGATTCATTCTCACGGTCACATGGAATATAGCCAAGAGTATTCTTATAATAACGTGCTTTGGGCATAACATATGGAATCAGCCAATCGGGAGCTACAATACCGGTAGTGTCATATTCCGCTGCACGCAGACATGCCTTGTAAGCTTCCTGCACATCAAAATCGCGGTATCCCTTCACATAAGAATCGGTTACCAACGAAGCCGCATGATATCCCACCATAGTTCCGGTATAATTGGACACACAGTCCCATTTCGGAAAGATACCACCTTCCTGATGCTTCTTTATTAATGAACGGATAAACTCCGTATTCAACTGAGGATCGACAATAGTCAGTAACGGATGTAACGCACGGAAAGTATCCCACAAAGAGAAAATGGTATAAACCGGATGTTTCATGTCGGTGGTATGCACTTTCAAATCCATTCCCAAGTAACGCCCGTCTACATCTGTAAACAGATTGGGACTTAGGAAAGCATGATACATAGCCGTATAGAAAATGGCACGCTGGTCTTCATCATTGGTTTTGACTGCAATCTTTGACAAGCATTCATTCCATTTCTTCTTAGCATCGGCACGCACTCCATCAAAATTCCAACCGGGCATCTCAGCCTGGAGGTTCTTATAAGCACCTTCCGCATCAACAGAAGAGATAGAGAACTTAGCCAGCACTTGTTCATCTTTCGCCGTTTCAAAATGCAAAAGCATTTTACATACAGGAATCTGTTTGTCATTTTCCTGAACAGTATCCGTGTACAAGGTATACGTAAAGGGTTTGGAAAATACGGCATAAAAATAAAGATCCTGTCGGTATGCCCAATAGGCACTGCGTTTGCGCCCCCGCAACACAGTATCATTCACTGCCTCCACTTCCATTACCTGATTGATTTGTTGCTGAATATTATAGTCCATATCCAAGATAAATCCAGACTCCTTACTTTCCGGAAAAGTATACCGATGCATTGCCGCACGCTCTGTCGAAGTCAGTTCGGCTTTTACCCCGTATGTATCCAGAAAAACAGAATAATATCCCGGTTCGGCATATTCCTTTTCATGAGAAAAAGCCGATGCGAAAGGACGCTTCTGGCTTTCTGTTCCCAAGAAATCAGTACGCTGCACACCTACAGTCGGCATCAACAGGAAATCTCCGAAATCCGCACACCCTGTACCACTAAGACGTGTATGGGCAAAACCATTGATCGTAGTATCTTCATAATAATATCCGGAACAGGAATCCCAACCGTCAATACGAGTATCCGGCCCCGGCTGTATCATGCCATGAGGAACCATAGCACCCGGATGAGTATGCCCATGGCCTCCTGTACCAATAAAAGGATTGACATAATGGGTGTAATCATTCATTTCATTGCCCTCAGAATCACATGCAGTGAAACACAATAACCCTAGAAGACAGCCGCTTAAGAGCATGTTGATTTTCATAGATCTTTATTTAAAAATTATTTTGTTTCCGATGAGATAAATATATTGTTATCATCTACTTTCTTATAATTGAAAGGAATAGAGTTACGCAAAGAATTCAGCACAGACTCTATATTATCTTTCTTTTTCAGTACACCTGAATAAGTATTAGTACTGTCTACATCCGGTGAAAGGATTATCTTCACTCCATAGAACCGTTCCAATGCTGCCGCAATCTGGAAAATAGATGACTTTTCAAATGGAATCAAGTCATTATGCCAGACTATCTCCATCTTGGGATCGACCTGTTTTACTTGCATCCGCCCTGTTACCCTGTTTAAAACGGCTTTTTGTCCCGGCAACAAAGTAATTCTTCCTTTGTCCGATTTATCTTTTACCTCAACTTCACCCTCTATCAAGGTTGTTTCCGCAAAACTGTTATCCGGACGACATTTTATATTGAAAGAGGTTCCCAAGACCCTGACATCCATTGCCGGGCTTTTTACCATGAAAGGTTTCTCATGATTACGTGCTACTTCAAAATAAGCTTCTCCATCCAGATATACATGACGTTCCTTTCCTTCAAAAGCACGCGGATATTTTAAAACAGACGACTGGTTCAACCATACTTTTGTCCCGTCAGGCAACAACATCTCACGCACTTGTCCATGAGCAGCCGATGCTACCACCAATTCCTCCGCTTTATTCCGGAACCAATAGGCCAATCCCGCAGCCAGCACCATCACACCCACTATAGCAGCTGCATAACGCAACACACTTCTAAGCTTGAACACCTCTTGTTTCTTCTGATTTTCCCGTTTCAATCTTCTACCCAACCTGCGCTCTGCCCTCACTACCAGATTTTCCTCCTCAAAGGGGAATTTACCTAACTGATAAATCTCCTCCATACGGAACAGCTCTCCGGCATTCTCATCAGATTCTTTCATCCATTCATTGATAAGAACAAAATCCTCCTCCGAGCATCGGTTTTCCAAATACCTGATAATAATATCTTCGTTAAGTTTACTCATCTTTTTCCCTATTCATATAGTAAACAATTCAACTTGTAAAAACACTTAGCAGTTTTGCTGAAAATATAATCAATGACAATAATAAATGGCTGAGACGTTCGCGCAAAAATTTCAAGGCCTTATACATATGTGCCTCTACGGTACATAAAGAAATGCCAAGAGTATCAGCGATTTCCTTGTTTTTCATATCATGAAGATAGCTCAGTTTAAACACCTCCTTACATTTATCCGGCAATTCATTAATCGCTCCAAAAATTTCCTGACGCAATTCCTGATTCTCTATCTTTTTAATGACTTCGGCATGATCCGGCTGGTAATATTGCAATTTTCGTTCATAGATTTCTATCATTGCCGCACTGTAGTTATTCTCTATAACCTGATGCTTCAATAAATTTATAGCCTTGGTATATACAGAACGATAAAGGAAAGCTAAAATCTGCTCTCCTATGACGACTGAATCTCTCCGCCTCCACAACTCCACAAAAACATCCTGCACTACATCTTCGGCTTCTTCGGTACCGACCAGCCGTGTCGCATAGAACAACAGCTTAGGATAGCATTGACGAAAGACGGCCTTATAGGTGTCATCAAGTTCCTCGTTCATATTATATAATTCACCTTTGTATGAAGGAGAGAGCCAATGTTCCAAATAACGATCCAATCATCCACTGTAGAGGCAAAAAGCTTCCGCTCATCATACAATTTTCAGGCAGATTCAAACCGCCTCTACAGCAAAACGATAACAAATATTACTTTTAACTCACCTCCTGTACAATTACAATTCTTAATAAGTTGAACCAATTATTATCTATCTATACCAAATATTTCCCGGTTCCGGACCCATTTCAAATTCTACAGTAGCACCATCCATTATTTGCCGGTGTGTGATATAGCTCTTATCGTATGGTTGCCCATTTACTTTCACCGACTGGATATAGATATTTTCACGACTTACTCCAGGGGCCAGTACTGTGAACGTTTTTCCATTATCCAGATGCATCTGTATCTCGGGGAACAACGGCGTACCAATCTCATATTCACCACTTACCGGATTGACAGGATAAAATCCCATAGCACTGAATACATACCAGGCAGACATCTGTCCACAATCCTCATTTCCACACAGTCCGGCAGGTGCATTGAAATAAAGGTCATGCATGACCTGCGCCGCATACTTCTGAGTTTTCCAAGGCTGACGTACCTTATTATACAAATAAATCACATGATGGCTAGGCTCATTACCATGAGCATACTGGCCAATCATACCTGTACTGAAAAGAGGCAAATCTGCATTACCAGCCGGGATATAAGTAAACATACTATCCAACTTTTCCGTAAAACGATCCTTACCACCAGTCAAGGCAATTAGCCCCTTAATATCCTGCTGTACAGACCAAAAGTACTGCCAACCGTTACTTTCACAAATGTGGGCAGTGTAGTCATCCGGGCTGAAATTAGGTTGGAATACTCCTTTATCATCTATCGGCTGCATGAAGCTTGACGCCGGATTGAACACATTGCGATAATTCTGAGAACGCTTGTAGAATTCGTCCGCTAATTGAGTCCTCCCCATCTTCCGGGCCATTTCGGCTATGCAATAATCATCAAAAGCATATTCTAATGTTTTGGAAAGCGACCAATTTTCCGCATTATATTCATCCTTTATATTATAAGGTATATATCCTAATTTTTTATACAGACCAATGCCGCGATAATCATCCAAGTTAGCAGTAGCCACACAAGCCTCCAATGCCTTCTCTGCATCAAAATCACCAATACCTTTCAAATAAGCATCGACAATAACAGGTACAGCGTGGTAGCCAATCATCATATCCGTTTCACTTCCCCAAAAATTCCATACCGGCAAACGTCCGTTCTGTTCATAAAAAGCAATGAATGATTTCACCATATCATTGACACGCTGAGGTTCCGTATAAGTAAATAACGGATGTGCGGCACGATAAGTATCCCACAATGAAAAAGTTCCATAATTCACCCAACCATCCGTCTGATGAATTTTCTTATCGGGACCATAATAAGCCCCGTCCACATCACTATAAATAGTCGGGGCAATCATTGTATGATACAATGCTGTATAAAAATTAACCTTATCGTCCTTGTTATCACCTGTTACCTCTATTTTTCCCAACTGACGGTTCCAATTATCTTTAGTTTCAGCCAAATATTTATCGAAATCATTGTGAGGTGCTTCAGCCGCCATGTTTTTAGCAGCACCTTCCATGCTTACTCCCGAAAGAGCAGTACTCAGAACAATCTGCTCTCCTTTTTCCGTATCAAAATTAAAACGGGCGATATAAGCCGTACCTACACGTTTACCTTTCAAAGCAATGGCAGTAGTATCCATCTCTACCGAGGCAAACGGTTTGGAGAAACGAGTGCGGAAATACACATGCTGGCCTCTTGCCCATCCTTCGGAAAAACGATATCCCTGAATGGTGCATGAGTCAATTATCTCAATATAAGAATCATTGGTAAAGTCCCAATTCATCGCTTTCTTCAGATTCAGAAAGACAGCCGACTCTCCTTCAGGAAACGTATAACGCTGTATACCGCAACGCTCTGTAGCAGTTAACTCCACATTGATATCATAATCTTTCAGCAACACGCGATAATAACCAGCTGAAGCCTCTTCATCCGCATGAGAGAATTTGGAATAGATGCCTAAAGGAGCTTCCGCTTCCTGATAAGGCAAAGTTACAGGCATGAAAGAGATATCATACAAGTCTCCGGCTCCCGTTCCCGACAAATGGGTATGACTGAATCCGGCAATCGTACTGTCCGGATAAAAATAACCGGAAATACGGTCCCATCCGGGCAAACCGTTATCCGGACTAAGTTGTACCATTCCGAAAGGCGCTTGCGCTCCCGGATAAGTATTGCCGGTAAAATCGGTTCCGATAAACGGATTCACCAATTGGGTATAATCGGTTGACGGCTGGGTTTGTTTATTGGACACACAGGCTCCAAATGCCACTAAAGAAATGAATAGCGCGAGAACAGGTGTTTTCATACTTAAGAGGTTTTTCATTATTACTTTGTTACAAAAATACACATTATAATAATATGAACAACCTTATTATAAAAAACACTTAGCTTTAATTCATTATTTTTTCGTATTTAAATAGTAAAGAAGGGATTCTTTCACCTTTTCATCCGAAGTTACAATCAAAAATTCACCGCCTCTTTTATCATACAGAAAGCAATAGGTCTTATAAAGAGCTATACCTGCTATCTCCTCCCAAGGGAATGTCTGTTTCAGTTCCGCCTTATCATATGTCAGCCCTTCCGGAGTTATTTCTACCCAAGTCTGCCCCGCAATACTCCGCTTATAAATCTTATTTAGTCTGACAGGCAGCATAATCAAGATATAAATAAGACACAAGAACCAAATCAGCAGCGGACTGAACAGGCTTTGCTCTTCGGGAACAATATAGTGCCCTGTACACAGTGCAATACAAATATAAATGATGAACAACAAAGAAAAACTGAAATGACGGATGTCCCACAATTTATACAAAGCATACTTTTTCAGGCTGATATTATAATCACAAACCACGACACCTGGTTCCCGTGTCAGTTTGCTTTTCGGTATGCTGAAGATACGCAATATCTGGATTCCCCGTTTCACGCCATACCCGAATAATAAAACCATCACACCAAGATTTATCAAGATCCACCACCACAATGATTCGTTTGCCAAAGCCGGTTGCCCGACAAGCACCATTGATGCAAAAGTGATACCCGCCACCAATAACAACATACTACAAATTACAGTTAAAATCCATCCTTTTGTTTTCATAATAACCTTTTTATTTTATTCCATGACGGGAAACAAAGATAAAAGATTATAGCTAGATAACAAATAAAGAGCCGTCGAATTTAAATTATTGTTTGGTTAGGAACTTAGATTTTTTTCGTATGTTTGTCGCAAATATTAATGAAAAACACATTTCTATCTATGAAAAAGAGTGATATTCTGTTCTTTTTGTTTGTAATAGCATTGTTTCTACCCTTTTTTATTAGCGATACCATTTATGAATGGTACAAATCTTTCAATGCAATCCATGGTATGGTCATGAGTTTTGTGAAGTTCGCCATTCTAGCTACTTTGGGAGAAATGCTTGGGCTTCGCATCAGCACAGGAGTGTATCACAACAAGACCTTCGGTATTATCCCACGCATGGTAATCTGGGGGGTACTGGGTATGGGTATCAATATGGCTATGATTATTTTTTCAAAAGGCACTCCCATTTTCTTGGAATATATGGGTCTGGAATATGCCTCCACATTGATGAACGGGGATTTCTGTCTTGCCAAATTTCTGGTTGCACTGGCTATTTCCGTTACAATGAACTCTATATTCGCTCCTGTATTCATGACATTACATAAAATAACAGACACTCATATCGGGAATTGTGGCGGCTCTATCAAAGCGCTTTCCACCCCTATTCCCATGACACGTATTTTCACCGGATTGAATTGGGCGGTACTTTGGAGCTTTGTATTCAAAAAGACCATCCCTTTGTTCTGGTATCCGGCCCACACCATCACTTTCCTGCTTCCTCCGGACATGCGGGTATTATTTGCCGCCATTCTAGGGGTGGTACTGGGAGTATTACTAGCTATCGCTGCTAAAAAGAAATAACAATCTTCATGTATAATGAATACCAGCCTTCCCTGCTTTTAGCCCCCTATATTGACAAATACTGGGAATTTAAAGGCAATCCGGACTATGGGATGAAAATCAACATATTGCCGGACGGTTGCACCGATTTTATCTTCACCCTTGGCGAAGTAGCTGACATAGCGGAACAAGAAAGTCTTATAATGCAACCCTACCGTTCTTATTTTGTAGGTCCCATGAGCCGATACTCCACCCTAATAACCTATGCGAAAAGCATCCATATGTTTGGTATCCGTTTTCTGCCTTGCGGTTTATTCCGCTTCATGCAATTACCATTGGAAGAACTTGGGAATCAAAGAATCAGCACTTTTGAGTCAGGAGGTATCTTCAACGACTCGCTAGCAGAAAGATTATGTGAACAACCGTACATACAGGACAAAATCAGACTGATAGAATCTTTTCTCACCCAAGCCTTATGTACTAACAACAAGATAGAAAAACAGATATCATATGCAGTAGATTGCATTAACCTTTCCAAAGGCCAACTGCCTATCCGTTCTTTAGTAGAAAATGTATGCTTGTGCCAAAGACACTTCGAGCGCAAGTTCAAACATCAGACCGGATATTCCCCTAAGGAATACAGCCGGATTATCAAATTCAAGAATGCAGTGGATTTACTGCGTTCCACCTCTTCCAACCAACTCTTCTCTGTTGCCATTGAGGCCGGATACTATGACACAGCCCATTTGAGCAAGGAAATAAAAGCCTTATCAGGCAATACACCCGGTTCCTTTTTATCCTTACCGGTTACGGAAGAAACCACATTAACATATCTGAAACTATAAAAGTCGTTTTTTTACAACGAAGCCATCCTGGCGTTTCTTACTTTTGTACCGTATCAAATACTAAAAAGAAACAATGGAATCACTTAAAGAAAAAGCAAAAGCTTTGCTTCAACAATGTGAAGTAGTCACACTAACTTCCATCAATAAAGAAGGGTATCCCCGGCCGGTTCCCTTGAGTAAAATCAAAACGGAAGGATTAACAACCATCTGGTTTGCAACAGGAAACAGTTCGGCAAAGACAAAGGATTTCCGCTCTAATCCGAAAGCCGGCATATGTTTCTACAAAGAGGGAAACAGCGTGGCCATGACCGGAGAAGTGGAAGTTGTATCAGACACTGGCACCAAGAAAGAGTTATGGCAAGACTGGTTTATCCATCATTTTCCTAAAGGACCGGAAGACCCCGAATATATCCTGCTGAAGTTCCGGGGAAACCATGCCACCATTTGGATTGACGGCCAGTTTGTTCACAGAAAAGTCTAAGTTTCCACCTCTTATCCTTGGATTTTTTCACATTTTATTTTTCATACACGTCTGTCATCCTTGAGACATCTTATTATATATATGGATGTTTTAAGAATGACAGACAGGCATGAAAGGAATTCAAGACATCAGCTCCAGACCATCCGTCTACAAAATTCATCTCTTCCCTACCCTACCTTTCCAATACTTTCCCTACCTTTGTGCCATAAGTACGTATGACAAATACCAATATGGAACAACAACAATCATCTTATAAAGAAAAAGAACGTATAGACCTTCGCGAGCCGCGACGCTTCAAAGTTACTATTTTCAATGACGACTTTACTACAATGGAATTTGTTGTAAAGATATTAACTACCGTTTTTTTCAAATCAACGATGGAAGCAGAAGCTTTGATGATGCAAGTACACAAAAGTGAATCGGCCGTAATAGGCATCTATACGTATGATATCGCCCGGTCAAAAGTACAAAAAGCCACCCGTATGGCTCGTGAAGAGGGTTTCCCTCTCCGACTCACGGTTACACCGGAAGAAGAATAAAAAATCAAGAATAAGATATGGATATACCAAATACCGATTCGGTGAACTACGCTTTCGCTTCTGCGCAGAGCCAAGCGATGCAATATCGGCATGAATTTATCACGCCCGAACACTTATTGAGCGCATTGCTGGAACAAGTTCCTTTTCAAAAAGCATTGGCAGAGTGTTTTTGTACCCCGGAAGAACTGTCCCAGTCCATTTCCGAATATCTGTCGAAAGAAGTGGAACGAGTTCCTCAAGAAATAGAATATGAGTTGGAAATTTCAGGTCAACTCTCCGAGCTGCTGCAATATGCCTATATGACAATCAGCCATTCAAGCGCAGAAGAAATGGATGTTCCTCATCTGGTACAAGGAATGCTTCAACTGGAAGATTCATGGGCCGGCTATCTGCTAAAAGAAACAGTGGGAGAAGATATGCCGGAGTTTCTCAGCTCCCTCATTTCAAATTACGAGCACATGAATCAGTTTCAAGAGGAAACTTCCTCTGAGCAAGAGAAAAGCGAACCTTGGCGCAACTACGTCACCTGCCTCAATGAAGGTCTGCAAGACCGGAATCCGCTTATAGGCCGGAATGTGGAATTGGAACGCACCATTCAAGTTCTCTGCCGCAAAGAAAAGAACAACCCTCTGCACGTGGGTGAACCGGGAGTGGGAAAAACCGCACTGGTCTACGGACTGGCTGCACGTATAGAAGCAGGCAATGTTCCCGAACGCCTCACAGGTTGTCGTATCTACGAACTGGATTTAGGCAACTTATTGGCCGGTACACAATATCGGGGTGAATTCGAGAAAAGGCTGAAAGCCATTATGGAAGGAATACGGAAAGAAGGACACGCCATTGTATATATAGATGAAATACATAACCTGATAGGCGCCGGACGGACGGGAGACGGTTCGATGGATGCCTCTAATATGCTCAAGCCTTATTTGGAAGGAGGAGAGATCCGGTTTATCGGTTCCACTACTTACGAAGAATTCAACCGCTATTTTTCACGTAGCAGAGGATTGGTACGGCGTTTCCAACAGATTGACATACAGGAACCCGGAATCGAAGAAACTATCCACATAGTAGAAGGATTAAAAGAAAGGTACGAAACGTTCCATGGAGTAGTTTATGAAGAAGGAGTGATAGCATATGCCGTCACAGCTGCCGCACGGTATATCAGCGACCGTTTTTTGCCCGACAAGGCCATCGACCTGGTGGACGAAGCCGGGGCTTATCGTGAAATCCACCCCACAGATACAGAAACACAAACGGTGGACAAAGCATTGATAACCGATATACTGGCACGTATCTGTAAAGTGGATGTACTCGCCATGAAGGAAGAGGACAATGCCACATTAGAAACCTTGCATGAACGCATCAGTGCAAAGATATACGGTCAGGAAGAAGCTGTCTGCCAAGTGGTGGAAGCCGTACAAATGGCCAAAGCCGGGCTACAGGACGAAAACAAACCACTGGCCAGCCTTCTCTTCGTTGGCCCCACCGGAGTAGGAAAGACGGAAGTAGCCAAAGTATTGGCCTCCGAACTAGGTATTGCCCTGCAACGCTTTGACATGAGCGAATATACGGAAAAGCATACAGTGGCCAAACTCATCGGCTCACCTGCCGGATATATAGGTTATGAAGACGGCGGACTGCTGACAGATGCTATCCGCAAAACTCCCAACTGTGTGTTACTGCTTGACGAAATAGAAAAAGCGCATCCTGATATATTCAATATCCTGCTGCAAGTCATGGACTATGCCGTACTGACGGATAACAAAGGACGGAAAGCGGACTGCCGCCATGTTATACTTATCATGACCTCCAATGCCGGAGCACAATTCGCGCACCAAGCTTCTATAGGTTTCAGCGGACAAATTACTGCCGGAGAGGCAATGTTGAAACAGGTTAAAAAAACTTTCAAACCTGAATTCATCAACCGGTTGTCTGCAACAGTCGTCTTCCATGATATGGATTACGGAATGGCTTCTCTCATCCTGAACAAAAAACTCAACGAACTGAAAAACAAACTGTCTGCACGTCATGTAGGAATGGAACTCAGCCCGGAAGCCTATAAGCATCTGCTGAAACTAGGTTTCACCAAAGAATATGGTGCCAGGGAAATGGACAGGATAATTACTTCGCAGCTGAAGCCACTGCTTATGCGTGAAATCCTATTCGGAGCATTAAAAACAGGAGGTAAAGTAAGAGTGACAGCAGGAAACGGACAATTGAGCTTGCAAGTACTCAAAGAGTAATACCTTTAAATGAATCGGCAACTTCTCCGCAGAGGCAGAGATACGGAGAAGTTCCTACAGAAGATATTATATGAATCCAATAAATAAAAAACAATATGGTCTTTCAACTAACTCAAAAACTTGTTTTTCCCGACCCTCACTATGGCGAACCGGACGGACTATTGGCAGTGGGCGGCGACCTCTCCGTAGACCGTCTCCTCCTTGCCTATTCCAATGGCATATTCCCTTGGTATGCTTTCCGTGAAAAACAGATACAATGGTGGTGTCCCCTGAAACGGTTTGTGATTTTCCCTAACGAGATTCACATTTCTCACTCCATGCGTACTTTTATGAACAAAGAACAATATGGAGTCAGTTTTAACCAGGCATTCCATGAAGTGATTCAAACCTGCGGCAATCTGCGGATGGAAGAAACGGGAGCATGGTTGGGCAAAGATATCATGAAAGCCTACATCCGCCTGCATGAGCAAGGTTTCGCGACCAGCGTGGAAGTATGGGAAGAATCTTGTCTGGTCGGCGGACTCTATGGAGTCACTTTGGGAAAGTGTTTTTTCGGCGAAAGCATGTTTTCTCTAGTCCCCAATGCATCGAAACTGGCGCTTATCTATCTGGCACAAACATTTCAGAAGTTGGGAGGAACCTTGATTGATTGTCAGTTTGAAACCCCACACTTAAAGTCAATGGGTGGAAGGTATATAGACTATGAGGAGTATATGAGGTATGTGCAGGAACCTCTTGAATCTCTGTAAAGTCTTTGTTTACCGATTTTGATTATCAAATCATCAGTCAAAAATAAAATATAGGATACAAAGCTGAGATTATCAAATATATTTGCTAGCTTTGTTTTCGACATTACAAACAGAGCTATTTACCCAACTCAAAAACAAACATGAAAAAGATATTCTACTGTTTTTTACTACTTACCTTCTTTGTCTTGTCTTGCTCCAAAGAAGAGGCCGATATGGATGGTAGCCAAAATAAAGAAACAGAAAATAAAGAGATCAAAATTATATTAGAAGCAGAAACAAGTTCTCAAAACATATTTGCTCCTATTGTATTCTACCAATCTTTTGATTTTGGTAAAGATGCACCTTGTCTAAGCGAAGTGTATGATTCCATAGTGTGGAAATCATCTCATTCCCCAAATAGCTTTAAAGTATTCAGTCATTCAAATTATGCCAGATATGTGGAAACAACATTTTTCAAATGGGCACATGTTTATTATTCACCCGGCACATACAAGACTTATCTGCTAGGTTACAAAAACAATGAAATAATCTATAGTAGTGATACAATATCCATTGATATCACAAATAAAAAAGATTTCCTTGCTTTCAATTGGAAAGACGTAACCGACTCCGATTTTACCACAGGCTATGCAAATAATCTGGACGGATATTATCTGAGTACGCAAACCCATATCCATCAAGGTGTCCCATCTGTTATGCTGTATGCCAAAAGTGAGAAATATGAAAAAGGGGGATCTATGAAAAGCAAACAAATACTGTATAACTACATAAATTCATTTTTCTCACTCCCTAATTATACCGCAACCTCAGACGAGTCTTTGAGAAAAGAATTCAGCACTATATTTTCATTTCAAGAGGAGAATGCCATTCCACTAAACATTTGGCTTACCCCCAAAGCTAAAATTGTACTCCTCAGAAAAGATTTCAAGGGACTAGAGAGCGAATACAAAATTTATGCCGAACCAGGAGATTTGATTTAACCTGCAAAACACAATTGTTTAACTAATGAAACATCAACTCTGTATATAGCTACATTCAACGAATAGCACTACCAATCCAAACTATTTGGCTATTTTGACGGATCTTAAATAAGATTTGTTACAGAGTTTTATACCCTTATTATTAATCCACACAGATTGTGCACCATCCCTAAACCGATAAGTGCATAAGCATGGTTATACATTAAGTTAAACAATGAATTATACATATAAACAAATATGGCTCATCAACCTTCCTGTAATGATGAGCGTTTTAATGGAGCAATTAATCAACATTACCGATGCCGTCTTTCTGGGCCATGTCGGTGAAGTGGAACTTGGCGCATCTGCCTTGGCAGGAATATATTATCTGGCAACTTATATGCTAGGCTTCGGTTTCAGCATAGGACTACAAGTCATGATTGCCCGCAGGAATGGAGAACAGAACTATGCAGAAACAGGACGTACCTTCTTTCAAGGACTATTTTTCCTTTCCGGACTAGCACTCTCTTTATGTTTGTTGATACAGGGCCTTTCCCCCTTCCTCTTGAAACAATTAATTACCTCACCGGAAATCTATCAGGCTGTAACGGACTATCTGGACTGGCGCAGTTTCGGACTTTTATTTTCATTTCCCTTTCTGGCACTCCGGGCTTTCTTTGTGGGAATAATAAAGACCAGGTCCTTATCTTGGGCCGCAATAGCAGCCGTACTTATCAACATCCCTTTCAATTACCTGTTAATATTTACCTTAAAATTTGGGATAGCAGGATCGGCAATAGCCTCAACGCTAGCAGAAATGGGATCGTTAATCATTCTCCTTATCCATATGTGGAGAAAGATTGATAAAAACAAGTATGGACTGCAACCGATATTTGATGGAAAGCTATTGAAAAGACTGTTTTACCTGTCCGTATGGAGCATGCTGCATTCTTTTATCAGTATGGCGCCGTGGTTCCTGTTCTTCATCGCCATCGAACATTTAGGAAAGATGGAACTGGCCGTTTCCAACATAACCCGCAGCGTTTCCACCCTCTTTTTTGTGATTGTCAGTTCTTTAGGAGCCACCAACGGTTCCTTGGTAAGCAATCTTTTAGGAGCCGGACAACAAAAAGGTGTTTTTCCTATCTGCCACAAAATCATCAAAATGGGATATGCCATCGGTTTTCCACTGGTAGGAGTCGCATTGTTTTGTGATTATTGGATTATCGGATTTTACACCAACAACGAAACACTGGTGCAACACACTGTCCCCCCTTTCATCGTCATGCTGTTCAATTATATATTCGCAGTACCCGGATATGTCTACATCAGTGCCGTCACCGGAACCGGAAAGACAAAAATTGCCTTTATCTTCCAAGTGGTTACCATTATGGTATATCTTCTTTATCTTTACTGGCTGAGCCACTGTGTACATGCACCTTTAGCGGTATATATGACAACCGAATATCTGTTTGTCATCATGTTGGGAATACAATCTGTCATTTACTTGAAAAGGAAACATTACTAAGTTCCTTGTTACCCCCTTTCTCCCGATTCATTCCGGCAATAAATAGTTATTTATAACTATCTTCAGTTTGAAAGCTTTTCTCTACTTTTGCAAACCAACTATAAAAGACAGCGTATGAATATTTTCGACATTGCCAAACAGAATCAGGAAAAAGCCTGGCAAGTTATCAAAAACACGAACATCATCCAGATATGGGAAGATGCCGGTGCAAAAATTAATCTGGTAGGTTCACTCAGAACAGGGCTGCTGATGAAACATAGGGACATTGATTTCCATATTTATTCATCACCCTTAAACCTGACGGACAGCTTTCAGGCAATGGCCAGACTAGCTGAGAATCCGTCCATCAAAAGAATAGAATGCGCTAATCTGCTGCATACTGCCGAAGCCTGTATCGAATGGCATGCATGGTATCAAAATGAAGAAAATGAACTTTGGCAGATGGATATGATTCACATCCGGGAAGGTTCACGTTATGACGGTTATTTTGAAAAGGTAGCCCAACGCATTTCGGAAATTATGACCGATGAAATACGGGAAACTATTCTAAGATTAAAATATGAAACACCGGAAACCGAGAAAATCATCGGAGTGGAGTATTATCAGGCAGTCATCCGGGATGGGGTGCGGGATTATAGCGGATTTAAGGAGTGGAGAAAGCAACATCCTGTTACAGGAGTAGTAGAATGGATGCCTTGACCCGATGAAATCGGGCATCAGCTTAACAGCCCCGACTCCTGTCCTAGGCGTATTGCCTCCAAAGAGTTTTGTACTCCCAGCTTACGCAACAGATTTTGCCGGTGAATATGGACGGTATGAATACTGATACATAATTTACCGGCAATTTCTTTGCTTAAGAATCCTCGTTGTATGAGGCGTAATATCTCCATTTCACGTCCGGTAAGACCGAAAGCCGGATTCATTATCACCACACCGGGTGAAAACATTTCTCCATTTCTCAGATTCAGCACAGTACATTCCACCTGTTCTGATTCTTTCTGACCGGGAGCCATACTCATATTCCCTATAATGAGCCATGCTTTTCCGTCATGGCTCTGTTCCAAAACTTGATGCCTGCTTGTTACACGCACATAGTTGCCACGAGCATTGAGTATACGGAAACTATACACATTACAATAGTCATTCCGATGTTCCAAAGGCTGGTTATAAATGAACTTCCCCAGCCTGACTTGCAAGTCTTCCAATAGGGAACGATCATGCGGATGAATACGCGACTCCAGATAATCACCCTGTTTTTCCAATGTTTCTATCTTGTGCCTGTCATACCCCAACCAATCGACAAAACCCGTAGAAGCATACGCATAACATCCTTTATATACATCCACCACGAAAGAACAGCCGCCATTGATTCTAGATAACTTCCGGAGCATGGATTTATCCCGTTCCCATACTGCATAATCTATGTTTTTGCAAGACAAATGTTGCTTTGCCCACAATTCCTCACGGGTGACATCTGTTACACTCATATTCTTACTCTTTATCAAAGTAGTACTTCAAGAGGATAGATCTTCTCAGCTTACTCACTTACTTTTTTCAAAGTAAAACAGTCAATATCCGGAGCCCAGCAAAATGAACTTCCCATACGTACCTTATTATACCCTGCTTTCAAATGCACCGGAACAGTAATCGAAGCTATTTTTTGAGTTTCATCCGCCGACAGCGAATCAAGAAGAATCCTTTTTTCATTATTCACACAGACTTCCAGCTTACGGTCTGCTTTAGGCACATAGCGGATAGTCATTTCGTATTTACCGCCTTGCTCACTGTACACCTCTTTCCATTCTGCAAAATTCTCTTTTCGCCCTCCCAGATAGCTTACCTTCATGCCTCCGGATGCTTCATGTAACGGAACATATACGATGCTTTTCGGAGTCTTTCCCAAATCATTGAAACAAGGCAGATAAGCCCATTCCGCTTCATAAACAGTCGCTTCCAATCTCTTCTCGGACTCCATACGTAAAATCAGCACACTATGGGGAGGTAATTCTCGATTCAGAACACCCCCTTTTATCTCCGGCAAATCCTGGTGTTTCACCAGATCGCGTGCCTTAACCTTTCCTCCTAATTCCAAAATATTCATCGGAACTGTAAAGCTACAAATCGTATCCGAAGGATTGTATAAAGCAACCGCACGTACATTACCACGCTTTCGTTCTATATCCTTCACCAACACATACCCTTCATTTTCATGCTGAACTACGTATGCCTGCAATCCTAAAGGGTCTTGGTTCAAAGCTATCAGTTCTTTATTTTTCAACAGTTTTAATGACGTCTCCGGAATGGTTGTCAGATCACATCCTATCAACAAAGGTGAACTCATGATACACCACATTCCAAAATGTACCTCTTCCTCTTCAGGTTTTAGCCCTCGACCTATCTCCAACATATCCATATCATTATAATGACCTTCTCCCGCATAGGCAGACAGATAAAGATTTTTATCGATGATATATTTTACTGATCCCCACTCCGGGCGGATATCCGCACTGATTCGCCATGAACGAGCAAGGTTTCTAGCCCAAGTACCTGGGAAAGCCCATCGACAGATATTAATAGAAACATGTCCGCAACCCAGATTATCTATAGCCTGGCGTATTTCGGTATATCGTTTTTCTTCTTCCAGATTCAATTCCTGACCGGCTCCGCAATAATCAATCTTGATAAAATCAAATCCCCACTCTTTAAAATACAACGTGGCATCCTGAAATTCATGTCCATACAAACCGGAACCTATGCCGTTCATATCTTTATCCCAGATGGAACCGCAAGTATTGCTTCCCGCATCCGAATAAATACCGGCTTTCAATCCTAAAGAATGAATATGATCCGCCACTCCCTTCAATCCGTTCGGGAAACGCTCGGGATGTGTTTGCATCACTCCTTTTTCATCCCGCCATCCAAAAAAACCGTCATCTATATTCACATAGGAATAGCCCACTTCTTTCAGTCCTTTTTGCACCATAGCATCCGCTTGCCTTATTATTAAGGTGTCATTGATATGAACCCGATAGGTATTCCATGAGCTCCACCCCATAATAGGAGATTCAAAAACAGTCGTATTTTGGGCGAATACGCCGGAACATAGACCGAAAGCTAAAGTCAAAAACAAATTTCTCATATTCATTAATTCTCATTTTTTACTTAAAGAAATCATCAAGAAGGTATATCTTATGATCCTAATGGTTAACAGGAAAATAAAATCAGTTTTATCATGTAGGGAGCAAAGATAACGAAAAACTCTTACCTCCCTATATACTTTCACAAAAAATATTGGCTCAGCGGAAATTTCTGGTTGTTAAGTTTTAAAATTAGCTATCTTTGCTTA
>CAOYQO010000030.1 GCA_948566455.1 uncultured Phocaeicola sp.
AAGAGTAGTTCTGAAGGAACTAAGGAAACGGAATTACTTGATTTTCAATAAACTTTAAAAAAAATCACAGCTATGTTAAAACGACTAAAATCAGTCAGTATGTTGCTGTTCCTAATGGGTGCCTCTACAGGATCAGCATACGCGGTCGCCAATCCCGGCGTTACCGATGTGAAAATCACACAACAGACAGGGACATGTACGGGTATCGTCAAGGATGCTACGGGAGAAGGTGTTATCGGTGCATCTGTAGTAGTGAAAGGGACTACGAATGGTACTATCACAGGGCTTGACGGTGACTTCTCTTTAAGTAATGTAAAGGAAGGGGATATCATTGTTATCTCTTTCGTTGGTTATGCTACTCAAGAAATAAAATGGACCGGGAAACCTCTAGATGTTCTTTTGAAAGATGATACTCAATTGTTGGGTGAGGTAGTTGTAACCGCTCTAGGATTGAAACGTGAGGAAAAGGCGCTGGGTTATGCCGTTACCGAAGTAAGGGGTGATGAATTGAAAGCAGCCAACACCATTTCTCCGGTTACTGCATTACAAGGAAAAGTAGCAGGTGTTGAAATTTCCAGTTCAGATGGTGGTATCTTTGGCGCAGCCAAAATTCAAATCCGTGGTGCTTCCACGATGGGCAATAACAACCAGCCTATTTATGTAGTAGACGGTGTTATACTGGATAATAATGTATCTGGTAATGATGACTTGAACTGGGGGAGTAATTCCAGTGACTATGGTAATGAATTGAAAAATCTAAATCCTGATGATTTTGAAACAGTTTCTGTTTTAAAAGGTGCCGCAGCGACTGCACTCTATGGTTCTCGTGGTTTGAATGGTGCTGTTGTAATTACTACTAAAAGTGGCAAGGGTGGTAGTGGATTAGGTATCAGTTTCTCTCAAACATTCGGTATCGACCATGCATATAAAACTCCAGATATTCAGACTGTCTATGGTGATGGTCCGTATGTAGGACGTTATGACGCAGATGGTGATGGTAATATCTGGCAACCAACACAATTCCAAGTGAACTCAGCTGGACAACATACCTTAATTGGAACTTGGGGAACTGGATTTGGTCCTAAATATGACGGTAGTCAAATTGAAAATTATGACGGTACAATGACTACTTATTCCCCACATAAAAATAATATGTTGGATATGTATCAAATAGGTTTCAACACCAATACAAATCTAGCTATTCATGGTGGTAATGACAAAACCACATTCTATGCTTCCATGTCTTATAAACATGCTGAATCCACTACTCCGAATAATACATTTGAGCGTTATTCTTTCTTGGTAAAAGCAACACATAAATTAAATGATTGGGTAGATGTTGCAGCTTCTGTGAATTTTTCTAATTCAACGCCAAGAAATGCAGCACGCAATATCGGTGAAAATTTCGTAAACGGAACATGGACTCCCAATTATGACCCCCAATATTTCCGTAACAAATATCTCGGTGAACATGGTGGAGTGGCAAGTACTGATTATGGTGACATCTATGGAAATGTTCCTGGTAAAACCTATTGGTTCGAAATTGATAAATATGATTATCGCCAAAAAGAAACAGTTGTACGCCCTACTTTTGAAGTTAATATGAAAATAACCGACTGGCTGAAATTTAAAGCTGATGCTAATATGAATTATTACTACAATCGTGGTGATAACAAAGAATTAGGAACCGGATATGCCAATGATGGAGGCTATTATAAAATTTGGCAAAACACAAAGGAACAAACCACTTTTGGTGGCTCGTTTACTTGGAACAAAACTATAAAAGATTATTATATTGGTGGCTTTGCACGCTTTGAATATTATAATACTAGCAGATATGAATATTCTGTAAATACTGACGGAGGTATGGTGGTTCCTGGACAATGGTTCGTTGATAACTCAAAGAATCCTAAAAAATCCGATGGTGGATTGAAAAGCGAAAAACGTATGCTTTCTGCCATTTTTGCTTTAAATTTAGGATGGAAGAATCAAGTCTATTTGGATGTTACAGGACGTAATGATTGGTCTTCTGCATTAGTTTATGCTAATGGTACAGGTAATCATTCTTATTTTTACCCTTCAGTTTCAGGTTCTTGGATTATTAGTGAAACATTCCGTGAGCAATTGCCCGAATGGATCTCTTTCGCTAAGGTTCGTGGCTCGTGGGCACAAGTAGGTAATGATACCGATCCTTATTATGTAAACCAGGCTTATGGATTTGGTACAATTGAATTGCCTAATGGCGGGAATATTTATACCAATACTTTAAATACAATAATGAAAGCCTCCAATTTAAAACCGGAACGTAAAAATGCTTGGGAAATTGGTTTGGACTTCCGTACATTTAAAAACCGTCTGAATTTGGATGTAACTTACTATAAAGAAAATACCAAAGATCAAATAATGGAAATAGCAACTCCTTGGGTATCAGGTATCAGTACACAATTGATTAATGCTGGTAATATTCAGAATCAAGGTATAGAGTTAGCTTTGAATACTATTCCTTTCCAAAATGAAGATTGGGAATGGGGACTAGATTTCACATGGACCAAAAATACGAGTAAGATTGTAGAACTCCATCCGGATGCAGCTGAATATATTTCACTTGCAGGTCAAGTAAACGCCTATGACTACCGTATTGGTTCTGTTGCTAAAGTTGGTGGAAGTTATGGTATGTTAATGACTGATATTCTTCCTGCTCGTGACGATCAAGGGCGAGTTTTGTTGAACTACAGTGATACGCGTCGTGCTGTATACGAACGTAGAAGTGGAGTGGTTCAGGAATTGGGTGATATGCAACCGGATTTTTTAGGTTCTATGTCAACAAGCCTGCGCTGGAAAAATTTAAGTTTACATGTAGGTCTTGATATGCGTATCGGTGGTTTAGTAGCTATGTATAGCAACCGTTACGGTTCAAATGCCGGCTGGACTAAAACGTCTTTAAAATATCGTGATGCGGCAAGTGGTGGTTTGACTTGGACAAGTCAGTATGCAGGGGGTAGCAATGGAATCACCTATGAAGATGGTGTTATTTTAGAAGGAGTGTTTGCCCCGGGTACTTCAGCTACAGGTATTGATGGCAAATCACATGACATCAGTGGTATGACCCATCAGCAAGCTATTGATGCAGGTATTATCGAACCGACCCATGCTAGTGCATATCATGTGTTTAGAAATTCTTGGGGCGAAGGTGTCGTTAATGATGACTGGGTGCATGAGTTAAGTTACATAGCTCTTCGTGATATCACATTGTCATATCGTATGCCTAAAAGCATAGCATCAAAGATTGGTGCTAAAGGTTTGAATTTAAGTTTAGCAGCACGCAATGTAGGCTATATATATAATTCATTGCCTAATAACGTTCACCCGGAAAGTGTTCGTGGTAATAGATCTGCAGAATTCCGTATCCGTGGTTATGAACCATATATTAGAAACTATACGTTTACTATTAATGCCGAATTCTAATGCATAATGCTTTAACAATATAAAATTGAATTAGTATGAAATTAAAATATTTATTTGCTTCATGCATTTTAGGTGCAGGACTTTTATCCTCTTGTGCCGATGAGTTTAAAGATATAAACTCAAGTGAAGGTGACATTTCAACTCCTAATATCCGTTTTTTATTCACGGAATGCCTATATCAATTCGAACCGATGGATTATTCTGCATGGTATTATGATTTTCCGCGTATTGGTGCTTGGGGACAGTGTATTGTTAGCCCAAGTGGTAATGTAGACAGTTTTAATCTGATAACCGAGCAAGGTAGTACAGGATCGAATATATATGATACTTTACGTATGATAAATGATTTACGTTATCAAATTTCTCAAATGTCTGATGAAGATAAAGCACGTTATGGATATATTCAATATCTATGTAATCCTTTAGCTGTCTTTCTGGCAATGGGTGATAGCGATATGTATGGCTCACTTCAATACACGGAAGCAGAGATGGCTCGTTATGGAGGCACATTGTATCCCAAATTTGACACACAGGAAGAATTATATGATTATTGGTTGAAGGAATTGGACGAGGCTATTAACTATCTTACGACTAATAATATTAGCGATATCTTAGGTAATCAGGATTTCATATACAATGGCGATGTCAAAAAATGGGCGAAATTCGCCAACTCTTTAAAATTAAAGCTAGCAGCACGTCTTGTTAATAAAGACAGAAACAGAGCCATTAAGATAGCAAATGAAGTCATAGCCAATCAGGCTGGTATATTAGAATCCGCAACTGATGATTTTATTTATAATCGCGGAAGAACAAACAATCACTGGAACAATGATTTCCCTCAAGGTGCCGGACATGATTTATTAATTGACTTTATGAAAGACAACCGCGACACACGTCTGTTAAGTGCCTTCACAAAGAATGAGTTTAACGGAGCTGTAATACAAGCATTCTTGGATCAAGGTAAAGAAATTCCTCCTTATATCGCCGAAAACGCTATTATCGAAGACGGTAAATTTAAAGGCTGGACAGGTCCAGGCGAACCATGGGTACGTTATTACGGAGCCCCTTTAAAGATTGGTGCTGGCTTGGAAGAGAATAACAAATGGATTTTTGACCCTACAGGTTTATTGTTCCAGTTAAAAACTTCCGCAGGTGGAACAAGAGATTATGAAGCGCTGTCATTCCGCAATCAGGAATTAGTAAAAGGTATTTATGACTTCACTTATCCAGATGCACCGGATGTAACACCTGATAAAGATATTCAAATAACCCCATGGTATGGCATTTATTTCTCAGCAGCAGAAGTACAATTATTATTAGCTGAATTTAAATTATTAGGAGCTAATGCACCTAAATCGGCTCAAGAATATCTGACAGAAGGTTGTCGTTTATCTGCTTATGTATATGACAAAGCAGCGGAACTCAATCAAGTTCCTTATTATTCACGTACTTGTGTAAATGACCCGCTCGATGCTACTATTAAGATTGATGATACCATGGTTAATGAAATGCTCTCTCATGATGCTTTCAAATTAACTGGTGATACTAAATCTGATTTGGAAAAGGTATATATTCAGCAGTACATCCACTATATAATGAGCCCTCTTGATCAGTTTATAAATGTACGTCGTTCCGGTATTCCCATGAAAAACAGTACATTATTACCTTGGGAGGAATTTAGTGATTTATTGGATTATTCAACATTAATTCCGAGACGTTTCAAAGTAAGTGAACCTGCTCCTACAGATCAGATGCGTGATATTACAATTGCAGCATATAAAGCGCAAGGGTTCTCTTATGGTACTGACAATGCAGATCCTGACAAACTAAACTCTCAGCGTGTATGGGTAGATGAAGGAAATCCGCAATTTGGCGAAGGACCTAATTTGAATTAATGAAAAAACAGTCTGAAATATGACGCTAGTCCAAGTTTATTAATAAAAAAGGAAGAGGTTATGTGATATATTCTCTTCCTTTTTTATTATACCCAAAATCATTTGATATTCTGATATCGGCAAAGCATATTATGCATAGGTCATAGAGCCACTTAACATAAGCCAAATAAAAAAGGGCAGTACACTTGGGCGAAGGTCTGAACTTTATTTAAACAAATGGCAATGTGAGCATTTTATTGCTGCAACTTTAAAAAAAAACTCGTTTTGTTTATCGCGATGAACAATTTATTACTATTTTTGTAATGTGTGATAAACAAAAAGAAGAAATGGAACGATTATTTGAATCCTTTATCAAGAAACTGGCTATAACAAATACTTCTTTTGTACGTAGCCTGATGAATGAGATAGAATGGGAAGCTCGTCTTATCGGTATAAAGGGGGCCCGGGGAGTTGGAAAAACAACTTTATTGTTGCAGTATATCAAACTGAACCTTCCAATGGATAAAACCGTACTTTATGCCAGTGTGGATAATATTTGGTTCAGTGAACATAAACTTTATGATTTAGCTTCCGATTTTGTAAAGCGGGGAGGAAAATATCTGTTTCTGGATGAAGTACACAAATACCCCAACTGGTCTCAAGAACTGAAAAATATTTATGATGACTTACCTGAACTTCATGTAGTCTTTACAGGTTCGTCCTTGCTTGAAATCTTAAATGCCAAATCGGATTTAAGCCGGCGGGCTATTGTTTATGAAATGCAAGGTTTTTCTTTTCGCGAGTATTTAAACTGGAATGAAAAACTATCATTGCCGATATTGACTTTAAATAATATATTGGACAATCATCTGGCATTATCTGTCGGGATAGTAGACAAAGTTAAAGTTCTGAAACATTTTTCTGATTATTTGAAACATGGATATTATCCTTATTACAATGAATTACCCGCTCTTTATTATTCAAGAATAAATGAAGTGGTCAATCTGATTGTGGAATTGGAGATTCCACAGTTAAGAGGGGTTGATATTTCATATACAACTAAAATTAAGCAGTTACTATATATCATTGCAGAGTCGGCGCCTTTTATTCCTAATGTCAGCAAACTAAGTGAACGGATAGGAATCTCACGTAATTCATTGCTGGCCTATCTGGATGCCCTCCATGACAGCTGTCTGACTATGAATCTCCAAAAAGAAGGCTCCGGCATAAGCCGCTTGCAAAAACCTGATAAACTGTTTTTGGAGAATCCTAATTTAATGTATGCATTGTCTGCCAGTCAGATTGATATTGGAAATGTCAGGGAAACTTTTTTTGCCAACCAATTGCGTTATTGCCACAGAATAAACGTTTCTAAAGAGAGTGATTTCTTTATTGATGGACGCTATACTTTTGAAGTCGGTGGTAGACATAAAGGTAAACAACAAATAAATGGACTTTCTGATGCATATATTGTCGCTGATGATATAGAGTATGGAATAAATAATAAAATACCATTATGGTTATTCGGCTTTCTATATTAGTGCTCTTTTCGGTAGAAAATAGATAGAAAATTGTATTTAAAAGTCCTTCTATAGACTTTTAAATACAATTTTTCTTTTTGAGGCATAAAAATAAAACACATTGATATTCAGATACATAGCTACAAGAGTAGTTCTGAAGGAACTAAGGAAACGGAATTACTTGATTTTCAATAAACTAAAAAAAAATCACAGCTATGTTAAAACGACTAAAATCAGTCAGTATGTTGCTGTTCCTAATGGGTGCCTCTACAGGAGCAGCATACGCGGTCGCCAATCCCGGCGTTGCCGATGTGAAAATCACACAACAAAATGGAGCTTGTACAGGAGTTGTAGTAGACGCTACAGGTGAAACCGTTATCGGTGCGTCTGTAGTAGTGAAAGGTACGACTAATGGTACGATAACCGGACTTGATGGCGACTTCTCTTTATCCAATGTGAAAAAAGGGGATATCATTCAAATTTCATTTGTAGGTTATCAAACAGTAGAGATTCCTTGGGATGGACAACCCATGAATGTAACTTTACAGGATGACACACAAACATTGGGTGAAGTTGTAGTGACTGCTCTTGGTATCAAACGTGAGAAAAAAGCACTGGGTTATGCCATGCAGGAGGTAAAAGGTGACGCGTTACTTGAAGCTCGTGAAACGAACCTCGCAAATGCTTTGACAGGTAAAGTTTCAGGTGTCCAGATTATCCGTTCAAGTAATGGTCCTGGCGGTTCTTCCAAAATCCAGCTTCGTGGTGCGAATTCTGTAACAGGTTTGAACCAGCCGTTAATTGTTGTCGATGGTGTGCCAATGGATAACTTTACAGGAGCAAGTAATAATGATATTGATAACCCGACATTGGATATGGGTAATGGACTTTCAGATATTAATGCTGAAGATATTGAGTCCATGTCTGTGTTGAAAGGTGCGTCAGCTGCTGCACTTTATGGTTCTCGTGCCGGTAATGGTGTTATTTTGATTACAACTAAAAAAGGAACAAAGCGTGAAGGTTTGGGTATCACTATCTCTGGTTCAGTTTCCGCTGAGACAACATTTATGCTCCCTAAACGCCAAAAAGCCTTTGGACAAGGTGAGAATGGCGTGTTCGACTCAACTAACGGCTATAGCTGGGGTCCTGAAGTAACAGGGCAAAGCTATACAAAATGGGATGGTACAACTGCAAATATGCAAATCTTTGATAACGTAAAAAATTTCTTTGATACAGGTGTGAACTTATCAGAAAGCATATCATTCCAGCAGCAGTATGATAAAACATCCATTTACACCTCATTGAATCGTATGGATGACTCCAGCATGATACCGGGTGCTAACTTAAGCCGTACAAACTTAACTTTGCGTGCATCTTCTACTTTTGGTAAAGATGATCGTTGGAGCATTGATGCAAAAGTACAATACATCAATACCCTCGCAGAAAACCGCCCTATCAGTGGTGCACGTGGGAATAATGCATTTTATACTATTTTCAATATGCCTACGACTATTGACATCCGTGACTTTTCCAGCCCTGTCAAAGACGAATTCGGCGAAATGATCTGGTGGAGTAAAGGGGGTATCAACCCTTATTGGTCTAAAGATTATAATCCCAATAAAGACAGTCGCAATCGTTTCCTGATGAACGGATCATTGAAGTACAAATTTACAGATTGGCTGGATGCTGAAATCAAAGCCGGTAGTGATATGTATTTCACTGAGGGTGAAGAGAAATTGTATGCAGGAAGTCCTACTAATAATAAGAACAGCCGTTACAGCACTAGTGAGAAAAAGTTCTTCGAAAATAATTTCAGCTTTTTGATCAGTGGCCATAAAGATGAATTGTTTGGAAAATTTGGTGGTAATTTCTCTTTTGGTGGTAACTTAATGGAAAGAAAATCTACAGGTTTGGATAATGCTATGGGAAAATTGACTGCTCCCGATTTATTCTCTTTAGCCAATGGTGACAAAAAAGATTTGTCAATAACCGAAACCTATATTCATAAAAAAATCAATTCTTTGTATGGAACTCTTGGGATCAACTATAATGGTTGGGCATTCTTGGATGCAACTTTCCGTAATGACTGGTCATCAGCTTTGAATAAAGAAAACCGTTCATTCTTCTATCCGTCTGTTTCATTGTCATGGGTGATCAGTGATATGGTGGGTAAAGTAGGCAAAGGCATGCCCGAATGGTTTACTTATGCTAAAGCACGTGCATCTTTTGCACAAGTAGGTAACGATATGGATGCATATCAGTTATATAATACATATAGTATTGGTTCAGACCCTAATGGCAATACAACTGCCGGACAAGGAAAAACCAAATACGATGCAGATGTACGCAGCGAGTTGATTACTTCTTGGGAAGCCGGTGCTGAATTGAAATTCTTCAATAACCGTTTAGGAGTTGACTTTGCATGGTACAAGACAAACGCAAAACGCCAGTTAATGAATATTCCTTTAAATAACCTTTCCGGTTATGATAACATGAAAGTAAATGCAGGTAACATTCAAAATACCGGTATTGAAATCATGTTGAATGCACGCCCTATCGAAACAGCTCAATTTAGTTGGGATACTCAGTTGAACTTCTCTCAGAACAAGAGTAAGATTATTGAATTATTACCGGGAAAACCAGGTATGCAGTATGCTTTAGGAGGTTCTGACGCATTACAGGTTTATGCAGTTGCGGGAGGTGCTTATGGTGAAATCTGGGGTACCAAATATCAACGAGTAGAAGAAGGAGAATTTAAAGGACAATTATTACTCAATGAATCAGGACTGCCACAGGCCACTAGTGACAAGCATAAGATTGGTGAACAACAGCCTGACTTCCTATTAGGATGGACAAATACATTTAATTATAAAAACTTCACACTTAGTTTCCTGATTGACGGACGTTTTGGTGGCGATATTTTCTCATTCACCAATATGAACTTGCAACGTAGTGGTATTGCCGAATGTACTGCTCCAGGCGGTAAACGTGAGGATATCGTTGTAGCGGGAGTTATCAAAGATGGCAACGGTTATAAGGTAAATGATCAAAGTGTTTCTTTAGAACGTTATTACAAAGCTTTGGCTACAGGCCGCGCCGGTATTTCGGAAGCTTATATCTATGATGCTACCAACATCCGTTTGCGTAACATCGCCTTGAGTTATCGTTTCCCGTCATCTATGTTGAAAAAGACTCCGTTCCAACAGGTTAAGCTTGGTTTCACCGTGAATAATGTATGGATGATTTCAAGCCATTTGGACGGCATTGATCCGGAATCAGTATATGCTACAAGTACTAATGCAACAGGTTTGGAGAACTCGTCAGCTCCGACATCACGTTCTTACCTGTTTAATGTAACTCTTGGTTTCTAATCATAAAAAAGAAAAAGAACAATGAAAACAATGAATAAATTATTTTTGGGGCTTGGCTTTTGCGCCGGATTAGTTTCCTGCTCTGACTTTGATGAAGTCAATACCAATCCCACAGCCGCCGGTGAGGAATATGTAAAACCTCAATATGCATTGAATAATTCTATAGGACAGGCACAGATGAATCCCGGTACCGCAGAACGTGTAGTAGTCTATAATTGGGCTAGTGCTGCCAGAATTTGTGGAGAAATGAGTTTTCTGAACGTAGGCCGCTATAGTGATGACTACACATCTGCTTATTATTATCCTGATCTCAGTTCCAGTATTAAAAATGCTACGTTGGCTATTACAGCAGTAGAGAACCAGCTCGAAGCGGCCACTACCACTGCACATGAAAAAGAATTTTTCCCGAACGTAAAGCAGTTTGCCCGTATCTGGCGTGCCTATCTTATCAGTGAGTTTGTCGATAATTTCGGACCTTATCCTATTGAAAGTTTCCTAGGGGAAAATCCTGTTTTCAACTCAGAGAAAGATGATTATGAATTCATTTTAAAGGAGTTGAAAGAAGCCGCAGCAGCTATCAACACCTCTGTCCTGCCTGTTGAGGCAGAAGGTAAATGCGACCCGTTTGACAATGTAAAATATGATCCTGTGAAGTGGCAGAAATATGCAAATTCACTCCGTATGCGTCTGGCCATGCGTTTATCAAACATCGACAAGGCAACTGCACAGGCCGAATTTGAGGATGCAGCCAAAGGTAACAAGATTTTAACGGCTGATGATATGTTTGCAGTAAAAGAAAATGATGGATGGGATGTCTTTTCCGGAGTATATACCCGTTCATTTGACGATCAGGTTCTTTCTTCAACAGTTGCCAATCTTCTGACTAATTTAGGTGGTATTAAAGTAACAGAACAACGTTCCGATTTGGCTAGTTATGTTAAACCAGCTAATTATTTAGGTATTAAATATGACAGACATTATGTTGCTAATACAGATAATCCTACTAAACAATATTGGCTGGATGGTATGCCGGAAAATCTTGACCCGCGTGCATTAAAGATATTCTGTCTGCCTGATGATGAAAATGCTGAGAACTACATAGATAAATATAATGACAGGACAGCTAAAGATTTCGTTCTTTACACAGTAGACGAAAACGGAAATCCGATTCCTAACAAGGATAATCCCGGAGAAATAAAGATTGATGCAACTCGTTGTTGGAATGGTTATCCCGCTGGTTCGCGTGGTGGATGGTCACCAACCTTGGCTTATAACCAACTGGTAACAAATGGATATGGCCCCGGCTGTACTCTTCCAATGTTGGGTAAAGACTACTGTAAGGGCAAATCTCGCATATTCTTTGCAGCATGGGAAACGTATTTCTTGCTAGCAGAAGCTTCATTGTATGGTTGGAACACTGGAACAACAGCGAAAGAAGCCTATGAAAACGGTATTAAAGCTAGTTTTGAATACTTTGGTGTTAGCGAATATGTGAATGATTATCTGAATTCCACCAACTACAATCGTGTAGGTACTTCAGTCAAATTTGATCATACCACTGAACCTACTGCTGAACAAATGACTTATGTGGATGGATACAGCAAGGAACAGAAGACTGTTACTTATGAATATCCTACAGCTTCTAAAACGTTATATGGAAAAGCATTGAATGACCACCTGACTAAAATTATCACTCAAAAATTCATTGCACAAACTCCGTATTTGGTATTGGAAATGTGGTCGGATTTCCGCCGTTTGGGATTACCATTCTTTGAGATTCCTGCAAACGAAAGTTCAATGACCGGTTCAGACATGGTTAATGTCTGGAATCCTAATTCTTGGAAAGACGGACAGAAATGGGAATTTTATCCACAGCGTATGCGATATCCTTCCAGTCTGGAGAATGCAGACCCCGAAGGCTATAAACAAGCTGTAGAGTTATTAGGAGGCTCAGATAATATCATCACCCCCTTATGGTGGACCGGACGTTAATGCCTTAACCTGAAACATTTATAGAATAATAAGTTAGCCAGCTAATGCATACTTAAAGTATTACGAATTAGTTGGCTAACTTATATTATTTTCTGAATGTCCCTTATTATGGCCCAAAATCATTTGATATTCTGATGTCGGCAAAGCATATTACACATGAATCATAGATTCCCTAAACATTCATAACTACACAAAAAAGAAGGACTACCTTCTCACGAAGCCAGTCCTTTCATTTGCTATTAATAATCTAGTAATTTTCTGGTAAATTTTGAACGCTTTCTTATCTAAGAAACAAGCATTAACGCTCTTTTGTTTATTCCTCCATTGTAAAACTTTTCAGTATTTTTTCGGCAATATTTTCATTTTCCTTGCTATAGATAATAGATATATAAAATCCACTACCTGCCGCCTTAGTCATCAGACAAGCATAAAGACAATGATCTGTTTCGCAGCTTCCTTTTAAATAAGTACCGAAAAACTGTGGTAACTCAAACTCCTGCACAGCCGACTGGTCTTTCACCCCGTCATCATTGGCATAGTCTTTTAATACACTCTTCAAGTCACTTTTTGTCATACCATCCGAATCCAAAGACTGAATGGTGATATAAAACCTGGAATTGTTCAGAAGAAAAGTCTCCTCTGTATCCTCCTCCACCAAAATCCCTTTTGGAGCCTCAAAAGTCAGACCATAGGCTGTCCATGTAATAGGAACCAAGGCTTGCGCACTTGCTGACAACCAGGCCAGACTTAAAAACACAAGAAGTAAAACCTTTTTCATTTTTAATTATTTTACCAATAAAACTCCGATCAGTCCACAACTGATTATTTATCCTTTTCACGGATTTCCACACGACGAATCTTTCCACTGATGGTCTTTGGAAGTTCTTCTACAAACTCTATGACACGCGGGTACTTGTACGGAGCAGTCACACGCTTCACATGATCTTGCAACTCCTTTACCAACTCAGGTCCTTCCTTACCCTTAAAAGTTTTGGAAAGGACAATCGTCGCCTTTACTACCTGACCACGGATTTCATCAGGCACACCGGTAATGGCACATTCCACAACAGCCGGATGGGTCATCAAAGCACTTTCCACCTCGAACGGGCCTATACGATAACCCGAACTCTTGATCACATCGTCAGCACGGCCTACAAACCAAAAATAACCATCCTCGTCACGCCAAGCCACATCACCTGTATA
Source organism: uncultured Phocaeicola sp. (assembly GCA_948566455.1). GTDB lineage: Bacteria > Bacteroidota > Bacteroidia > Bacteroidales > Bacteroidaceae > Phocaeicola. Next base: position 13,426 of record CAOYQO010000030.1, read on the forward strand.
ATAAATACCATCATGCCAAGCATCTTCCGTTAATTCCGAAGCACGATAATATTCTTTGAACAATCCCAATGGTTTGCCCCTATCTGTACGAATAACAATCTGACCTTGTTCTCCATCCTCAGCAGAACGCCCGTCGTGTGTCAACAAATCTATATCATATTGAGGATTAGGTACCCCCATACTTCCGGGTTTAGGCTCCATCCAGGGAAAAGTACCTAAAGTCAATGTAGTTTCCGTTTGTCCAAAACCTTCCATCAGACGGATACCTGTGATTTTCTTGAACGTTTCATATACAGAATAGTTCAAAGCCTCTCCCGCCGTAGTACAGTATTCCAAAGAAGAAAGATCATATTTACTAATATCCTCCTTAATTAAAAAACGATAAATAGTAGGAGGAGCACATAAAGAAGTGATATGATAATCCTGAATCTTTCCAAGAATATCTGCCGGTGTAAATTTTTCATGATCATACACAAAAATATTGGCTCCTGCTATCATCTGTCCATAAAGTTTTCCCCAGACAGCTTTCCCCCAACCTGTATCGGCAATGGTAAGATGAAGACTGTCACGATGCAAATTATGCCAGAAACTGGCAGTTACAATATGTCCCAAAGGATATGTAAAATCATGTGCCACCATCTTAGGTTCGCCTGTAGTGCCCGAAGTGAAATACATTAATGAAGTATCTTCATTCGTATTGGGATGTTCCGGTTTGACAAAAGGAGCAGCTTTTTCAATACCTTTATGAAAATCTTCAAAACCCTCCGGAATATCCGGTCCTACACTGACCAGTTTTTTTACTGAAGGACAATCGGGCATGGCATCTATAATATGCTTTGTTATCACATCTTCTCCTGCAGCTACAATCATCTTGATATCAGCAGCATTACAACGATACACGATATCCTTTTTTGTCAACAGATGAGTTGCAGGAATAACCACAGCTCCTAACTTATGCAAGGCAATAATAGAGTACCAGAACTCATAACGACGCTTTAAAATAAGCATCACCATATCACCATGACCAATACCAAGGCTCTGAAAATAAGAAGCAGTCATATCCGTATACTTTTTCAAGTCTGCATAAGTATATTGTATATGCTCCCCTTTATCATTAGTCCATAACAATGCTTTCTTATCGGGTTCTTCGGCAGCCCAGGCATCTACTATATCATAACCAAAATTAAAATTTTCAGGGATTTTAATCTTTAAATTCTTTATAAAGTCCTCTTGTGAGGTAAATGTGGTCTGTTCTAAGAATTTTTCTACCATAATCTTATTCAATTAAAAATTGAGAACCAAAAATTAGAAATAGTTGCAGTCAATGACAACGCTGTCTTTTTAATCTCAATTTATTATAATATTACTGCCAAGAATTTCACAGTCTTATCATCCAATGCCATCATACCATGTGGAATAGAAGAATCAAAATAAAGACTGTCACCTGGATTCAAGATCAATTCTTTTCCATTTATATTAAGTAACATTCTTCCTTCAATAACCAAATTGAATTCTTGTCCCTCATGTGAGTTAAAATGAATCGGAGTATTTTCCGGTTTCGGTTCTACAGTCACAATAAAAGGATCAGCCTTACGCCCGCGAAAACCGGAAGCCAATGACTGATATTTATACGCCTTGGTCCGTTCTACCGACACTCCTGAACCACAACGGGTCAGAAAATAAGAACTCATCTTAGGTTCTTCACCAAACATTAATACATCCAATGCAATACCGTATTTACGGGCTATTTTCTGTAAAGCACTGACAGAAATATCTTTCTCCCCGCTTTCCATACCCAAATACTCTTCCACTGAAAGCTGGCAACTTTTAGCCACTTCATCAGGAGTCAGTTCCAGAACGTCCCTTAATCCCTGGAGACGCTCAGCTATTTGTTTTATCTGGTCACTCATAATCTTATTGTTTTATGCTTCAAAGATAATGAAGATTTAAGAATTCCTAGCAAAATTTCATTAAGTTTCGAAGAAAACCATCTGACAGACAACATTAGTTAAGATTATATGCAAAACGTTTACTCTCCGAACGTACAGCATCATCAGCACATTTGAAACAAGACAAGAACCACGAAGTTAGCTTCCGAAGCCCCTCATCCTTTCCACAAAATTCTGAATCACCGGATACATAGCCTCAGGCGATTCCAACTCATAGCAAAGAGTTTCCAAAGGACACCAGCCTGTCCGGTTTCTGTTCCAAATACGAGAAACTATTTGAACACACTCCACCCTAATATTCGCCTTGTGCAATACAGCCAATGCAGGCTCACTGATGATATCCGTATAAACCTCCCGGACACCCCCCAGCACCATCAATGCGGCAGCTGCTTTTCCTACCACCTTGTCAGCAACCTGCGCTCCATGCAAAAAGACCGGATGCTGATTCAGCAAATCATATAAATCGGCTACCCCGCGTTGGGTAAAAGTACGGATCTCTTCCTTTCTGATAACACAGGAATAGCCGCCTTCATGCAACAATCTGATTAATTCATCCATCTTCCTTTCTATTTCATTCAGATAATACGATGCATCTCATGACCTTCTACATAAATAGCACTAAACGGGCGGCTCGGACAAAGATTTTCACAAGCGCCACAACCGATGCAACGTTCTGTATTCACAACCGGTATCTTAAGTAATTTTTCATCATCGGCATCTTTAGGAACCATCAAGATAGCCCCCGTAGGACAATGACGGGCACAATTTCCACAACTTACCCCATCTGTGTTCACTATACAATTCTGAGCAACCCACACAGCATGACCAATCTGTACAGATGACTTCTCTGTCAGATCAGCCAAGTGAATAGCATCAGTAGGACATACTTCTGCACATTTCGCACACTCAGGACGACAATATCCACGTTCGTAAGACATCTCGGGCTGCATCAGATGTTTCAAATCACCGGACGGACGCAATACCTGATTAGGGCACACCGACACACAAAGCTGACAAGCCGTACAGTGCTGCGCAAAATGACGGAAACTCAATGCTCCCGCAGGAACAATAGGAGTGGCACGCTTGGGAACTTTCTTATCTATAAGAGGAGCCAGACCGCCATCCACTTTCTTTTCCTGAGCTTTTACGGCAACACTTGCAGCAATCAAAGCCGAAACCGTAAAGAACCCACGCCGTGCAGTATCTACCTTTTCTTTGTTTAAAGACGCCTGAGAAACCTGTTTGCCAATTCCTTCACTTGCCGGAGCCTGTTTCTTCAGAAGCATCTGCCCCGATACATATTTTATTGCCCCTTGGCGGCACTTGCCTAGACAATCCATACAAGCAACACAACGGGAATAATCAATCTCATGTGCTTTGGGATTAATGCAGGAAGACTTGCAATTACGAGCACAAAGTCCGCAACCATTACATTTAGACGTATCAATAACCGGTTTAAAATAAGAATATCTAGATAAGATTCCCAATACTGTACCCACCGGGCAAATGGTATTGCAATAAGTTCTTCCTCCACGCCATGCCAAAATAAAAAGCACAATCACAGTACCCACTGCAACTGCAAAAGTAGAAAGACCTTTCATCCAAACATCTACCGAATAAAAAGCATAACTGTCCACACGCTCCGCCCATAGGGCAAGTACATTGTTCCCCCACTGATACAAAGGTGTCAGCAGGTTAGAAACGATACGGCCGTATGCACTGTAAGGAGCAATCAACGCCGCCAATGAAACCACCCCTGCTACCAAAGCGACGACAAACACTACCAATACCCCATAGCGTAACCACGACAAAGCAGGCGAGTAGCGGAAACGATTCTTCTTTACCTTTCCCGAAACCCAGGAAATGATATCTTGAAACACCCCTAACGGACAGATAACCGAACAATAGACACGCCCCAAAAGCTGAGTCAACAAAACAAGGGCTATCACCACCCCCACATTCAATGCCAGCACGGCAGGAAGGAACTGTATTTTCGCCATCCAGCCAAACCAACCATGCACAGTTCCAGTAAAATCCAAAAACAGCAACGTGATCATTGTAAAGAACAAAAGGGCGGCGGCAAGTCTTATTTTACGTAACATAAGCATTCGTTATTTTATCATGTTTATCCATTCCATTATAAAGTCTCTTGTTTCAACTGTTCCACATATGCGTCTATGCGATGCAGTTCTTTGGGAATATCAATGCTTTGAGGGCAATGCGGATTACACTGGTTACATCCGGTACAATGGCTTGCCTGCCGCAGTTTGGGCACACTACGATCATAACCTATCAGGAAAGCACGCCGTGCACGGCGGTAATTCTCATCCTGACTGCTTTTAGGCACATTTCCTTCGTTGACACATTTATTATAATGCACCAGAATCGCCGGAATATCCAACCCGTAAGGACAGGGCATACAATATTTGCAGTCATTGCAAGGAATCGTAGGGAACTTCAGCATCAATTGGGCTGTTTCTTCCAAGAACTCTTTTTCTTCCTCATTCAAAGGTTCCAAGGGCGAATAAGTCCGAAGGTTATCCTGCAAATGTTCCATATAAGTCATTCCACTCAGCACACACAACACGTTGGGATACGTACCGGCAAAACGGAACGCCCACGATGCCACACTGTTCTCCGGGCGACGCTGCTTCAAGCGCGCCACCAGGTGGTCGTTCAGTTTAGACAAACGTCCTCCCAACAGCGGCTCCATAATCACAGCCGGAATTCCACGCTTGGCCAACTCTCCATACAAATATTCCGCGTTAACATTTCTACCCGAAGCATGGCGCCAATCTACATAGTTCATCTGAATTTGCACAAAATCCCATTTCACATCCAGCGACAGCAAATAATCAAACACTTCCACCGATCCGTGAAATGACCATCCCAAATTACGAATACGGCCTTCTTCACGCTCTTTTAGTAAAAAGTCAAGAACTCCATTGTCAATATAACGGTCATGGAAAGTCTTGATTCCTTCCCCTCCACCTACGGAATGAAGCAAATAATAATCCAGATAATCCGTCTGCAATTCTTTCATCGACTGATGGTACATCTTGATGGAATTCTCACGAGTATAGTTTTGGAAATTGGACATCTTTGTCGCAATCAAGAGCTTTTCGCGGGGATAACGTTTCAAGGCCGCACCGGTGGCTCTTTCAGAAAACCCTTGGCAATAAACAGGAGATGTATCGAAATAATTCACTCCGTGAGCGATAGCATAATCCACCAGTTCATTCACCGCATCCTGATCTATCACATTTCCATCGCTGTCCGGTGCAAGTTTCAACGGCCAGCGCATACATCCATATCCTAAAAGTGAGACACGCTCCCCTTTGGGGGAAACGCGATACGTCATTTTATCCACAGGCACTTCGCCCAATACAGAAGCCTCGGATGAAGCCGGTTTCCCTTCGGATGCACAACCATACAGGGCTGCCGCCGATGCAGCCGCACTGACGCCTACTATCTTCAGAAACTTCCTGCGGCTCATTTCCTCTTTATCTCTCTTTTCCATAACCTTTTTTTATACTTAAGCACTGATTACCAATATTCGCAAAGATAAAAAGATTCCTTGATATTTATTGCGGAAAAGCACCTCATAATTACATAAAATGCGCACATAGTGCCACATGAATAATATTCTATCATAAAATGCCAAAAACTTCTTTCATTTTTGCATAATTCCAAACATACAGATCATTATTCTTCAAAAAAATACCATCCCATGAAAAAACTACTTCCGGCAAACTTATGCCTCTTCTCTTCCTTTCCGCTCCGGGTATAGGAACAAGATATTCTGATAGCTACTCCGAACACCTCCCTGCCGTTGTCCGTTCCCGAAAACGTGAAGCCATTATTACCTACAAGAAAATCCCTCCGATGATACAGCTGGGCAATTTATCATACCGTCTCATCTCGCCTTACAATGATAGAGGTGCTTTCTCACTGATGCTCTACACCCCACAGAAAAAACATGCCGTGTTCTTGCCTACAAGATTCAGCATTATTGCAATCAGATTATTCCCCGTTTCCGCATGGACAGGCTGAAAGCCGACAAGCAATACCGCATCACGGAACTAAACCGGAAAAGATGCCCGTCCGCTGCCACTGGACAACAAAATGTTCTCCGGAAGAATACTGATGAAACAAGGTGTCGAGCTACCGCTACAACATGAGTACGCCAGCCGCATACTGGAGCCGCCCGAAGTGAGCTAAACCTTCCGGTTGATATTGACAGACAAAAAGAGGATGTCAAAACTCTGTTTTTGAAAATATGAACTTATAATCTGGCATTTGAACATCCTAAAAGGCTAAAGAAAGGGCCGTATCATTACTCAATACAGAGCTTGATACGACCCTTTTTTAAGTGTTATAAATACGATCTGTAACTTTGCGGGGTAGCCATTTTAGTTTTGACACATTTACCCTTTTTTGTCTATCAGTCCATTCCGATACGTTTCATCAACTCATCATATTCCTTCTCTTCCCTGCACAACGGCCTGTACCAGGTATATTTCAACACCACGGTGGTCACCACCAGCAGCAACACCGACGCAATGAGTCCCCCCGTACCGCGCACCACCAGATACATGGGCACAATAGTGAGACAGCACTGCCACACGATACCAATCGCCACATTGAACATATCCCGCTTGAAATGGCGGTTGCGCGTCACCTGCGGATAGCGTGCTACCGCCTTGGCCGCCACCGGTTTCCACCACCCCCACGGACGTACCCGGATATAGAAGTTCACCAGCGTCTCCTCGTCAGTAGGAGGTGCCGAATACGTACCCACGATACAACCCACCAGCGAAATGCCGAACAACACGGGGAAAAAATAAAGTACCAGCGAATTGGGCACCGTGAACTTCATCACAATGGCAGCCACCACACCCGAGGTCATTCCCCAGAAATACCCTTCACCATTAAACCGCCACCAGTGCCACTTCAACACATTGGCGGCAATATATCCGCCGAACAACGCGCCCACAATCCACTGGAAAATCTCGTTGATATCCTTCAGAAAAAAGCCCATCACCGTACTGATAACCACCACCAGTACCGAAACGAGGTAACTCGCCCGTATCTGTGTTCTGACGGAAGCCCCTGGGGTGATATACTTCAGATAAATATCATTCACCACATAGGCCGGTGCCGCATTCACCGTAGAAGCGAATGTAGACATGAATGCCGACAGCAATCCTGCCAGTAACAAACCCGCCAGCCCCACCGGCACATACTTCGTAATCAGGTGAGGAAGAATTGTTTCGAAATCCGTGTGGACAGCCGTCATCTGTTCCAGTCCTCCATCCACTTTAAAGAAATAGATAGCCAGCAACGCAAACCCCATAATCATCAGATAACGCGGAATCAGCAGAATGACCGATACCGAACCGCTCATCAGCGCCGCCTCCTTGGGTGACTTGCACGACAGGATCTTCTGCATGTCATAGTTCGGAGCAGGTCCCGCCATGCTCATAAAAATCCCTTTCAGCAACGCCATCATCACAAAGACACCCATCAGGCTGTAAGGTTCGTCCGCCATGCGTTCCGTCAGCAAACTCATCCGTTCACTCCAGTCAATGTCCAGCGTCCAGCCGAAGAAAGGCGACTCCCACCCTGCAGGCACAAATTCCCGGATCATTTCAGGAGCCACCATGTTCATCCCGATAATGGCAATGACCACACCCGCCACCGTCATGATGAGGAACTGCACCACATCCGTCCACACAATGCTGAGCATACCGCCCAGCATCACATAGAAGGTAGCAATGGCCGTAAAGAAAATGCCGTAAAAATGAGGCACATATTGTACCGGAATATCCCAGGGCACATACTGCAACACTACCTCCCACGGAAAAAAGATCTCCATGAACTTGCCGATTCCGATAAACCCGTAGCTCAAGAAGCCCAGCACGCTGAGCAGAGCAAAGACAATGACAATAGTATGCGAGAGCGTAGCCCCCCGCCCCTGCCCGAAACGGGTCTTTATCCATTCGGCGCCCGTCAGCACATTGCTCCGGCGGAGCCACACCGACAGATAGACCATCAGGAAAATTTGATTGAACACGGGCCACAACCATGGAATCCACAGACTTTTGAACCCATAAGCAAAAGCCCAATACACCATCAGCATGGTGCCGGTAATATCAAACATGCCCGATGCATTCGACAGCCCCAACATATAAAACGGCAACGACTTTCCGCCCAAAAAATAAGAATCCATATTCTTTGCCGCCTTCTTTTTCAAAAACAACCCGATGGCGACAATAACCATCAGATAAGCACAAATAATCAGAATATCAACGATATGCAATTTCATAGTATCCGCTTCATCTTTTATTCAAACACCTGTGTCATGGGGCGTCCTATCCACACCTGCGGTTGCTCCAGATTGAAAACAGATGCTATAGTAGACGCACAGTCAAACTGCATCATGCTCTCTTCGAAAGCTCCCCCCTTCTTGATGTTCTTTCCGGCGATAATGAACGGCGTTTCCATCTCCTCCATGGTCTTTCCGCCATGTCCCTTATTGATTCCCCCATGATCAGCGGTGACAATAATGATGCTGTTTTCATAAATACCCGCTTCCTTGATGGCATCCACAATACGGCCCACATAGCCGTCCAGTTCTTTCAGTTTGGCATAATAAGCCGGAGTATCGTGTCCGTCACCGTGCCCTACGTGGTCAGGGTTGTCGAAACAGAAAGCACTCAACACCGGTTTCTTCTGCATAATATACTCACAGGCCATGTCACACAAAGCCGTAGGATGCGTGTTATAGTCGGGTGCCTGCGCATGATGGTTCAAAGCCAGCGTATCTACCAGATACTTGATACCATCCCATTCATACAGTACGCCCATCTCGGCATCGGGAGCCGCCTTGCGCAACTCGCTGAACACGGTGGGGAAAATGCCATGCTCGTTCAGCACACGCGAAGGTAGTTCGGGCGTTCTTGATCCCCACTCCGTGTACCCGTGCAGTTCAGGACCTGCCCCCATAAACATGGAAGCCCAATTTACAGCACTGGATGAAGGAAGTACACTGCGTTTTTTCAACGTGTAGCATCCGGCATCCATCAACGCCTTCACGTTCGGCATATCCGCCTTTGCCACACTGTAGGCGCCCCATCCGTCCAAACCGATGACAAACACATGTTCCGCTTTCCATTCCGGAGCCTTCCGGCAACCCGACAACACCATTACGGCTATGCACATAGCCCATAAAGCAATCTTTTTCATACAATATCTATTTTGGGTTTATAATTACAAAATTAGCCATTTATTCCCTTTCGACAAGAAAATAAATGGCATTATCCACTTCTCTTTCCACCTAAAAAACAGCCATTCCGCATTAAAAACGACTTTATCTTATCAATGCCTTTATATTCCTTCTATTTTACCCGTTCAGAAATGCCTCGTTGCGATCTATCAGCGCGTTCACCGCTGCCACTGAAGCTGCGGAACGCAATCCGTCGGCAGGCGTGTGCAGACAGTAGTCCACCAAGCGATCCACCGTAGAAACCGCCACGTGCATCCGCGTGTCGCTGGAGGCATAATAGATGTATACCGTACCGTCGTCATCGGCTATCCATCCGTTCGAGAAAAGCACATTGGACACATCGCCCACCCTTTCCCCCGCCAGCGGAGCCAGCAGATAGCCGGCTGGTTCAGCTATGACGCGCCACGGTTCATCGGCTGCGGTCATATACAGATAGAGCACATAGCGCAGTCCGGCGGCACATCCGCGTACTCCGTGCGCCAGGTGCAGCCACCCTTGGGAGGTGCGGATGGGGTGCGGTCCCTCTCCGTTCTTCACCTCTTTGATCGTGTGATAATAACGGTGGTTTATTATCATTTCGTCCTTCACCTCCGCCCGGGTGATGTCGTCTATCAACGCCCATCCTATTCCTCCCCCATTTCCGGCATTAATAAAATCATCCTGCGGACGGGTGTAGAGGGCATATTTCCCATTCACAAATTCGGGATGCAACACCACATTGCGCTGTTGGCTCGCCGCTTTCAAGTCGGGCAACCGTTCCCAGTCCACCAGATTGCGCGTGCGTACGATTCCCGCCTTTGCCACCGCCGCCGACAGATCTCCCGCCGGTGCCTTGTCATCATGGCGTTCGCTGCAAAAGATACCATAAATCCATCCATCCTGGTGAGCGGTAAGACGCATATCGTACACATTGGTTTCCGCCGGATCCACATCGGGCAATACCAGCGGACGTTTCCAAAAGTGGAAATTGTCCACCCCGTTAGGGCTTTCGGCTATGGCAAAGAACGACTTCCGGTCTGCTCCCTCCACACGCACCACCATCAGATACTTTCCGTTCCATTTCAGGGCACCACTGTTCATGGTAGCATTAAAGCCGATACGCTCCATACAACAAGGGTTGGTGGCAGGGTTGAAGTCATAACGCCATTCCAGGGGAATATGCTGGCGTGTCAGTACCGGATAAACATAACGGTGGATGACACCGTTCGTTTCTTCCTGCATTTCATTAGGACGTTGCAACAACGCTTCATGGCGTTGGCGCAATGCTTCTATTTGTTTTTTGAAATATCCGTTCATATCTTATTTTCTTTTCATTGTTATCAATCCATCTTTTACAGTAAAAGAATGCTATCCAAGCATCTAGAATTATACTATTTTATCAAAAATCAATCATATTCTATACAGTGTTGTTATTGGTTCTCAGGATAAAGAGACATACGGTAAACCCGCTGGTAAATCGCATCTTCCAATTCCAACTCAAACACAACATCCTGTGTTTCAGGATCTACTTCTGTCACGCGTGCACCACGATTGCCATTGCTAAGCACATTGCTCATTCCCGGACAAATTAATCTGTTACCCGTTTGTTCCAAATATTGCACCCCGGAACGGGCCGGAGTAAAATACGCGGCACCACGCTCTTTTCCATACTGCCAAACTTGGCGAACCGTACGGTTCACTTCATCCACTTCATATTCTATGCCGCAAGTATAAATATTTTTCCTGTCTGTAAAATCCAGTTTGAAGTTACGCCCATAACCATTATTGAAATAAAGAATGTGTCCATTAGGTAATGGGACAGCTGTATGACATCCCCAAGGCCATTCAAAATCATCACAAGTCTTCGTTCCGGCTATCACCTCAGGATCAGTAATAGGAGTTCCGTCGGCATGAAGAGGATTCAATAATAATTTCAAGTATTTATCTCTCCAATACCCATGAGGCGATATAATCCACTCAATACCTCCAGCTTTATTAAACTTAAAGATTCCTTGATAACGGGCTGTAGCCAGATAATCATCTCCCCACTCTACTATACCATTATTATGCGCCCAATTACTGGCACTTTGTGCAAAAGGGTCTGAGGTTAGATCATAATCGGTCATTCCATAGCGAGCCGAATCCAACATGTGCACCAAATCCCATTCTTGCAATATCTCCCCTTTTTCGGGATCCATCATAATAATAAAATCATTTATCCGTACATCTTTCCCATTGGCGATTTTAGCGGAAGTCTTGCTCACAGTCGCTAATATATTGCCTTGCTTATCTTGAGATATGGCATGATGCATAGTGTATCCCCTTTCCAGCATATCCCAATTATGAATTGTATTTCCCATCATATCCACCTCCACCATCCGATGATGGTTTCCGTCACCGGTCATATAATGTCCGTTCTGCATCCGGATCAATCCGCACCCGATTCCGATATATCGATGTTCATCCGACTTCTCCCAATCAAGAATCCAACGGATTTCTCCGTCAGCATCTATCATATAAGGAATAGATGTGTCTGTTTCATCCTGTCCGGGGGAGTTTACCAAATTCATGCCTGGCTCCATTCGGTCATATTGAGCCTTTACCACTCTGATTTCCTTAGGCAGCCTTCTGCTTTCCAATGTTTTCGTCTGAAGCTTTAGATTGGACCGAGCACGTTCATTTCCTTGCAAATCCGTATAAATTAAAGTGATCTGGTTATTATAATTGGGATAAAGTCCCAATACCGGAATATTCTGTTTTAATCCCACATCTTTAAATGTATATTCCACGTCAGGCGTATGCTTTCCCGGTTTGCTGTGCACAATCAGTTTAATGCGTCCCAATACAGGTAATTTTACAACTACACTGGCCGATAATGGATTGCAACCGGAAGGATTGACTGTAGAACTCAATATCAAGTTGTCAATCGAAGTACCTAAGGTAGGTATAACATAAGTGCTTCCATTGGCAAATGTCAAAGTCGTTTTCCAGTTTTCCGCATCCACATCTACACTTTGGATTAACTCTTGCGGAAAAATTATCTTATTGGACTCAAATAACAAAACACATTGTTCACGTTCTTGAGAAACAGATTTCAATAAATCATTTTCCTTCAACTGGTTTTGTATATCCTGCATAGCTTGGGTACAATCCTGTTCTTCATCACGACATGACAAAAATACAAATATCATAACCAACAAAGAGCATAAATAATATCCTTTCCTTTTCATTTGGCTTCATTGTTTTTATAGAGGGAGAGATCCCCCTCCCTCTCATACTTTTTAATTATCAGTTCAATGCAATCATCTCCATTCCGGCTTTTGCTCCAAATTCAAATTAGCGTCCACCTCTGCCTGAGGTATCGGGAAGTACAAGAATTTAGCTTCAAAATGGTCAAATCCTTGTGTATCCGAAATGCGGTCTGTCGGTTTATATCCTACCAATTCCTTTTCACCACTTTCATTTTCTTCGTAAAGCAATTCATAATGTTGAGAATCGGTCTTGCGTTCGTGCATGATAGCTTTCAACTTAGCAGGATCATTTCCGTACCAACGAACCATATCATCCCAACGTATATTCTCTCCGGCAAATTCCAGCAATTTCTGTTTCTGGAGTTCTGTCATTATAGCATCTTTTCCACTCAAGTTTTTCTCCGGCAGCCCGGCACGTACACGAATCCGGTTAATATCTTTCATTGCTCCGCTTTCATCATTGGTTTCCAGACAAGCCTCAGCGTGGAGCAACAAAACTTCTGCAAAGCGCATAATACGTAAATTGTTGATACGTCCGGCATCGTTAGAATACATCGTACATCCTGTGGGAACCCACCAAGCTGCAAACTTCTTCATCATGAAACGCCCTTGAACACCCTCGATAACCGGATAAGCAGGAGCATATCCTTGCTTGGCAATACCATATTTGCCATCGCCTTCGGGCAGTACCGTCCATTTAAACATATCATCAAATTCCACTTTACCACCATAGAATTTTTCATCCGGCTTCACATCACCGAAATCAGAATATTTAAAGAAGCACGTAGTGTACAAACGCTTATCCCATTTGGAATCAGATCCTTCCGGACGCTGTTCGGAAATGAATTCTTTTATCAAATAGGGAGAAGGCTGCATCTTATACCAACCACCGCCAATATTCTCACCTTTCAGTGTCGGGCCAAAATAATGAGCAAGGTTGTTTCCCATAAACGAGTCGTCACTAGTGCCATTGCCCCAAGCGTCACCCGAATTACCTTTGGCATCATAATTGATTTCCCAAATAGATTCAGCATTAAATTCCGTATCGTCACGGAAGTTGTCCTCATACTTTTGAGTCAAATCGTAACCATAACCATTCATTATAATTTCAAACTCATCCTTAGCGGCCTGATAATCCCCTTTCCAGATATAAGCTTTACCCAACATAGCAATAGCCGCACCTTGAGTTACACGACCGTTCTCATCGCTTGAACGAAGCTTAGGCAAACGAGACTTGGCTTCCTTAAAGTCTGAAATAGCCTGTTCCAGCACTTCATCACCGCTAGACAGTCCATGAGTTTCCGGATCTGCATCCTGCGGGAGAGTACGGATAACCGCATCACGATAATCAGTACGCAAACGGAAGTACCAGAATCCACGTAAGAAATAAGCCTCACCTATCATTTGCTCACGTTTGGTTTCGTCCATATCAACCGTAGCCGCACGATATATGAATTCGTTTGCCATCTGAATGCCTTCATAGATGTTTCCCCAGCTCAAATCCTTTGTATTCGTTGTGTTGACAAACGACAAATATTCCCAAATATAAGGTTCTTCTCCACGAGTGGGGTAAAGGTCGTCACCGCGCATCTGAAGATGCATGATGCCTTCCAACCCACCATAATATCCACTGGTCATACGGCGGAAAGGATTATAAACTGCGGACAAGCCTTTCATCACATTATCCTCGGATGTCCAAAAAGTGGTCGGAGTCTGACGGTTAGGATCAATCTCATTCAGAAAGTCATCACTACAAGAAGACAACAACATTGGAGCTACAGCCAATGCAGCTATGTATTTTATAAAATTCTTTTTCATATTCTGCAAATATTACTTATTCCTAATTAGAAATTTACTTGTAAACCAAAGGTGATAGTACGTGCCATCGGATAACGACCGTCATCACAACCACGGGTCATTACACCCGAACCACCTGATGTACCGGCACCATCGGCATCTACCATACCCAAGTCAGGAGTATATCCTTTATAATCGGTTATAGTGAAAAGGTTTTCCATAGCCGTATAAACACGCACATTCTGCAAACCGGCTTTAGATACCCATACTTTGGGCAACGTATAACCTAATTCCAAAGTCTTCAAGCGCAAGAATGAACCATTTTCCAACCAACGGTCCGTATAGCCCCAGTTTGTACCATTAGGATCGCTAGTACCAAACAAACAGCGAGGAATGTCAGAATGATTGTTTTCAGTCCAGCTGTTCATGCGTTCTGCATATTGGTTTCCTGTTGATTCATTATAAACCGTAGTATAATACTGGGCATTGTAAATCTTGTTGCCAAAGTTTCCGTCAAAGAACATATTCAAATCCAAACCTTTCCATTCAGCACCCAGACTTACACCCAAGTTAACTTTCGGGAAAGCAGAGCCTACATCCTGACGGTCATTATTGTCAATCTTACCATCTCCGTTATAATCCACGAAACGCAAGTCACCCGGTTGTGCATTAGGCTGGATCTTATTACCGTTCTTATCCACATACGCATCAATTTCTTGTTGGCTTTGGAATACACCATCCGTCTTTATCAAATTGAAATAACCTATGGAATGACCGGTCTTGGCATAAGTGATCGTTCCTTTGGCATGAGGATTGAATCCCTGCCATTCATCACGACTTCCGTTTACTTCCGTCAGTTCATTCTTGATAAAGGTGGCATTGACACCTACATGATAATACAAATCGCCTACATTATTACGGTGATTCAATGAAATTTCAAATCCTTTGTTTTCTACTGTACCTGCATTTACTGTAGGATTCCCACTCAAGCCAAAACTCAAAGACTGCGGCATAGACAACAACATATCTTCTGTTTTCTGAATAAAATAATCAGCACTGACACTGAACTTATTGTTCAAGAAAGCAAAATCCAAACCCAAGTTCAAAGTCTTCGTCTTTTCCCAAGTCACATTCATGGGTGAAGTCCATTCCTTACCGGTAATGGCACCTTCCCAAAGTTCTGTGCCCATCATGTTATTCATACCTTTATAAACAACAGACTGGGTAGCATAATTGCCAATGCCGCTCAAATTACCCAGTACACCATAACTGGCACGAATTTTCAATTCATTCATGGTTTCCTTGATATTTTCAAAGAAATCTTCATTCATCACATTCCAACCCAAAGATACAGACGGGAATGTGCCCCAGCGGTTTCCATCTGCAAATTTGGAAGAACCGTCCCGACGAACAGAAGCAGACAGCATATAACGATCGGCATACGAATACATCACACGCCCAAACATAGAAATCATTGTATTGGCCCATGCGCTACCCGATGTATTTTGTGAAGAAACCGAACCGGCGTCAATCACAGAGAAACCTTCCGGGAAACCCTTACGTCCTGCACCAAAACCACGCGCATTGTTACGCTGGGCAGAATAACCCACCAAAGCAGAAACCGTATGATTGCCAAACGTATTATCATAATTGATTGTATTTTCAATCAACCAATCATTCTCCCAGTCTGTACTTTCCGACAATTCCGCTTCATTCTTTTGTGAAGTAGAACTGAAATAATAAGGAGAACTATAGGCATAATTACGTCTTGTATATTTGTTTATACCTACATTGAATTTATATTTCAATCCTTTCAAGAACAAATCCACTTCGGCATAGCCATTCAATAAAATGTCTATCCCATGTCTTTGGTAATCATAGGCTTCTGTCCAACCCACAGGATTATCTCCTCTGGTCCATTCCGGAGCGACACCCCAAGTGCCATCTTCACCATATACATTCCACATAGGCACAGCTGTCAGAGCGGAGGTATATGAAACATCTTCGTACTTCTTTTTATAGAATTTCATCATCAACGTAGTCCCCATACGCAAATGATTATTGAAAAAAGAAAAAGTAT
Source organism: uncultured Phocaeicola sp. (assembly GCA_948566455.1). Taxonomy (GTDB): domain Bacteria; phylum Bacteroidota; class Bacteroidia; order Bacteroidales; family Bacteroidaceae; genus Phocaeicola. Next base: position 29,770 of record CAOYQO010000030.1, read on the forward strand.
TCTTAGCACGAATGTTCCATGCCTCATAACCGGTAGTATTCACAATACCATCCTGGTTAAGATAGCTTCCCGACAGATTATAGGTCGAAGTCTTGTTTCCTCCAGATACATTCAAGCTAACCTTGCTCACCATAGCCGAGTTATAAAGTTCTTTCTGCCAGTCTGTTCCAGCACCTCCATTCCAATTCAGCAACCCTTCTGCCGAACTATAACCGGTAGCCTTTGCCAAATCGCGAAGCTGATTACCATCCATTACATCAATGTATTTGGCAACCATCTGAACGCCTGTATAGGCATCCACTGTTACACGGGCAGAAGTTTCCAAACGACCGCCTTTAGTAGTGACCAATACAACACCATTAGCAGCACGAGAACCATAAATAGCAGCAGCCGAAGCATCTTTCAACACTTCAATAGACTGAATGTCAGCGGGATCAACCATATTGATATCACCATACACACCATCAATCACATAAAGCGGACTGGTGGCACTCAATGAACTGATACCACGGACATTAATATTCAAGCCTTCCCCCGGCTGACCGTTGGCAGCCGACACAGTAACACCGGCAACTCTTCCTTGCAAAGCAGCTGAAGCACTACGTGCAACATTTGCCTGTAACTCTTTACCGGAAACAGAAGCGACCGCACCTGTCAAATGGCTTTTCTTCACTGTACCGTAACCGATAACCACCACCTCGTCCAACAATTCACCTTCCGACAATTTCACATTAATCACACTGCGGCCATCAACCTTAACAGTTTGCTCCCGATAACCTACATAAGAGAAATTCAAAGACTGACCGAAAGCGGCCTTAATGGTATATTTGCCATCAAAATCGGTAATCACGCCATCCGTAGTTCCTACTACAACAACAGCCGCACCAATCAACGGATTATTCTCCGCATCCGTCACTGTTCCGGTAACAGTAATTTGCTGAGCATAGGCACATATACTAAGTATGCACAGCAACCATGTAAATGCAATTTGTTTCATAAATAATGTATTAGAGTTTAATTAAAAAATATTGCTGTAAAATTAACTAAAAATAGATTTCCAACACGTTATTGCTTTCGCAAACAACGGTAATGCCCCATGGATGGAAGAATAGCAGCTGAAATTAAGAATGTCTTTGTTTTCATAGTTATTTGAATTAAAAATTAACATTGCAAAGATGGCAATTCAAGCAAGCAGGAACAAATACAATTCAAGCATTAAACAATGAAATCTTATCAATATCAAAAAAAAATTCTTCAAGACAATGGAAAACGCATCTGAATTGAACGTGAAATATAAAATTTTTCCTACACAGTATTCTTCTAATTATCAACCAATTACTGTAAAAAAACATCCATAAAGGCTCTCAACCGGTAGGTAAGCGGTGGTATCGTTCATCAATGTACAACACAACAACCGCCACACACAAAATGACAAAACTTCAATAGATGTATTTTATCAACAGGATGCAACCGTGAAAACAGTCTTATGACTTTATTGCTTCACCTTGGTGAAGCAACCGTTTCACACAGGTGGCAACGGCACTTCACTTGAGTGAAAAGTAAGCATTCGGCCTCGTGCGTGTTTTTTTCCCCTCTTTTCCTTCCTACCTTTG
>CAOYQO010000031.1 GCA_948566455.1 uncultured Phocaeicola sp.
GGTATAACTTTTAGTTATAATAAACAATGCAGTGTAGCTTTAGTAATTACTGCCTTATTTAATAGGTTAAATATCAGAATTATTATGTTTGGAATATCATTAATCAGCACAAAGAAACTCAATCATCTTGCATCAGAATGCAGCAAACTGGCTATTGCCAATGTTGAACTTTCAAAACAAAATGCGACACAATCCAAAACTATTATGGAACTTACTGGAGAAGTCCGGGTGCTAAACTCTAAAATCCTTCTGAATGAAAGTATCAATGATGATCTGCAAAAGAAGCTTAACCGGAAATATCCTCGAAAGCCTTATAATAAAAAATTGTATCGAAAGTAGTGTCATATTCAATTCATTCATTACATTTGCAATGTAGAAGTTGACTTGTTATAACACAAGCTTATCAACCAAGTTGTTGAAAAAAAGTAAAGCCTCTGTCTATTTTATGTAGGCAGAGGCGGCTTTTTCCAATGTATAATTACATTGGATTCGGAGCGCGGAGTACGGGATTGCTTTCGCGCTCCGCGTTTTGGTACAGATCATTTTGCATTACCCTCTTTACTTTCATTTTTCTTGATTTTCAGTTGATATAGCAAGTCAGCTTGTTGCTGTTCCTTATATTCACGCATGATACGATCCCATTCATTGTTTTTCCCATAACCGGATTCTTCCGAGCCGGTTTCTTTTGATAAAATACCGGCACCGACTAATTGTACCAAGTTCGATACCAATTCGGCTGCATTTTGGTGGACGTATGGAACTGCCCACGAAAAAATTTTCAAATTGAGGAATTTGGTAAGTTGGCCTTTTTCTGTTCCATATCCGTGCAGGAACAGCCGTTTCATTTTGTCTATTGATTCGTCAAATTCCTTGCAGTCAATCATGGCTTTTTCCAAAGATGGTGAATAGATCAGCTTGATAGCAACACCCGGCAAATCTCCTGACTTTACTTCGGGAGGCATGACAACAAAACTCCCCATAAAAATCATTTTAAGTAATGTATTAATTTGAAGTTCAAATGATTGTGATGCTTCGGGACGATTCATAAAGCCTGCATCATCATCCTTCCCCATAGTGATAGCTTTTACCGCACCATACATATCTCCCTGAATCTCAACATCTTCACCTTTAAGTAACATGATCGGAAATGCGTATGCCATATTGTTTTGACACAAATGGGAAATAGCCAGTTCGTACTTGTCGATATTATCTTGTGAAAAGCTCCAGCAGGCACCGTGTTTGTCCCGATAATATACAACCGGACATTCGGCAAATCCATGATCGTGTTCTTCCACTAATGTATATCCTTCAATACCGAAATACTGTTTCAATTTGTTTATTGCTCCGACTATTCCCCTTTTATCCTGACGGTAACGGTACATTTTTTTATTGTCCCACACTTCTACCCAAGAAATGAGTTCCTTTCCCTCTTCGTCATAGTCACTGTATCGTCGGGCAAACAGTGTCATTTGACCGGTTATGGAGTCGTAGTGAGGATAAAGAGTGTCACCATCAAAATAGGAAAGATTCTTGGTGAATACCTTACCTTCATTCATATAGAATACGATTGCTGCATCTCCCGTTATTTTTACACTTTTGGCATATTCGTAAAATGCAATCTCCATATTCTTATCCAGCCATCCTTTTTGAAATTCGAGAAATATTTCCCGTGAACTTTCATCGACTTTGGTATCGGTCAGCTCATGATGAATGTCATTGCCACATAGATGTACAAGCTGTTGAATGGTGATTATCATCTGAAAGGGAAAAGAGGCACGGAACACTTTTTCTCGGAAGAACCGTTTCTTCTCTTCGTCATATTTCAGTCTATCCGGGTAAAACAATTCCGAATTGATCTTGTGCCCTGAAGGATAAAATTCACGGATAAAATCAGCCTGCGAAATGAGCTGCCATGTCAGCCTATCACTATTGTTTGTGAACGATGCGTTTCTTAAATCGCTCGTAATCCTGCCTTGCAAGTAACCTTCGGGAGTAACCCTTGCAAAAGGCTTTTTTGTAAGAATCTCTGCTATCATATTAATCCTAAACCTTTTATGTGTTTGCGTTTATGTTTAATTTCAAAAATCATTCGCATAAGCAATGCTTCTATGAAGTCGGGAGAATGGCCTACTAATTTTTTCATTATGATCTTCTTGATAATAGTCCAGCCCTTCTCTTCACTGTCTTCATCCTTTCGTATCGCTTTCCTTTCCTTGTCGAGAATCTGTCTAAGGGGAACTTTCTCAAACCCTTTGCCGGAGAACTTGCGTTCAAGAAGAGTCGGTTCAATGGAAATCTCCCGGTTGATAATTTTTTGTGCGAACAGATATGCCGCTTGTGATTTTAAATTCGCATAGATGTATTTGAATTTCTCCTCCACGGCTTCTTTGTTGTTGAATGGGATTGCATTCGGGAAAAAACCTTTGAATATTTGTCCGAGTCCGTTAAGGTCATAGGTGAAGCATTCTTCTCTTACATGCCATTCTTCCAGCATCGCTTTTACGGTATCGACTGTTTTCTTGCTGTCAAGTTTGCAAACAAATATGTCTCTTATATGCCATCCTTCCCACAGCCACATGACAAGACTGTCGCCACCCTCAAATGCCGCGTCACACGATACCCGGCGTATTCCATCACCTATCTGCATGGAATTGCGGTATAAAGCTTCCATGTGAGTCAGCTTTATTATATCATCTCCGGCAGCTTTGTATTTCCAGTTACCGTCAAGATCACGTGCGCGTTGTTCGTCTGACTGGTTGACAAGGTTTGCCAAATAGGTCGGATCGGAAGACATCAGCTTTACATTATCGGAAAGTTTTGCTTCAATAAAAGTAACCGACTTGATAAACAGTTCTTGTGGTGTGCCATATTGCTCATACTCCGGCTTCCAGTAGGCGTGTATAATGTCCTTGCATTGCTCATATACTTCCTCACGGGTATCTCCCCAATATATACCTGAAACATTGTCCCCATCCATAAAACAATACCGGACTCTGCCATCACGTTCCGGGATTGGAAGACCGTCTTCTCCGATCCACCAGTCAATGAATTTTGCAACCCAGCTGTCAGGATCAGGGTTACATGTTCCGATAAAGCGGTTACGGATATGAAAGGCGTTACGGTTACAAGTGATAAGGTATTTGAATTTAAGATATTCCATGTGGGTTATTTCATCCACACCTATATATGCGAACTGTTTACCTTGAAAACGCTTTTTGAAATCGTCAAGTGTGTCAGCATGATAGCTGAATTTTAAAAATCCACCTTTATAGAAATTCCAACGCATGTCGTTTTTGGACTTGTTGTATTCCCCAAAATCATCATATAAGGTGGATGATGTTTCTACCATATCAGAGAGATCGTCTATCTCATGCCGGAGAAGAACAGAACGGAAGTTTTTATTTTTTATATCTTTCAATGTTTCCATAAGAAGAGTAAAAGTTTTACTTCCCCCACGGCATCCCCCACAGATGGTAATATCAGCCGGGGTGGAGAGCATGTTTTCCTGCCCTCCACCTTGTGCGATTATCTTATTCGGATTAGGAATTTTCCTATCCGCGTCCCTTAACATTTGGATATATTCATAATCAAGCACCAAACTGGCATTAACCGTTTTTATTCCACTATATTTCTCCATAAAAAGAAAACCGATCCTCACATTACACATGTGGAGACCGGCCTATAAGCTCTGATTCTAATATTGCAGTACAAAAATACGCATAAAGAGTATTATTTTCTACATTTTAATAGAAAATAATATCAAAAATGTTTTGAGAAAAGAAATCCAGTACATATATTTGCAACGAAAACATGGAGTATGATAAAAATTAGTGCGGATAAAGATGCAGATCAAAGGGAAATATACAACAAGATAGTTTTATGTCCGATATGCGGTCAGAAACTAACTGATATAAGCTATGTCAATGGTGTTGTTATATTGAGAGTGAAGTGTCGTAGATGCAAGAACTACATAAATGTGGATATTGTGGGTACAAAGTAGTTTTCAGGATAATATCGCGGAGTGGAGCAGCTGGTAGCTCGTTGGGATCATAGCCCAAAGGTCATTCGTTCGAGTCGAATCTCCGCAACAATAGTTGGAGTTGCCGCATTGTTTCTCCCTTCGATGTGGCGTATGGGGATAAAGGGAGAATATGGAAAGATGGCAGACGTGGTGTATGCGCCGGACTGAAAATCCGGTTAAGGTGATTCGATTTCATCTCTTTCCACAAAACCTATACGGTGTGGTTCAATTCCCACAGGTACGCTGAAATGGGGTATCGCAGGTTAGGTGAGTATAGGTATATTGTCCGGTTAGCTCAATTGGTAGAGCAATACACTGTTAATGTAAAGGCCGGTAGTTCGATTCTATCACCGGGCGCAATGAAGCGGAGATAGTTCAGTTGGAAGAACGTCAGATTCCAAACCTGATTGTCGGGGGTTCGAGTCCTTCTCTTCGCGCATATTGAGATATGGTGTAATGGCAACACAGCAGATTTTGGTTCTGCTATTCAAGGTTCAAATCCTTGTATCTCAACAAATGGCGTATTCGACTAACGGTTAGGTCGTCACCTTTTCACAGTGGAAACCAGAGTTCGATTCTCTGATACGCTACACAGAATGAATAACGTCCGAAATACAAGGGAAATGCGGTGGTTTCACCGAGACATCTTGTAGGTCGCATATTGGAAGTATGGGTGAGTGAACGATACCACCTCTTTGCTAAAGAGGCAAGCTGAAAGGCTTCGGAGGTTTGAATCCTTCTGCTTCCGCAAAACGGGTAGTTACCGAAGTGGCAAACGGGATAGACTGTAAATCTATTGGCTTTCGTCTTCATTGGTTCGAGTCCAATACTGCCCACTATTAAATGGAAAATAAGACCAAAGAGTCAGATTGATGCAAAAAGCATTGTCTGACTCTTTTTTTATTCAACATAAACACAAAATAAACACGATGGAACAAGAAAAAATCTTATCCACATTAAGCGAGAAACTTGGAGAAACCAGTTTTTCACCGCAGACATTACAGAAGTATGTAGAACTTAATCCCGTAGCCGAAGGTTCGGAGCCTGACGAGGCTTATTGGAACAAGGCTGTGAATTTTCTGAAAGGGATGCAAGGACAGTACAACCATGATGTCGCAACCAGAGTTGAGGACTTTAAGAAAAACTATAAGCCCCAACCGACTCCCCCGACACCTCCAACTCCACCGGTACCACCGAAAAACGATGATGAACTGGAGAAGAAACTGAAAGAACTGGAAGCACGTTTAGACGCGGAAGACAGCAAAAAGGTTCAAGCTGATTTGTTGAAGAAGGTTACGGCTGCAATGAAGGCCAAACAAGCGAATGATGATTATGTGTTGAGCAAGACCTTACAAGGGGTAACTTTCGATACCAAGAAAACTGTGGATGAACTGGTTACTGAATTTCTGCCGAAATATGATGCAGAATATAAGGCGTGCAGGGGTTATGGCACCGCCCCAAGAACTTCTGACGGTTCAGGTGGAACACAACACAATGCAGCCAGCAGATACTTTGAACGTAAAGGCAAGAAGGAAGGCTGGAAGAAGAATTGAAATTATTAACTCTAAAACAATAAATGTATGGGAACAATGGGTAACACGTTTGATGTGAACACCGTGAAATACGGACATGCCCGTAAAGTGTGGCGTGAAATCCGTCACCGTTATCCGGGCGGTGGTATGGTGAGCAACATTTCCGATTGGGTTGCGGTTGGCAAGATTCCTGCCGGTACAGCTGTGAAGTTTGATCTTTCAGGTAAGACATTCACCGCTTATACGGATGCACAGATCAAGGCGGCTGAATCAGATATTACCACTCTTGGCATTAATGGTTATTTGCAAGAAGATATTCTTGTAGCCAGTGGCAACACAAAGGCCAGTGGGACAGTAGTCTATGCCGGAGAGATTTATCAGTACATGTTTGACGAAGAAGTGGTCGCTATCCTGCAAAAGATTACTACACTTCCTCAAATTGTATGGGTGCAGTAAAAGAATTTGAAAACAACATTTAAAATACGACAATTGTATGAATACACTTCCTATTGATTTGTACAAGGTTATCGAGTATGGGCTTGGTGGGGACACTTGGCAAGAATTTATTGACCGTTACAAGGAGAAGTATGACCTACTTCAAATTGATGGTTTTGAATTTGAAGCAACCAAGTTGGATTATACTTTCTCCCAGCTTATTACAAGCCTCGGCGTGAAAACGCTGCCAGCTTACGTTGATCCGGAAAGTCCGGGTTATGAAGCTGCATTGGGAGAACTCGAAGGAAGGACGGGTAATATCCCGACTCAAAAGAAGTTCTACCGTTTGAACCGTGTGACTGTGAGACAACAATTGCAGCTGTTGCAACGGGTAGGCATGTCCGCATTGACGGAAGAGATGCAGAATGTGTTCTTGGGCTTGCTTGATGAAAGTGCTGACGGTCTTATCGGATCGTACTACAATGCGCTTACTCACCAGCGAATGAGAATTGTTTCCACGGGTAAGTTCACTATTGATACTGATAACAACCCACGTGGTTTGAAGGGTATCACTATTGACTTTAATATCCCTGAAAACCATTATCAAGCATTGGCCGGCACAAGCCGCTGGTGGACTAAGGATGAACATATTCCGGCAAATCAAGGCTCTGCCTCTGATCCGATTATGGATATAAAGAACAGAGTGAAAGAGATTCGCCGCAAATATCATTATTTGGGCAAGATCAGGATGGAGCTGGCGCAGGACTTATGGGATGATTTAATGACTCATACCGCGGTTCTTAAACGTATCGGCCATTCCCTCTATCCGACTGTGACGGATGATAGTACGGTTATTGCCAATGCACAGAATGAAGATGAAGACCGCCTGAAAGCCATTTTCAAGAAACTGGTTAAGGTGGATGAAATCGTGCCACGTGACAGCTATGCTTTTGTTGACAAGCCCGGTAAGGATGCGGACGGACAACCTGATCTTATCACTGAACAAGTGGAGAACTTCAAGGCCACCAATATTGCCTTTATACCAGTAGGTCAGATCGGTACTATTCAAGGTGTGGAGCCTTTGACTTTGGGATATGAGGCAAACAAGGTTGCTTCTTATGACGGTGGACGCTTGAAACTGACACAGAGAGCCAATCCTGAAACACATTCAATCTATATTGAAAGTGAAGCCGCCCAAATGTGTGTGCCGAGAATGCCACAGTATATGTTCATCTCTACTGTAACTGTGTAATTCTTAAATTCATGCAAGAATGAATGAGGAACTTTCTCATACGGAAGATATGACCATTGAGGACTTTTTGAGTGGCGCAACTGCTTATGAAATAGCGGACAACGCCCTCAAAAGGGTTCTTGTCAAGCGGAAAATCGCTTTTGGAACAATGGTAAGTGAACTGACCGAAAGGCAGCTTGATCTTGCCACTGCCGATATTTACATGTGGTGTGCAAGCACTCCAAGCAGTAAGAATGATACCGAAGACAGTGACGGGGGATGGAAGCATAAGGAAGGTGGTTGGCAGACCAGTGCATACGACAAGCGGCAACTCCGTGAAATGGCGAAAGAACTGTATGAGAAATGGGATGAAGAAGTTGTAAAGGGCACTAAAATCAGAATAGTCAATTTTTGAGTATGAAAGTAAATAATCCACGGCATCCGCACAAATGTACTGTTTACCGAATTATAGGTGAGGATTCTTTCAGTGATGGTGAGAAGGTGATCTTGTATGAAGGTATATGCCGAAAGGAAGGTAGTACAAATTTGCGGACATTCAAAACCGATAATGTGATAAAGAGCGATTATCTGTTGAGCCTTCCCGGAATTGTTGAAGGAATATTGGCCGGTGATCTGATAGATGTCACGGACAGACAAGGCACTTTCACTCAATGTATGGTTACTGATAGCTATGCCGGAAATTTGGGAACAACTGTGTATTTCAATCTTGCAAAAAATTAACGCATGGATAACCGGAGCAATGAAGTATTGTTTGATGAAGGAATAAGGAAGGCAAAGGAGCTTGTTTCAGGATATATCTTTGATGTCTTGACTAAATGCTGTGAAGAACTTATCCAAGATGCACTTGATAACAAGTCAGGCTTTCGGAATCTTACGGGTAATACAATAACCAGTTATGCGTGCGGATTATTCATGGACGGTAGATTTTCCTATTTCGTTTGTAGTGGAGATTCAATGAAACAACCGGTGAGAGTAAAACTGACTAAAGGTGAAACATTTGTAGGTGTCAGTTATGATAATCAGAACAGACGTTTTACTGGAACAATAGAAACTGATAAAGGTTATGGCGAAGCATCCTCCTTTGATTTCTTGAAAAGATATAAGTCGGAATCACGTAAAGGATTTGAGATAGTAATGTGCACGGGTACTGAATATTCAACCTATTTGGAGAATGTGTTAAATGCAGATGTTCTGACCGGAACATTTCAAAGGGCACAAAATACATTATTCAAGAACTTTAAACCAATGAAATGATGGGACGGACAGTTTATAGACGTATGGATATATTAAAACAAATCGCTGATGCAGTAACCGGCATTGGTGAAAAGGTTTTCATAACAGATCGTCCGGCTGCTGAACAAAAGGCGATGAAGGACTTTGTTGTTATCCGGTTGCCACAAACTATCCAAGATAAAGGAAGTACCTACCAAGACACTTACTGTCAGATAAACGTTTTTGCGCATGATCGCTCAAACGGTATTGAGAATACAGTCCGTTTGGATGAAATGCAAATGGAAGTGGTTTCAAAATTTCCAATAGTGACGGAATTGTTTTCAGCTGTAAGTCCACGATTGCTTCCCGGAGGAAATGACGGACTCGGTTTTCATTCCTTAATAATACAAGCGAAGCTAATAATAAACAAATGACACAAACTTAAAAAGATACGATTATGGCAGAGATTTCTATTACTACCAAACTGGAAGAGTTAAAGGTGCTCTTTAATCAGATGAAGGAGGTTTATTATGTGTCCAAAGTCAATAGTGACCTCGCAACTTTAGCGGCTTTTGATATGGAGCTGCCGGTACTCTCTGACGGAGTTACATTTGATACCGGAGCTGCCGATGTTTCCAAGATCAAGTTGACAACCGGAGCAACTTGGACTTCTATTGCTAATGCTGGAGATTCCGATATTCAGTTTCAAGTACCTTCCGTGGCAGGAAAGATCAATGACTTGTTACTGAACAAGAAAGCGGAAACGGTGACTATGACTACTACCATTGATGGTGAGATTTATGAAGGTGAAGGTTACAATATCGAACCGAAGAAAGTAATCGGAGGACTCTTCATGCGTAGTGAAGACCGTCAAACAGCCTTGTTCTTACCGAATGTTGAGGGGTATAGCAACTTCGTCAGCGAGCAGGATAAGCCGGGGTACTTTAATGTATCTGTTTCTCCGTTGAATGATGCTAAGGGTGCCTCTATTTACATTTTACGTAAAAAAGTGTCCGAATAAAAAACTTAGGATATAACACTTTGCAAAATTCATATCAGCGAAAAGGTGGTGAGCTACTTGATACCGGCCACCACCTTTTTTCGTATAAAACACGATAAAATATGACAAAGAAGAATGACATAACACTTCCTACACCGGAGGATGAAAGGCTATTGAATGATGTGTTGGAAGACAGTGTGGACTATGTGGAAGTCCGAGGAAAGAAATATGGTATTTCATGGCTGAAAAGAGGGACTATACGCAAATTCACCAGTACCATGCAGAAATCGGGGAATGATGATAAGATCAGTTGCCAATGTGCAGCCGCTATCATTTTGAACGGATATTGGAAGATCAAGTTCTTCTATCCTTTCTTGTGGCGATGGTTCTTTTATATCAAACAATATGGAGATCATGAGCTGATGAAGGTTATAGCCGTCGGCAAAAAAAAAATTCCAGTGGAAGACTACTTGACTGCTACCATATATCTGACCGCGATGAAGGACACGATGATGACAATGACAAAAGAGGAAGCAGAGCATATCCTTCACGAACCAGCTACGGACAAACGTGGGAAATAGGCAAGTCCTATCCGTGGCTGACAGAGCCTTTGAGAGTATTTGGGATTCCAATAAGCAAGCCCTTGTTTGGTATTTATTGGGTACTTACAAATGCACAAATTGAACTATTGGCAATGGATGTGTCTATTGTGGTTACAGATTGTGACAAGGACAACAAGGAAAAGAAGCACAATACGAAGAACTTCAAATCCCCTTCCGTAAGCGAAATAGAGGATGCTGCCAAACGCTGGAAAAATAAGTATGGCAATGGAGAAACAGCAATTAACATTAATGATTATAAGTAGCACAAACACAATAATATATGGCTGATCTCGGTAATTTATATTTTGATATACTGTTCCGTGATAAGACAGCGGAACAACGTAAAAAATTGAAAGCGGAAATCACCAAAGACTTGCAGGCAAAACTTGATGTGGGTTTTGACAAGAAGAAGTTGGTTGGTGATATGAAGACTTTGCTTCAAAGTGAGAAGTTTAAGATCAATGTGGTAGTGGATAAGGCCAGTACCACACAAGCTGTCCGTGCCGCCTTGCAAGCCGCCGGGTTGAATACAAACTTTACAGCAAGTGATTTACGCGCCGCCAAAGCCGCAGCCATTCAAACCAAAGCGGAGGCTTCTGCCGCAGCCGCACGTGAGCTTGCGCGACAAAGAGCCGCCCGTGCCGCCAAAGCGGAACTGGATTTGGCTAATGCCCGTGAGAGATCAGCCAATGCAGCAAGGCGGCACATGACAGCCACTCTCAATATGAATGGAGCAATGAACAGCCAGTTGAGTATTGTCGGACAATTAAGAAATGAATTTTTGGGGCTATACTCCATTTATGCGGCACAAAATTTCTTACGTGCAGTGGTTGATATTGGTGGTGAGTTGGAGAATCAGAAAATTGCAATGGCCTCTATCCTGCAAGATGAAGGCAAAGCTACAACCATATTCAATCAGATTAAGAAACTGGCTGTTGCTTCTCCGTTCGGGGTTATGGATTTGAATCAGTATGCCAAGCAACTTTCTGCATATTCTATACCATACAATGAATTGTATGATACCATGAAAAGGCTGGCTGATATATCAGCCGGTGTAGGTGTTGATATGGGGCGTATCATATTGGCCTTCGGTCAGATAAAGGCTGCTAAATTCTTGAAAGGAACAGAATTGCGGCAATTGACGGAAGCGAACATTCCTATGGTGGATAAACTGGCCGAGCGATTCAGTAAGTTGGAAGGCCGCATTGTCAGTGCCGGTGAAGTGCTTGATATGATCTCGAAAAAGAAGGTTACGTTTGAGGACGTAAAAGATGTTCTTTGGGAACTTACGGATGATGGTGGCATGTTTCATAACATGCAGGAAGTTCTTTCAGAATCAGTCAAATCCAAATGGAAGAACTTGGCTGATGCGATTGACATTATGCTTGGTGATATTGCGGAGTCAATGGGTAGTACATTGAAATGGACTGCCGAAAGCCTTACCACCCTTGCACAAAATTGGAAAGAACTTGTACCGGCTATCGAAGCTGCCGTTGGAGCCTTTGGATTTTGGAAGGCAGCTATGTTGGTGAATAGTCGTTTGGTTGTTGGTGAATATAAAAATATTTCGCAGACTGTTTTGGCTAATAAAAGGCTTACGGCAGAAAAACTTCGCGTTGAAGCAGCATATAGGAAACTGACTGTTGCCGAACAACAACTTATTGCCACTTCCAATAAACTGACTTATGCGGATTATGAGCAGATGGCTGTTTCGGGTCAATTAACAAAGAATAAACTGCTTCAACTTGTAGCTATGAAAAGACTGACTGTGGCACAAGCGGAAAGTATAGCTCTTCAGGCAAAGATGGGCAGACTCGATGTCTCACAAATATCTCACATTGGAGCGATGAATGTGGGGATTAGAGCATTGTGGGGGAATTTAAAAAATTTGGGGATGGTTTTGAAAGGGTTAGCTCCCCAATTTATTGTCTTTGCAGCAGCCTCTGCCATTTTTGAATCATGGTATAAGTCCGGGCAAAAGGCTGACGAAATGAACGAGCGTATTTCCGAGTTGACAACAAGAGCACAAGACGGTTTCAAGAACCTAACGAAAGAAGCTCAAAAATTTGCTGATGTTGATCCTTTTAAGGCGAATGATGCCTCATTGATTTCTTCTATTGAAGAAATGAAAACAGCATTAAAGGATTATTCTCCAGTTTGGGCAGACACTTTTAATGAAACGTTTAAGACTGATGATGAAGGAAATACGGTTAAAAGCCTTGCAGAACAATATATATTGCTTCGGAATGCTTTGAATGATACAAAAGAGGCTTATAGGCTGCTTAATGACATAAAAGGTACGTCTGAACATGCCAATGAAGCGACTGACGGTTATTTTGATGACAGTTTTCTTGAAAATATCAATGACTATATTGATGCGAAGGAACGGGTAAACAAGATTATTGGCCGCATGTCAGGCAGCTATATCGAGTATTCCACCGCCATGCAGAAAGTTATAGCTAAACATGATGATTTTGCCAAAGCCGCTTCGGGTAAACCGCTGAAAGAACAGCTATCCATTCTCAAAGAATACCCCAAAGCATTGGCCAGCCTGAATAATGAGTTGCCTTTCACTGGAGGATATAGAGATGATATTTTTCAATTGCGGAAAGCGTGGAAAAACTCTAAGCGTATTTATATGGAAGATGTATTGCCGGATATGAAAGACTTCCTATCTAGGTACAAGTCGAGATTGGGAGCTGCCGGTTGGGATTTAAATAATTTGAGTGATGCCCAAAGAATAGCCATCAGTTTAGACATAAGTGCTTTCTTTGACACGTTCGAGAAGATGCCGAAGTATATGCGGGACTTCTTTAATGGGAAGATTCTTGAAGATGAGTTCAATATCAAGATTAATGCTGAATATACAGAAGCCAGTCAAAGTTTTTCTGATTTGCAGAAAAAGTTCAATGGAGCCACAGATGGGCAATTTGAAGCCCAAATAAAGGTTTCCACGGATTCAGAGAAAATCATTGAAGGAATACAAAAAGCGTATAAGGAAGCTAAAGAGACAACAAATCAATTGAAGCCGGTATTGATTAAAGCCGGAATAGATTTGTCAGGTGGAGCTAAAATTGACTTGTCAAAACTTCCTGACTGGCAGAAGCAAATTGTATCAGATTATAAAAAAGCTTTCGACACAATGCAATCCGGTGAGAAAGGAGCTAAAGAAATCGGTTTTTCTCTCACTGATCCAAGTAAGAATAAGAGCAAAAAGGATGTCTTTGCCGAGAGGTTGAAAGAACGGGTAAACTTGCTAAAGGACGCATATTCTGAATATAAGAAGTGGACTGATATTGTTGGAAAAGAAGAAGCTGCCAAAAAGGTTATAGAATCGGGCATTTTTGACTCCTTGTTTAGAGGGAAGGAACCGGTGGATATTGAGAATTATCGGGATGAATTGAATAAGATTCTTAACCAGCTTGACGATAAGACCGAAGTTCGTAGGGACTTGAAAGTTTCCATACGGAAAGTCATTGCGGATATTGATGCCAACGCTATGAAAGAAGCTTCGGATAAGGCCGCAAAAGAACTTGAAAGGTACGTATCTGATGTTTCAAAGAAATGGGATATATACAAGCAGCTTGTCAATGCCGGTGCAAGTAAGAAGGATGCTTCAACTTATGCTTTTGGTTTTTTGACTGATTATGAGAATGAAGCGCAATATTTAATAGATACAGTACAAAAGAAACTCAAAGAAAAGGCTGTTGATCTTCCATTCACTTTGAGTGACGATGAAGCAGAAAGTATATTAGGAGGTAAAGACAGCCCATTATATAAGCAATTTTTTAAGGTGTGGAAGGATGCTAAAGAGGCATTTGAGAAAGATAAGGTAAGTATTGCACTTGATGATACAAAGGTTATTGCCAATGCAAGATCAACGATAGAAAAGATACGAATATTAAGTGAACAGTACGCATCAAAGACTGGATTAAGTGTCGGAAAAAATGGGGAGTTGGTTGGTGATACGTCAGGTCTAAACAATGTTCAGAAGGCTTATCTTGATGAATATAATAAGAAGCTGATTGAATTAAAATCGACCTTATTACAATTGTTACCTGAATGGGAGAAAATATTTGGAGATAAAGAGCAACGTTCATTCTCTGATTTGAAAGAGGCTGAACGTATCGCAAGGGAAATCAAGAATAATGCAAAGGTTTCCTATGATAGCGATGGAAAGCCCAATGGATTTACTTCTTTTTTTACGAAAGATGATGGTAGTATTGAAAATGTTAAGGGTGCTTATTCTTTGTTGGATAAATTGATAAAAGCCATCCCCCAGTTGCAAGATGCACAGTTGGCTGTAAATCCATTCAAAACCTTAGCGAAGAATGTAAAAGAACTTTTTACTTCTGAAAAAGACAGCGACAAACTGGAAAAGAAAATCGGACGGTTGGGAGAAAGTGCCGCTGAAAGTGCTGATCTTGTCGGCAATTTTGCAGGACAGATGTCTTCCATGTTCGATGCTTTGGGCAATGAGGGTATGGCCGACACGATGGGTAATGTGCAGGATGCCATGTCTTCTATAAGCAATATCGGGCAGGGATTCGCCAAAGGTGGAATAGTTGGTGGTATTGCTGCCGCTGCCGGTGAAGCTGTAAACTGGATTGGGAAGATAGCACAAGCACATGACAAAAAGCTTGATAAGGCTATTGAAAAAAGTAAACTTCGTGTTCAACAGTTGCAATATATATACGAACAAATTGACGGTAGTCTTGAACGTTTTTTGGGCAGTGGCACGGAACTAAAACTTGTAGATGCAGAAAATGACCGTACCCGGTTGAATCAATTAAATAATCAGATTGGTGCAATACGCAATAAGGGAAAGATCAACATCTTCGATTTGATGTCTTTGCATAAATATAAGCAGGAAGCGGAAAAACTTCAAAAACGTGTTTCGGCATACGATGAAGGTGGTGCATACGGGTATCAACGTGCCTTGATGCAAGAACAACTTTCAGAATTGGAGAAACAACGGCAAGCCGAAATTGACAAGAAGAAGACGGATGATAGCAAGGTGGCTGATTATGAGAATCAGATTGCGGAGATGAAACAGCAAATAAAGGATTTTGCCGAAGAAACGGCTGAATCTCTTTATGGCATTAATTTGAAAGACTGGGCTTCACAGCTGGGAGATGCCTTGTATGAGGCATGGCAGAAAGGCGAGGATGGTGCCGAAGCTTTCAAAAATAAGGTTGCCGACATTATGGGTGATGTTATGAACTCCATTCTCAAAATAAGTATTTTGGAACCGGCCATGCAACAGCTTCAAAAGATGCTTTTTGGTGAGGATGGAATGAGTGGTTATTTCGGCAAGGATTTCTCTCTTGACGAAAAGGAGTTGGAAAGTATTGCGGACTATCTAATGGGGGTCAGTGAGAAAACCGATGATTACTATTCCATGCTTGACAAACTGAATAACTATATGGAAAAGAAATATGGTATCAGCATGAAGGAAGAGGAAGAAGACAGTGGAAGTGGTTTATCTAAAGGCATACAGAATGTTACTGAAAATACCGCTAACCTTTTGGCTTCTTATATAAATGCAATCCGGGCTGACGTGAGTGTCAAACGGGAGTATGTGCGAAGATTGGTTGAAGAATTGTTCCCGGCCTATAATGTAATAGCGCAAGCGCAATTGAAACAACTGACAATGATACAGATAAATACAGCAAAGAATGTGGAATTTGTGGAAGAAATCAGGGATATACTGCATAGGAATATAAACGGTGTAAACAAGTTTAATATATGATTATGAATAGATTGAATAGTGAATTGAGAGGCCATGCCGTATCGTATGGCCTCTGCACACAATGGCAAGGTGACTGGCAAAATAATAAAAGTCAGCAGGAACTAATTGAAATGTATATACGAGGCATTGATTTTTGTATTGAGCACGATTATCCGACAGTGGAATATATAAAAGGTAATTTTGACCGGAGTCTGCTTCATCAAAACCATATTTTTGTTGATGAACCAGTGACCGGAGGCAACAATGGTGTATATGTACTGAACGGTAAATGTTCAGGTAAACTTTCTTTCGGTAAATTTACAGCTGCTACTCTCCATTTGCGGCATGATAGTGAATTGACTCTTGAAGTGGAGGATTGTGCCAAAGTTTTTGTAAGTGTATATGATCGGGCTAAACTACATGTAAGGCAAAGCGATGTGGCTAAAGTTTATGTATATGTTCATGGTGGAAACTGTAAAGTTGAAACCGATGGCAATGTCATGGTAAGATATAAAATGAATGGGGATTAACATGCGTTTTGCAACATTCTTATTTATAGCCTTTTATATTCCTATATTATTTGAACGGTATCATAAATGACAATCAACATCTCGCCACAATACGGTAGATACGCGCATTATTTATATTATGTCTAAATTTTAGAGTAAATATAACTGTTTTTATTTACCGATTCTTACCGTTTGTTACTGATGTTTACCGAATTTATTTTATTGATTTTTAGGTTGTTGTATGGTGAAAATATCGTCTTTATATTTGCGCTGGAAACAATGCTGTAAGGTTCATTACGTGGTTGTCATGAACTGGAGTAAAATATTATAGGGCATTCTCTTTGAGGCAGACAACCACATTAGGCTTCATCGGGATTTGCCCTTTCTCTTTACTATTATGTCAAGCGTGACTATTATATTAAGGAGGGTTCAGTAGGTACGAGTAATGGCGTATTGGGGTTCGATTCCCTGCCTACTACAAGATCGGACAAAATAATTCCCCAAAAGCGGAGATGTCCGAGCCGCTGATGGGGAAAACATTAACTTTATAGTGCAAAGATATGGAAAATTTTAATCAGTTAATACCTATTGATGAGGGAAAAGGTAAAAAAAGAACAATGACCTCCTTGCAGATTGCAGAAATTACGGGCAAAACTCATTCAAATGTAATGCGAGATATTCGCAATATCCTTGAACAACTGGAAGAAAAACATAAATTCAATTTTGAATTGATGTTCAAAATCACAAAGTTAGGGAATAACGCAGAAAGAAAAGACCCTTATTATCTTCTCACTAAAAAAGACTGCTTGCTTCTCGCAAGTGGTTATGATGCAAACTTACGAGCCAAAATTATTAATCGTTGGGAAGAACTTGAAGAAAACAAGCGTGAGCTTTCCCGTAAAAGGGAGAAATCTTTGTTAAGTAAAATCTAAATTTATAATATGAAAACAAATCAAATTTTTCAATATAATGGAAGCCCTATCACTTTTTATAAAGATGATAATGTAATGGTAAATGCAACAGAAATGGCAAAGCCGTTTGGTAAATTAGTAGGGGATTGGCTTAGATTGAAAGCTACTACCGAGTTCACAGAAGCACTTTCAGCCGATATGCATATTCCCATATCGGCACTAATTCAAGTAGTTAAAGGTGGTAATAGCGAACAAGGCACATGGCTTCACGAAGATGTAGCATTGGAATTTGCCCGTTGGTTATCTCCATCATTTGCTATATGGTGTAATAAGCGTATCAAAGAGTTACTTCAATATGGCATGACCGCCATGCAGCCAACTTTGGAGCAAATGATAAACAATCCCGACCTTGTTATCAGTCTTGCAACACAATTAAAGAACGAGCGAGAAGAGAAGCAACGTCTTGAACAACAGAACGCATTGCAAGAAGAGCAGTTGCTTCAAGCCGCTCCGAAGGTCAGCTATTATGATAACCACTTGCAGAGTGTAAACACCCAGACGAGCACACAAGTCGCCAAGCAGATAGGAATGGATGCCGAAAAGCTGCATAAGAAGCTGAAAGAAATCGGAGTCATCTACCGACAAAGCGGACAATGGTTATTGCATACTCCTTATTCTACTTGGGGACTACACTCTACACGTACACAGACGTACACACGTTCGGATGGCTCGATAGGAACAAATGTTTATACTGTATGGACTACGAAAGGTGTACGTTTTATCATCGCATTATGCGAAAGCGGTTGGGACGTAAAGAAAGCCATAAAGCTGATTAAGGGTGAATTAATACCAGTAGCATAGCGTTCACTATTTATTTCTCTGAAAATTCAGAAAAATCGAGTTTTTGACAATATACACATAGTATAAAGAGAAATAAATAAAAATCTCCTGAACTTGCTTATATGTATGTTTGGGAGAAAAGGGTAAGAAATAGTATGCAAGTAAAATATAAAAAACATTGTATGAAGACAAATCAAGAAATGGTGCGATACATTGATAGTTTTTCTGTGGTTCAGCGCACGAGTGATGGTTATTTTGACGGAACTGAATTGCTTCGGCAGTGGAATAATGTAGAAGGGAATCCGAGAAGGCAAATGAGTAAATTCTTAGAATCTGATAATACATCAGAGTTTTTGAAAGCTCTTGCAGAGGATGAAAGCCATAGAGCAAAAATGCTCATTGGTGAAAATCAACTACTTATAAAAGTTAAGGGTAGAAATACGAAAGAAGGCAAAACACCCGATAAAGTTTGGATGAATCCGCTTCTGTTTATCAAATTTGCTATGTGGATAAATCCGTCTTTTGAAGTCAAAGTATTACGGTTTGTGTACGATGAAATGATTCGCTATCGAAACGATGCCGGGGATGCTTACAAAGAACTTGGCTCTGCCGTTCAGAAGATAGTTCCTAAAGAGTTTATGCCGAAAGCAATGCAAAAGGTTGGGGAAGCATTGAATTGGGTTGTGTTTAACTCACATGAGAAAATGCTTCGCAACAAGCAGGGTGATGAAAGCAAACAACGCGAACTGTGGCAGCTTGAAAAGAAGGTGGCTGATTTAATCAACGAGGGATTCATTACCAACTTCGATAATTTAATATCATACCTTAGAAAACAATATTCAAAAAGGAACTATCCTGCCGTGTTCCAATTACAGCAAGAAAATACAAATTTTATCCACTATAAATAATAAATCAATATGGAATTAGTAGAATTTATGAGCAACAAAGAATGCGTTGTAGAAACATTCAAAGTAAATGGTCTTATTGCAAAAGACAATACGGTAACAGAGAAAGGTTTAATGGCTATACAGTTCTATTTAGATATGATAGAGCAAAAGAAGCCAGAATTGGAAAATTGTCAAACGGCTTATATGTCATGTAGTGAGGTGGAGGAATGGGAAAAGAAAAACGCTGCGGCTTCGGTAAGTTTTGACAGCGGAGGGGTAGTCGAGTTTCTCCCGATAGAAATGTTCTCAAAAGATGCTAAAATAGAAAAGGGAGGTGGCATAAAAGGTATGCTTATTTCAATGTGCGATTGCGCATGTGAAGATGAAATATCCGAAATAGTATCTTCAAATGATGAAATTCGTAAATTGAGAGATGCGCTTAACAAATATCTCGAAAGCTGAATACTTTTGGCTAAGAGTGGCAAAATGCACAAAATAAAATTGGGCTGACTTTGGAGCCAGCCTAATTATAATTTATACGCGAAAACATTAGCCAGATTATGTTAGCTCAATATTTAATGGTAGTCAGTGTTAAAAGACGCACTAATATCTTTATATTTAGAATATAATTCCATTTTTATTTTGTATATTTAATTTGTAAATTATAGTCCATCAGAGAATTTCGCTTTCTTCTGTCTCTCACGTTCGATATTTTCTGTTCTTTCTTTTTCTATTTGTTTTCTGATACTATCTTTTTCATTTTCTAATAATTCTATTAATTGAGGATGTGATATATCAATAGCTAAATGAAAAGTTATTAACGTCCCGGCTCCTTGACGTTCTGATTCATAATCAGCTTTGTAGAAATTGATAGCTTTATATAAGAAAGGCCATGCAGCTATATGTATGGTACTTTCGTTTCCAAAACTTTTCCCATATCGTTTAAGTAAATAATCGTATATGGTTGATTTATCTTGTATATATTTGTTGTATTCATAATCTTCTTTGTCGAAAACATTTATGTCATAATCATACAGTTTGTACTTACGTACAGTTTTGATAGTAAATCCACAAAGTTGATTTTTGTAAAAAGTGGGATGCCCTAACTTAAAATCAATGCCATTTACTGTAATTATGCCATTAGTTTCTTTTTCAATTCTATAATAAACTGATTTGTAATCTTTATGTGACATACCCCAAAAGAAACTCCCCATGATTTTCTTGCCGTCTCTTTGGGCGAGGATATTGGATTGCTTAAGAATATATAAACTATCTTGGACTTTTTGTAAACTATCTGCGATAAATTCCTCTCGCCTTTTTTCTTTATAATAAATCTGGCTTCTTTCTAATTCTTCCTTTATTTCGCATTTATGTATCTTTTCATTTAGTACTAATCCCACAAAAATAAATAATATGGAAAGCAATATAGAACTTATCCATATAAAGTTTCTAAAGCTTTTCTTTTCATTCCATTTGTTATTCACATATCCCCATAGAATAAGAATTGGTATGAGAGATAATATCAAAAAAAAGATTGAGCTGGAAATATGATTTATTCCATAACAGATAATGATACTTTCAATAATGGAGAATATCAAGGAGGGGACTATTATTTTTTTACACATAAAAACTGAATAATAAATTCATTATATAAAGTATAACTATAATCATAATTCAAGAATACTCTAAAATTGATAGTAGCAATGCTACCAATTAAACTAAAACTCCTAACATATAATAACCTCTTTTATAATTAAATGCAAAAGTACTAATAAATAAAATTATGACAAATGATATTTTTTATGTTTTTCAACATACACGTGGAAGCAAGTTAGGGGTTGAGTATAATAATCTACTAAAAAATGCTTTTATGGCATTATTTTCTATGATTATATAGAAAATACAATTATATTTGCGTTGAAATAAGATTAAAGTATAAGGCCATAGAGCTTGTTGTGGAGACTAAATATCTCTGCGGCAAGCTCTTTTTTAATATATGTATATGAACGAACCGTATTCTATTTTGATGCAGAAAACTACCGAGAATGCTCCAGTCAAAGACAGCTTGGCGCATTTTGGAATTGTGTGCACAGAATTTCCGTTCAAGCCGGGTGGGGAAACGAAAGATTTACCCAAACGGGATTGGCCGGATGAAGACGGTGAAGATACTTACATACCCGATAAGCTGCTATTAAAGGCATACGACTTGGAAGCCGAGATGTGCTATAAGGGAGATTTGGGTACTGCATACGATAAAATTATGGCCTTTCAAAACTATCTCACGGGAGAAAATGGTGACGGTGCCACTTTGAAAATATATAACTCGCACACGGGTATCGGGCGGCAAGGACTTTACTTACTGGAGGTTGGAGATTTTGAATTTAATAAGTCCAATATGGATGAAGTCTTGACCTTCCCGGTAAAATTCAGAGTAACTGATCCTCGAACTCAAATAATCCCCTCGTATAGTGTTGCGGAACCGACAAAGATAGTTGCATTGGTTGAAAAAGTATAGCTGTATGGCATGGAAGGTTTATGATAAAACTGGCAATACGGTACGTTGTACACTGAAAGGTTTGGAGTATAATGGTACATGGATGGGTGCATGTTTTGTGACAAGCACTCTGAAAAGTGCCGTACCCATTCTTTTTGAGATAGGTGACTATGTTATGTACCGTGGTGAGAGGTTTGAGATAAACTATGATCCTACGGCATTAAAAAAGGCGGCAAGAAAAACTTCGGGAGAAGCGTTTGTCTATGATAACGTAAAGTTCAACTGGCCGGGAGATGAATTGACGCGATGTGATTTTCTTGATTATGTGAAAAGTGATAATCAGATACACTTCACTTCTTTGCCTAAGTTCAGTTTCTTCGCTTCGTCTATACAAGATTTGGCAGACCGTGTTCAAGTAAATCTTGACCGTATATATACCGGAGCACAAAAATGGACGGTTGCCGTACACCCTGAATATGTGAGCACTACCAATGTAAACATTGATGTGAACAATATAAAGGTATGGGGTGCATTGGAGTTGTTCAATTCAAAATTTGGTGCGAACTTTGTTATTCGTGGCCGAACAATAACAATCGGTACTGCCGGTATTGCTGTGGGCAATATTTTCAAGTATGGACGTGGAAACGGTTTGTACGAAATTCAACGTACAGCCGATGCGGATCAACAGATTATTACGCGATTGCGTGCATACGGTAGTACAAGAAATATGCCTAACCGGTATTATAATAAGCTCTCAAACAGTTCTCTTACCAATTATTTGCCGAATAACATGGCCGTGGAAAATCTGATGTTACCTGATTTTCCTAAGACAACGCTTGATCCATATATTGACAGTAAGAATATTGCTGTGCTTGGCATTCGGGAAGGGAGTGTTTATTTTGACGGTACCGGTGGTTTGGAGGAAATATGTCCTTCAATGGAAGGTATGACCGCCGAACAGTTGAAAGATGCAGGTATTTATGTATCATTGGATGCCGGGGATAATGGCAATCTTGACGAAGTGGCTGATGCCGAACAACTGACAGATGATGGTACAATGGATAGCCTGAAGGAAGGTGAAGATGTCCCACCTTTTACAATAACGCTAAAAGATGTTGGTTTCAATATAAACGATTACCTGACTTCTGAAACAGCCACCATTAGCATGAAAAACGGCATGTGTGGTGGCCGGGATTTTGAAATAACCAAATGTGAGAAGAAGGGCAATAAATATGTGCTGACTTGTAACCGTGTATATGATGAAAGTCTGAAATTATATTTCCCATACAAGGATTACAATATAAAGTCCGGTGACAAGTTTGTCCTGCTTTATATTGATATGCCGGACGTTTATATTCAGGCCGCTTCACAACGGTTGCTTGCTACCGCGAAAAAATATCTTGCAAAGAATGACTATGTGCGCTATTCGTATGAACCGAAGGTGGATGATATTTTCATGGCACGCCAACATGATGAGGCTGTTGCAAGGGGGGAAGCAAGCATACATGATACTTTGAAAGAAGGGGACTTGATGCTATTCACTGATAGCGATCTTGGTATTGAAGGCAGCATCATTATTGATACCCTTATTATCAAAGAGGGAGAAGATATGATACCGAAGTACACTATGACACTTCGGGAGGAAAAGGCTGTTGGATCGCTTGAAAAAATCCAAAATCAGATAGACTCTATTGCAGGTGGTGGGCAGGGAACCGGTGGCTTGAATACCCAACAGATACAGTCTATCATCCGTTCACTGGGCAATCAGCTTTTTCTTTCGCGCACCCACAATGATACGGCAGCTGGGCTTATCGGCTTCTTAGCCGGTGCTATCTTTGGTGCAAGCGGTTTTGCAGAGGGTTTGACCGGCTTTGGGGCGAAAATAGACAGCATGGGACGTGGGTATATGGAAAGCCTCACGTTACGCAGGTTTTTAGAGGTGCCGGAATTGCGTTTTAACCGTGCTGAAATTGTGCTTGGTGACAAATGGCGTTCTCCCGGTGCTGGAATTATAGAGAGTGTTGAGCCTGATTATGATGCTGACGGTAACTTGCTACGTTCCGGGACAATAAGTTTGAAATTACAAGACGGTGAAATAGGTGCTGTGGCTGTGGATGATATTTGCATGGGGTATTTCCATGACTATGAAACGCCGGGGAATAATGCGGTATCTGATATAGATGATAGCCGTGGCAACCGTATGTTTGCCGGTTTCTGTACAATCTATTTTCGTATTACAGAAATATTGGATGCCGGAACAAACAAAAGGTTTCGCTATGTGCTTCGTGGTGTTTCTGATCGTTGGCAATATTCTTTCCATCCGTGTGAGGCTTTGCATTTTGTCGCTTATGGCAACTTTACAAACAAGGAACGCCAGACTTCCGCTTATGAGACGAGGACATACCGCCGTTTCTTGGTAGGGGTAAATGACTGGGAGTTTACAAAGAGTATGGTTGCAATGCAGGATGGGGATTTGAGCAATCTCAACATCTTCGGGTTGGATATGACCGGTTATTCTGCTTATCTGAATAACATTTATATGACCGGCACAATCGAACAGTTACAGATAGATGCACCGGTACGCATTGAAATTGATACGCAAGGTGACAATTTTCTTGCTTATGGTGAATCAATGGAAATTACTTGCAAGGTCTTTAAAGGTTGGGAGGATATTACAGACACAGTTAGACAATGGGCTATCCGAAGGGATAGTGGAGATACCGCCGATGATGAAGCTTGGAATATCAAGCATAAAGATTTCAACGGTTCAATAACGATACATAACACAAAGGAAATTAGTGATTTAGGGAATAATTCAGTAACAGTAGTAAGTACCTTGTTTACCATAACGGCAACAAATGATACTGCATCAGTAGAAGCAATTGTGACGATATGATAGAGAGTGAAAAGAAAAGAATCAGAAAAGAGTTTCAACCGCTTACCATTGCAGTAAGCTTGAAGATAATGACACCGAATAGCCCGGCCAATCAGGTCTATAATCCGGTGGCAAATGAATATGACCCTGACCGTGGGGTTACTCCGCTGGTGATTTTACCGGAAGTCATAGCGAATGCCGCTGACGGTAGCTGGGATATGCCTTATGTCAATTCCTTGTTGGCAGAAATGAACTGGTTTGCTAATGGAGAGAATATTTCTGCAATCAGTTCATGGAATGGGAAGTACAGTATAGATACGGTTGGAGATACACGCGGTGCCATTACAATAAGCAGAAATGTGGCTCCGGGTGAAAGTTTTGAGTTGCATTTTGAAGGTCTGATAGCTGATACCCGGCTTGGGGTGAATATTCCCGTTAAGACAGACTCTATCATGTTGACAACGGTAGATAAGAGTGAAGATACCTACGGTTTGTCTATTGGGGATAGTCAGATAATCCAGTACAATCCATTTCTTGACAAGCTTTTGTTGTATGATTACAAGGTAGCCAACAATTTGATTTCTGCATCTACGGCCAATAGGAATGCGGCTTTGGATGAAAATTCATACGAGCGCACCATTCCACTTATGGTAACAAAGGGAGTGAATAAAATAACTACCGGATATACAATTGAACTTTATCAGGTGAACAGCATATCAAGTCAAACAATGCTGACTACCGCAAACCATGAAATAGTGGCTTTGTCCTTAACCAGCCTGACAATGGACTTGCGTTTGGTCGAGAAAGGGGATTACTTGCTGTTGGTGAAGGTTGGTGGAAAGGAGGTTGCAAGACAACAGTTCTCCATCAATCGTGTTTATCCCAAATTTACGTGCATACCAGCAAGTCAGGCTTCCATTAATCCTGACGAAATTCTGCATAGGAATGTGGCTATGGTACAGTGGAATGGTGAGATTGTACCGATACCGGCACCAATTATCCGCATGGTATGGTTTACGGACAGCGCGAACAAGACCGGGGTACAATGGCAGGAAGGGGAAAAAACTGTGATAATGTTGGATGGAACCGGTATTGGTGAAACTTATCTTGACGATTGGTTGGACGTGTACATTAAGGCCGAGCAAAAAAAGGCTTTCTCTGTATTGACTGATGGGACAAATGAATATACGGACAGTAACGGGAACATATATATAAATAATTGATATGAGGTATGTTGTAGCAAATAAGGAAAAGGCTTTGGATGCCGGGGTTCTGTTGTTGGGGCACTTGGTAAAGGGAGAATCCATCATCTTGAATGAAAAGGAGGTAATGTGCCTGCCTTCTCTTGATGGAGAACTGGAAGATAGAATACTGTTGTTGGACGGTATCGTTTATACTAATACAAGCATGAATCAAATTATATCAGAAGGAGGTTGGGAATATGGCAGAAAATTATAGTGCCCAAAATAGCATCACGATTAAACGTCTTCGTTCCAATGACAGCCTGATGCTGACTTTTGAAAATAATGGCATTCCATTGTTTCAGGCCGTAGATGAAGAAAGTGGGGCTGTCTCTCCTGATTGGAGTATAGCTGCGAATCAGCCGGTACGGACACCCAAAGTAACTTCGGCACGTGGGTTGGCGGTCAGTTTGTCTGGTCATAGTTGGGCTTACAATGGAGTGGCTTTAAATTTTAACGGTGCGGAAAGTGGAGGTTGGAAAAAAGACAGTACGGGCAAATTCTCTTTGAATACCAGTACCGGTGCCATTAAAATTGTCGGAAACTTGGCAAGCAAAACGAATATTGCAGGAGATACATTGACTTATTCATGTGTCGCTTCTACGGCAGGTGTTGAGTATAATTTGACCGGGGAACTGCCTATTGCCATTCAGAATATGGGAGCCAGCTCTTACTATCTTGCTATTCTTGCAAGTACCGAACAGTTAACAAGCAAAGTAACAAGTTGTACTCTGACTACCAAGCTGTATGCCGGTGCTAATGCTATTACCGATTACTATATAAAATGGTATAAGGACACGGCGGTTTGGACTGATAAGAACGGACAAAAGAGCATTACTGTTACCCGTGATGATGTGGATGGTACTCAATTGTTCATAGCGGAAGTTTATCAGTCTTCAAGTGCTTCACAGCCGATAGCACGTGCTGGGGTACGCATTGTTGACACAGCAGATGAATTTCAGATTGTGTGTTATATAACTTCTTCTAACAAAGAGGTTGATACCGGACAGCCCGTTACAGTAAGTGCCAAGATTGTAAATATGACTACTGGATCAACTTATACTCCTACTTCCGCATCGTGGACTATGGATGTGATGGATAAGGAAAACTGGAAGAGTTTGAAACATTCTACAACAAATTCTATATCTGTAACAACAACGGAAACTGACAGAAACGGGACTCAATATGATGTTGATGTTTTGGCAGAATGTCATTTTAATTAACATAAAAACAAAATAATATTATGGCAACTAAAGGATTAGGAAATGAAACATTGGTGACCTCCATTCTGCGTTCCAATACAGTATTGGTGGAAGTTGGTGGTAGTGTCAGACGCATTACCGTGGAAAACTTCATGAATGCTATTAATAATGGTGACGAACAAATGTTGAGGCAGGTGGCTTGGGGGATTCCAATCAAACAATCAACCCAAAGTAGCACGAACTATGGTGTGATAGGTAATACAGCCGCATGGACAGAATACAAGTTGTATTGTGGCCGTTATCTCGTAACGAATGATGGAAGGGCTGCTAAAATGTCCCCTACCAATAGTGCGGTGTTTGCTGATGGTACTGCGGTGGATGAAACCAAAGGGCATGTGATGTGGATAGGGCCACGTTTGTATTATCGTGTACAGACTGACAGTGTAAGTGGTGTACCAGTCTTATGGCTCTCGATGCTACCTATTGGCGGTGAGTTTATTGGTGGGGCAAATGGTGGAATGTATAACTGTATCGGTGCATACAAAGGCTCCATGTCAGGTAGCGCACTTGTTTCACGTTCAGGAGTTGCACCGGCAGGCAGCAAGACAATCAACGCATTTTGGAATGCTGCACAAGTGAACGGTAAGGAATGGGGACTGACCGATTACGATCAGAGAAAGCTTATTATGATGTTGGGGCTGTCCCAGTACGGAGATACCAATATTCAAGCCAAACTTGGTTATGGTGTGGGTGGTAGCTCCAGTAAAGACTTGTGGGCTGCTGCGGCAGCATTGCAAACTGGCGCAACAAAGAGTCTCGGTGACAATTGGGGCAAAATAGCTATTTCTGTGGTGAATGGAAGTAATACTGGAGTGGATTGTTCACGGGTGAACATGATGGGTATAGAAGATCCTTATGGGTGGCAGTGGGAATTTCTGCAAGGAGTATTTTGCGGTAGTTCCAACAATAGTGCTCAAAGTGGAACGGAAATTTTCATTTACAAAGGAAACCGTTTACCGACTACTGCTGAATTAGCTGCGCATCCAAATGGTGAATACAGACAAGCTACCCGTCAGACAGCTTCCGGTCAAGTGCAGGAAATAATTCTTGGGGAGCATTTTGATATTTTCCCGAAAAAGATTGGTGGAAACAGCACTTCTTATTGGGCTGATTATTCATGGGCAAACACTACTGGGCAGCTGGTTCTTTGGGGCGGTAATGCGGATAACGGTGCGAATTGCGGCCTCGCTTATGCGACCTCGCATGACGGTTGGTCGTCCTCGTATGCGCGTATCGGCTCTCGCCTTGCGTATTTTGGGAATTTAACATTTGTTAGCGGTGCATCTTTGATGGCTGCATGATAGATTTTAAAATATTAGTTCTTTGAATTTCAGTCAATTAAAACCCGTCCACCTTCTCGTTTTACGACAACGGATAACGGGACGAAAGCCGAAAGGCGTGGACGGTTGGTAGAGGGGAACAAGAGCTGGTTCTTTGGGGCGGTAATGCGAATAACGGTGCGAATTGCGGCTCTCGCCATACTTATTTATCGTAGAGTAATCTGCGAGTTCTCCGAGCCATGACCTTGCAGGATTTGTATCGTTGCAACGTAGTAATCAATTGGTTACGATGTCAGAAAATCAAGAATGCGGAAAGGTTGCCCTATTTGCGAAAGGCGACAAGCGGTGTTAGTAGGTTGGTTCTCGAAAGCTCCGGGCGAATTATTCAAGCAAGCAAAAACGGCTTGCAGTTATCGGAATAATTAGAATGGTCTGAACAAGACAAAATTGGAAGTATGGTGTAAATTTTAAAACAAAGCAGCAGTGAATATTGGAAGAAGTGATATTGATTGGAAGAGTCTGTCGCATGATGAAATTGATATAATTATAGCGGAAAGGATAGAGGCTGACAATAGACGAATTAAAGCAAACGGTGGAAAGAAATCTAAAAGAGCCGGGTATATTCTTGAACGTATAGCAGAGATAAATAATTTACGTGAAGCGGACAAAGAAGCACAAGATGGGAAGGTTAAGAAAAACCGCTTTATCAGGCGGCATAATCTACACCCGGAAGAAGACCTCCGAGCTTTGCAGTTGATGATCCTGAC
>CAOYQO010000032.1 GCA_948566455.1 uncultured Phocaeicola sp.
ACAGAATTATAAAGATTAACATCGAGGAGGAAATGAAGTCATCGTACATTGACTATTCCATGTCGGTCATCGTTTCGCGTGCCCTTCCGGATGTTAGAGATGGTTTTAAGCCTGTCCACCGTAGAATTCTCTTCGGGATGATGGGACTGGGAAATACGTCTGATAAACCTTATAAAAAATCAGCCAGAGTTGTAGGTGAAGTATTGGGTAAGTATCACCCGCATGGTGACTCTTCCGTTTACGGTGCATTAGTTCGTATGGCACAGCCTTGGGCAATGCGTTACATGGTGGTAGATGGCCAGGGTAACTATGGTTCGGTAGACGGTGATAGCGCAGCAGCTATGCGTTACACCGAGTGTCGCTTGCGCAAGATTGGTGAAGATATGATGCAAGACCTCGACAAAGAAACCGTTGATATGCAGAGCAACTTCGACGATTCTTTGCAGGAGCCTACCGTTATGCCTACCCGTATTCCAAACCTTTTGGTAAACGGTGCATCTGGTATTGCTGTAGGTATGGCAACCAATATGCCGACACACAACCTTTCAGAGGTTATTGATGCTTGCATCGCATACATCGAGAACAACGATATCGAGATAGAGGAGTTGATGAACTATGTGAAAGCTCCCGATTTTCCAACAGGAGGATATATATATGGTATGAGTGGCGTACGCGAGGCATATCTTACAGGTCGCGGTCGCGTTATCATGCGTGCAAGAGCAGAAATTGAAACCAGTTCTACGCATGACAAAATTGTCATCACGGAAATCCCGTATGGTGTCAATAAGGCGGAACTGATCAAGAATATTGCTGATTTAGCCAATGATAAGAAGATAGAAGGTATCTCCAATGCCAATGATGAGTCTGACCGTGAAGGTATGCGTATCGTGATTGATATCAAACGTGATGCCAACGCCAGCGTAGTCCTGAATAAGCTCTATAAAATGACGTTGTTACAGACTTCTTTTAGTGTAAACAACGTAGCATTGGTACACGGACGTCCTCGTTTGCTGAATCTGAAAGACATGATTAAGTACTTCGTAGAACATCGCCATGAGGTAGTTATCCGTCGTACTCAATATGACTTGCGTAAGGCTAAAGAACGCGCTCATATATTGGAAGGATTAATCATAGCATCAGATAATATCGATGAAGTAATCCGTATCATCCGTGCTGCAAAGACACCTAATGACGCTATTGCCGGCTTGATAGAACGCTTCCAATTAACTGAAATTCAGTCTCGTGCCATCGTAGAAATGCGTTTGCGCCAATTGACCGGACTGATGCAGGATCAGCTTCACGCTGAATATGAAGAAGTAATGAAGATGATTGCTTATTACGAAGAAATTCTTTCGAATGACGAACTTTGCCGCAAAGTTATTACTGATGAATTAATTGAAGTAAAAGCAAAATACGGAGATGAACGTCGTTCTGAGATTGTTTACTCATCCGAAGAATTCAATCCGGAAGATTTCTATGCAGATGACGAAATGATTATCACCATTTCTCATATGGGCTATATTAAACGTACTCCGTTGAGTGAGTTCCGTGCTCAAAACCGTGGTGGAGTAGGCTCTAAGGGTACAGATACCCGCGATGCAGACTTCATTGAACACATATATCCGGCAACCATGCACAATACCATGATGTTCTTTACTCAAAAGGGTAAGTGCTATTGGCTCAAAGTATATGAAATCCCCGAAGGTACCAAGAATTCCAAGGGACGTGCCATCCAAAACTTGCTGAATATTGATTCAGACGATGCTGTAAATGCATATCTGCGTGTGAAGAACCTTTCTGACACAGACTTCATCAACAGTCATTATGTCTTATTCTGTACCAAGAATGGTGTTATTAAGAAAACATTACTTGAACAGTATTCTCGCCCTCGCCAGAATGGTGTAAACGCTATTACTATCCGTGAGGACGACCGCGTTATCGAAGTACGTATGACTAACGGTGACAACGAAATTATCATTGCCAATCGTAATGGACGTGCTATTCGCTTCCACGAAAGTGCTGTACGCGTTATGGGACGTACTGCAACCGGTGTGCGTGGTATGACGCTTGACGAAGACGGGCAAGATGAAGTCGTTGGAATGATTTGCATCAAAGATCCTGAAGCAGAAACCATTATGGTAGTTTCTGAACAAGGCTATGGCAAACGTTCTGATATCGAAGACTACCGTAAGACTAATCGTGGCGGTAAGGGTGTTAAGACGATGAATATCACCGATAAAACAGGTAAATTGGTAACAATTAAGTCTGTAACAGATGATAATGACTTGATGATTATCAATAAATCTGGTATCACCATTCGTCTGAAAGTTGCTGATGTCCGTATTATGGGTCGTGCTACCCAAGGTGTTCGTCTGATCAATCTTGAAAAGAGAAACGATGAGATCGGTTCAGTATGTAAGGTTACATCAGAAAGTATGGAAGATGAAATACCTGTTGATGATGAAAATTCTCCGATTCCGCCTACTATAAATGAAGTAGAAGGAGAGGAGAAAGACTATAACTCTGATAATGGAATCAATAATGAAGATGAAGAATAGACATAATATTAATTTTAATTTTACAATTATCATGAAAAGAGTATTATTTTCAGTGATTTTATTGCTCGCTGCAGGCTTCACTTTCGCTCAAGAAAAGACTGTGAAAGAAGCTAAAAGCATTGCGAATGAAGTAAAGCCGAACTTTAATAAGGCCGAACAGCTCATCAATCAAGCCTTGACTAATCCTGAAACAAAGGATAATGCCGACACTTGGGATGTAGCCGGTTTTATTCAAAAAAGGATTAATGAGGAGGAAATGAAAGACGCATTTTTGAGAAAACCTTATGATACTCTTAAGGTATACAACAGTGCATTAAACATGTGTAAGTACTACCTTAAATGTGATGAACTGGCACAGGTTCCAAATGAAAAGGGAAAGATTAAGAACAAGTACAGAAAGGCTAACGCTGCTGCAATTATTGCAGAGCGTCCTAACTTGATCAATGGAGGTATTCAATACTATAATTTGGAGAAGAACAAAGAAGCATTAGATTTCTTTGGAACTTACATTGAAATAGCTCAAAATCCTATGTTTGAAAAGGAAAATTTCCTGCAAACAGATACTATTTTACCACAGATTGCATATTATGCAAGTTTGGCAGCGGCTAAAATGGAAGATTACCCTAGCGTTCTGAAATATGCTCCTTATGCGCAGAATGATAAGGAAGTAGGTCAGTATGCGATGGAATTCATCTCTACAGCTTTAAAAGCACAAGGTGATACTGTTAAGTGGGTTGCTTCTTTAAAAGAAGGTTTGCAGAAATATCCTCAACATTCATTCTTCTTCGGTCATTTGATTGATTATTATAGCAATAATAATAAATACGATGAAGCTATGCAGTTTGCTGATGATATGTTGGCTAAAGATCCTAATAATACATTCTATCTGTATGTAAAAGGATATCTTTATCATAATATGTACACTAACCTGAAAAATGAAAAGAAAGAGCAAGAAGCTGCAGATGCACTCAATAATGCTATCAAGTATTATACTAAGACAACAGAAATAGATCCTAACTACGCAGAAGCATTTTCTAATTTAGGTTTGATCTACTGTCTGCAAGCACAAGACTTCTCAGAGAAAGCAACAGCAGATGTAAATGATCCTAAGTATAAAGAAGATCAAGCAACTTTGAAAGCTTTCTATGAAAAAGCAAAACCTTGCTATGAAAAAGCAAGAGCATTGAAGCCTGACCAAAAAGATTTATGGTTGAATGGTTTATACCGAGTATACTACAATTTGGATATGGGACCTGAATTCGAAGAAATCGAAAAAATGGTTCAATAAACACACCAATAGTTTTTAATAAAAAGCCTAATCAACATGGTTGATTAGGCTTTTTATTTTTTAGGAGCTTCGTATTAAATACTTAATTTTCATAATAGGGAAGTATAATAATCTGGTCCAGTGAATACTAGTATTATATATTAAACATAATACCGATTATTAATTCAAAATGCTTGCGTTATTTATTTTAGCTTGGACGCCCATAAATAACTAACAGCGGTGTATCGGAATGAAAAATCATTTTCCGAGCAATACCTGGATTAAATAAGCGAGAGAATATATTGCGTTTATAAGTAGTCAACGTA
Source organism: uncultured Phocaeicola sp. (assembly GCA_948566455.1). Classification (GTDB taxonomy): domain Bacteria; phylum Bacteroidota; class Bacteroidia; order Bacteroidales; family Bacteroidaceae; genus Phocaeicola. The sequence goes on from CAOYQO010000032.1 coordinate 4,152, forward strand.
ATTATATCAATATGATTAGTTTTTATGTAATTATCTAAGCTATTCAAGAAATCATCATTCATCACGACATCATAATGAATTTCCAGGTCCGGATACTGTTTTTGAAAATATTCCTTAATACCACCTAATTTAATTTCATTCCAAGTGTCCTTAACATCTGACAAATGAATCAAAGATACAGAGAAATGAAATGGCTTTAAAGCGGCAATCAAAGAATCGAATGCAATTAAATCTCGTTGATCAAAATTGGTGATAAATGCAATACGTTTAGCTTCTGCTAGCTGTCTAAATGGAGTATTCTCCGGAATGGCTAAAACTGGTACGCGACTTCGTTCAATTACCTCAGCAGTTACACTACCAATTAAATCTATATCTTTTTGATTTTTACCACGAGTCCCCATAATCACAATACGTGGCCGATATTCCTTCGAATAACGAAGAATTTCCTCTTCTGGAATACCTTCACGCAATACACAACTATATTTTACATTCGGAAACTCTCCTGAAGCTACTTTTGCTTTTACCTTATCAGATAAAGTATTTAAGTCTGCATGAACTTTTTGTAATATGTTTTTTACATTTTCATCGTCTGTAAGCTGATAATTAAAAACATCTCCATAAGGCAATGATGTGGTATAGATTGGTGTAAAATAAACATGAAGCAGCACAACTTCCGCTCCCATATTCTGAGCAAAATTAAAACCAAACTCACATGCTTTCATTGAATAATTAGAAAAGTCTACGGGAATTAAGACCTTGTTACTCTCCTTTTCTACTTTGGGTGACTTCCCTCCCACTACCTCTTCAGAAAGCCAAGCAGAGCTCTCAGTAATCTTCAATGCACGCGGTAAATCGCTTTCTCTTATACGTAAGCGCACACCTGAAGACACTACAGGTTGTATTTGATTTACATTATGAATATAGGTTTCAATACCTTCATTTTCAAGCACATTCTTCAATATCTGAGCTTTTGCATAAGTCAGAATAGCTAAGGTTACTAACTTGTCTTCCATAATCAACTGTTTTTACTTTATAAACAAATAAGAAATCCCAATTGTTTGTCTATCAATTGGGATTCATTTATAACTTTCTTTTCTTAAGCTCGAACAGGCTCAGCACTGGCATTTATTTCATCTAGAATTTTTAGAGCTCTATCAAGGACGGTAGTATCATCCAACATAACCAAACCACCATCTGGACCAGGCTCTAAATGTATCCCAACACTCTTACCCTCCTTAAAATTGTGACCGCCAAAAAAATTTCTAACCGTATCAACGTTCAATCCGAGCTCATCGGCTATTCTATGCATACTACCAGTAGGTAATGAATCTTTAATCCTGCGAAGTTCATTAAATGTTATTGTTCTCATATTTATAAATTTAATGGTTAATAACTCTGTGAGTTTCACTTATCACGCTATAAACTTAAGGAAAAAAAAAGATAAAACAAACTATTTCGGTATCTTTTTTACTAAAATAAAGAAGCCTGTCAAAAGGAGATTTGTATTTTCCCTTTCAACAGGCTTCTTTCTATTATTAACTATCTTATTATGAAATAATTACATCTATCAGATAACTTCAACAGATGATGCAGGTACCCATCCTACTTTACCATCTTCTAAGCGGATTTCTTTCCATTCACGCATGGAGTTATCTTTAATTTCAACCTTCCGTCCCTCATGCAATATGAACAAACTGGTGCCACTTTCACTCGGAGTACTACGTACTGTTACACTTGGAGTTAGTACGATAGCACTGTTACGGTTTAATAGCTCATTTTTCTGTTGAAAAGCAAAAACGTTCGCTAATATAACTAATACCAGAAATACTATCCCTGCAATAAATCCTATTTTCTTCCACACGATTTGCTTGGAAAAGAAGAAGAAGTAAAGAGATGCAAGCAACAAAAAGAAACAAACAACGCCTACCTTTGCCCAAGCATCCACACTCAAACAATTAATCAACGATTTCGTCCAGGATACAAAGAAAACCTCGGGTACGGGAATCACTTTATCAATTGTTTTTGCACGAGCAATCTCCAAATTAGCCCGAATATCAGCATTGCCTGGCTGTATTAAAAGTGCACGCTCATAATTTAAAATGGCTTTTGCTATATCATCAGCCTTATAGTAGCTATTTCCTAAGTTATAGTATACCTCAGCCGCTTCTCCTTCTTTCAGCAGAGCTTCATATATCTGAATAGCAGAGGCATAATCATTCTTCACATATGCGCTATCTCCTTCTGCTTTTGTCACACTATTCTCTTGCGCAGCAGCTGAAAATTCAGTGTGTGAACCTATTGTCACCGAATCATTCGCTTGTTGTAATGTATCCGATGCAGTCTGTCCAGAAGAGGTCAATGCCATTAACAGGCCAACAAAAGTAAAAAACAGTATTTTTTTCATCATATAACCTCCTAATTAATGTTTAATCGAATTCTCCATTTTACTTATTACTGCTAATGAAGCCGAATAGACTTTATCCATAGCCTGATTATCATCGCCAGGAGCAAAACGGGCAAACTCACAATCATTCAATGCAGCCAGGAATTCTTTAATCAATGCATCCTCCACTCCATATTTACGAAGTTCCTCTTCAATATTATCTTTTGAAAGTCGAGAAACCGGAATATTCAATTTATCGCTTATATATCCCCAAAGAGCCTTCAAAACTTCGTCATAGAAAACATCTTTTTTATTCTCAGCTAACAACTTACCAGCTAACTTCATACGTTTAACAGCAACCTTATTTGCCTTTTTCGTACGCATTTTCGCAACGTTAGCATTAGCTGCTATCTGCTTACGGTAAACAATAAAGAAAATGATAAACGCAACGCCAGGTACTAAATAGAGCAACCAGTACAACATAGAGTCAAAGAAGAAGTCTCCTTTTTGAGAAAGCGTCACATCATTTTGCTTGATGAATCGAATATCCTCATTCAAGACTTTCAAATCCTCTTTATTCGTAAAGTTAGCAATAGTTTGCGCTGCATTTCCTTCACCTTTCTCTACATGCAATTCATACTCTTCGGTAGTCAATATCTTATAAGTACGGGATTTGATATCAAAATAGCTGAATTTCACCGCTGGTATTTTAAATGTTCCGGCATTGCGTGGAATAGCCAGATATTCAATAACCTTACTACCCGAAAGTCCTGCACTTGTCAGCCTGAATTTATTATCAACTTTAGGGTCATATACCTCGAAGTCATCTGGGAATTTCACCTCAGGATCACCTATTAACTTCAAATTACCTGTACCGGAAATGACGAGTTTAATAGTTACAGCATCGTTTGTCTTTACATTAGTACTATTAATGGAAGAAGAAATGCTAAACTCTCCCACTCCACCGGAAAAATCAGCAGGTTTATCGCCCGGTAAAGGCTTCACATCTACAGTTAGTTTCGGTGTCATCAATGTCTTTTTGACTTCAATGTAGTTACTGCCACCATTAAAGAAAGCCTCAAACGGATCAGATACATGAGTAGCTTTAGCAATAGAAGCATCAAAACGTGCCGGATCAATAGTCAAATTACCAGACTGCTGCGGAAACAGCACAAATTGCCGGTAAACGGTAGTTTGATAATTCCGTCCCTTATAATGTTCCAAGCTCCATTTTCTATCACCCGGAAGTTCTACTTCTTGCGAATGAAATCCCTTAAAATCAGGAAGTTTCACATTGTCAAAGCCGCGAAGGTCAACCAAAGTGTAAATTTTATAAGTCAGCAAAAATGCTTCTTGTTCATACACATTGGTCTTACTAATAGTAGGTAAAATAAAGAGGTCCTGATTGGAAACAGAAGTTCCTGAAGAAGCACGGCTGGTATTGCCCTGCTGACGACTACTACCTTCGCCTGAAGAAGCTGCTCCGGCCTGATCTGCTGGCAGAACCTTGATTTGCACAGAATTAGAAACCATCTGATTACCATCGGCTGTAATTGTAGCTCCCGGAATTGTGAAACTACCCTCAGCAGTAGCCATCAGTATATAAGTGAAAGTAATACTGCTGGTTGAGGTCGATACCCCATTAACTATTTGCATACTACTTTGCTGAGAGCGACTGGGACCCATCAGTACGTCAAATCCCTTAATAGAGGGAGCACGGAAATCTCTCACCTTCTGTGTAGTCACTGTATATGCCAGTCTGAACTGGTCTCCCACCGCTACAGCATCAGGAGCTGATGCGGTAAATGACACCTTGTCATCAGCCAAAGCTTGCAGACTGACTACTACCAGTGCTATCCATAAGAAAATCAATTTTCTCATATATTATCGTATCTTTTATTATTTACCAATCCTTTTCCAAACGACCACCCTGGATAACTTGCTGTTTTTTCACCTTATCCTGTACATCTTTCTCATCCTGCATCACCGACTTCAAAAGCTGTTCTGCATTTTCCTTTGACATCTGATTTTCTTGTGGCTGAGGAGGTTGCTGCTGTTGATCCTGGTTCTGCTGATCTTGTTGATTTTGGTCTTGTTTGTCTTTATCTTGTTCTTTTTCCTGCTCCTTTTTGTCCTGATTCTGATCTTGGTTTTGGTCTTGATTCTGCTGATTCTGTTCCTGATCTTTCAACATTTTCTGAGCCAAAGCCAAGTTATAACGCGTCTCGTTATCTTTCGGATTATTACGTAGTGACTCTTTGTATGCTTCCACAGCTTTGGCATAATCCTTACCAGAATGGAATATTACTCCCATATTATGATAGATTTGAGCAAGATTACCCTTATCTTTCTCCATTTTAGTGGCAGCAACAAACTGCTCCATAGCCTCCTGCAACTTATTCTGTTGCATAAGCGTATTACCTAGATTATACATGGATATCGCAGACTTTGGATTCACATCAATAGCCTTCCGATAATTCACTTCAGCATTTACATACGTACTATCTTTATAAGCACGATTTCCCTTACGAATATAGTCTCGTTCCGCTTTCTGTGCAGAAACTGAAATAGCCGTCAGTAGCAGCAAGATAATTCCGATAGTTCTATTTCTCATCATCATACCTTTCTTCCTTTTTAAACAGATGGATATTACGGAATAACGGGTTTTTACGTTCCAAAATCAGCATTTCAGCCAACAACAGTAACAATATAATCCATGCAACAGCCTGGAATTGTTCGTTGAACTCTGTATAAACCTGTGTTTCCACATCCGCTTTCGCCATTTTATTAATCTCTTGAGCAATTGCCTTTTGCGCAGCATTTGAATTGTCTACACGCACATAAATCCCATCTCCTGCCTGAGCTATTTCCTGACACATCTGCTCATTCAAGCGGGTTACAACCACGTTTCCGTCACGGTCACGGCGGAAGTCATTGGTTCCTTCTACGGGGATAGGTGCACCATCAGGCATACCCACACCCAGAACACTAACTTGAATACCTTTTTCCGCAGCAGCTTTAGCAGCTTCCACAGCTCCGCCTTCATGGTTTTCACCGTCAGTAATAACGATGACGGCACGTCCAACTCCTTCCTGGGGTGTAAAGCTGCGAGTAGCCAGATTAATAGCTGCACCGATAGCCGTACCCTGCTTGGATATCAATGACGGATTAATAGATTCCAAAAACATCTTGGCAGAAATATAATCGCTTGTAATAGGCAACTGTGTAAAGGCATCACCGGCAAACACAATCATACCTACCTTATCATTCTCCATCTTGTCAACCAATTGTGCTACCAGCCTCTTGGCCTTCTCCAGACGACTGGGTTGTACATCTTGTGCCAACATAGAGTTAGAAATATCCAACGCAATCATTACCTCTACTCCCTGACGCTTCACAGTCTCCAACTTAGAGCCAAACTGCGGACGTGCCAGCAATACAGCAAACAGTCCGATTGCAGCAAACACCAGCCAAAACTTCACATCCGGACGATATTTAGATACATCCGGCATCAACTGTGCCATTAGCACCGGGTCGCCAAACTTGCGGATCGCTTTCCGTCTCCGATAATTGGAGTACAGGTAGAAAGCCGCCAAGAAAGGCAACAGGAGCAACAGGTATAAATATGTAGGTTCTTCAAATCGAAACATCTTTCTATGTACAATTTAGTAATTTACAATTAATGCATTGTTTTAAGGTATCTTCTTCAAGATAGAATTACGAAGCAATACTTCAAGTAACACGCACAAGAATGCCGCCAAAGCAAACCAACGGTATTCTTCCTGGCGCTTGCTGTATTCCTTCACATTCAACTTGGTTTTCTCCAACTTATCAATCTCCTCATATACCTCTTTCAGCTTAGAATTACTGGTGGCACGGAAATAATTACCTTCTGTGGTAGCCGCAATCTGCGTCAGTGTCTTTTCATCAATCTCCACCGGCATATTGACATACTGCACAGTGTTACCCACCGGATAAGGATACGGAGCCATTCCGTTCGTACCTACACCAATAGTATAAACACGAATACCAAAACTCTTAGCTATTTCTGCCGCAGTCAGCGGAGATATATCTCCTTTATTATTTGTACCATCCGTCAACAGAATGATTACTTTAGACTTCGCTTTACTGTCTTTCAAGCGGGTAACGGCATTAGCAATACCCATACCGACTGCTGTTCCATCTTCAATAATACCACACTTAATGCCTTGAAACAGATTCAGAAGCACTGCATGATCCACCGTCAACGGACATTGCGTAAAACTTTCACCGGCAAATAAAGTTATACCGATATTATCATTGGGCCGACCATTAATAAACTCCGCAGCCACATCTTTAGCAGCTTCCAGACGATTCGGTTTCAAATCCTCTGCCAGCATACTGGTAGATACGTCGATGGCCATCATAATATCTATACCTTCAATTTCACTGTTTTGCCAGCTATTAGTAGTTTGAGGACGCGCCAACACTACGATAATCAATGCCAAAGCAATAATCCGTAACATAAAAGGCACATGCAACAAATAGTTCTTATAACTCTTCGGCGTATGAGCATATACACGAGCATCCGAAATCTGAAGTGTAGCTTCATTATTCCTCCGCCTCATGATATACCATACTATATAAGGTATAAGCAACAGCAGCAAAAACAAATATTCAATATTGGCAAAAACCATTGTATTTACTATTTAACAATTTACTATTTAAGATTGGAGTTACCCTTAAATTCTACTACTACGCAAAATAATTGTATAACTGCATTCCAATATAAACGAACGAACCAATCAAGGCAACCGACAATACTACGATGCCTATGCCCAGCAATATTTTAGTACGCAATGAACGTTTCTCAATGATGGTAATTTCAGTGGGTTGCGGTTTTGCATTCTCCACTTCTTTCTCCTTGGTTTCATTGATAAATTCAATGGCATTGATCAGATTCGCATCATTTTCGTTCATCAACGGATTATGTTTAGCGAACTTCACCAAATCGGCAGTCTCAAAAAGAGAACGTAAATCTGCAATAGCTTCTTTATCTTGCATTTCAAGCAGCTTTTCTATAATCTCCGAAGAGGTCATTTCCAAAGCATTGAAACCAAAACGCTCTTTAATATACGTACGCAAAATATCTGTCAATTCCGTGTAATACTCCTTCGGCTGTCCCTTTTGCCATACTTTTTCCCCTTTGATACGCTCTATTTCTTTCATCGCCATCTGATGCGGAGGTAACTTCGGTTCAACCTTTACCTTACGGATGATAGGTTTATTGTCACAGATACGCATGATCAGATAGATAAGTAATAATGCAATCGGAATAAGCAATATGCCACAGGTGATAATCCCATACCAATCTTCCCACACAAAAGGAGGTTGCATTACTGTCTTCGGACCAAAAAACTGTTCCGGATTCTCTGGATCCAATGGCACATTCATCGAATATACCTTCAGTGCCAATGCCTTCGAACGATATGCCTTATTATCCACCAATACTTCCATCGGTGGCAGATAATACAATGCCGAGTCGAATGATGTAACAGTATACTCCTGCGTAATCAGCATTCGTTTATCATCATTTATATACTGCGTATCCGGCTTTGCAACATCTATAATCTCCACACCACTTACCAGTGTATCCGTATAAACAGGGAAAATAGCCCGTTTATCGGCATCCAAGGCTACCTGAAGTTTAATCTTCGCCTGGTCACCGATATAAATTTGCAGAGAATCAATGGTAGCATCTACTGTTACCGACTGAGCCACTGCCTTGCCAGTCAACATCCCCAATAGGGTTATCAGAAATAGATATCTTTTCATTTTTCCGATTAATTTCGTTTCGCAAACAAATTCATCAATGCTTTGACATAGTCCTGATCGGTGCGTACCGACACATTATCGACATTACTTTTAGTGAATGTTTCGTTCAGTTCCACCTGTTTATTCACCCACCAGTCGTGATGAGCACGACGAACAGCACGCGACGAAGTATCAATCCACTGCTCATGTCCGGTCTCAGCATCCTTTATTTTCATCAAACCGATAGCCGGCAGTTCCTCTACCCTGCGGTCATACACCTGGATAGCCACCATATCATGTTTCCGGTTGGCGATAGTCATTGCATTCTTAAAGTTCCCCTGATCGATGAAATCGGATAACAGGAAGGCTGTACAACGACGCTTCATCACGTTTGTCAGATATTCCAGTCCGAGCCGGATATCAGTCCTTCGACTCTCCGCTTTAAAGTCAATCAGTTCGCGAATAATATATAAGATATGCTTACGCCCTTTCTTAGGCGGAATGAATTTCTCTATCCGGTCAGAGAAAAAGATAACCCCGATTTTATCGTTGTTTTGTATAGCCGAAAAAGCCAACGTTGCAGCTATTTCCGTCACCATATCCTTTTTCATCTGCTTCACCGTACCGAATTCCAAACTACCGGAAACATCCACCAGCAACATAACGGTCAGCTCGCGCTCTTCTTCGAACACCTTCACGTAAGGCTTATTGAAGCGAGCGGTCACGTTCCAGTCAATGTCGCGTATGTCATCGCCAAACTGATATTCGCGTACCTCGGAAAATGCCATACCCCTACCCTTGAAGGCCGAATGATACTGGCCAGCAAAGATATTGTTGGATAATCCGCGCGTCTTGATTTCAATCTGACGGACTTTTTTTAACAGTTCACTTGTTTCCATCTATATCGTTAAATAATTCCGTTAATAAATACCGGCAACGTTCTTTAAAAACGTTGGCAAGATTCTTTAAAAACGTTCACACCATTTATTAACAGGTCTCGGAAGACCTTTTTAAAAATGCTTACTTAATTAAGGTACTTCAACCTTATTCAGTATTTTGCTGATGATCTCGTCAGAAGTCAGGTTGCTGGCCTCTGCTTCATAAGTCAATCCGATACGATGACGCAATACGTCATGAGCCACGGCACGAACATCTTCAGGAATCACATAACCACGACGTTTGATGAAAGCATAAGTACGGGCAGCTAATGCCAGATTGATAGAGGCACGGGGAGAACCACCGAAACCAATCATATCTTTCAGTTCCTTCAGATCATATTTCTCCGGATAACGGGTAGCAAATACAATATCAACAATGTAGCGTTCAATCTTCTCATCTAGATATACCTGACGAACAACTTTACGTGCTTCAATAATCTCCTGAGCTTTCAGAATAGGCTTCACATTGAATTTATCGCCATTGATGTTCTGGCGGATAATCAGTTTTTCTTCTTCCATCTTCGGATAGTCGATAACCACTTTCAGCATGAAACGGTCTACCTGGGCTTCAGGCAACGGATAAGTACCTTCCTGTTCGATAGGGTTCTGTGTAGCAAGTACAAGGAAAGGTTCAGGCAACGGGAATGATTCCGTACCAATAGTTACCTGACGTTCCTGCATTGCTTCCAGCAAAGCACTCTGTACCTTGGCCGGAGCACGGTTAATTTCATCTGCCAGAACAAAGTTGGCAAAAACAGGTCCTTTCTTTACTTGAAACGTTTCGTCTTTCTGACTGTAAACCATTGTACCGATAACGTCGGCAGGCAGCAAATCGGGAGTAAACTGTACACGACTGTATTGCGCATCGATCAGTGAGGCAAGCGTCTTAATCGCTAATGTCTTTGCCAAACCGGGCACACCTTCTAATAATACGTGTCCATCGGACAGCAAACCGATTAACAATGACTCTACCAGATGTTTTTGTCCTACAATGATCTGGTCCATACCAGCAGTAAGGTTGGTAACAAAAGAACTTTGTCTTTCAATCCGCTCGTTCAGTTCGCGGATATCAATTGTTTCAGCCATAAATACTATTATTTTTATTGTTTAAATTCCATTGATTTCTCCAGTATGCTACTGGTAATTATTTTTTTCGCTCCCAAAAGTACAGGAATAAATTAACCATACCAACTAATTTTTATTAAAAAACAATTAGATTAAACTACTTTCATAGAGTTTAGTAGTTAACAATAGTTTCTGAAAAGAATTTCAAATTCGCAGACAGGAATAAATAGCAAATCACCCCTGCAAGTGAAGTATTATCAACTTGCAGGGGTGCAATATTTTCTTTTATTTCTTTTCGAGCTCCGGTATCTTGATTACAGTACCATACGGCACATGATCAGGATTCTTTATAACACCCGAATTATACTTCACAATATAGGGCCACAGGGCCTTAGTCCCGTAAAAGCGAAGTGCAACCTTTGTCAGAGTTTCTCCTTCCTGGATAGTATGAGTAGCTTTCGTTCCTACAATCTTATAATTTACAGAGTCTGGCTCAAAAGGAGTTGCAGCAACTTTCTTTGTCTCTTTTTTAGGAGCAGTAGCAGGAGTCTCCTGTTTTGCAACCGGTTTCGGCTCTTCAACAACTTTAGGAGTAACAACTTCTGCCACAGTATCTTTCTTTGCAACCACAGTTGTGGTATCTTTTCGAACAATACTATCCGTCAGAGCGACCGGAACGGCCGGCTTCTCCACCTTTTCATCAGCAACTTTCTCTGTTGATGGCGTAGACATCCTATCCAGTAAATCCGGATAATACATAAAAGTAACAGCACCTACACACAATAATACTACAAGCACTACAATTCCGATAAAAAACTTCATGGTGGAACTGCCTGCTTTATTCACAGGAGGTGATGGAGGCTCAGGAACCTCATAAGTAGGCACTAAATCTTCTTCCTCGGACGGAAGAGCCGATTCAGCCTGATAAACAGAAGGCGTTTCTTCCGAAACTGGTTCTTCTTTTATATCCTCTACGGTTTCCTCAACAGTCTGAATCACTTCTTCTTCAGCTGTCTCCATCAATTTTTCTTCAGCAATTTCAGTTTTCTCTTCAATTACTTCAGCCACTTCCTCTATACTTTCTATGGATTCCTCTGTAATCTCAACAGCCTCTTCTATCGACTCTTCTATATTTCCTCTAGCCGTCTCCTGAACAACAACCTGTGATTCTACAACAACTGTAGAACTTTCAGGCTCTACAAAATTTTCATCTTTTTCCTCTTCCTCAGAATTATCCTCCACCGGTGTATCTTCTAACACTGTTTCATCATTCAATACCACAGTTTCAAAATGCGAAAAAGGTTTGTTTATCAAATCTTTTAAAGTTGGCTCCGGAGTAAATGAAACCTTTGTATGTCCTTGTATTTCAAAACGTTCGCCCGTATTTATATTTACGCTTTCACGACTATCCACGTCAATCAGCTTAAATGTACCCAAGCCTTTAATCTTCACATACTTATCGCTCTCCAACGATTCTTCAATCAACTGGAAAAATTCTTTCACGAAGCTCTCAGCATCCGTTTTATCCATGCCATGCTTTTCGGCAAGCAATTCTATTAAATTCTGTATGTTCAGCTTTTCATTCATATTTACGAAGGGTTACTTGAGTAGAAGACGGCATTATTTAAACTTATCTTTCAGAGTCGTACTGGGCCTATAGGTCAACACCAACTTAGGCGGAACCAGCATACGCAACTTTGTCGTTGGATTGATGGTAATACGCTCTGCTTTCTTCTTTACCTCAAAAGTACCGAAACTTTGTACAGAAACAATATTCCCTTCTTGCAGCTGTTGTGTCATGTCCGACAGCAAAGATGCAATTAGTTCGGATGTATCCTTTATGGTATATCCCAATCTTCGTGACAGTTCTGAAGTAAATTCCTTATTATTCAAAATCCAGCTATTTTTATAAAGTTCGGTGCTATATTAGCAAAACTTCCGCATATACACAAATTCTTAGGGAAAATTATTTAAATAACCTGTCCAAAAAGGTCGAAATCATCGGAACTTATTATCTCTACCTGGTAAAAGTTACCAATAAGCAACGTTTGTTCACCACGCTCTATCAAGACTTCCGGATCCACTTCAGGAGAGTCAAATTCAGTACGGCCGATATAATAATCCCCTTCCAGACGATCAATAATAACTTTCATGGATTGCCCCACTTTTGCAGCGCTCAATTCGGCAGAAATACCTTGTTGAATGGACATTAATTCATCCAAACGTGCCTGCTTTACTTCCTGAGGTATTTCATCCTCATAATGTGCAGCTGCGTAAGTACCTTCTTCCTCTGAATATGCAAAAGCCCCCATTCTATCGAAACGCACCTTACGAACAAACTCTTTCAACTCTTCAAAATCCGACTCCGTTTCTCCGGGATGCCCTACCATTAAAGTAGTACGCAAATGAATACCAGGTACTTCTTTGCGGAATTGTTCTATCAGTTGATAAGTTTCTTCCTGAGTTACATGGCGGCGCATTTTCTCCAGCATTGAATTGCTAATGTGCTGAAGAGCTATATCCATATACTTACACACATTAGGACGCTCACGCATCACCCGGAACAAATCTGTAGGAAAATGTGCAGGATAAGCATAATGCAAACGAATCCATTCTACCCCGGGAATTTCAGATATACGTTCTATAAGTTCAGGAAGCATTTGCTTCTTATACAAATCCACACCATAGTAAGTCAACTCCTGAGCTATTATCTGAAACTCTTTTACTCCCTTATTCACCAAATAACGAACTTCATCCAAAATTTCCTCTACCGGTCGCGATACATGCCGCCCTGTAATAATCGGAATAGCACAATACGAACATTTCCGGTCGCATCCCTCCGATATTTTCAGGTATGCATAGTGTTTAGGAGTAGTAAGAGTACGCTCTATATGAAGTTCTTCGTGATAGGCTTTACCTAGATCCAGCAATAACTCCGCCCAGTTAAATTTACCATAAAACTTATCAACCTGCGGAATTTCAATCGCTAATTCTTTCAGATAGCGTTCAGAAAGACAACCCATTACATATAACTTTTCCAGATTTCCTTCTTCCTTTGCCTGTGCAAATTCCAGGATCATGTTAATGGATTCCTCTTTAGCATCACCGATAAAACCACAAGTATTGATAACAGCAATCTCTCCTTTAGGCTTTTCCGTATCATGAGTCACGTGATATCCGGCTTCTTCCAACTGGCGCATCAAATGCTCCGAATCCACCAAATTCTTAGAACACCCTAAAGTTATGATATCAATTGTTTTCCGTTTCATGCATTCTCCCCAAACAACGAGTCAACAAATTCTTTCTTACGGAACACCTGCAAATCTTCCATACCTTCACCCAAGCCAATATACTTAACAGGTATCTTAAACTGATCAGAAATGCCGATAACAACTCCACCTTTCGCCGTACCATCCAGCTTAGTGATAGCCATTGCGGTTACTTCCGTAGCTAACGTAAATTGCTTAGCCTGCTCAAATGCATTCTGCCCGGTAGAACCATCCAGTACCAATAGAACTTCATTAGGAGCATCAGGAACCACTTTCTTCATTACATTTTTAATCTTAGTCAGCTCATTCATCAAGCCGACCTTATTGTGAAGGCGACCGGCAGTATCAATAATTACCACATCAGCATTGTTAGCAACAGCAGAGCTTAATGTATCGTAGGCCACAGAAGCCGGATCAGCTCCCATCTTTTGTTTTACGACAGGTACTCCTACCCGTCCACCCCAGATATCCAACTGTTCCACAGCTGCTGCACGAAAAGTATCCGCTGCTCCCAGATAAACGCTTTTGCCCGCTTTCTTGAATTGGTAAGCCAACTTACCAATAGTAGTTGTTTTGCCAACGCCATTCACCCCTACTACCATAATTACGTAAGGTTTCTTCGCAATCGGTGCTTCAAAATCATCTACATCGTCCGAATTATTTTCCGTTAGCAAAGCAGCGATTTCATCACGCAAGATAGTATTCAGCTCCTGCGCATTCATATATTTTTCAGATGCAGCACGCTTTTCTATACGTTGAATAATATTTAACGTCGTTTCTACACCTACATCCGAAGTTATCAGCACTTCTTCCAGATTATCAAGCACTTCATCATCTACTTTCGACTTTCCTGCCACAGCACGGGCAATCTTTCCGAATACACTTTCTTTCGTCTTAGATAATCCTTTATCTAAAGTTTCCTTCTTTTCCTTTGAGAAAAAACTAAAAAATCCCATATCCTATTTTTTTGTACAATACATTATGCCACAAAGATATAACAAAGTAATGAAAGTACGGAGATAAAGTACAAAAAAAATCCCCTTACCGGAATACGATAAGAGGATTTTATAATTAAACGTCTTTCGACGGACTATCTTATTTCTTGAAAAAGTCTTGTACTTTTTCGTTCAATACCATTTGTTCATCAAAGATGTAAGCACCAGTCTTCGGAGACTTAACCATCTTGATAACCTTTGTATAAGCACGACCTTCTTTAGAACCTTCGTGCAAACTTGCTACAGTTTTCTTTGCCATGGGTTATACTTATTATTTAATTTCTTTATGTACTGTTACTCTCTTCAGGATCGGATTGTATTTCTTCAATTCCAATCTTTCAGTTGTATTCTTTCTGTTCTTAGTAGTGATATAACGAGAAGTTCCCGGCATACCGCTATCTTTGTGTTCTGTGCATTCCAGAATCACCTGTACTCTGTTACCTTTTGCTTTCTTTGCCATAATCAGTATTCTCCTCTACTTTTTAGCCAATTACTTTAATGCTTTTCCAATCACAATAACCTTTTGCTACTGCGTCGTTCAAAGCAGCGTCCAGTCCTTTCTTATTAATAATACGCAGACCGTTAGCACAAATGCTAAGGCTGATCCAGCAATCTTGCTCTACATAGTAGAACTTCTTGTTAAACAAGTTCAAATCAAAGGTTCTCTTAGTTCTTCTCTTTGAGTGTGAAACATTGTTGCCAATCATGGCTTTCTTTCCGGTAATTTGACAAATCTTCGACATTTCTATCTTATTTTTATAGTTTTTATCTATACTTATTTTAAACAGAGCGCAAAGTAAGTACTTTTATCGATACCAAACAAGTTTTTCATAAAATAATTCATTGTCTGATAGCATTTTTTCTTCATTTTAAGCACTCACAGAGCATCATTAGAGCATTTTGAATGGCTTTTTGCACATTTCCACCCCTTCCATCATCTCCCTCTTGTCTGAAAGTTACAATTTCATTTTTATAGGCAGCAGCAATCCATACCGTTCCGACGGGCTTTTCCGCTGTCCCCCCTCCGGGACCTGCAATTCCTGATGTAGCGACAGCGCAATCTGTTTTCAACGCTTTCATCGCACCTTTCACCATCTCGATAACAGTCTCCCGACTGACAGCTCCATATTTCTCCAAAGTTTCAGCAGAGACATGAAGCAGAGACATCTTTACCTCATTAGAATATGCCACAATCCCTCCGTTAAAGTATTCCGAACTCCCCGGAACAGAAGTCACCAGAGCTGCAATACTACCTCCCGTACAACTTTCTGCGGTGGAAAGGGACAAATTCTTCGATTTTAATAACTCCCCAATCCTTTCTTCCAGCTTCATATACCTTATATATATATTATTTCTATATTTTGTTCTATTTTTCCTCTCCACATCACCAAATCCATATCAACTCCGTATTTGCTCCGTATCTATACACTTGGACTTGGTATGGAGTTGGTATGGACCAGACACGGACCAGGTATGGTGCAGACTAGAAAGTGTCCTGAAATTCCTTTTACTGCAACGTTACGCGTGAGTAAGCCGGTGCATCTATCGAACAGAAATCTTTATCCTGATATTTGAAATAACCTGTAATCGCAATCATAGCGGCATTATCCGTCGTATAGCTGAACTTTGGAATAAATATATTCCACCCATACTTTTCGGCATGTTCACGAAAGGCATTGCGCAGGCCATTATTAGCAGAAACACCACCGGCCACGGCTACTTGCTTTATCTTATATTCTTTAGCAGCCTTACGGAGCTTATCCATCAGGATATCCACCACAGTAGCTTCAAGCGAAGCCGCCAAATCTACCTTGTGATGCTCGATGAAATCGGGATCTTCCTTCATCCAGTCACGCAAAGAATACAGGAATGAGGTTTTCAAACCGCTGAAACTATAATCTAATCCAGGGATATGAGGTTTGCTAAAAGTAAATGCCTTCGGATTTCCCTGACGGGCCAACTTATCAATAATCGGACCACCGGGATACCCCAATCCCATTACCTTCGAACACTTGTCGATGGCTTCTCCAGCAGCATCATCAATCGTCTGCCCTAAAATCTCCATATCATTGTATGCCTTTACCAGGATAATTTGCGAATTTCCTCCCGATACAAGCAAGCAAAGAAAAGGAAATTCAGGCTGAGTATTCTCTTCACCTTCTGCTTTAATAAAATGGGCTAACACATGACCTGTCAGATGATTAACATCAATCATAGGAATACCTAAAGAACGAGCAAAACCTTTGGCAAATGACACACCTACCAACAAAGAGCCCATCAATCCCGGTCCTCTGGTAAACGCCACTGCACTCAATTCTTCCTTAGTCACTCCGGCGCGTTTCAATGCTTCATGCACCACCGGAACTATGTTTTGCTGATGTGCACGTGAAGCTAATTCGGGAACTACACCACCATAGGCTTCATGCACCGCCTGACTGGAAACGACGTTTGATAGCAGATACCCATCTTTGATGACGGCAGCAGAGGTGTCATCGCAAGAGCTTTCTATTCCTAAAATTATTGTACTCATATCGTTATTTACGTTTAAACGCTGCAAAAGTAGTGATAAAAGTAGGATTGATAACGTATTATTTCATATTTTTGTTGGCTAATTCAAACAAACCGCCTATCAGAAAGTTAAAAAAGACAGTTCGCTGGGTGCTCGGTATTATACTTAGTTTGTATATCGGGACTATATTGTTGTTGAACATTCCTTACGTTCAGCGACAAATATCCGTGCTGGTTGCAAACGAATTGGCTAACGTTCTGGGTACGCAACTGACCATCGGGCGGATAAATATGGGACTGCTAAACCGCATCATAATCGATGACTTATTATTGAATGACCAGTCCGATAAAGAAATGCTGAAAATATCCCGTCTTTCAGCTAAATTCGATATATTACCCCTATTCAAGGGAAAAGTTTCCATCAGTAACGTGCAGTTATTTGGTTTTAACATCAATCTGGAAAAGAAAACACCGGAAGATATACCCAATTTCCAGTTCGTACTTGATGCATTTGCCTCTAAAGATACCATCAAAAAAGAAAGTAATCTGGATATCCGCATCAATTCTTTATTGATACGGCGCGGCAAGCTGTCCTACAATGTGCTGTCGGCAGAAGAAACACCGGGAAAGTTCAATGCACAGCACATACAGCTACGTAACATTATTGCCAATATCTCCTTAAAAGCACTTCAAAATGATTCTATAAATGCTGCTATCAAACGTTTAAGTATAGAAGAAGAAAATTCCGGATTTGAGTTAAAAAGGCTGAGCTTAAAGGTTGTTGCAAATGATCAGAAGATGAATATCGAGAATTTTGCAATCGACCTGCCCAATACTTCACTTGCCATGGACACCATACGTATGGAATATGACAGTCTGGGGGCCTTTGGCAATTTTGCTAATGATGTTCACTTCTCGTTCCGTATGCTGCCTTCAGATATCGTACTTCGTGATTTGGCAGCATTTGTTCCCGCATTTTCTCCTTTCAAAGAAAAGCTGCAAATAGCTGTAGAAACAAACGGTACCATTAACCAGCTGAACTGTCCCCACCTGTCAATTACAGGAGGACCACATTTCCGTTTGAGAGGAGATGTATCTTTTCAGGATCTATCCCGTCCTCAGGATGCATTTGTATTTGGTAACCTGTCCAATCTATATGCCGATCCGGAAGGGGTTGCCTTTTTTGTACGCAACTTGAGTAAGAATTACGAGGGTGTTCCTCCTATATTGCAACGTTTTGGCACCATTTCATTTCATGGAGAAGTATCAGGCTATTTCACGGACATCGTAACTTATGGTTTGGTACACACAGATATTGGCTCCATCAAGACGGACTTGAAAATAAGCTCAGATAAGGAAAAAGGTTATTTTGCATATTCGGGTGCCGTGAAGACTGAAGAACTCGAATTGGGCAATATGCTGGATAACGAAAAGCTGGGAAAAGTAACTTTCAATCTTGACGTTGAAGGTAGCCACTATGATAATCAATATCCTTCCATTGTGATGAAAGGATTAATCGCTTCCATCGACTATAGTGATTATAACTATGAGAATATCACACTGGACGGAAAATACAAACAAGGCGGTTTCAATGGAAAAGTTGCATTGGATGACGAGAATGGGTCTATTCTGCTGAACGGTAATATCAATACCGTCAGCCGTATACCGACTTTCAACTTTCACGCCAGCATTCGCAATGTGCGTCCGCACGAACTCCACCTGACCCCCAAATATGAGGATACGGAACTTTCTGTTCAATTAACAGCCGACTTCACGGGTGGCTCCATTGATGAAATGAATGGAGAAATCAATATCGACAGTCTGCAATTCACTGCACCCGATAAGGAGTATTTTCTGGATAACCTGAAAATCGCTGCCAGCCAGAGAGATAGTTCTCATAAACAGCTGACAGTAACATCTAATTTCCTGAATGCAAGTATCGAGGGAGATTATTCCTATCGTACCCTGCCTGCCAGTGTAATGAATATCATGCGGAAATACATTCCCGCTCTGATATTACCGGACAAGAAACCCATAGAAAGCGAGAATAATTTCCATTTTGATGTAAACATCTTCAATACGGATTTATTATCCACTGTATTCAATGTTCCCATTAAAATCTATACACACTCTACCCTCAAAGGTTATTTTAATGACAAAGCGCAACGTCTACGGGTAGAGGGATATTTCCCACGGTTGCGTTACGGAGATAAATTCATTGAGTCCGGGATGTTACTATGCGAAAATCCGGGTGACAAAATTCATGCCCGCCTGCGCTTCAATAACCGCAAGCCGACAGGTGCAATAAACATTGCATTGGAAGCTCAGGCCAAAGACGACCTTATTCAGACTTCCCTAAACTGGGGTAACAGTAGTTCCGTCACCTATAGTGGTAAACTGGCTGCTACTGCACATTTTCTCCGTGCACAAACTGAGGAGCTGGATAATAAACGTTCCCGTAGGGCTGTTTCGGCATTGAAAACAATCGTAGATGTGCAAAAGACGGATATCATTCTGAATGATACTCTATGGGAAATACACCCCTCACAAGTAGTCATTGATTCCGGGAAAATACATATTAATGATTTCTATTTCAGCCACAAAGACCGACACTTGCGCATCAATGGGGTTATTTCGGAAGAACCCAATGACACGATACGTCTGGACTTGAAAGACATTAATATAGGATATGTATTCGACATAGCTGACCTTGGAGTTAACTTTAAGGGTGAAGCTACCGGTCCTGCCTATGCCAGTGGAGTATTAAAGACCCCCGTTATGTATACCGACCTATTTATCCGAAGTCTTGGGTTGAACGACGGATTGTTGGGCGATGCCAATATTCATGGAGAATGGCATCACGAAGTAAAAGGAATTTATCTCGATGCACATATTCGTGAGAAAGACATAGCCAAAAGTCATGTATATGGATATATCTACCCCATAAAACCTACAAGTGCACTCAACTTACAGATTGAAGCGGACAGCACCAATCTCAAGTTTATTGAACACTACATGAGTAGTATTACACCGGAATTTAACGGACGAGCCAGTGGCAACGTACACTTCTATGGTAAATTTAAAAGGCTTACCATGGAAGGGCGCGTACTTGGCGATGCTTCCATGAAGGTAGATGTATTGAACACCACTTTCTTCATAAAAGACAGTATTCTCATAGAGCCGAACGGGCTGACTTTTCATAATAACCGCATTTTCGACCCTCAGGGCAACCAGGGACACGTAAACGGTTACCTGCACTATGAACACTTCAAGAATCTGGAATATCGTTTTCAGTTTGACGTAAATAATATGCTGGTGATGAATACAAAAGAATCGCTTGATTTACCTTTCTATGGTACGGTATATGGAACAGGTAATGCTCTGATTGCCGGTAACGCACGGGATGGCGTAAATATAGATGTAGCTATGACTACCGACCGAAATACCAATTTTGTTTATATAAAGGATAATGTATCTTCTGCTGCCAATACCCAATTCATCAAGTATGTAGATAAAACACCTCGTCGTGCTGTGCTGGACTCCATCAATTTGACCTCTGATTATGAGCTGGCTCAACAAGAGATACAACAGGAAGAAGAAAGTCATACCGATATCCGCCTTAATCTGCTTGTAGAAGCTACCCCGAATGCAACCATGAAGATTGTTATGGATCCCATTGCAGGCGACTACATCAGTGGACGAGGGTCCGGAAATATCCGCACAGAGTTTTACAACAAAGCAGATGATGTAAAAATGTTTGGTAGTTACCGCATCAGTCAGGGAGTTTATAAATTCAGTTTGCAGGAAGTGATACGCAAGGATTTTACAATAAAAGACGGAAGTACTATCAGTTTTAACGGTCCTCCGTTGGATGCCACCATGGATATCCAGGCAAACTATATGGTGAATTCCGCATCATTGAATGACCTGGTACCCAATGCAAGCAGCTATGGAATCCCTACGAATATCCGGGTAAACTGTACCATGAATCTGACAGGTCAACTCACTTCTCCTGACATTAAGTTGGGACTGGAAGTGCCTAATGAACGAGATGAAGTACAAGCACTTATACGCAACTATATCCCTACGGACGAACAAATGAATATGCAGATCCTCTATCTGTTAGGTATCGGCAAATTTTATACACCCGAAAATGTAGATGCCACACAAAACTCGAATATGATGACTTCTGTGCTTTCATCCACCCTTTCGGGACAACTAAACAATGCACTTTCCAACATTATTAATAGTAACAACTGGAATATAGGTACCAACCTCAGCACCGGAGAAAAAGGCTGGACGGATATGGAATTCGAAGGAATGCTATCGGGGCAATTACTGAACAATCGTCTGCTTATCAATGGTAACTTCGGATACCGCGACAATCCGATGGCAAATACGAACTTTGTAGGAGACTTTGAAGCAGAATGGCTTGTGAACCGTAGCGGAGATATTCGCCTGAAAGCGTATAATGAGACGAACGACCGCTATTACACAAGGACCAATCTGACAACGCAAGGTATCGGTATCATTTTCAAGAAGGACTTCAACCGATGGAAAGAGCTTATGTTCTGGAATAAGTGGAGGTTGAAAAGACTGAGACGGGAAATGGAACAAAAAGAAGCGGAAAAGGACACCGAAGAGCAAACAGAAGAAACAGAAACCACCGCTACCCAAGAGGCAGCAAAAGCAAAAGAAAAGAGAGGGGGAAGTTAATTTTCCCCTTCTTTATTTTCATAGGGACTATCCATCTGATTGTGTAAATAGAAAACTACGGGATTTTTCTCGTAGTT
>CAOYQO010000033.1 GCA_948566455.1 uncultured Phocaeicola sp.
ACTGCTGGCAGGACAGGTCCGGGTGGTACAGAGTGACGGCTTTGCAGTATATGACAAGTTCGACACGCTACCCGGAAAGTTGCATCTGTGCTGCTGGGCGCACGTCAGGCGCAACTTTGTGGAAGCGGAAGGAAATGACCCTCCCAGAGCAAGGCATGCACTTGGAAAAATAGGCGGACTGTATGCCGTGGAGGAGAAAATCAGAATGGAACATCTGGAAGGGGAGGCGGTGGTAAAGCTTCGCCGGGAAAAATCGTACCCTATTATCAAAGAACTGGAAAAATGGTGCAAGGAGGAATATGGACATACGGTCGATAAATCGCCTATTGCCAAGGCCATGTTCTATATGTACACACGCTTTGAACAACTGTCCGGATATGTCAATGACGCACAGTTCTGCATTGACAATAATCCGGTGGAGCGTTCTATAAGGCCGTTGACTTTAAACAGAAAAAATACGCTCTTCTCCGGATCACATGAGGCAGCACATGCAGCGGCAATTTTCTTTTCACTGATGGGATGCTGTAGGGAAAATAAGGTGAACCCAAAACTATGGATGCAGGACGTGCTGATTAGGGTACAGGAGAAAGAAAGAGAAGAGAAAAACGATTACACCGATTTACTGCCATTTAATTGGAAAGGATAAACAGGAAAGCTATAATAAAGTCAAAAGCCAGACATGCTTCGTCTGGCTTTTGACTTTATTATAACTTGGAGAGAAACACGCACGAGGCCGAATGCTTACAGTGAAAAGGCACGTTCAGCCGAGTGGTGCAACAAATGATGCAGTCTTCTTGCATGGAAACTCCCATCCCCTTGCACGGATACTGCCATACATATATCAAGATTACGTACCCGACATGGAAACCGATATCCGACGAACCGGCTTCTGCAAGGAAAAAACGAAAAAGCACTTCGTGGGGATACAGGAAATTCCGTCACCGCATATTACTGTTTATCAGCGCAATACAATGACGGAACAAAAAACTATTGCAGCGTAGAAATAAAAACAGAACCAACGTTACAAAGACGAACTACTCAACACAGTTCCGGTATAGGAAACCACGCTACGGGCCGGCAAGGTCAGGGTATAGACACCATCGGCAGGTTGAACAGCTTCCACCGGCTCCCATTTACGGGTGTCATCGGTGACATAGCCTTGCAAAGCACCGGAAACCTGAGCGCTTTCAAGAGCCAACGAAATAACTACTTCATGATCCGCAGGGTTGATGGCTACAACCGTGTAACCGTTGTCACCATATTTATAGCCAGACACCATATAGCCTTGTTCGAAATCATATTGCGCCGAGATGCGCTTGCTTCCTACAGGGATGTAACGGGAGAAGTTGCCGAACACCTCGCAACGCTTGGTCACTTCATAGTCCACGCGGTTCTTTTCAATGTTAATCAGCCCCTCGGTGGTTCCGCCATCCGGTATAGCACCTGCCCACCACACAATAGCGCCGGTATTGGCCTCACACAAGAAACGATGGAACTTCTTCGCCCATTTCAAGCCACTGGTCATGGTAGCATCATAACTTTCCGTAGGATCGCTGATTTCGGTCAGCCACACGGGAATTCCCTTCGATTCGGCTTTGCTGAACGGTTCAATGGCAGGATCTTTCCCAGTCACAGGATCCACATAGCCGTGTCCGGCGGCAATGACGGGAAAGTTGGTGATTTTAGGATTCAGGTTCAGAATATCGCGCACATAATTTTTACTGCCCATGATAAAGCCCAGAATGGCAGGCCACTGGGCATTCTCGCCAAAGATAATCCGGGTTTCGGGATGGGTCTGTCGCAACTTGGGACCTAAGTTATTCACAATGAACGGTCCCAGCGTAGTGGTACCGGGAAGCCAGAGGCATGAGTTCCAGCTTGCCGCATACTCGGGCTCGTTGGCCGGAGAGATGGCATAGACAGGCAGACCTGCCGCTGTGTAGGCATCACAGAAATTGGAAAGATAGTCGGCAAAGGCCTGGTAGCTGCCGCGTTTCAAAAAACCTTGCGAGGTACTGCCGTTGCTTTTCATATAAGCCGGAGCAGACCAAACGGAAAAGATGAGTTTGTCCACACCGTATTCCTGCTTCGCTTTTTTCATAATCCACAACTGTCCGTTGCGCTGTGCGATGCCTTCGGCAACACGATTCTCATCACGGTTGAAATCAATATCGAAAAAAGGATCATCCAAAGACAGATTGATATCCTCGTCCATATTAAACGTGGTTTCATCGTAATGGGGGAATACCTCGCCCCTGAGGATACTGAGGCGAAGCCCGTCCTGTCCGAACATCACATCCATGATCTCCTGACGCTTGCGGTGGGCATAAAGATAGTCGGACCAGCCGGCCTGCGCCACACCAAAACCATCGATGGTTTGTTCTTCGTTGTTCCACTGAAGAACTACGTCGGCCCCCAAGGTACTACGTGCATCGGCCGGGATTTGTTCTGCCGGAAGAACATCGGTAACATCGGTACAGGCACAGAGGCAAGCGGCGGAAGCCGCCACGGCAAAAAGGTAAGATAGCTTTTTCATGACACTTGTCTTTTTTAAGGTTAGTATTCAAAGTTTTACCAGGTTGTAACCCAAAGGCAAAGATGGAAATTTACCGACAGACAAACCAATACTATCCGAACATATACTTATGATATTTTATCAAAATAGAGACCGTCAATATGAGAAGCCTTGTTCTGGCTATCCGAATAAAGAAGAAAAAACTTACAAGCCGTTCGTAGTACCGCAAAAAGACACGGAACATTATTCCCAGGCATTCAAATCCTACAACATCCCCGAATTTCCAAAAAATCCGCTTTCTTTTAGTGCTGTCAAAATCAGACAAGTCCATGAGAAAGTTCCGGCCGAACCTTTCAAATGATAGTCTTGTTCTTACGATAATTATCACGGAACTCTTTAGGAGTCACTCCTTTTTTCTTTTTAAAGATACGGTTGAAATTGGATAGATTATTAAAGCCACAATCATATCCTATTTCAGCTATTGACAAGGAAGAATCAACCAAAGCACGTGAAGCGGCCCCCAAGCGGATATCAGTAAGGAAATCGATAAAACTTTTGGAAGTATGCTGTTTGATAAAACGACAGAATGAGGCCTCGCTCATATTTACCATTTTAGCCACATCTGCAAGACGGATCACTTCCGAAAAATGAAAATGAACATAATCCAGCACCTTGTTCAACTTCTCGTTAGTATGCTCTTTGGAAACAGAGTTAATGGCAAACTGCCCGGTTGACAGCTCACGCATCCCTTTGTCCAATGATAATTCATGAAGAATAACAAGCAGTTTTATCAAGGAATAGAAACTATCGTTCTCACAAGACAGCGTTTTCAACAACGGACGGACTTTCGCGATAGTCTCCCTGCTGAACACGATTCCTTTACGGGCACGGTGGAAAAGTTCCCGAATGCTGATCATCTGGTTCCTGTTCAGAATCTGGTCGGAAAGCAGATCGGAATGAAACTGAATGGTTATTTCATGGATATTCTGCGGCTTGTTGTTATAATCCCTCCAAGCATGTTCCAATTGAGGATTGGTGACCAGCACCAGTTCCTCTTCTTCTATTTCTTCTATGGAGTCTCCCACAATGCGTTGTGCGCCTTTTGCATTCTCAATATAGTTCAGTTCATATTCGGGATGTATATGTATAGGAAAATTAAAATTCGATTTCTGACGCTCTATCAAAATAAAGCAATCCTTGGCAGACAAAGGTGACACTTCTTTGAACAATTCTGTGTTTATCATATTTCTCTTTCACATTAGATCTGATCTTGTATAGCAAAGATAACATGAAATATGAAATCGGAAACAAAAAAGTGAACATATTTTTATACTAAACCTGCAAAAGTACCTTCTATAAAAACGTAGATAACACAATACACAAAAACGAGAACCGTGTTATCCACGTCATTTCCATGAGGTTGTTTCTATTTCAGACAAGCCTTCATTGCTTTAATGATCGCTGAGTCAAACCCTTCGTGATCCAATTCATTAATACCCTTGATAGTCATACCACCGGGCGTACACACCTTATCTATTTCCACACTGGGATGAGTATCATTATTCAATATCAAGGAAGCGGCTCCTTTCACAGACTGGGCAACCATTTTCTGTGCATCTTTCGGATAAATCCCCAATTCAATACCTGCCTGCATAGCTGCCTGAATATATTTCAAGACATATGCGATACCACATGAAGTCAAAGCCGTAGTAGCAGCCATCTGACTTTCAGGAATAAGCATAGCCAATCCTAATTCATTAAAGATATCCAGCATCAGTTGTTCCTGTTCCTTACT
This sequence comes from uncultured Phocaeicola sp., assembly GCA_948566455.1. GTDB lineage: Bacteria > Bacteroidota > Bacteroidia > Bacteroidales > Bacteroidaceae > Phocaeicola. The sequence continues at coordinate 4,311 of CAOYQO010000033.1, forward strand.
GGCGTTACGACTGGATATCAAAGTCATACTTTCCAACTGAGAAATAGCAGTATTGGGAATCAAACGGAATATGGTCTGTTCCGGACCTACACTCTTTACCAGCTGTTCGAAAGTTACACCACCTGCAATAGAAACCAATACTTGCCGTGGAGTCAAATGAACCACACTCAACACTTGGTCTATTAACCACGGCTTTACAGCCAGAATAACGATATCGGCATCCTTTATCGCTTTCGGATTTTCCGTTGTCACATTAATCTCCGGATAATCCGCCTGTAGAGTTTCCAGACTTCCGCTGAACGGATCGGCTACTGTTACATCACTCGCTGGAATGATAGTGCCTTGGGCAAGGCCGCGAGCAATGGCCCCTCCCATATTTCCCGCACCAATAATTGCTACTTTCATATTATTAAAGATTAAGTCTATAGCTACAAAGATAAGGGAAAAAAGGAGAAGAACGTATTATGAAAAGCTAAAAATAAAATTACTTTGAAGAAGATGAAATCAAAAAGTCTCGCCGGAACCGAAATGTTTCCTGACGAGACCTTATTTTCTTTCGCTGATTATTATCCCTCTTGAATCTCCAGCTTATACCAACACTTTACGAAAGCGTCCAATAAATTCATCAGCCTCAGCCATAGTCAGACACAAAGGCGGGAGCAGACGGATTACATTCGTACCACTGACTCCGGTAAATACTTTCTGTTCGAACAGCAGACGCTGACGCAGTTCCTTAATCGGTTCGTCAAATTCCATACCGATCATCAAACCTTCGCCACGCACCTCTTTAATCTGTGGGAATTGTTTCAATTCTTTCAGCAGATGAGCACCTACCTTGGCAGCATTCTCTACCAGGTTCTCACCTTTCATAACATCCAGCACCGCGATAGCAGCAGCACAAGCCAGGTGGTTACCACCAAAAGTGGTTCCCAATTGTCCATATACGGGTTTGAATTTCGGACTGATCAGGACACCAGCCATCGGAAAGCCATTGCCAATCCCCTTTGCAACCGTAATCATATCGGGACGGATACCTGCATGTTGGTGAGCAAAAAATTTACCGCTACGCCCGTAGCCGGATTGTATTTCATCCAAAACAAGTACTGCATCCACTTCTTCGCAAGCCTTACTCAGTTCTTTCAAGAATTTCACTTCCGGAACCTGAATACCGCCTACTCCTTGAATACCTTCAATAATCACCGCACAGACATCTCCTTTTGCCAATTCCGCTTTAGCTGCTTCTATATCGTTCAAAGGCAGATAAGTCACATGCCCATTGTCATTGATTGGGGCTATAATTTTCGGATTGTGGGTTACCTCCACTGCCAGTGAAGTACGTCCATGAAATGCTTTGCAAAAAGAAAGCACACGTTTGCGACCATTGTAAAAAGAAGCCAGTTTCAACGCATTTTCATTAGCTTCGGCCCCACTGTTTATCAAAAACAATTGATAATCATCATAACCCGAAAGTTTCCCTAAACGGTCTGCCACTTCCTGTTGTAGCTTGTTAACCACCGAATTGGAATAAAATCCCAACTGTGCAACCTGCTTGCTTATCATTTCCACATAATACGGATGTGCGTGACCGATAGAAATAACCGCATGACCACCATACAAATCAAGGTATTCCGTACCTTGATCATCCCATACATGACAACCTTTTCCCTTGACAATGTTTATGTCAAAAAGAGGATATACATCAAATAATTTCATAAACTCTTCTTTATTAAAAAGCAGACGGTTTCAACCTCAGCCCTACGGTTTCTTCCAGATTGAACATGAGATTCATATTATGGACCGCTTGTCCGCTTGCCCCCTTCAACAAGTTGTCAATGCAAGAGATAACCAGCAGTTTATCGCCATGCTTCTCCAAATGAATCAAACACTTGTTGGTGTTCACCACCTGCTTCAAATCTATATTTTTGTCTACAATATGAACGAAAGAATCCTCGGCATAATAGTCTTGATACATCTTCACCAGTTCTTCCAGTTCCACCTTGCATTTGACTACCAGAGTAGCAAAGATACCACGCGGGAAATCACCCCGGTAAGGAATAAAATCTATTTCAGCATTAAAGCTGTTTTGCAACTGTTTCAATGATTGCTTGATTTCGGGAACATGCTGATGAGAAAACGGTTTATAGATGCTCATATTATTATTACGCCAGCTGAAATGGCTGGTAGCACCCGGTTTCACCCCTGCCCCTGTACTTCCGGTAATGGCATTTACCATTACATCCTCGTTCAGTAACAGATGTTTGGCTAACGGCAATAAACCCAATTGAATACAAGTGGCAAAACATCCCGGATTGGCCACGTGCTTGCTATGGCAGATAGCACGACGGTTCAGTTCCGGCAAACCATAGATGAAGTCATGGTCATCACTCTTGATACGGTAGTCCATACTGAGGTCTATGATTTTCAAATCCTCGGGTACATTGTGACTATCCATAAACTTCTTTGTATCTCCATGAGCCGTACAGAAGAACAATACATCAATCTCATCCAGAGGAAGTTCGTCGGTAAAAACCAAATCCGTTTCACCATAGAGTCCCTCATGTACGTCGGTAATCTTATTGCCGGCGTTACTGCTGCTGTTTATAAACTTTATGTCTACATCAGGGTGATTAATCAGCAGACGAATCAATTCGCCCGCCGTATAACCTGCCCCACCGATAATTCCTGCTTTAATCATACTTATTAAATTTCTTCGTCCTTGTGGTTATTATAATAAACACGCAAAGGTGTAGAAGTCACTTTGATAAAGCCTTTGGCATCTTCTGCTGTCCATCCCTTCTGCATTTCACCATATTCACCGAATTTGGTCTTCACCAGGTCGTCTTTCGATTCAACACCCACAGTAGAGAATGAAAGCGGACGGAGTTCCAAGATAGCTGTACCGTTTACATTACGCTGAGATTCCTGCAACATTGCCTCAATATCGCGCATTACCGGTTCCAGATACTGACTTTCATGCAAGAACATTCCATACCAGTTGGCAACCTGGTCTTTCCAGTATTGCTGCCACTTGCTCAACGTATATTTTTCAAGGAAACGATGGGCTCCGATAATCAGCATAGGAGCAGCAGCCTCGAATCCTACACGCCCTTTGATACCGATAATGGTATCCCCAACGTGCATGTCACGGCCGATACCGTAGGGTGCACCGATCTCTTCCACTTTCTGAATAGCCTTGATAGGATCATCAAACTTCTCGTCATTAACAGCCTTCAGCTCACCTTTTTCAAATGTAAGACGAAGCTGTTCGCTTCCTTCCTTGGTCACCTGTTTCAAATAAGCACTTTCGGGCAAACCCTGCGCAGAGTCCAATATTTCCCCACCGCAGATAGAAGTTCCCCAAAGACCTACATTATAAGAATATTTCAATTTTGTAAAGTCAGCGGCAAAACCATGTTCATTCAAATAATCAATTTCCTGCTGACGGCTTAATGCCATGTCACGGGTCAATGTGATGATCTCAACCCCCGGAGCCAATACCAGAAAAGTCATATCGAAGCGAATCTGGTCATTACCCGCACCAGTCGAGCCGTGTGCGATAGCGTCCGCACCTATTTCATTAGCATAACGCGCTATGGCCAACCCTTGGAAGATACGTTCAGAACTTACAGAAATAGGATAAGTACCATTACGGAGCACATTACCGAATACCATATATTTCAAGCTCTTCTCATAGTATTCCCGGGTCACATCCAATGTCACATACTTCACAGCACCCAGTTTGTAAGCGTTCTCTTCATTCTGCTTCAGCTGCTCCTCACTGAAACCACCCGTGTTTGCACAAGCTGCATACACTTCATACCCTTTTTCCTTAGCCAGATACATTACAGTGAAAGAGGTATCAAGCCCCCCGCTGAATGCTACTACTACTTTTTTCTTCTTTTCTTCCATAATGATATTATTTTAATTGAGAATTAAAAATTGAAAACTGAGAAATAAGTACATGAACGCGCAGCCATCTTTTAATTTTTAATTCTTAATTTTTAATTTATTAAATAGTGTCTTCTTCGTGCAAAGCCGGATCGTAAAGCATGGCTGTACAAATACAGAACTTACGGTTCTTTGCCACTAATATATCGTGATTGATACAGCCTTCACAACCTTTCCAAAAGGCCTCATCATCAGTCAGTTCATTGAAAGTTACAGGAACATATCCCAGTTCTGTATTCATTTTCATTACCGCCGCACCACTGGTCAGACTGAATATCTTCGCTTTAGGCCATCGCAGACGTGCCAATCGGAACGAAGCCGCCTTTATACGCTTGGCCAAGCCCATCCCACGATAATTGGGATGCACAATCAATCCCGAAGTTGCTACATATTGCTTGTTTCCCCATGACTCAATATAGGTAAATCCTGCAAAATCCTCTCCACATAAAGCAATAATCGCCTTTCCTTCTTTCATCTTTGTAGTCACATATTCATGTGTGCGTTCTGCAATGCCTGTTCCGCGTACCTTAGCCGCCTCTCTAATAGTATCTAAAATTTTATCAACGTAAACTTCATGTGAGGCATCTGCCACCATCACATCCACTTGTTTAGCATCCATTTCCTTTTTTATCTATATTATTTTATTGTATATTCGGTATAATCAATGAAAGCGCATTCTTCACTCCCGCTCTTGTGCAGCCTTCACGAATGACAAGCATAATAGTATCATCACCAGCAATAGTTCCCAATATTTCATCAAAGTTCCGGTTATCAATATCATAAGCCAAACTACTAGCATATCCGGGACGAGTCTTGATTACTGCCAGATTAGCCGAAAATTCAATGGAAATAAATCCATTATGCATCAACATCTCACTGGCCGAATGTTGCTCAGTCATACGTTTGTACATGGTATTGTTTGGCAATACATATACATAATTTCCGTTCATACTGGCTGCTTTCGCCACTTTCAACTGCTTCAAGTCACGAGACAAAGTAGCTTGGGTCAATCGGAATCCTTCTTTCGCCAATTCCTGCAACAACTCTTCCTGGCTACCTACTTCCTTGCTCGAAATAATAATCTTAATGGCATCAAGTCTGCTATTCTTGCTCTTCATACTGCATAATTATTCTGATTCGGCTGCAAAATTACAGAATATTCGGGAATATAGATACAAAAAAGAGAATATTTTTGCGACTTTATGCATATTTTCAATAAAGCTCTTATCTATCATCCCAAGAGTAAACCAAAATCACACCAAATTCTTCTTTTCAATGCGATCTTCTTAAAAAGACGGTAATATTATGTTTTACGGCAGGTACAACCAAATCCAACAGTTATAATATCAAAAAAACAAGGACGACTTTCGGGGAATAAACTATTTTTGCATCACTATTAATTCCTTAAAATCAAAAATAAAGGCATGGAACACACTTATTTCTTTGCGGTAGACTTGGGTGCCACCAGTGGACGTACCATCTTAGGTTGCTTGGGAGAAGGCAAAATGGAGTTGAAAGAACTGACTCGTTTCCCTAATCATATTATAGAAACCGGAGGACATTGTTATTGGGATATTTACGCCTTATACAATGAAATTATCAGAGGACTGAAAGTGGTAGCCAAAGACAATCTGCCTATCCGGTCCATCGGTATCGATACTTGGGGGGTGGATTTCGTATTCGTGGGCAAAGACGGAGAGTTACTCCGCAATCCTTATTGCTACCGCGACCCTCACACAACAGGTGCACCTGAAGAATATTTTACCCATATTCCCCGTGAACGAGTATATGACATCACTGGAATTCAAATTATGAATTTCAATTCCTTGTTCCAATTGTCAACACTCCACCGCAATCATTGCTCGGCCTTGGAAGCAGCCGATAAAATACTGTTTATGCCGGATGCCTTAAGCTATATGCTGACCGGTAAAATGGTAACAGAATATACCATCGCTTCTACTTCCCAAATGTTGAATCCACGCACCAAACGCTTCGAAAAGGAACTGCTGGATGTAGCAGATATCAAGGAAGAACAGTTCGGCCGTTTCGTTTTCCCGGGAGAGCCTATCGGAGTACTGACAGAAGAAGTGCAGAAAATCACAGGTCTGGGAGCTATTCCAGTCATTGCCGTTGCCGGTCATGACACAGGTTCAGCCGTGGCTGCCGTACCAGCACAAAACGAAAGATTCGCTTATCTGAGTTCCGGTACGTGGAGCCTGATGGGAATTGAAGTGAAAGATGCCATTATAAATAAGGAAAGCTTTGAACAGAACTTCACCAATGAAGGAGGTGTGGAAGGAACTACCCGGTTCCTGAAAAACATCTGTGGCATGTGGCTGTTGGAGCGTTGTCGCAAAGAATGGGAAGCAACCAACAACTATTCTTACACAGAACTGATAGATGCCGCTCTGACAGTTCCCGCTTTCCGCAGTCTCATCAATCCCGATGCCCCCTGCTTCTCCAATCCGACATCTATGATTCAAGCCATCGGACATTATTGCAAAGAAACCAACCAACCTGTACCACAGAGTTATGGAGAAATCACCCGTTGCATATTCGACAGTCTTGCCCTGCGCTACAAACAAGTATTCGGCTATTTGCAACAAATGGCCCCGTTCCCCATCGAAAAGCTGCACATTATCGGTGGAGGCTCACGAAACAATCTGTTAAACCAGTTCACTTGCAATGCAGTGGGCGTACCTGTTATAGCAGGTCCCAGTGAAGGAACAGCTATCGGTAACATTATGTTACAGGCAAAAGCCAACGGGCTGGTAAGCGATATCGCGGCTATGCGCCAACTAATCAGCACTTCCATAGAAACCGTTTCTTTTGAACCCCAGCAAGCAGAAGAATGGGAAGAAGCATATAAGAAGTATTTAGCTCATTATAGAGAAGATATTTAATATTCACCTTGAAATTTATTCATTAAACAAACAAATAATATCATGAAAGAAGAATTGATTAATAAAGCGTATGAGATCGCAAAAGAACGTTATGCCGCTGTAGGTGTCGACACAGAAAAAGTAATGGAAACCATGCAGAATTTCCATCTGTCACTGCATTGCTGGCAAGCAGATGATGTAACCGGCTTCGAAGTTCAGGCAGGTTCATTGACCGGTGGTATCCAGGCTACAGGTAACTATCCCGGCAAAGCCCGCAACATCGACGAACTACGTGCAGACATTCTGAAAGCAGCTTCATATATACCAGGTACTCACCGTTTGAATCTGCACGAAATTTATGGCGACTTCCAAGGAAAAGTCGTAGATCGTGACGAAGTAGAACCCGAACACTTCAAAAGCTGGATTGAATGGGGTAAGGAAAACAACATGAAACTGGATTTCAACTCTACTTCATTCTCTCATCCTAAAAGCGGTGACTTGTCTTTATCAAATCCCGATGAAGGTATCCGCAACTTCTGGATTGAGCATACCAAACGTTGTCGTGCCGTAGCCGAAGAGATGGGTAAAGCCCAAGGCGATCCTTGTATCATGAACCTGTGGGTACACGATGGCAGCAAAGACATCACTGTAAACCGCATGAAATACCGTGCTTTGTTGAAAGACTCTCTGGATCAGATTTTCGCAACAGAATATAAGAACATGAAAGACTGTATCGAATCAAAAGTATTCGGTATCGGACTGGAAAGCTATACAGTAGGTTCTAATGATTTCTATATTGGCTACGGTGCCAAGAACAACAAAATGATTACCTTGGATACCGGTCACTTCCACCCGACAGAAAGTGTTGCCGACAAAGTTTCTTCCTTGTTGTTGTATGTCCCCGAACTGATGCTGCACGTAAGCCGCCCCGTACGTTGGGACTCAGACCATGTAACCATCATGGACGACCCGACTATGGATTTATTCAGCGAAATCGTTCGTTGCAACGCCTTGGATCGTGTACACTATGGACTTGACTACTTCGATGCTTCCATCAACCGCATTGGTGCATACGTTATAGGCAGCCGCGCGGCTCAAAAATGTATGGTACGCGCTTTATTGGAACCGATTGCCAAACTACGCGAATATGAAGCAAACGGACAAGGCTTCCAACGTCTGGCTCTGCTCGAAGAAGAAAAAGCTTTGCCTTGGAATGCTGTATGGGATATGTTCTGCTTGAAGAACAATGTACCCGTAGGCGAAGAGTTCATTGCAGAAGTAGAGAAATACGAAGCAGAAGTCACTTCGAAACGCTAATCAATATCCAACTACAAGATTGTCTTCCGTAGGGGCGGCCTCAAGTGCTGCCCCTACCGGGAACATAATTGTAGCCTAAAAGAATATAAACAATGGAAATCATTATCGGATTAATCATCATCGCCATAGGAAGTTTCTGCCAATCCAGTTCATACGTACCTATAAAAAAAGTGAAAGAATGGAGTTGGGAAAGTTTCTGGCTGCTACAAGGTGTATTTGCCTGGCTGGTATTCCCGTTATTGGGTGCGTTGCTAGGTATCCCTCAAGGAAGCAGTTTATTTGACCTTTGGGGAACAGGAGGTGCTCCGATGAGCATCTTTTATGGTATATTATGGGGAGTAGGCGGTCTCACCTTCGGTCTTTCCATGCGTTATCTGGGAGTGGCCTTAGGACAAAGTATCGCACTGGGCACCTGTGCCGGATTCGGCACACTTTTTCCCGCCATTTTTGCCGGAACCAACCTGTTTGAAGGAAACGGACTTATTCTTTTACTGGGAGTATGTATCACTTTGTCGGGTATTGCCATTATAGGATATGCCGGCAGTCTTCGCGCCAAAAACATGAGCGAAGAAGAAAAACGCGCGGCAGTAAAAGATTTCGCTCTGACCAAAGGACTGTTGGTAGCCCTACTGGCAGGTGTGATGAGTGCCTGTTTCGCTTTAGGACTCGATGCCGGAACGCCCATCAAAGAAGCTGCATTGGCAGGAGGCGTAGAAGGGCTTTATGCAGGACTTCCCGTAATCTTCCTAGTAACATTGGGAGGCTTTTTGACCAATGCGGTTTACTGTCTGCAACAAAATATAGCCAACAAAACCATGAGTGATTATGCCAAAAGCAATGTATGGGGAAATAACTTGATATTCTGTGCTTTGGCAGGAGTACTGTGGTATATGCAATTCTTCGGTTTGGAAATGGGTAAAAGTTTCCTGACCGAAAGTCCTGTACTGCTAGCTTTCTCATGGTGTATATTGATGGCTTTGAATGTTACTTTCAGTAACGTATGGGGTATTTTATTAAAAGAATGGAAAGGCGTATCTACCCGGACTATCACTGTTCTGATAACCGGACTGGTAGTTCTTATCTTTTCTCTCGTATTTCCTAATTTATTTTAAAAGAATTACTATATTTGTAGCATACTGTTATTCAGAATGAAAAAGATGAATAACAATATCCTATGAACAATCAAATAAAAAAGATATGAAATCAATCTTAGACAATCGCCCTGAATTGGCCAAAGAGGTGAATAAAGTAGCCGAAGTAGCCGGATATTTGTGGCAAAAAGGATGGGCCGAACGTAACGGAGGTAATATCACCGTCAATATCACCGAATATGTAGACGATGAAATCCGTCAGATGCCCGCTATCAGCGAAGTAAAACAAATCGGTGTAACACTGCCTCACTTGAAAGGCTGTTATTTTTATTGCAAAGGAACCAATATGCGTATGCGGGATTTGGCGCGTTGGCCTATGGACAACGGTTCTGTCATCCGTATTTTGGATGACTGTGCCAGCTATGTCATCATTGCCGACAAACCGGTTCAACCTACTTCGGAAGTTCCCTCCCACCTGAGCGTACACAATTACCTCATCAGCATAGGTTCTCCTTACAAAGCATCCGTGCATACACACCCCATCGAACTGATTGCCCTGTCTCACAACAAAAAGTTCATGGAAAAAGATGTGGCAACCAACCTGTTATGGAGTATGATTCCTGAAACAAAAGCATTCTGTCCGCGTGGCCTGGGCATGATTCCTTATCAATTGCCTAGTTCTGTAGAATTAGCCGATGCAACCATCAAGGAACTAGCCGATTATGATGTCGTTATGTGGGAAAAACACGGCATTTTTGCCGTTGACCGTGACGTAATGGCCGCATTCGACCAAATCGATGTTTTAAATAAATCCGCATTGATTTACATCGCTGCCAAGAATATGGGATTTGAGCCGGACGGTATGAGTCAGGAACAGATGAAAGAAATGAGTGTGGCTTTTAATCTACCCAAATAATATTTTATAGTCTTCCCCTAATGGGGAGATTTTAAAGATGATTTGACTCCGCATGGGGACAAATCATCTTTTTTATTATCGGGACTCAAAAGATAAATCGCGTACTTAACTCATTGACAGTTTGATTATCTTATGTTTTTTTCAGAACAATGAGTATTCTTTTTGGCTATCTTTGGCAAGGACAGATTCACTAAACCTACAGAGAGATATGAAAGCAAATAAATTATTCCTTTTGGCAAGTCTCCTTCTATCAGGCAGTATGATACCTATAACGGCTCAGAACAAGAAAGAGAAGAAACAACAAAGAGAACAAGCAGTACGCGAGGCTGTTGACGCAAAGGCATACAAAATCAATGTGGACCGGGTAATGCCTATGAAAGGAGGCAGCAAACACCTGACTTCCGATTATTCTTTAGAAATAAGAAACGATTCGGTATATTCCTATCTGCCTTATTTCGGAGTGGCGTATAACGTTCCTTACGGAGGTGGAAAAGGATTAAATTTTAGTGCTCCTTTATCAGAATATACTTCAACATATAGCAAAAAGGGAAATGCTAAAATCACACTAAAAGTACGGAACGAGGAAGACAATTACCTTTACAATATCACCATTTATCCCAATGGCAGCAGTAACATACAGGTCACCCCCACAAACAGACAATCTATTTCTTTCTCCGGAGAAATGGATCTAAAGAAGAAAGAATGAACCATAAATAAAAAAGGGAGATGTCAAAATTATACCTCCAGAAACACTTAGAACAAAAAGGTTAGAGGCTGTTAAGATAAAAAATTGTATATTTGCCGATAAGTGTGACCTAATTTTAAAACAGAGAAACATGCATTACAACGACCAAGGCGCTGATTTTAAATACCTAATTGTCAATGAGCGTGACAAGCGTTTCGGCTTGTCGGTGACTACCGTCGGATTCCAGGCCATCAGGGCCGGGAGCGTTTATCCACCACGCAACCACCCGGACGCTTATTATTTCACGGCCCAGAAAGGACGTGTGCTGCATGAATATCAGTTGGTATACATTACTAAAGGACGGGGAACTTTCGCCAGCGATACTACTCCGTCTGTCGACATATCCAAAGGGCAGATACTTTTCCTGTTTCCCGGACAGTGGCATACCTATGCGCCGCTGCAAAAGACAGGATGGAACGAATATTACATCGGTTTTGAAGGCCCGATTATAGACAATCTGGTAAAAAACAGCTTTATCTCAAAAGAAAGCCAGATTCTGGATATCGGTATCAATGAAGAACTGGCCAGTCTTTTTGCCCGTGCACTGGAAGTAGCGGAAGCAGACAAGACCGCAGCGCAACAATATTTGTCCGGCATCGTTTTACACATTATGGGAGCCGTACTTGCTATCTCGCAGAACAAACGCTATGAGGTGGACAATGCGGCACAAAAAATAGAAAGTGCCAAAATCATCATGCACGAAAATGTGTACAAGGATATAGACCCGGAAGAACTGGCCATGAAATTGGGAATCAGTTATTCCTGGTTCCGCAAAGTATTCAAAGAATACACCGGTTATGCGCCCGCCAAGTATTTCCAAGAGCTGAAACTGCGCAAAGCGAAGCAGCTGTTGATTGAAAGTTCCATGTCAGTGAAAGAGATATGTTATGAATTGAATTATACCTCTACTGAACACTTTTTCTCGGTATTTAAAAAGCGTACCAATTTCACCCCTACCGAATATCGTAACTTCGGACGGGGCGGAAAAGAAAAAGAGAATGAAAACGAATAAAGAAAAAATGAGAAAAATAACCATCAATCTGGCTGCTGTGGCAGCCTTTTGCATTGTAGTTGCATCACCGGCCTTAGTAAGCAGCAGTTGCGCTACTCCAAAAACGGAGCAGGAAGATACCACTATCATACGGGAAGATTCAGGTATTACGGCATTGAAATACAGTAGTCCCGAAGTTCCCGCCAGTATTGAGTTCTGTGGCAAAACCATTGATTTGAGCCGCTTTGACCGCCACGAGCGTATGGACCGTGAACTATTGGCATTCACCTATATGCACAGTACTTCCTTGCAAATGCTGAAAAAAGCCAACCGCTATTTCCCCATTGTAGAACCCATACTGAAAGAAAACGGAATACCTGATGATTTTAAGTACCTGATGGTAATAGAAAGTAATATGAATCCCACCGCCCGTTCTTCTGCCGGAGCTGCCGGACTATGGCAATTCATGCAAGGTACGGGACGGGATTACGGATTGGAGGTAAACAACAATGTGGACGAGCGTTACCATATTGAGAAAGCGACCCGTGCCGCCTGCCGCTATCTGAAAGACGCGTATGCAAAATATAAGGACTGGGTGGCTGTCGCCGCCTCTTACAATGCCGGTCAGGCACGCATTGCCAGCCAACTGGCCAAACAGGATGTGGACGACTCGTTGGATTTGCAACTGGTAGAAGAGACTGCCCGGTATGTGTACCGCATTCTTGCCGCCAAACAATTGTTCAATGCCCCCACTACTTTCGGTTTCCGCCTGCGTGCATCGGATTTGTATCCGCCTATTCCTTATACGGAAATCACTGTGACGAAAGGAATTGCAGACTTGGCACGTTTCGCACGCAGCAAAGGAATCAATCTGGCCATATTAAAGAATATGAATCCCTGGTTACGGGAAACATCCTTGTCCAACCACAGCGGGCGGACTTACGTGATAAAAATCCCTACCAAAGAAGGAATGACTTATGATCCGAAAAAGACGGTGGCGCATGATAAGCGATGGGTGATAGAATAACTTTCTATCATACAGCATTCCATAATCAATTTACCAGTTTTCCTCCACAGTATTTACAATAAGCAGCCCCGTCCTCATGTCCGTCCTTACCACAATGCGGACATTTCAGGGCCACCCTGCGTCTATGTTCCTGGATCATAGACGCAGAAACAATTCCTGTGGGGACTGCAATGATGGTATAGCCCAGTAACATTACAATGGCCGAAAGGAAGCGCCCTAGCGGAGTTTCCGGAGTGATATCCCCATAACCTACCGTCGTCATCGTCACTATCGCCCAATAAATACTATTCGGAATATTATTGAAAGAAGTGCCCGGCCGCTGTCCCTCAATCATATACATCAATGTACCGATCGAAGTCACCAATATCAGTACAAACAAGAAAAAAACAATAATCTTCCGACTGCTGAACACCAAGGAACGCAACAAGAAATTACCTTCATTCAGATAATTGAAAAGTTTAAAGATACGGAACACACGAATCAACCGGAAAGTGCGGATCACCAGCAGATAACGTGCCGTGCCGAAAAGCCAGCCTATATATAGAGGTAAGGTAGCCAGCAAATCCACTATACCGAAAAAACTCAGAGCATACTTCCGCGGTTGGGGAGAACAATAAAGCCTCAACATATACTCTAACGTAAAAAAGAAAGTAAAAACATACTCCGACACCCGCAGATAAGGCCCGATAACGGTATCCCAACTCTTGATACTCTCGGCAATAACCACCAGAATACTCAAGACAATGAACCCTATCAACGCCACATCGAATAACTTTCCCATCGGTGTGTCGCTTTCAAAAATAATCACATATATTTTATGCTTTAATTTCTCATCATGCAGTAAATTCTGCCATTTATTCCAAATACGCCTCAGAAATGCCATAATTTTTTAGGATAGAACACAAATCATTCACAATTATAACAAATATTGCCCGATTTATGTCCCATCGGTAACTATTATTTTCACTATATTTGCACAAAACCAATAAAATAATAGCATGAAGAAACAACTTATGACAGGTCTGTTCACAGTCCTCGCCCTTACAGCAGGCGCACAGACCTTCCAAGAATGGCGCAACCCGGAAATAAATGCGGTAAACCGTGCGCCGATGCACACGAACTACTTTGCTTTTGAGAATGCAGATGCAGCTAAGAAAGCAGACAAAAAACAATCAACTAACTACATGACTTTGAACGGAACCTGGAAGTTCAACTGGGTAAAGGATGCAGACTCCCGTCCGACTGATTTCTGGAAAACCGGCTTCAACGACAAAGGCTGGGATGACCTGCAAGTTCCCGCCGTATGGGAACTGAACGGATACGGTGATCCTATTTATGTGAACGTAGGCTATGCCTGGCGTAACCAGTTCCAGAACAACCCTCCCGAAGTGCCGACAGAGAATAACCATGTAGGTTCTTACCGCCGTGAAATTGTAGTTCCCGCCTCATGGAAGGGAAAAGATATTATCGCCCATTTCGGTTCGGTTACCTCCAATATGTATTTGTGGGTAAACGGACGTTATGTAGGCTACAGCGAGGACAGCAAACTGGAAGCCGAATTTGACCTGACTCCATATTTAAAACCGGGTCAGAAAAACCTGATCGCCTTCCAAGTATTCCGCTGGTGCGACGGTACCTATCTGGAAGATCAGGATTTCTTCCGGTATAGCGGCGTGGGACGTGACTGCTATCTATATGCCCGCAACAAAAAACGCATTCAAGATATCCGTGTAACTCCCGACTTGGACGCAGCTTACCAAAACGGCAGCCTGGCTGTCAATCTGGATTTGAAAGGCAGTGGTAAAGTCGATTTGGAACTGGTAGATGCACAAGGCAAGCAAGTGGCAACCGCTACCGCCAACAAATCCGGTCTGGTGACCATGAACGTAGAGAACCCCAAAAAGTGGAGTGCCGAAACACCTTATTTATATACCTTGCGTGCCAGCATGCAGGGCAGCAATGAAGTGATTCCTGTCAAAGTAGGTTTCCGCAAGATTGAATTGAAAGGTGACCAGATCTTGGTTAACGGTAAGGCAGTCCTGTTCAAGGGAGCCGACCGCCACGAAATGGATCCGGACGGAGGCTATGTAGTATCTCCCGAACGTATGCTACAGGATATCCAGATAATGAAGCAATTCAACCTGAACGCTGTACGTACCTGCCACTACCCGGATGACAACTTATGGTACGATTTATGTGACCAATATGGTATTTACGTCGTGGCCGAAGCCAATATAGAATCTCACGGTATGGGCTACGGCGACAAGACGCTGGCCAAGAACCCCTCTTATAAGAAAGCCCATCTGGAACGTAACCAGCGCAATGTACAACGCGGATTCAACCATCCGAGCATCATCTTCTGGTCATTGGGTAATGAAGCCGGTGACGGCCCCAACTTCGAACAATGCTATAAATGGATTAAAGCAGAAGACCCCAGCCGTGCCTGCCAATATGAACAAGCACGCCAGAAAGAACATACCGATATCTTCTGTCCGATGTACTATGATTATAACGGCATGGAAAAATATGGTCAACGTACCGATGCTACCAAACCATTGATTCAGTGTGAATATGCCCATGCAATGGGTAACTCGCAGGGTGGTTTCAAAGAATATTGGGATTTGATCCGTAAATATCCGAATCTGCAAGGTGGATTTATCTGGGATTTCGTTGACCAGTCCTGCCGCTGGAAAGGAAAAGACGGCGTGATGATCTATGCTTACGGAGGAGATTTCAACCGTTTTGACGCTTCTGACAATAACTTCTGTGACAATGGTTTGATCAGCCCCGACCGTGTTCCTAATCCGCACATGTATGAAGTAGGTCACTTTTACCAAAATATCTGGACTACTCCCGCCGATTTAAGCAAAGGGGAAGTAAATGTATTCAATGAGAACTTCTTCCGTGATCTGTCCGCCTACTATATGGAATGGCAAGTACTGAAAGATGGAAAAGTAATCCGCACCGGACGCGTGGATGATTTAAAAGTCGCTCCTCAGGAAACAGCCAAGATTACGTTGAATATCGGCAAGACCTGCACCTGCAAGGAATGGTTGCTGAACGTTTCCTACAAACTGAAAAACCGCGAAGGTTTGCTGCCCGCAGGTTTCACCGTCGCCAAGAATCAGTTGACACTGAATGATTACAAAGCACCGTCTATGGATTTGAAGAACGTGGAAACGACCAATGTAGCCACCGTTGTTCCGCAAATCATCGACAACCAATATCATTATCTGATCGTAAAAGGCAATAACTTCGTAGCCGAGTTCAACAAACAGAACGGTTACTTAAGCAAATATGCAGTGGACGGAACGGAAATGCTGAAAGAAGGCGCAGCCCTGACCCCTAACTTCTGGCGTGCCCCGACAGACAATGATATGGGAGCCGGCCTGCAAAACAGATATGCCGCATGGAAAAACCCGGGATTGAAACTGGTTTCCTTGAATTCCAAAACAGAAAATGACCAGATAGTAGTGAATGCGGAATATGACATGAAGAATGTTTCCGCCAAATTATATCTGACTTATGTCATCAACAACGAAGGAGCCATCAAAGTGACCCAAAAGATGACAGCCGACAAGAATGCCAAAGTATCTCCGATGTTCCGCTTCGGTATGCAAATGCAGATGCCTAAATGTTTTGAAACCGTAGAATATTATGGTCGTGGTCCGGTAGAAAACTACAGTGACCGCAACCACAGCACAGACTTGGGTATTTATCGCCAGAGTGTGGATGAACAATTCTACTCCTATATCCGTCCGCAGGAAACAGGAACCAAGACCGATATCCGCTGGTGGAAGCAACTGAATGCCGGCGGTAACGGACTGAAGGTAGTAGGTGATGCTCCATTCTCTGCATCCGCTTTGCATTATACCATCTGTTCACTGGATGATGGCGAACAAAAAGACCAGCGTCACTCGCCCGAAGTACAGAAAGCAGACCTGACCAACCTGATCATCGACAAGGCTCAGATGGGGTTGGGTTGTGTAAACAGCTGGGGAGCTCTGCCGTTGCCTCAATATATGTTGCCCTACGGTGATTATGAATTTACTTTCATCCTGACTCCGGTAAAACATAGCGTCGAGATAGAATAAAACACAGGTTAAACAATAAAAACAAGGTGGCTGGATTTGTTTTCAGCCACCTTGTTTTTATTCCCTCTGTTCTTCATAGCTACTGCCATCTACAATTTTCATAAAACAAGTGTAAGCGTCTCCGCGATTCTATATAGTATATTAAAAGTAAAAAGTCTAATGATC
>CAOYQO010000034.1 GCA_948566455.1 uncultured Phocaeicola sp.
GTCCTTTTATAACAATAACATTTTGAGTTTTTAAATTTATAAATTTAAAGTTTTTCTATTATGAACAAAAAATTTTTAAGTGCAATCCTGTTTGGAGCCCTTATGGTCACTTCAACAGGAACATTTGTATCTTGTAAGGATTACGATGACGACATCGACCGCTTGGATCAAGAAATATCCAATGTGAAAGATGCAATCAAGGCCCTTGAAGACAAAGTAGGCTCAGGCAAATATGTCGAAAGCTGTACTCCGTTCACTGATGGTAATGGTGGTTATGAAATCAAATTCAGTGATGGAGAGACCATTAAATTATACAATGGTGCAAAAGGAGAACAAGGTGAACCGGGCAAACCAGGTACTCCGGGTACTCCAGGTACTTCTGCTGATGATTATGTAGTATCAGTAGAAGAAGGTGAATCAGCTTATGAATTAGTTATTACTTATGCTGATGGCACTAAAAAGACTATCAGTATGCCTAAAGCTACTTCTGTAGTTAGCGGAGTTAAGTTTATCCCTACTTTCCTTTCTGAAGGTGAAGCTGCCAGAATCCATTTCCCTACCATCGTTACTGATAGTGTGGCAGGTAAAACAGAGATTACAGGTGCAGATTGGGGTACAAATAACTTTAGCACATTTAAAATCGTTTACTCAGGTAAGGCAGACGTGAAGTATCAGGTAAATCCTAACAGCGTATCATTCAAAGATATGGAAGTGGTAGGATTTGTTCGTGATACTGCTGAAATATGGAACTACAATACGAATAACAAGAATTGGGAATTGTTCAACGCTGGACAAAAACTGTACACTGATGGAAAAATTACCGTTGAATCTTATAAAGAAGGACATGGTATGTTAAACTTCCGTGTAAAGGACTGGGCTTTTGCTGAACAATCTAATCTGGACGAAAGAACAGTATATTCATTGAGAATTAAGAACAATGACCAAATCGTTCATTCTGATTTTGTTCCCGCCAAGCATGAAGTAATTTTGCAGAAAAACGTACATTTGGTTAAAGTAGCTGATGCATTTGACCAAACTAACGCTCCTGCTCAGATTAAAAATGCAATTGCTCCTAACAAGGTAAATTATAGAGAATTCATCAAAGATGAATATTATCTTAACACCTTGAATCCGACCGGTACTGAAGAGGCTAAATTGAAGGCTTATCAAGCAGATAAAGCTAAGTTCGAAGCCAATGCTGAAAACCAGTTATATAAAGGAGATGCTGAATCTAAAGATGATGCAGAACGTATTGTTGTAGAATTGAACTATACAGGTGATGGACATTCAAAAAATTTGAAGGACATCGTAACTTCATTCTTTGACAAACGTATGGGTAGAGCCGAAGCAGCTCAATATCCTTTGATGGAGAATGGTTTTGATGACTATTCATTGGTGTTTGAACCGGTTGACTTCTATTATGATGGCGTTAACCAGACAAAACGTTATTTGGATGTTACCAAAGATGGTGTTGCTACAGTAAAACAAACTCCGGACCCGATTTGGGGCGCAGAAACTGATGCCAGCCACACAGCTGCTATAGACAGAACTCCTATTGTTCGTGTGAAACTGGTAGCACCGGGTGAAGACAATGGTAATGTAGTTAAAACAGCAATCATCAAGATTCACATTGTACGCAAGACAGTTGTTCCTGAAATTAATATTACAGAAACAAAAGATGTTACTCTGAAACATATCAATCAAGTTCTTGACATGGATATGGATAAGATATTCAACCATAAAGATGTACAGTTGAGTAAAGACGAATTCCGTAAGACTTATGATTTCGTTCCTGAATTTGCAACAGCAGATGAGGCTAAACAACACGCTGTATATGCATGGGATGGAAAAGATAATGCAGACTATTCATTAGATCCGAACTTTAAACCTGAAGAATACAATCAGTTGTTCGTTACAGTGAAGAATACAGCATTCTCTCGTCATGACGATCACGACGTTTACACTGTTAAGGGTACATACAAGCCAAATGCTGATCATAAGGGATTATCTGACATCCATGTTACTTATACTATCAATGTGAAGTATCCGGATGTAGTTGCTCCTGAAAAGACTAAGTTGAACTGGGTAGATGATTCTTACTTCATTGCTCACGGTAGATACGATAACTTTGATGATCCTAAAACTTATGAAATGGTTGCAGCATTGAATGACGAATTCGATTTGATCAACTATAATCCTTATAAGGGTCAGACTCATGATAAGGATTGGGCTAGAGCTACCTTGTCATTCGAATTGGTTGACCAGCATAATAACGCATCTAAGATAGGTGACGGTCACAATTCCGGCATCCGTTTGTATCAAGGTAAAGACAACAAGTGGTATATCGCTTTGGAGGTTACAGACGAAGGACGTGCTTGGATCAATGCTGCTGACGCTAAGGATTTGAAGAAGATCAAAATGCGTGCTGTAGTAAGCTTCAATGAAGATGTTGACGGATTGTATGGTACTTGCAACAAGGAAGCCAATGCTCATAACAAGTATGCTAAAGAAGATTACAATAACTTCTCTTGCGATACTATCAATATGGTAAACAATACTCCTTGGGCTAAAGATCATACTACTACTTATACTGGTGCTCCTGCTCCTGAAAATGGACGTTCTACAGTGGTTATCGATGAATTTGAAGTTGCATTTGTAACTCCGATGGTATTCCACGCTTACGAAGCAGGTCCTTTGTATGACAAGTATCAGGAAGCTGAAAATACAGTATCATTGAAGGATGCATTCTTCTTGTCAGATTATCTGTGGTCTGAAGGTGCTCAGGCACAATTCAATAACAACCATGTTATCTATGATCACAAAGATATGGCTAAGAATAATACTTTGGTTCAGACAGGTGATCAAGCTGGTTGGTCAAAGAAACTGGTAGTTGACCATAATGTATTCGATGTTAATACAACTGTTAACTTCAAGGTTTCTAAGGCATACTTTGCTGACGGAAGTGAACTGGATGCTGAAAACATGAAGAAGATCAAACTTGATAATGCTAACCAGACTATCACATGGATCAACAATGGTGAAGATATTGCTCAACCATTTACTATTGATGTAGAAGTTTGTGTAAATCACAAGTGGGGCGGTATCTGCGACCATACTTGGAAGAATGATCGTGGACATTCTGTTGGAACTATCCAAATCCAAGTTAAGAAGCACAATGACAAGTAATTAATACGCTCATTGTTTATAAAAAAAGAGGGGGGCAAAATGTTCCCCTCTTTTAGTTTTTATAATCGTTTATCCAATTATATTGTGTATGAAGTATATATATGCTGTCTGTTTTCTGTTATTAGTATGTGGCTGTCATAAAGAAAATGACACCCCTGTTGTTTTACCTGCACGGACACTATTGGTTTATCTGGGAGGAGATAATAATCTTGATGCCGAAACCTATGACAAACTTGTTCAAATTAAAAATGGATGGGAAGACGGGACAGATGGAAATATAATAGTGTATCAGGATACACCATTTAAGGACTCTCCACGATTGATGGAAATTGATGGAAAAAGTGAGAAAGGCTATATTACCATACATACCTATGACCAAGAAAACTCAGCCTCCCCCCAAGTGCTTAAACGAGTTATAAACGACGTAACTCGGCTTTATCCTGCTAAAAGCTACGGTCTAATCGTGTTTTCCCATGGCAGTGGCTGGCTTCCTCCACATACATTGGTTAATGGCTCGCGGTCTATCATCATCGATAATGACAATGAAATGGAAATAACAGATTTTGCCATGGCCCTCCCGGACCATTTATTTGAATTCATAATCTTTGAAGCATGTAATATGGCAGGTATTGAGGTGGCTTATGAATTAAGAAATAAAGCAGCATATATCATGGCTTCCTCTGCCCCAGTAGTATCTCCGGGATTTACTCCTATCTATGCCGGCAGTATTTCCTGTCTGCTTGAAGAAAATGCTGATTTGCAAAGATTTGCAGAAAATTATTTTCATTATTGGAATTTGATGGAAGGCGATAAACGTTCTGCTACCATTAGCATAATAAAAACTGCCGGATTATCAAATTTAGCGAATTTGATACGACAGATCAATACGGAAATATCCGGCTCTTTTCTCCCGGTCGGTAACCTTCAAAATTATGATGGAGTTTTAAAAGCCCCATTCTATTTTTTTGATTTCGCTCAATATTATCAATCATTATCAGATGAAAATACATACAATGTACTTCAAGAGTGTATCAGCCAATGTGTGGTTTACAAAAGAAATACTCCTTTTTATGCTACGGAAGAAGGAACATTCCCTATCACGGCCTTTTCAGGTATGACCACTTTTATCATGCAGAGAGAACTTAATGACTTGAATGAAGAATATACAAAACTACAATGGTATAAAGATATTAATACACATTAGAGAATATGTATAACACTGACAAACAATGATATAGCAAATTCAGTAGAAGAAGTATATCTTATTGCAGAATAGATAGATTCTAAATACTTTTCAAAGTATCCTTTAAAGGACAGAATGCCAATATATATGGACAGAAACAGGTGATTATCCATTAATAGGAAACGGAAAAACTTGTCATAAGCAGAAAAAACAAATCCTTTATTTGCTTTGTTTGTCATTTACTAATATCTTTGTTTTATCATTCATTCTAGAACCGCAACAAAATATGAAATACCCTATTGGAATACAGAGTTTTGACCAAATCCGTGAAGATGGCTATGTATATGTGGATAAGACCGGTTTGATTTACAACTTGGTAACACAAGGCAAGACTTATTTCTTGAGCCGTCCACGCCGTTTTGGCAAAAGCCTGCTGGTAAGTACCCTTGCCTGTTATTTCCAGGGACGCAAAGATTTGTTTGCCGGACTGGAAATCGACGGATTGGAAAAGGACTGGTATGAGTATCCTATCTTCCGTATAGACTTTAATGGAGGACTGTATACACAACCCGGAATTCTGGAGGCTACCATTGAAGGCTATTTAGGGAACTGGGAAGATATTTATGGCAAGAATCCTAATTATACAACCATAGGAACCCGTTTCATTGAAATACTTCGCCGGGCTTATGAACAGACAGGGCGGCGTGCGGTGGTTCTGATTGATGAATATGACAAACCTATTTTGGATGTATTAGATACGGAAGCTTGTTTTTATGATGATTATGGAAAGCAAGTTCTGTTGGAGAACCATAACCGGGAAATATTGAAATCCTTTTATTCTACCTTTAAAGGAGCCGATCAATACTTGAGATTCGTATTGTTGACCGGAGTAACAAAGTTTTCCCAAGTAAGTGTTTTCAGTGGATTTAACCAGCCTAAGGATATCAGTATGGATGAACGGTACGAAGCCTTGTGCGGTATCACCCAGAATGAGCTGGAAGCATTTTTCGAAGAACCCACCATACAGTTGGCTGCTAAATATCAGTACACAGTGAAAGAAATGAAGGAACTTCTCAGACGGCAATATGACGGATATCATTTTGGAGAGAGGATGACCGACATTTACAATCCGTTCAGCATTCTTAATGCTTTTGACAGTATGGCAATTCGTGATTACTGGTTCTCTACAGGTACTCCCACCTATTTGGTTCGTCTGCTGCAACACAGCCGCGAGCAGATAAACGAACTTGCCGGACGTTATTATGTTCCCTCTTTGTTTGTGGATTATAAGGCTGATGTGGAACAGCCTCTACCCATGATTTATCAGAGCGGATATCTCACTATTAAAGAATATAATAGACGTATGGGAACTTATCTGCTTGATTTTCCCAATAATGAGGTGCGTAAAGGGTTCTTGTCCGTATTGGCAGCACATTATTTGAAACCCGGAGGTGGAGAGGTCAACAGCTGGATTATCGATGCTGTTACTTGCCTTGAGCAAGGGAACACCTCCGCTTTTTGTGATTCTCTGACCGCCTTTCTTGCAAGCATCCCGTATGACTCTCACGCTTCCTTGAAGGAATTGGATATGACTGAGAAACATTTCCAATACACTTTTTATCTGATTCTCCGTTTGATAGGAGTTTATTGCCGTGCAATCCATTGTGAGAACCGCCAGAGCTTCGGACGAGTGGACTGCATATTGGAAATGGACGAATATGTTTACATTTTCGAATTCAAGATGGACGGAACAGCAGAGGAGGCTTTACAGCAAATAGCAGAGAAAGGCTATGCCCGATCTTATTTGACCGATAACCGTAAAATAGTCTGTATCGGGGTGAATTTTTCTTCCCTTACACGTACTGTGGAAGAATGGAAGGAAATAATTTACAGGTAAGATTTAGTCATAGTCAGCCTAAAGCGTTAAACAAAAGATTGCCTTCCACTATTTTTTATGGGAATATACCGGTAAGAATGTTTATGCTGTTGCCGGCATAACACATTTAATTTTCATCTTTTTATCATTTTGTTTTTCTTTTTGCTAAGAATGAATTATTTTCGCAGCCGAACACAAGTTTAATTTCTTACCGACAATAAGCAGACATGCTTTAATCCTCGACCAATTCAACTTGTCCTCATTTTAATTTTAACGGATAAGCTGATGTTTTGTCCCTCACTATTATAAAATAAAAGAATGAAAAGATCACTGTATGTATCGCTATTGACGATCATGTACTTCTCTGCCTGCCAAGGTAGTGAGGAACTAGAGCAATCACAAGAAAAAGAGTACACGGTATCCATTATGGCAAGAATCGGGAAAACAGTTTCCGGAGCACGCTACTTGCAAGATCATGAAAATGCCATCGCTAGTTTTAGTAAAACCGATGATATAGGTGTTTTTATGGACAATGACAGTGCCGTCCGCTGGATATTCGATGGAACTTCCTGGACTACAGAAAAGAGTGTCTTTTGGAAAGATAAAAACCAGGAACATACTTTTTACGCATATTATCCCCACTCCGGTTCCAAAGCCGAAAGTAAGGAAAATATAAAAATGCCTTCTCTCGACAGCCAGAACGGGACTTGGGAAAATATTGACCAATATGACTTTCTAGTAGCATCCAGGAAGCTTTCCTACGATACCGACCTTGGCAATGTGGCCTTTTCGGGCGATTATTCATTTAAGCACGTTTTGTCACTATTAAAGATAAACATAAAGGGTGAAGGAGATATGGCACAGGCCGTTATTGACAAAATCAGACTTGAAGGAAATGGGTTGACGACCCAAGGATACTACTCCTTTGAAACGAACAGCATCACCATCAGCGAAACTCCCAAGGAAACCTTCCAGATTACTCCGTCACACACCATGAACAATCAGGATATTTCTTTTTATTTTATCCTGAACGGGGGCGAGAATGACGGAAATATTGATCCGAAAGCCGTGAAAAACCATTCTGTTAATCTCACCATTGAATATACCCGTAACAACAAATATTACATAACACGACGAGACGACCTGTCTCCGGGCTTATTGTCCGGATGTATTCATAAATACAATATTGTAGTAAAAGACGGAAATGTAATTATAACGGGAGGAAGTATTTCGGGTTGGACTCCGGGAAATGAAGAAGAGGATATAGTTATAAATGGAGAAGAAATAAACCCACAAACAAATAATATGTTATGAATTATAGATTAACCGAATTAAAGGTGCTTCTGTTTCTATTGCTACTGTCTGCTGTTTCTTGCCAACGCCCGATGTATGATGAAGAAGACGATGAAGACGGAGTCTCGCAAACAAATCTTCCTTTAAAGATATCTGCCAGGTCTAGCGGAGAATCCCAGATTAATTATCCGGCCTATATCTATGCGTTTGCAGAGGACGGCAGCTGTTCTGCCAGTCTGAAAATGACAGATAACGCCCAGATTGAAATGAAGTTACCTCCTGCCCGATATACTATTGTTGCAATAGCCGGTTTGGGAGAAGAATATATCGTTCCGAAAGATCCTAGCCTTGATGATGTAATTGTTATGAAAGAAAATAACAGAAGCTCACGCGCGCTAATGATGGGCACTTCAACTGTGACAATTGCCAATAAGAAAAATATATCTGTTTCTGTAACCCTCTATTATGCTGTATCTTTAGTCAATATCAGTTTGGAAGATATACCGGCAAACGTTAAAAAGGTGAGTTTGCAGATTTCGCCTTTATATTCTTCCCTGTCGTTTACAAGGGAGTATTCCGGCAAAGACAAGAGTACGGAAATTATTTGTGAGTCTGAGCCGGGTGGAATTTGGAGTGCAAAGCCTTTTTATATTTTTCCGGGGAGCGGCTCTCAGACTGTTTTTTCCATAACCTTGGAAGATAATAGTCAGACAAAGACGTTTGGATACACTTTCAAAGGAAAGCCGGAAGCGAACGTGCCATTGAATATCGGGGGTAGCTATTCGGGTGATGTCACGGTAGGGGGCAGTTTGATATCAGGTGAATGGAAGGCTCCGGTAGACATCAAATTCAATTTTGGCGGTGCTGATGAAGGTAATGGCGGTAGTGAGCCGCCTCCCATTAATCCGGATCTTTCCGGGCTACCCGAAATTGGCGGTATCTGGAACGGCGGTATTGTAGCTGGCATAGAGAATGCAAGTTCCACAGGGGTGGATATTTTGTTGATGAGTCTGGATGAGTGGAGTGGATTCGCTTCCGATGTGCGGAATATCATACAGGAGGAGGAAGCAGACGGATGGCATCTTCCGACTGAAGAGGAGGCAAAAATATTGCATAAGACGTTCAGCGGATCATCACTGGATGAACTGAATGAAACCATAGAGGGATTAAGAAACGGAGACCCGTTATTGGATATTGAGAAACGGTATGTATATGATCATAACGGGAGCATATATGCATTCGGATTTAAAACCTCATCCAAATTTTTACAGGCAGGGAGTACGGTGAAATACAAAATACGTTTGGTATGCAGCGCTCATTATGATGCCGGATGACCCATTCATATACTAGAAAAGGGCATTCACACTTCTTGACAATATATGCTTGAGAGTGTGAATGCGTCTAATCGACTTCCATACTGGGAATCTCATTTCCATAGATAAATTCTCAATTAATTGAAAGTTAACATTCTACCACCCGGTATACATTTCCCTTGGTGGTATGTACCCGTTCGCCCAGCTGGGGCAGGATACGGCTCAGGCTGTAGGCGGTCATCCCTCTCATGATCGAAGGATGGGCTGCCTTCATGCGTTCAAACAGTTGGGTGGCGGAGAGGCTAAGCACTTCCTGCGGATTGTCCTCTTCTGTAGCAAAGCGAAAGCAAAGGCGGAACACCTCTTCTTCGGGTACATGCTTGTAGAATAGGGCATTATGTTGCTGTATAGTCTGTTCCTCTTCTTTATTGAACCAGCTTCGTTCACCGGATAGAAGTTCTGTTTTAAGCTGGGCGTACAATTGCTTATGCTCTACGGACGTGGTGCAGTCTATGGCATGCTTCAGACTGACGCAAAGAAAGCGGCGTGAGCCGGTGCGGTCTACCAGCAAATCCTCCCGGTTGCTGGTGCCGATGAACGAGGCAATACGGGGAAGCGATGAAGCGCTGTGTTTGTAAGCCTTGCGGATATTCAGTGCGGAAGCTTGCATCAGGTTCTTCAGCAAAGGCATTTTGGACGCACCTAGTTTGTCGAATTCATCCAGGTTGATTAATCCGTAGGCAGCCAGCTTGGCTTCGGCGGATGCCGGGGAGCTTAGGTCGTAACTTTCCGTGTAGTAGGATTTCAGCCTATCGGGCATCAGCAGACGGCAGAACGTACTTTTCCCCAATCCCTGGCGACTGCTCACCAGCAGGGGAGCCACACTGTTGGCGCGGTTGTTATCCGGATTGAGCTGCATCCATTGGGCAGAGACTCCCAGCATCCAACGGTGGAAACCGTTCACCCATACCGGGTCGTCGGACACCCTGCGTGCCAACGCGGACACCCGGTCCGTGCCGTCCCATTCGGGAAGCTGCTCAAAATAGGCAGTAAAGGGATGGTATTCACTGATGCGGCGTGAGCGCACAAAGCGTTGAATGTCCCTGTCCCAACAGTCTATGCCCGTTTCAATAGCCTCCAGACTTAGTGAGTTCATCCATCGTTCGTCCACTTTGGCGTAACGCAGATGAGTATCGGGAATGTTGTTTTCTACACTTGCCACTTCAGTTTCTTCAGTAAGCACATTGAACCGGAAGCGGTAGCGGGAGATGAGGAAAGCGGTCACTTCCTGCATCAGGGTATGTGATTTCGCTTTCTTGCCAGTATCTTCTGGGGAGGTTGGTCCCGCTTTTTTCTGAACATCTTTTTTCAAGTGAGCGGAATCCTTCTCTGTCTTTTCAGTTGAGACTGTCGGATGTGTCCGAGAATCGTCCATACTCCCCGGCAGGTTATCCTTACCGTTTTCAGTAAGAAGAACCTGTGAGTCGGCCATCTCTCTTACTCCGTCTTCGTCCGACACGATGTAGTGGTAACTGCCCGTGGGAGCATTCCCGTCGGTGCGCAGAGTCCAGTTCAATGCCAGAACTACTTGGCCCTCGCGGATATCCAGCGCCAGACGCACGCCGGGTATAGTCCGGCAAAGCGGCATCAGCCCGTTGAGAGCGGATACGAGATCACGACGCGGTGTTCCGTCAATAGGAACAGGGCTTGACAGGAATTTGCTTCCGAAGAAGACTGTTTTGAGAGTAGCGAATACATTCATGAGTTACTTTTTTAAGTTTGGCAAACTACAAATATACAACATAAAAAGGCGTTTGTCAAGAGGGGGCGGAAATATGGCAGATCTTGGTGCAGGATTCGATGAAACTTGGTGCAAGATTTAATGGAACTTGGGGCAAAATTCAATGGATACAGGGCGCAATACATACGTATGTGTAGGCCGATGCTTGCGTATGTGTGACCCGATGCTTATGTACGTGTGGGCTTACACGTTACTAACACGCGAGCTGACACGTTACTAATGTTGGGGCTTATACGTTACTAATGTTATTGTTGAATACGCCTTTATGTTTTTAAAATACACCTTGAGCTTTAAAAAATACGTCTTCAACTTTTAAGAAAACATCTTCAGGCTTTTAAAAAACAACTATACGTTTTTAAAACACGCCAGCTTGTTCAGTGCACAGACTTAGCCTGTTCAGCTTACAGACCTAGTCTGTTCCGTGTATTACTCCCCCACTAATCCGATACGCTCCCTTTTCCCCTCATCCTGTCATCTTATGTAATATGCACAGAAAATCAGCCGGTTAAATCTGAAACCATTTCCCCTCACTTCCATTTCAGCCCGTATCGTTTTATTCCTTCACAAAAAATGTGAAAGAGCAGGCTGAAAGGAGGCTGACAGAGCAATAACAGGAGCCCCTTCATAGCCGGAACGCCTATGGGCAGGGAGTTTCAGCGATAGATGAAAGGAGAAAAGGAACAACCGGATTTTATCGCTGAGGCATTTAAAATGAAGATAATCTCAGCATTTCCACCTGCGAATGAACAGATGATCATCCATGTTTTGAGCCTGATTTATTATCGGCACGAAAGATTTATATCTTTCAGGCTATGTAACAATAATCCTCCCGGTATTTCTATACTCAAGATAAATTATATCACAATTCTTGCTGCTCCAAACAGAAGGTATATTTGCAAAATATACAAATGATGCTTCCGGCAACGGAGTAATTCTTTCTTCGCTTTCTTTTTAGGAATTCATCTAACGAACAATTTTATTATATGCAAAACAATTGCGAGGCCTGTTTATGAAACATGTGTTGATATTAAAATAGCAATTACTGTGGAAAATCAACTGTCATCCAACACATTAAAAACACATTAACCAATGCCACTATAATAGCATTACATGATTTCTATTATCTATATGTACTAAAACAATATATTCTGTTAGAAAATCTGACCAGTAAAAAAGAATATTCATCTCCTGAAAGCCGAGTTCTGTTCCAATTATTAAATAAAATATTAAGCTGATTCAATTTAATAAGGACACTTCATAGAGTGTCCTAAAAAAGCATAGGTTTTCTGTATGTCGCAGAAAATGAGTATCTTTAGAGTGTATCTTTCTCATGGATAGCCCCGTCCCTTTTTACAAGGGAAACTACATGTCCTCCAGGGACAAACACATTTTTGTTATCGCATAATGTGGAAGTACCTTATGTTTAAGGTGTTCCACTTTCTTCTCCAGCAAATCCGGTTTATAGTTCTTTTTCTGGCGTTTGATCTCTACGGCAACCGCCTTATCTTTTTCTAGGCATAGGGCTACAATGTCAATTTCATATGCATCGCCTTTTAACTCCCACCAAGAGCCTATATCTTTATAAAGGAAACTTTCTGCAAACTTCTGCTTAAAATAACGCTCCAACATTTTTCCGGAATAAGTGGGATAGTCAGCCTTGATAATGGAACGTAATGCCATATAATTCTTTATTTCAATGAGAGAGCGGTTTTTATCAAAATAGTTAAACCAGAAACTGATAAAGTTATCCTGTATTTCATATCGGATAGCCAGTGTTCCCTCCTTTGATAGAATAGGGCGTTGGCGTACAATGATATTGTAATCTTCAATCAGTCTTCTCAAATAACCGCCAATGCTTTTATTCCCTAAAGCCGCTTCTATTTCTGCCTGTGTGTTTTTGCCATTTGCTATGGCACTTAAAATAGAAAAATAGGTCGCATAATTTTTGCCGAATTCTTCTATTAAAAGATTCTTTCCTTCATCTGTAAACGGGGAGTTATCACGGACCATGAAGTCGATCATTCCATTGATGTTCAATATACGATTGTCACAAAACAATTCAACATATTTGGGTATACCTCCGGTAAATGTATACAATGCCAACAAATCGTCATTCGTATATGTTGGATAATAATCATACATAATTTCTTTAAGTACAGGGAGGCTGAAGGGTGAAAGCTTTATAATAATATCGGCACGCCCAAATAACGGCTCTTTATTATTTTGAAAGATCTTATTCATCAAAGAATAAATGGATCCACAGACAATCAGGTTCATTTTGGTCTCTTTTCTGTAACGATCCCAAATGTTTTGTATATCGCTATAAATGGAATTATTAATATTATAGAACTCTTGAAATTCATCTATAACCAGATTGAATGCCCTTTGTCCCGCTATTTCCATCATATATTGAAATAATGAACTGAAAGACCGTATCTCTGCTGGTACAAAGATATTCAAAGCGCCCGAAATGAGGGGGATAAACTCACTACAGAGAGTAGCTTCATAAATAGGTATACAGTAGGCATTTCGTCCACAGCCTTCATTATAAGGCTGGTTTTCCCTATTCTACGTCTTCCTGTTATAACTGTGAGGCGTGAATTTTCTTCAAAAGACAGGCGTTGTATCCTTTTCAACTCTGCCAGTTCATTTTCTCTATTATAGAATTTCATAAGCTTTAGTAATCTGTGTTACTGTAACCGCGGTTACAAAAATAATAATTTAAATGAAACAAACGAAAGAATGGAAGGTTTATTTAGTAAGTTCTTTAGGTGATATGTAAAGGTATTTATTCAAGATATAAATTCTAGGAGATATTTGAATTTATCTAGAATTGATTCAAATAACAATATGGGATATCTGTTCATGACAATAGAGTAATCATATTGATAATCAGTAAAATAATATCTTTTTGTATCCGGCACGAATACGACCTACCTGAGTAATGCGGTGAACAACTACTTCGGATGCAATTTCAAGCAGCTCCTTAACAAGTATCGTGTTGAGTATGCAAAGTCCTTATTACTAGAGGGTACGTATTCAGCCAGTTCTCTTTTTAGGAAGTGTGGTTTTGCATCCCAAAGCGTTTTTTATGCCGCATTTCATAAAATTGTAGGCGCATCTCCCTTGCAGTTCCTATATAAAGCACCATCCGGACACAGAAAAAGATTTAAAGTCCTTTTATAACAATAACATTTTGAGTTTTTAAATTTATAAATTTAAAGTTTTTCTATTATGAACAAAAAATTTTTAAGTGCAATCCTGTTCGGAGCCTTGATGGTTTCTTCGACAGGAACATTTGTATCTTGTAAAGACTATGATGATGACATCGATGCTATCAACAAGGAGTTGACAGACATCAAGTCTCAGCTGGCAGCTTTGCAGACAGAAGTAGATGGCGGTAACTGGGTTACTGAACTTGTTGACGTAGAAGGTGGTTTCAAGGTTACTTTCAGCAACGGAAAGACTTACACTATCGTTAATGGTAAAGATGGTGCACAAGGTGAGCCGGGTACTCCAGGTAAGGATGGCAACGGTACTATTGTTGAGGTAAAAGATGGTTACTGGTATCTTGACGGTAAGAAGACAGAGTATGTTGCTGTTAAGAAAGATGATTTAGGCAAGGTAAAAGTTCCTTTTGTTAACGAAGCCGGAATGTGGGTGTTCTACGACAAGGATGGTAATGAAGTTGTTTCTGAATACAAAGCGCTTGGTGCTACTTATGTAGTAGAAGCCGATGGCGTTTACACATTGAATGTACCCGATGCCGATGGCAAAATGCAGGCTATAAAATTGCCTACTGCAGGTGCTACATTGACCGACGTAGAATTATTGGGATGGGCTGCTTTGGATAAAATGGATAAGGGTTTATCTCAAGGAAGTGATATTCGAACTACACTTAATATAGAATATGCTTTTGTAAAGAAAATTATTCAGACTTGGGATCATAATAAAGAAACTACTTGGTCTGCACAGAAAACTGTAGCTAAAGGACAGGTATTAACTACTTTGGCTCCTAATAACACATATTTGATGGCTCGTATTGATGCAGGTGCTGATGCAGCTGATATGAGTTTCTCTTTGAAAAATTCTAAAAACGCAGTTCTTCCTGTTTCTTTAAGTGCTGCTACTGAATATAAGGGTCTATTGTCTAGAGGCGCAAATGGCATGTATGCTATTGCATTAGACAATACAGATGCTGTATACACTGGTGCTGGTAAGTATACAGGCCAGTTTACTAATGGACTATACGCTTTGGTAGAAAAGAGTGGTTTCATTTCTAATTACAATTTGGATGTTACTACATCAGAAGCTATAGTTGTCGAAGGAAAAGTTGCCACAGTGGATGGAAAGGAAATAGTAGTCGATAGTGAAGATAGTAGTAAGAAATACTATGAAGTAAACTTAAACAAAGACAATGTTATTACTTTTGATGAAAACGAGAAGTTCGTTTATGACTACTATGTAGAAGCTGTAGATCCAACTATCGCTAAGTTCTTTGGCTTCTCTGCAGATAAGAGTAATGGTACTTTCAAAGTAACTAAATTGTCTGATGAAGTAACATACGCTACATTTGATATCAATGTATACAAACTGCATATTGATGGTAAGATTTACAAAGAAACAATTACCATTAAGCCAATCCGTACCTTGGGTAATGAAGTTGTTTATGACTTGGGCAATGTACAGATTAAGAAATCTATGAAGTTGAATGTGTCTTTGGATAAAATGTTTACTGCTTTGGGTAGCGATGCTGAAATCTGGAAGAACACAGCTTTGGGTGTTAACGGTGCTGATGCTACAATTGTAAAAGATGCAGATAAGAGTGAAGGACCTAACATTACATACACTTACAAAAAAGCTGATGGCTCTGAACTTGCTAACGTTAACGGAACTGCAACTCAGTTCGATGCCGTATTCTCTGCTCTTGATGGCACCGCTGCTACTTTAACTCCGGGCACTGGTTATACTATCACTATCAATTACAAACATGACAGCAATGTACTGAACACTATCAAAGTTAAGTTTACTCCGGTTATGCCTGCCTTGTCTTCTTACATAGCTAAGAGAGAAGCTTTGTGGATTGGTAATACATTGATGGCTTATTTCGTAGACCCGATTAAAAATCAAACGGATTTTGCTTCTAAATATGAAATGGAGAAAGGATTCACGACATTAGGTTCTGATGTTGATGCTGATCTTACTGAGATTACATTCTCTTTGGATAGAGAGCAAAAGATTAACAATGTTCAGGTTCAGAATTTGGCTAATATAGCTTCTGATAATACTATAACTTTGGTTACTGACCGCGACTTTAATCAGGATGGTAACGTAACAGAGGCTGATAGATGGGCTTACGGTCAAGAATTGAATGTGAAAGTAGCTGCTACTTATTTGGGTGGTGCTTACAAGTTCACTGATGAAGAGATTGCTGCCGCTGCATTTAAGATTAATGTTCAAAGTGCATTGAAAGCTGGTAAGATTGTTCCTGCTGCTGGTGCTTCTATTACATTGCCTGCTGCCGCTGCCGGTGAAACAGCTAAGTTAACTGCTGATATGATTACTGGTTACACTTACAACAATCAGCCGTATAGCTTATTCAAGGAAGCTGCTGGCAATTATAAGTATAGCTATATCGACAAGGTAGAATTCTTCACTACCGATGCAGAAATCTATACTGTAACTAAAGATGCTACAGCAATTAAAGATGCTGAAGGTAACGTTATTGGTTACCACGCAGAAATTACTTCTAAGAATATTTCTCAGACTACTAATACGAAGATTATCGTGAAAGTAACTGATAAATACGGTTATACTAAAACTGCTGAACTTCCTTTGACTATTACCGTGGGTAAATAATCAATAAAAAACAGAATTAAAAGGAGCGGTCTTCAGGTCGCTCCTTTTTATGTTTATTCAGAATTTATTTGACATCAGTATCTCATTGATGTTTAGTTATAAACAAATAAAATCCCATTGTTACATATTTTTAATTCAGATATTGTATCTTGGTCCCAAAATTATTATTTATCATCTCTCTTTCACTATGATAAAGCTGACTATCTTTTAAGTAGTAATAATTAGGGTTACCTGCAAATTCTATTGTTACATATTCAGTATTTTCATCATTGCGATGAATAGCCCATACGCCTTTATAATGTATTGAGTCATTAAATTGAATGAAAGTAGTAGAATCTTCCTTCAATTCAAATTTTATTCCTGTTTCAGTCTTAAATATGCCGTTGAACACATGAGATGAAGATGGTTTATCTACATTACCGCAAGACGAAAAAACAAAAAGAAAATAGAATATCATCCCATATATAAATATTTTCATAGATTGTAATGTTTTTGTGTTAAAAAAAGGACGTCCTTTTTCAAAGACGTCCTTTCTTTTATATAGTTTTAAATATTACTTACCTGAAGGAGTACCTCCTGCTTTCGCAACATTCACTTCAAGAGCTTCTTTCTTTAATACACCCCACTTGTGAGCGACTTCAACAGAAATATACATCTTGTAATCAACGTTAACCGGAGTACCATTGTTGTTGAAGTAAGCCAAGTGAGTAGGATCTTTATCCACTTTCTCTGCATTAGCTTTATCAACCACGCCATTAGCTTCAGTAGCCTTCATTTGCTTCAACGATGCATTGGTCGGCAATTTACCATCTTTCACACCTTCTGTATGCTTGTATGTGTTAGTTGCAGCATCGTATGACAAACTTGTTGTTACCTTGTCAGTCAAGAATTTAACATTATGAACGCCATAGTAATCATATAGTTCATGAGCATACTCACCGTTCTTAACATCCTTGATGTCTTGAGCGGCAACTTTATTACCATTCCAATCTGTGAAGTTGAATCCGTCAGCTACATTCAAGAAGCTACCATCAATTTCAGCATCAACGAAGTTACCCTTAATAGCACCGTCAATAGATAACGGATCGATAAAGAATACTTCAAATTCCTGAACAGGGATCACATTATAGCTGTTATATTCAACAACCAAGTTTACAGGAACTGACTTACCTACCAATGCTTGGGCAGCCGGAGTACCGTTCAGTTTGTCAATTTCATGCAAACGTATTGTACTTGTACACTCATCATATGTAGAGCCTAATGTTTCATCGAAGTTCCATGGCAAGAACTTGGAATCTTTGTTTGTGTCAGCTGTTGCACCCATTACGTTTTGGATAGTTGCAGCCAAAGTCTTCTTATCAGCTTGGATATAATCAAATTGATCCCAGCTTGTAGGAGCAGCTCCCTTCCATAATGAAATACCATCTGCACTTACATTGTAACCTGCCAAGTAGTCATACTTGTTGAAGCGGCTTTGATCGAACACAAAGCGTACTTCTGCACAATTACGGATGTACTTAATGAACTGAGCCAAGTTAG
Source organism: uncultured Phocaeicola sp. (assembly GCA_948566455.1). Lineage (GTDB taxonomy): Bacteria > Bacteroidota > Bacteroidia > Bacteroidales > Bacteroidaceae > Phocaeicola. Next base: position 18,051 of record CAOYQO010000034.1, read on the forward strand.
CCGGTTTAGCATTTTCAGGCTTATAGATGTAACCATTTACAAGATCAGCAGAGATATGGCTGTAATCTTTCAAAGCACAGTCGTTGCCGTTATATTCATGGGCATGATCAGGTGTTAGACCGTTGTTATTAGCCCAGCTATCTTCAGCAGTATTGAACACGATAGGATTAACATTAAATGTACCTTCACCTATGCCATTCTTCCAATATGTTCCTTGGTAAGCAAATTCTTGTTTCGGAACAACAATTTCTTGATTAAATTTCTGGATAATGTTACCTACTGTTCCAAGTTCGTCTATATATTCAACTTCAATCTCGAATTTAGAAGCATAGTTTCCATCCTTGTTATCCTTCAATGTTCCAACAGTTTTTTCATTCATAGCCCATACCAAGTTATATGAGGTATTATCCTGTGCATCTTTCAAGAAGCTAAATAACAAGTCAACATTATTCTTTAATTCTTCCTTACCATCTTTGATCTGCTTAGAGTCACCTTCACTCCAATCTGCATCAGCATTAACTGATAGGTTCAGCTTAGTCAAATCGATTTCTACGCCGTCCTTCTTCAAACTCTTGATTTTCAGTGATGTAAAGACTTTATGGAATTCGGTCTTACTCATGCTCTGACCACCATTAAACTTAACTTGATGATAGATAGCCTCGTTCATATCTTTAGAGAACAACTGCTGATACATATCATGACAACTGATGGTATCGTTTGCAAAATTAAACGGACTCAATACTTGCTCTTCCCCTTTATCGATCCAACGAACTTTGATGTAACGTTGTGCAATCAACGCATTGTCGTGTTTTGTATCAATCAATGAAACACGCACAATCGGTTCACGACCAATAGAAGCACGAGAGTATTGATTGTCGTCCAAATCTACATCATAAACTTCTGATTTCAATCTGTTACCACTCAAAATCTTAGCAAATTCCTGTTCGTCTGTATCACGATCTCCTTGCAAATATTTTTCAGTAGCTAAAGAGAAACGGAATTCCAAACCGTAATCAGCATAATTCTTCAATTCTTTATGGTTGACATGATTATTTGTTGTAGTAGTACATACTGTAACCAAAGTATTCAAGTCTAGCGGTTGGTTGTATGCCCATTCTACGTCAACGAGTTCATTATTTCCTGATTCATACAAACACACAGAGTCATGATAGTGAACATATATGTCTTTACCATTTTCTGCATTTTTTTGAATTTCATCAGCAAATTTGTCTTCCAATGCTTTAGTAAAATCAGTTTTAGAGTTAGCTAAATAAGGAATAGCTACAATTTCTTCAATGCGTGAGTATTCAGAGTTTACATATACGCCATTTATTTTACCGGCTGCTTTGTCCGCTTTTTCTGTTTCTGTATAATTAGACTCAGTCACAGGAGCTTTCAAAGATGCCATATAGAATGTTTCTGTAGTACCGTTTGTAGTAGTAGTGATGGGTTTACCCAAGAAATCATCACTCTTCTTGTAAGTTACTGTCAGTACACCATCTTTGATTTCTTTACCGGTAGGAACAATCGGACTGTTTGTTTTGACTTCAGCGCTTCTTTTCATTGTATTATTCGATGTGATACAATCGAAAGAAGGCAACTCAATATCTTCAGTACGAACCCCCATGCTCGGACTTACATGGAAATATGCCTCATTCTTTTCTGTAGAAATATAACGAACTTCTCCAGCTGCAACGTGATCCAATACGGGACGGTTAGTATGTTTGTCTGGACCGCTCTCATGTTTCGCCATTGGCTTATATACCTGTGGAGTGTACTGTAAGGTAGTCAGAGTAATAGCAGCTATACCATTGATATGGTCTGTAGGAATCAAAGAGAGACTAGTCAGACGATGACCTATTACTTGCATGATCTCAGCGCTCAGTTTATCCACTTTGTCATTCAAAGCCTGCAAACTTTCCGAAGTGATGAAATCCGCTTTCAATTCTTCTTTTAAAGCTGATATTTTTTTGTCTACACTTTCCAAAGAAGCTAATTTGTCAATCTGAGTCTGAATTTCCTTTTTCAAGTTTTCAAGGTCTGATTCAGTAACGCCGCTGTTACTACCACCTTCTTCAGCTTTTTTCAGAGCTTCTTCAGCTTTCGCTTTTGCTTCTTCTGCTGCTTTTTTAGCGTCAGCTACAGAACTTTCCATGGTAGACACCTTTTGGGTAAGTTCTTCAAGTGAGGCTTTTTTATTCAGCTGTTCCTGCAAATCCTCGATGTCATCATCATAGTCTTTACAAGACACGAACGTTCCTGTTGACGAGGCCATTAAGGCTCCGAACAGGACTGCACTTAAAAATTTTTTGTTCATAATAAAAAAACTTTAAATTTATAAATTTAAAAACTCAAAATGTTATTGTTATAAAAGGAC
>CAOYQO010000035.1 GCA_948566455.1 uncultured Phocaeicola sp.
GGCTTTTGACTTTATTATAACTTGGAGAGAAACACGCACGAGGCCGAATGCTTACCCTTCACCTCACTCCATTTGATATTTCACCCAGGTGAAGCAGTTATTCCACTTGGGTGAAAGCGGCTGTTCACCTAAGCGAAGCTGCCTCTTCACCTTAGTGAAGCAATGAACGCACCCGAACAAAAATACGCCTTATGACGCTCCCCTGCAATGGAACAACCGTAGCTATGACACAGGAATCAGAACAACCGATATCCGTCAAACCAAATTTGGCAGCGGAGAATGGCAAACCGTTTCGGGGGGATTTAGAATGTATTTTCACGGTACATTACTGATTTACAGCAAAATAACGTGAAAAATCCAAGATGACAATATACGTATAATCAAAAAAACTCCCTTGGTACAACCAAGGGAGACAGGTATACATTTCCTTTAAAAGTTCCGGATGCAGTTGGGATTATAAAGCAGCCCTTCGGCTGCTTTATGTTTCTCTATCCTCTGTGTTAGCATTTAAAGGAATGATTCATCTTTTACTTATTACTTGCCTTAACAAACTTATAAAGCACGAAAGTCTTGGGCGCCATCTCTACATTCAGTACATTACCCTCAATCGTAACATCACTTTCTTTCGGAGTGATGACATTCGGATGCTCTACCGTGTTATCTTTATCCAAATCGGCAGACTGGAGCGTGATGCATTTACCTTCCACAAGTTTATCACTCTTCTTCAATCCGTTGAAAGTCACTGATACCGGTTGTGCCTTATCCGAAGTATTGGCAATTTTCACGATACAAGCCTTTTCATCCTTATCCCATACGGCACTGGCAAACAGACCATCCTGTCCTTCCTGACCGCTCACAGCTTTTTTATCCATTGTCAACGGCAATACATGCGTGCCTTTATTATGACTGTACAACTGTTGTACATAGTAACTGCAAGTACGGACGGAATTCAGATTATCAAACCAAATCAAATCCGGACGCCACTGCCACCCTTCCACATGAGCAAACAAAGGCGCATAAGTAGCCATGTGTACCACATCGGCATTGCGTTCCAGTCCGGTCATGAACGCAGCTTCCATTAAAGCAGCATTAAAATGGTTCCATTTCTTGCCTTTTCCATGACAAGCATATTCTCCGGCAAAGACCTTCGGACCTTTGCGGTCGTAATTGTCATAACGGTTACCTTGTGCCAGGAACCAGCTTTCGGGACGATAGAAATGCTCATCCACCAAATCCACTTTCAGATTTTTCATTTCCGGCCATAAGTAATCAAAGTCTTTACCTTCAGACTGAGGTCCCGAACTGCCGACAATCTTGATTTCGGGATGCGCCTTACGAAGCACCTCGACAAACTGTTTCAGACGTTCCGGATATTCCGGTCCCCATTGTTCGTTACCAATACCCAAGAACTTCAAGTTGAAGGGAGCAGGATGTCCCATATCCGCACGAACTTTTCCCCAAGTAGTCGTAACATCACCATTGGCAAATTCAATCAGATCCAATGCATCCTGTATATACGAATCAAGTTTGGACAAGCTGACCTGCTGGTCGGGGTCATTCTGATACTGGCATACCAGTCCGCAGTTCAGAATAGGCAACGGTTCGGCGCCTATATCCTCCGACAACTGGAAATACTCAAAGAAGCCCAGTCCGTAAGTCTGGAAATAATCGGGGAAGAAACGATGCTTGAACGTATAATGCCAGCGGTTTTCATTCAACGGACGATTCTCTACCGCACCTACTGTTTTTTTCCATTCGTAACGGGTAGCCTCATCCGTACCTTCCACAATACAGCCGCCGGGAAAACGGAAAACACCGGGTTTGATATCATATAAAGCCTGCACCAAGTCCTTGCGAAGCCCGTTCTTACGTTCTTTCCAAGTATCCACAGGGAAAAGAGAAACATGTTCCAGATCCACCGTTCCCGCACTTTCAAGGAAAATACGGAGATGAGCCTTGGGTTCCGTTCTCGGCGATTTCAATATCACCTCATATTGTTTCCAATCCTTCGAGTTCACTGTCAGTTCTTTTGACTCAAAAGCCTGACGTTCCTCCATCGTATCATTCTTGATCAATTCAATGCGAAGTTTCTGGTTCTCACCACGTGCCCATACGGAAAAACGGTACTCGGCTCCTTCCTTGACACCTATACCGAAGAAACCTTCGTTTTCAATCCCTGTATGTTTTTCCCTGTGCCCGGAATTACCCAGACGGACATAATGCGGATTTCGTTCAAACGGCCCGTCATCCATCAAGGTCACGTTACCGAAAACATTCCACCCCATAAAACGTTGCGGGAATTCGAATGAACGGTTCTTTACCAGTTCGGCATACAATCCTCCGTCGGCTCCATAATTAATGTCCTCAAAAAACAAACCATACATGGTTGGTTGTATTTCCGCACCAAGTTTATTGGTCTGCACGACCATGTTGTGCGCATTCTGTGCATGTAGCGCTACTCCGGCAGCAAATACCCATGCTGTGAATAGAGTTCGGTGTAATTTCATGATAGTAATATTATTAATTTTTATTAGTTAATTCTCTTTCCCCATACCGAATGCCCTTGAGCATCCAGGCCGGTAAAGAGAATGGTTTCTGTTTCATTTTCCCAATCGTGTCCGGCAAAGATAATCAAATTGTTAATATCTTCTGTGGCTGTTTTTATAGTAAGAAGTTGTTTTTTAACATTAAAATCCCAAGTTGCATCTCCAACACTGCCATCTGCTTCCAAAACGACACGGGCAGACAATGCCTGCTCCCCATTTCGCAAGTCTCCCTCGCCCCACATTATCTGACCGGCCTCCAAGCTACGTTCCAGAGGCGGCTCCTGAAGACGGATAATTTCCCACTCACCTGCCAAATCTTCTTTAGTGAAAGAGCGCGGAGCAGTACCTGCATAGCGTTCGGGAGAAACCACAGGCCATCCGTTTACAGTAAAGAACACTTCACGTACATGCAGATCCATCAACTGGTTCTGAGGAGAGAGCCGTCCCTGATGAGTCATAAAATAACGGCCGTCACCGGCGTCAATAAGACCGCAATGAGCCGTTCCCGCCCATCCCGGATGATTTTCGAAGCGGTAAGGAGCTGTCAAAATGGGAACATTATTCGTTGTATCTTTTATATCCTCTCCATAGAAATCCACAAAAGGCCCTTCGGGAGAATCGGAATAAGCGACACGTACATTATAGGTAGTCATCAGCGGATCGTAGGATGTAAACAGATAATATTTGCCAAGTTCCGGCTGATACATGATTTCCGGCGCTTCCAGATTGTCTTTCCGGTAATTGGCCCGACGTGCTATCAAGTGCCCATGATCCTCCGGCTGCATAGTCATTCCTGTTTCGGGATTCAGTTCCACACAGTACAGACCGCCGAAATAAGAGCCATAATGCATCCACCACTTTCCGGTTTCCGGGTCCTCAATAACAGAAGGGTCTATGGCATTCATCGCATCCCCTTCCCCTGTCTTGACCACACACCCTTTCTGTATCCAGGGACCTTCGGGAGAATCCGACTCGGCCATACCGATATAGGATGTATTCCTGCCGAATGCCGATACACAATAATACAAACGATAAATACCCTGATAAGGCATCAGGAAGGGAGCCCAAATGTTAGTCGCCCCTTTTCCTTCCGCCTGACTATGGACCCATTCTATAGCCGGAGCAGGTATTTCGGGAAAGGCCCATCCCACAAAATCCCAATGTACCAGATCTTTTGATTTGCGTACCTGGATAAAACCTAACGGTACATTCTTCTCTTCCGCCTCTTTCCGGTTCTCGGCAAAGATAGCATCAGTGGAATACATATAATAGGTATCCCCTATTTTTTTACAGGCCGGATCGTGTACATTATACGTTCCCCACTGCTTGTAATTTTCCATAGACGAAAGGGCGGTATAATCATCCACCCAAGGATTCGGTGAAGGAACAGGCACGAAAGCCGTAGGTGCATTGCATGATACCAATGCCCCTACGACCAACAGGCCTAAACCAACCAACCTATTTATTATTAACCTCTTCATGTCCATGAATAATCTTTGAGGAAAAAATTGCTGTTTCATAGTATTTTGTTTATTATATGACCATTTGCTAATGTACTAATTTGTCAATGGCCATGTGGCATATAGCGCAGCCAATTGGCACATTGGCATATTGACACATTGACTAATTATTATTAATGCAAATATAGCTGCAACCAAAAGCTCGCCAGGTGGACAATATCGCTTAAAGGGTGGACATTTGTACAGCAGAGGGATAAAAATGATTTGTTTGTTTTTAAGGAAAAACGAAAAGGTATATCTTTGTTTCCATAATGGTATATTCTTACGTCATTAATGAACTACACACTATGAAAAGACATTCTTTGCTATTTGCTCTGTTCATCTTTCTGTCGAGCCTGTCTATACAAGCTGAAGGGACCGCCGGAAAATGGTCTGAACGCTATAACGTCACCGCTATTACGATGGATGAAGGACTGCCTCACAACTTCGTGGACGATATATTGAAAGACAGCCAGGGCTTTTTATGGATTGCCACCCGTGGGGAAGGAATCGCCCGTTATGACGGTTATGAATTTACCGCCTTCAATATGGGAAGCACCCACACCAAACTACGAAGCAACTTCATAAACAAACTGTGTGAGGATAACTTCAAGCGTATTTGGGCTGTCAGTGAAATGGGTATTGACATATTGGATATACAAACCATGCAGACTGTACAAGTCGCTGATACGAAAGACAAACTTATTTCACTGTGCAACCGCCCCTCCCATCTCATTCTCCATAGCAAAGCGGGAAATATTTGGGTTTGTTCGGAAAACAATTTATTCAAAATTACCTTTGACAAACAAGGAAATATAAGACAGATCATTAAAATATGCGAAGTGCCGGCAGGAGAATCCGTCCGGACTATTTGTGAGGTGGAAGACTATCTTTGGATAAACTACAAAGACGGTATCTACCGCATCAAAGAATCGGCTATGGAAGTACAGGAACCCACATTCATTTCATCTGCCCTGCAATTACCCGGTGTGTCCATACAAGTAATCTGCCGGAAAGAAAATGAAATTTGGATTGGCAGCGCACAAGGCCTTTTCCGATACAATATGGATACGGAACTGATGAAGCATTATATGTACGATCCGAATGACAACAACTCGCTTTCCCAAAACTTTATCACAGACATAGCAGAAACAGGAGAACATACCATGCTGGTCGCCACCCTAAAAGGTATAAACCTTTATAATGCGTTGACAGACAATTTTGAGCGGATAAATAAAGATACCGGAGAAGGAGAAATCGTACAAAACACATTGAACTGTGACTTCGTAAACTGTCTGCTGACCGATGGTGACATTATCTGGGTAGGAACCGAAGTGGGAGGGCTGAACAAGATGAGCCGCCGGATGCTGTTGGTACAAAACTATTATCATATTCCCACCATTCCCGGAAGTCTTTCCCAAAATCCCGTCAATGCCATTTATGAAGACCCGTCGGGTGTTTTATGGGTAGGAACCGTAGAAGGAGGTTTAAACCGGCGGGCTCCCGGCAGCAACACTTTTGAACACTATACCACTGATGCACCCGCCCACCTAAGCCATAATACCGTCAGTTGTTTTACCAGCGATAACGATGGAAGGCTCTGGATAGGAACCTGGGGAGGAGGCATAGGATGGATAGACATGAAAAATCCGCAGAACAAACAATTCCACCACATAGAAATACCCGAATACGGAGACTTCTCATGGGGATGGGCCGGAAGTATCTGCTATGACCACTTGAATAATGCCATCTGGGTGGGAACCAGTACCAATATCTATGTTTACGACTTGAAAACACAAACGCTCACCGAACCATTCAAGGGTATGAACCTAGGTGGAATTGAAGGCTGTACAGGATACTATATAGATAAGGATAACCACCTGTGGCTGGGACTTACAGAAGGACTTTGCCGAATAGATCTAAGCAGTTTGAAAGCCCCCAGACTGATTTATCAACTCTGGAGGATCAAGCTGGACGAACCGGAATCAAAGTTGAAGGAAAGGGTAACCTACATCACCCAGTCTAAAGACGGAACCCTATGGATAGGCAGCAACGGATATGGTTTCTACAAATCCTCACCAACAGAAAACGGAGAATATACCTTCCGCTCCTTCACCACCGAAGACGGACTGATAAACAACAGTGTCCGCTGCATATCGGAAGATAAAGAAGGGTATCTTTGGATTACCACCACCAACGGACTCTCCCGCTTCAATCCTAACAACAACAGCTTCTTCAACTATACCCGGAAAGACGGACTATTATCCAACCAGTTCTATTGGAACGCAATATGCCGTGCCGCCAATGGAGATTTGTATGTAGGAAGTACTAAAGGGCTGTCTGTAGTCAAACCAGTCATAGACACAAATCCCAAGGAGGCTGTTCCTCTGGCATTCACCCATGTTCGTGTGGCCAATGAAGAACGATTGTACACAAACGGCACCCTACAGTTACACGAACGCGACAAATCTCTCTATATTGAATTTGCCGCACTGGATTATGATGCATCGACATTCGCCAATTATTATTACCGCTTGAAAGGATTTGACGACAAATGGATAAAAGTGCCGGCCAACAGGCGACAAGCCGCCTATACCAACCTGCGTCCCGGCAACTATACTTTCGAACTGCGTTATGCCCCCGACGGCAAACAATGGCTGGAAGAAATGGCAGAACTCCACATTGCCGTATCACCTTATTTCTATAAAACCATCTGGTTCATTCTGTCCATATTGGTTCTTCTATCTTTCCTTATATATAAGGTATTATCATGGAGGCTTCGTTCGTTAAAAGAACAACAAGAAATGCTCCACATCAAAGTAGAGGAACGTACCCGTGAACTGGAAGAACAAAAAAAACTGCTTTCCACTCAGGCAAGCGAGCTCTATCGTCAAAACCAACTATTGAAACAGCAAAACGAAAAAATAACCAAACAAAAAGGGCAATTGATACAAATGTCAAAGAAAGTACAGGAATTGACGGTTGACAAACTCGCCTTCTTCACCAATATCACCCATGAATTCCGTACTCCGTTGACATTAATCGTAGGACCTATAGAAAGGGCATTGAAACTAAGCTACAATCCTCAAGTCATTGAACAATTACATTTTGTGGAGCGCAACTCAAAATATCTGCTCTCACTGGTCAACCAATTAATGGACTTCCGCAAAGTAGAATCAGGGAAAATGGAAATTGTCCGCAACCCGGGCAACTTTGCCAAGTTACTCAATGAACTGCTGGTTCCCTTCGACGCATATGCATCCGAAAGAGGAATAACCATCGAACGTCGTTTCCGCCTTCCTTCATGTGAAATCATGTACGATGAGGATGCCATGCATAAAGTGATTGTCAATTTGATAGGAAATGCTTTGAAATTTACCCCCAAAGGAGGACAAATTACCATCTATGCCACCCCCTTCCGCCAGGAAGAGCAGGAAAAGTTGTTCATCTGTATCCGGGATACGGGGCCAGGACTGCCCGAAGAAGAGATAGACAAAGTATTCAACCGCTTCTACCAATCACAAAACAAGACGCATTCCTCTATCAACGGACAAAGCGGGACCGGAATCGGCCTCTATCTATGCAAACGAATTGTCCAGTTGCATGGAGGTTCAATTTGTGCCAAGAATAATCAGAGCAAAGGATGTTCTTTCCGTATTTTACTTCCTTTGCAATATGCCGATGCAAACAGTCTGCCCGCACCAACAGAGCAAGTTAAAGAACCGGTAGAATCTCCGCTGGCCTTGCAACCTGCCACCAATGGAAAACTGACGATTCTGGTAGTAGAAGACAACAAAGATATGCGCGCCTATATCCGTTCCATTCTGGCCGAATATTATAACGTGCTCAAAGCATCCCAAGGTGAAGAAGCATTGACTGTGCTCCAATCCCAGAACGTGGATTTCATAGTCAGTGACTTGATGATGCCTGTCATGGATGGTATGGAACTGTCCCGCCGGGTAAAATCCAATTTCGCCATCTCACATATCCCCTTCCTGATGCTCACAGCCAAAACATCCAACGAATCGCGCATCGAAAGCTTCCGTATAGGTGTAGACGAATACCTGCTGAAACCATTTGATGATACTTTGCTGCTGGCCCGGATATCCAATATACTGGAAAACCGCAAACGTTTCCAACAAAAGTTCTCATACAGTATGGACGTGGATGCACTGAATATCGAAAAAGAATCCAGTGACAAGAAATTCCTGGACAAGGCGATGCAGATTGTGAAAGAAAACTATAAGAACTCCTATTACGAAATAAGCGATTTCATCGAAGCAATGGGGGTAAGCAAAAGTTTGATGAACAAAAAAATGCAAAATCTGACGGGACAGTCTGCCGGACAATTCATGCGTAACTACCGGCTGAATCTTGCGCGGGAACTTATTATCCGTAACCGGCTGACGCACAATATGAATATATCTGAGATAGCATACGAAGTGGGATTCAATGATCCCAAATACTTCACACGCTGCTTTACAAAACATTTCGGAACAACACCCAGTTCGATGATGGAGAATGGAACCGACTGACTTATTCCAGAGCGTAAAATGAACGGATTGTATACCATAAATGCTCCGTTTTTCTACGCTCTCGTCTCGCTAAATAAATTATCTTTGCTCTACATTATAATAGCATATTTAATACCCATGAAAAAACAATTTATGACTTGGCTGCTTGCCATCACTACAATGTCAGCTTTTGCCCAACAAGCTACAGTTACAGGACCCGATTCCTTTTTGAAAGTAAATGTATCCGTAAAACAGGGTATCCCCATTTATTCCGTTACCTATAAGGACAAGACCATCCTGGAAGATTCACCTTTAGGTTTTGTTGCCAATGTGGGGGACTTCAGCCGGGATATGACTTTCACCGGACAAAAAGAGAATAAAATAGATAAGACCTATACACAAGACCGTATCAAACAATCACAAATTCATTATCAAGCCAATGAACTTACATGCACCTTTACCAATAAAGAAAAGAAAAATATAAATATAATATTCCGCGTAAGCAACAACGATATTGCTTTCCGCTACGAAATGCCCAAATATGGCGATACGGGAAGCATCGTGATAGAAAAAGAAACTACCGGTTTTGACTTCCCCTCCTTCACCACTACTTTCCTGTGCCCGCAAAGTGACGCCATGATAGGTTGGAAACGTACCAAGCCCAGTTATGAGGAAGAATATAAGGCTGACGCTCCTATGAATGTACGTTCACAATATGGGCACGGTTACACATTTCCTTGTCTGTTCCATGTAGGAGAAAATGGCTGGGCACTTATCAGTGAAACCGGAGTAGACAGCAAATACTGTGGTTCACACCTGAGCGATGCCACCGCCGACGGACTTTATACCCTCGCTTTCCCCATGCCCGAAGAAAACAACGGTAACGGTACGGCATCTCCCGGTCTTGCATTGCCCGGTTCCACTCCTTGGCGTACTATTACTGTAGGCGAAAACCTGAAGCCCATTGTAGAAACAACGATTCCATGGGATGTCGTGGAACCTCTTTACCCAACGGAGCATACATACAAAATGGGACGCGGAACCTGGAGCTGGATACTTTGGCAAGATGGCAGCATCAATTTCGACGATCAGAAAAAATATGTAGATCTTGCTGCCGCCATGGGATATGAATATGTATTGATAGACAACTGGTGGGATACCAACATCGGCCGTGAACGTATGAAAGACTTCATAGACTATGCACACAGTAAAAATGTAGATGTATTTTTATGGTATAGTTCCAGCGGCTACTGGAATGATATAGTGCAAGGTCCTACCAATTACATGGACAATCCCATTATCCGTAAAAAGGAAATGAAATGGCTGCATAATATAGGAGTAAAAGGAATCAAAGTAGACTTCTTCGGAGGTGACAAGCAGGAAACCATGCGTCTGTACGAAGCCATCCTGAGCGATGCGGATGATAATGGACTGATGGTCATTTTCCACGGCTGTACCCTTCCTCGGGGATGGGAGCGTATGTATCCTAATTATGTAGGAAGCGAAGCCGTGCTCGCATCGGAAAACCTGATTTTCCAACAACATTTTTGCGATGAAGAAGCATTTAATGCCTGTCTGCATCCATTTATCCGCAACACCATCGGTTGCATGGAGTTTGGTGGCACATTCCTCAACAAACGCCTCAACCGCAACAATGACGGCGGAAGCATACGCAAGACCACTGATGTATTCCAACTGGCAACAGCCGTTTTATTCCAAAATCCTATTCAGAATTTTGCGTTGGCGCCTAATAACCTGACCGATGCCCCCCAAGTTTGTTTGGATTTCATGAAGCAAGTTCCCACCACATGGGACGAAACAAGATTCATTGACGGCTATCCGGGCAAATACGTAGTACTGGCACGTCGGCATGCCGATAAATGGTACATAGCCGGAATCAATGCACAAAAAGAACCGCTGAAATTAAAGTTGAACTTATCTATGTGTACTAAAGGAGATAAAGTGATGCTTTATCAGGACGATAAAAAACTAAATCCTCACGCTGAAGAGATAACATTAAAAAAGAATGATGAAGTCAGCATTACGATGCAGGCGGAAGGAGGATTTTTACTTGTGAAATAATTCCTTTCAGAGAATTTTATTTGTATTTTATCCCTCATGTAGCCGGACAGTCCTTCACCAGGTTGTCCGGCTACATGACTTTATATAAAAAAAGCCTTCTCCTAAGCCTATCTCACCACCTCCAAAAGACGCAAACTATAAGCGGAATAAATACATTTTTTTCCATTATCCATTCGTCCACCCTATAAAACCGTTTGTCCACCCCTGTTTACGGTGTAAATTATACTTTTGTCATGCAATCGGTGCTCAATCTTTCGGAAGAGAACCCTGCTTTTAAAGTCTAATCCTAATCTTAAATATTATGAAGAATAGCTCCAGCATATTTATAAACTCTGTGGTTTGTCTACCTAGAGTATTCAACATTAGATTGTACAATAATCCAACATCTCAATTCAATACATCAGCAACAATTTAATCTACTAATTTAATACTTAAAAAAATGAGGAAACATTTATTATTTTCCGTAATGCTTAGTCTGTGTGCTATGGGTGGCATGATGGTGTATCCCACACCTGCTATAGCTACCGTAGCACAATCTCCGGCTATCAAGGTTCGCGGTCAAGTTATCGATGAACAAGGTGAGCCCTTGACTGGAGCTACTGTCAGAATTAAAGGAGGACAAGGTGGAACCATTACCGATGTGGACGGAAACTTCCAACTGGAGGTTGCCGGAAACGCTATCCTTTCGATAAGCTATGTAGGCTACAAGGAACGCGAAGTAGCTGTTCGTAACCGCGCTATCATTGAAGCTATCCAATTGCAACCCGACAACCAGATGCTGGAACAAGTTGTTGTCATAGGTTATGGCACACAAAAGAAATCCGATTTGACCGGTTCTGTAGCTGTAGTAGACACGGAAGCCTTGAAACAGACATCCCATTCCAATATCTCCACCATGCTCGAAGGTAAAGTATCAGGCGTACAAGTCACTTCCGACGGGCAGCCCGGTGCCGACCCTACCGTCCGTATCCGTGGCGTCGGATCTTTTGGTGACACTTCTCCTCTTTATGTTATCGATGGTGTCCCCATGGGTACTTCCATCCGCGATTTCTCTTCAAACGATATTGAAACCATCCAAATTCTGAAGGATGCATCAGCTGCTGCCATTTACGGTTCGCGTGCAGCCAACGGTGTGGTCATCATCACTACCAAACGCGGTCAGAAAGACCAACCGCTGAAAGTAGACTACAATGGGTACGTAGGTATGGACTACATTCCCAGTAGTGTCTATGACGTAATGGATGCCGACCAATACAGCCAGTACATCGGTCAGGCATGCGCCAACTCCAACACTCCGCTGCCCGGCGGTTACAAGCTGGACAGTACCACCGGAAAATATCATTTCCAGGATAACACCAATACCAACTGGTTTAAAGAAGTGTTCAAAACAGGTATCCGTCAAAATCACAATGTGAACCTCTCCGGTGGCGGTGCCCACAATACTTATAACGTTTCATTAGATTACTACAACCAGAAAGGTACACTGGAAGGCGCCGGTCCCAACTACGAACGTTACACGGCGCGTGTCAACAACACGATGGACACCAAATTCATCAAGTTCCATACCAGCCTGGTTTACTCTCACTCCGATCAAGACAACATGGGTTTGTCAAACGCTTCCGAATACGTTCAAGGTCTGTATGGAGACGTAACCAACATACTGCGTGGTACTTTGCTGATGCAACCCACCATCAAAGCCTACGACAACTCTACTTGGGTACTTGACAATCTGGTAGGGATCGCCAATAACTTCAACTATGACTCTTATGGTTATGGTGTTTACTACGACACCGTACATGGTGACATTTCAGCTTCCAACCCCTTGCTGGTCAATAACCTGTTAAAGCGCAATACCCGTGTAGACCGCTTTGTAGGAACAGCCTCTGCCGATGTGGATCTCCTGAAAATGATCGGTATTGGCAGCAAAAACCACAAGCTCAACTATAAAGTCAATCTCTCTTACAGCAAAACCCATTGCAAGGACTTCACCTGGATTCCTGCATGGGTACAGAGCAACCGTGTCTATCTGGCCAAAAGCAACGAACGTCTCACCAAAGCTACCCGCTCTTATGCCGATGCTTTGATTGAAAACGTGCTGACTTATGATGCCACCGTCGGCAAACACCATTTTAACCTGGTAGCCGGCCAGACTTACGAAGAAGAAAACACCGACTTGCTGACAGGCTGGGGCGTCAACTTCACCGAGCCTTACTTCCTGCAACTCCAGAATGCCGCCAACACTTACGCTGAAAGCTTCGAATACAAACACACCCTCCTATCCTACATCGGGCGTATCAACTACAACTACGACGAGCGTTATCTGTTCTCGGCAACCGTGCGCCGCGACGGCAGTTCCCGCTTGTCCCAAAATATCCGTTGGGGCACCTTCCCCTCTGTTTCTGTGGGATGGCGTTTCGACAAGGAGTCTTTCTTCCCCTTCAACAGAAACATTGTCAACATGTTCAAGGTACGTGCCAGCTATGGCGAGCTCGGTAACGAAAACATTGGTGAATACATGTATCAGGCTGTAATGGCACGTAATAACATGACTTATAGCTTTGGCAACACGCCCATCACCGGTTCTGCCATTTCCACTTTCGTAGACAACAACCTTTCTTGGGAAAAGAAGAAAAGCTACAACGTGGGTATCGACCTCGCCTTGTTCAACAACCGTCTGGAATTCACTGCCGAATGGTACAAGAACACCAGTGAAGACCTGCTTTATGCTGTTCCCGTTCCCGAACAAGCCGGTGTATCCAATACCACCGTAACAATGAACGCCGCTTCGATGAACAATTCAGGTTTCGAATTTGCAGCTACTTACCGCAACCGAGACCACGACTTCAAGTATGAAGTGTCGGCTAACTTAAGTACTGTCCGTAACCGCGTAACCTCATTGGGCTTCGGTACCGATTCATACATCTCCGGCGCCTACATCACCAACGTAGGTGAAGAGATCGGCAAATTCTACGGATGGGTTTATGATGGCATCGCCCGCACACAAGCTGACTTGGACAACCATGCCACACAAGAAGGCGCCCAAATTGGTGACTGCCTCTATAAGGACGTAAGCGGTCCCGACGGAAAGCCTGACGGAAAGGTAGATGCCAATGACCAGGTAGTATTGGGCAGCGGTATGCCTAAGATCAATTTCGGTTTGAACGCCCGCTTCGAATACAAACGTTTCGACCTGAGCATCGCTACGTTCGGTGCACTCAACTATCACGTTAGCGACGACATCCACAACTCTCTGAACTCTTGCTATGGCTGGGGCAACAAAGACGTAGCCATGCTCGACGCCAATCGCTTCAGCGAAGACGGCAGCACCTATCTTTCCAGCGTACCACGTACCTATGTCACCAACAGTGCCAGCCTGGCCTGGAACGATCTCTTCAGCGACCGCAAAATTCAGAACGCAGCTTATTGGAAAATTGCCAATATAGAACTGGGCTACAACTTCCCCAACGAATGGTTTGGCAAATACGTATCGGATGTACGTTTCTACGTGTCGGCACAGAACCTGCACACCTTTACCGGCTACAAAGGTTACAATGTGGACTATGCAGGAGGTACCTTCACACCGGGATATAACTTCTGTTCTTATCCTACCGCACGTACTTTCATGTGTGGCGTTCATTTCACTTTCTAATCACTAAAAACATAACAATATGAAACTCAATAAATATGCATTGGTTCTCTTTTTGGGATTAGGCACATTGACTTCTTGCAATGATAATTTGGAGCTGTTAAATCCCAACCAGCAAACCTCAAACACATTCGGTTTCAATGCCGATGATTTGGAAGAGAGCGTTATTGCCGCCTATAACCATATCCGTATGGAAGGTTCTTACGCCCGTGTAGGCTACACCATTGATGTGTGTCGTGGCGATGAAGCCTGGAATTCATCACAAGTATGGTATCTGCCTTTCGATGACCTGAATGCGGAAGTAACCTCGGACATCACGTGGTGGCCCTGGCGCGAATGGTACTACACCGTTAATGTATGTAATTTTGCCATTTCCCGTTGCGATGAAGACAACAGCCAGCTTTCCGAAAAAATGAAACGCATCAAAGGACAAGTGCTCTTCCTGCGCGGTCTGTCATACTACAATCTGGTTGGTTATTACCAGAACCCGCCCCTCATCACAGATTATGCCACCTACTCTTCATTGGACGGGCTTTATACCGGCAACAGCACCTATGATGCCGTGCTGGACCAAGTGGAAAGTGATTTCAAAGAAGCCATGGAATTGTTACCCTCACGAGATCAAGGTGGCGAATGGGAAAAAGGACGTGCCACCTGTGGTGCCGCAGCCGGTTACTATGCCCGTGCGCTCATGGTACGCCATAAATTCAAAGACGCCCTTACTGTACTGAAAGACATTATCGGCAAAAAATATGGTACTTATGAACTGATGGATAACTATGGCGACAACTTTCGCGAAGGTCCTGCCTATGAGAACAACAAGGAAAGCCTTTTCGAAGTGCAATTCCTTGACTTAGAATCACAAGGAACCGACGACGAGTGGACTCCGGTGAACACCAGCCCGAATGCCACCCAAGGTTCGGCCATCGAGAGTAACTTCGCTCCCGGCAATTATGGCGGTTGGGCCGACATTTCGGCTTCCCCCTGGCTCTACCATCTCTTCAAAGCAGAACGTACTACTGACGGCAAACTCGACCCGCGTCTGTACTGGACCATCGGTACTTACGAATCCGATTGGGAAGACTTTGAATATGGCAATGTAGCTTATACGAGCAAACTTACAGCCACCGACAACATCGTAACCAACAACACATACGGTGGTCTACCCATCGCCAAGTTCACAAACCTCCGTACCGGACTCTATAGCACCGTTATTACAGGTTTACACGATGGAATCAACTTGCGTCTGATGCGCTACTCCGACGTGCTGCTCCGTGCTGCCGAATGTGAAAACGAAGTCAACGGCCCCACACAACAGGCCATCGACTGGATTAACGAAGTACGCAACCGCGCTGACTTGCCCGATCTGGAACTGGCTGACTTCCCTACAGCCGACAAACTCTTCGAGCAGATTGCCAATGTGGAGCGTCCGAAAGAATTTGGTTGTGAGTTCGGACGCGGATTCGATCTTATCCGCTGGGGATTCTTCTATAAGAATGATCGTTTGCAACAACTTAAGGAGCACAGTGTCGTACGCCGTTCTGTAACCGGAACCAAAGATCCTGTAGACTACAATGATATCGCAACCGACTCCGAACTAAAAAGTTCTTTTGACACCTACTTACCCGGGCACGAATTTCTGCCCATCGTACAACAGTTGTTGAACAAGAACCCTAACCTAAGTGGTAACTCTGCCAACTTTAGCACGGACAACTCTACTTATTTCAGTGAGAACGGATGGACTGTTCATCCGGTGGTTGACTTAAGCAAATAAACAAACCTATTAAAATGTAAGACAATGAGAATACTCAATAAATTAGTATACGCTTGCTGTTCCATCGCCTTCGGGTTGATGGCATTGCCAAGCTGCGAGGGTGGCGAGCTGTATGATGTTAACGCCCCTGACTGGATTTCCGAGAAAGTGGACTCCATAGCAAATTCAAAGAAAGATCCGGAAGAAGAAGTGCTGGAGGGCATGCAGGAAGATGTCTACTCCTTCGGTAATACGGACTACACCTCCGGTTTCTGGACAGCTTTCTCCAAGTATTACGTCGTGCCCGATGGTCAGAAGTGGCATGGAGTGTTCAACCTCAACATCAACCCTGCCGACAATACCTATTATAAAAACTTCGCCCTAGTCATTACCAATGACGCAGACCGCGGAGGTGAAGGATACACGGAATATGGCGCTTATCGTTTTGATACCACAAACGATACTTTGGCCTATAACTCCCAATGGGGTTCCCATCTCTTCTTCAAATACACATCCAGCACGCTGATGCTGTCACCCGTTGACAATCTGGACGAAGCTGTACAGAAATTGGGCGGCAAAGTAACACTCACCGTAGACCGCACCAATGAAAATGCCTTCTCTATCAAAATCCAGAACGCCTCGGCAACCAAAACCTACAAACAGCCGTACAAGTTACCCAATCTGAATGCAGACGCGAGCAATACCAACATCCGCTGCTTCCTGGTACCCGAAGGCTCTTACATCAACTTCTTGCAATCGAACATCGTTCCTATCGGCGGCCTTACCTCTGCCGAAGACAAGAATCCGCTCTCGATGGTACTGCAAAATGTACCCGATCAGGTCAATGCCGGCACCTCACTCGAAGAAGCCGTGGCCGGGATTACTGCCATCGTCAGCTTCGAAGAAGGGGTGACTAAGACCGTAACCGCAGAAGAACTCCAGTTCACTGCCATCCCCAATATGAACGAACTGGGCACGAAGACACTGGTAGTCATCTACAACAAGACCTTCAAGGGCGAGAATTGCAACCAGCCGGTGGTGGCCAATGCTACGTTTGAAGTAGTGGAAAAGATTGTATCCATCCAAGTGACGGCTCAACCTGCGCACACGCAGTATTACTATTATACTTCGGCAGCAACGGAAACGATGACCGACCGTACGCTGGCATTCCTTCCCGAAGGATTGGAAGTAACGGCTACTTATGCCGACGGAAGCACAAGAGTAGTAGACAACGCCAAACTCCATTTCTCTGCCATTCCTGCCAAAGCCGGTACGCAGACCGTAACCATTACTGCCGACGAAGTTACCGCTACCGTAGAAGTCAAAGTTGCCGAATCTGTGGTTGCCGCTGTGAGCAACTCAGCCGGTATCATAGGAGCCGAAGACAATTCAACGGGTTGGTGGACTGTCTTTTCTGACAATTTCAACGTGCCGGCAGGTGAAACCAGATCCATCAGCTTCACCAATTACACCAGCCAAGCTAATAACTGGAGCAACTTCGCTATCGTTCTCCGCAAAGCCGATCTTGCCGAATATGCAGTGGTACGCGCCGACAACTATGGATGGGGTGCAGGATACGATGGAAATGCCAGCCTCGTTCACAACGGTACACAAGGCGACTGGGCTGCTTGGCTTGCCGATATGAACGGAGCCAAAGTCACCGTCTACGTGACCAATTGCGGCAATGGTACAGCCGACATTCAAGCAGTAATGAAAGGCACTTCAGGTACTTCCTATGCCCAATACTATTTAGGGATCAACAAATTGGATATGAACGACTTGAACTTCGCTTTAACGATTGAAGGCGGCCATCTCGTCTTCTAATCCGAATCAGTAATCACACAAGCCATGCCGTTTTCCTCAGGAAGAAGCGGCATGGTCTTTAAACTATCAACAGATGAAAAAACTATTACCATTGTGGATGTTCTTACCAATATTCCTTGTTTTAGCCGCTTGTTCTGACAACAGCGAAGATATAGACCGCTATTATGCAACTGTAAGTACTCCGAAAGTAACTACAACCACACCCACCTCGTTGACCGTCACCGCATCGGTTACAGGTGATCTGAACCAAATAGTCAAGAAAGGCTTCTGTTACAGTGCAGCAGCTTCCGTACCGACTATCAAAGACCACGTGGTGGATGCCGATGAGAATTTCAGTGCTTCCCTCTCAACCTTGACCTCCGGTACCTCCTACTATATCCGTGCATACGTCTACTGTGACAGCCGTTATGTCTATTCAGAGGTGGTCACGGCCACCACAGAAAGCTTAAGCTTAGACGATGAACTCAAGAATTACGTGGCCCCCACCTACTCCGATGACTATACCTCGATAAGTGACTGGAGCAAACGCTCTCAATGGAATCTTGCCAACGTACACGACCCCTCGGTTGTATTGGCCGAAGATGGTTATTATTACATGTATCAGACGGATGCTTCATACGGCAACGTCCACACCGCAGGCGGCCACTTCCACGGTCGTCGCT
Organism: uncultured Phocaeicola sp.; assembly: GCA_948566455.1. Classification (GTDB taxonomy): domain Bacteria; phylum Bacteroidota; class Bacteroidia; order Bacteroidales; family Bacteroidaceae; genus Phocaeicola. Next base: position 18,527 of record CAOYQO010000035.1, read on the forward strand.
CCAAGGACCTTGTCAACTGGGAATACCTCGGCGGTACAATGAAGAACCTGCCCGAATGGGTAGTGCCCAAGCTCAATGAAATACGAAAAGAAATGGGACTTGCCGAAATCAATCCTAATGTTAATGACTTCGGCTATTGGGCTCCCGTAGTACGCAAGGTAAAGAACGGCCTCTATCGCATGTACTATTCCATTGTCTGCCCCGGCACACTCAACGGTGCCAACACCTGGTCGGAGCGCGCCTTTATCGGCCTGATGGAAAACAACGATCCCTCCAACAACGACGGATGGGTAGACAAAGGCTACGTCATCACCAATGCTTCCGACAAAGGACTTAACTTCAACGTGAAGCCGGATGATTGGGCCAATTGCTATTATAAATGGAATGCCATCGACCCCTCTTATGTCATCACGCCCGAAGGCGAGCACTGGTTGGTCTACGGTTCATGGCATAGCGGCATAGCCGCTCTCAAGCTCAATAGCGAAACAGGCAAGCCTGCCGAAAGTTTGGGCCAACCTTGGGCTACAGGCCAAGCACCTGCCGAGTATGGTCAGTTGATCGCCACCCGCCAGACAGGTAACCGCTGGCAAGCCAGTGAAGGTCCCGAAGTCATTTACCGCGATGGCTACTACTACCTCTTCCTGGCCTACGACGCTCTCGACGTGCCCTATAACACCCGTGTGGTCCGCTCGAAAAGCATCACCGGTCCCTACGTGGGCATTGACGGCAAAGACGTGACCGCCGGTGCCGATGCACTGCCCATAGTGACTCATCCCTATAAGTTCAGCAAAGGCTACGGCTGGGTAGGCATCGCCCACTGCGCTATCTTCGACGATGGCAAAGACAACTGGTTCTACGCCTCACAAGGCCGTCTGCCTAAGGATGTTCCGGGCATCAACGCCAGCAACGCCATCATGATGGGGCACGTACGCAGCATCCGCTGGACGAAAGACGGTTGGCCTCTCGTAATGCCTGAACGCTACGGAGCCGTTCCCAAGGTAGCCATCACCGAAGAAGAATTGCCCGGCAATTGGGAACACATCGACCTTACATACAAATATGGAGAGCAGAGAACTTCAGCAACAATGACTCTCGCCGCCGACCACACTATCACCGAAGGTACCTGGAAAGGCAGTACGTGGAGCTATGATGCCGCCCAACAGATTCTGACTGTCAACGGAGTGGAACTTTATCTGCAACGCGAAACCGACTGGGAAGCCAGTCCGCGCACCCATACCATCGTCTATGCCGGCTATGCCAACAACAAGACGTATTGGGGAAAGAAGTCCAAATAAACATTCCCGCTCCGCACGCAAACTTCATATAGAAACACCACCACTGCCCCGTAAAACAACACCAAGGTTTATGAGGCAGTGGTCCTGTTTTACAAATCAATAGCAGAGATTAAAGAGCATAAACAGAAACAAGAGAAACCTATTTCATGAAAAGGAAAAAGAGTTAGGTTCCCTAATCTCCATACAAAAAATCATCATTCTGTTCTTTTACATTCAAAGACAACCTACTTTTATTTATTACCATAAATCTCTATCCTTTAAACCAACAAACACCATTTGTAGACAAGCAGAGGACATCAGCATCAGATTTTTTGTTAATTATTACCCCAATTCGGGATAAAATAGCGATTAGTTGCATGTTAAGACAGATACATG
>CAOYQO010000036.1 GCA_948566455.1 uncultured Phocaeicola sp.
GGCCTTGTAGTTCAACGGATAGAATAGAAGTTTCCTAAACTTTAGATAGGGGTTCGATTCCCCTCGGGGCTACAAAGAGCAGTAAACAATTGTTATACAACCGTTTACTGCTCTTTTTTTACTGGATAGCTTTCAAATCTGCTTATTTAATCACCCCAAGTTCTTTGCCCACTTTAATAAATGCAGCAATTGCCTTATCCAAATGTGCCTTTTCATGCCCGGCAGACAACTGGACACGGATACGTGCCTGTCCTTTCGGAACAACCGGATAATAGAAACCGGTTACATATATGCCCTCTTTCTGCATCTTGGCGGCAAAATCCTGAGACAGTTTCGCATCATAAAGCATCACAGCACAAATCGCGCTCTGAGTTGGTTTGATGTCAAAACCGGCAGCCAGCATCCTGTCACGGAAATAATTCACATTATCCATCAGCTTAGTATGCAAAGCATCACTTTCTTTCAATATCTTAAACATTTCCAGACTAGCACCGATAATGGCAGGAGCTACAGAATTAGAGAATAAATAAGGACGGGAACGCTGGCGCAACATATCAATAATTTCTTTCTTACCGGTGGTAAATCCTCCCATTGCCCCACCAAATGCTTTACCTAATGTACCAGTAAAGATATCCACACGCCCGTATGCATTAAACTGTTCTGCCACGCCATGCCCTGTAGGACCTACTACACCGGCCGAATGAGATTCATCCACCATAACCAACGCGTCATACTTTTCCGCCAGTTCACAAATCTTATCCAATGGAGCCACATTACCATCCATCGAGAATACACCATCTGTAGCAATAATACGATGACGCTGTGCCTGCGCTTCCTGCAAGCAACGTTCCAAGTCAGCCATATCAGCATTGGCATAACGATAGCGTTTTGCCTTACACAAGCGTACACCATCTATAATAGATGCATGATTCAACGCATCTGAAATAATAGCGTCTTCTTCTGTAAACAGCGGTTCGAACAAACCACCGTTAGCATCAAAACAAGCTGCATAAAGTATAGTATCTTCTGTTTTAAAATAATCAGAAATGGCAGCTTCCAGCTGTTTGTGCAAATCCTGAGTTCCACAGATAAAGCGTACGGAAGACATACCGAAGCCATGTGTGTCCATCGCCTCTTTGGCAGCATTGATCAAGCGTTGATTATCTGACAAACCTAAATAATTGTTGGCACAAAAGTTCAACACATCTTCTCCGTCATTCACCTTGATGTCCGCACGCTGAGGTGTGGTAATTATACGTTCATTTTTATACAATCCGGCTGCCTTAATATCAGCCAGTTCCTTCGCAAGGAACTCCTTCATTTTACCATACATAGCTTTGTTTTTTTATTAAGTATATAGTTTAAGTTTAAAAATCAGTCTGACTTGACAAAGTTCTTATTTTTTTTTGATATCCGATTAAATTATAGAGAAAATTTTGATAAAATATGCAGTTTTCTATCTATCTTTGCTTTCAAAAGAAAACTTAAAGCAAATAGCGAACTATGAAAAATGTATTAATTATCGGCTCCACCGGTCAGATCGGTTCGGAACTAACCATGAAATTGAGAAGTATTTACAATGGTAATATCGTAGCCGGATATATTCCCGGTGCTGAGCCTAAAGGGGAATTAAAAGAATCAGGCCCTTCTGCCATCGTAGATATCACCAACGAACAACAAATTGCCGAAACTGTATCAAAGTACAACATCGACACCATTTACAACCTGGCAGCCTTACTATCGGCTGTAGCAGAAGCCAAACCTCAACTAGCATGGAAAATAGGCATGGGAGGCCTGTTCAACGTATTGGAAGTAGCACGCGAAATGGGTTGCGCCGTATTTACCCCAAGTTCTATCGGTGTCTTCGGCAACAACACCCCTAAAGACAAGACCCCGCAAGACACTATCCGTAATCCGCGTACCATGTATGGAGTTACAAAAGTATCAGGAGAATTACTGAGCGATTATTACCATATCCGTTTTGGCGTAGATACCCGCTCCGTTCGTTTCCCCGGATTAATTTCGTATGTCACACCTCCGGGTGGCGGGACTACCGATTATGCTGTAGACATCTATTATTCGGCTGTAAAAGGTGAAAAATTTGAATGTCCTATTGCAGCCGGTACATTCATGGATATGATGTATATGCCTGACGGTTTACGTGCAGCCATTGAAATCATGGAAGCGAATCCCGACAAACTAATTCATCGCAATTCGTTCAACATTGCTTCAATGAGTTTTGATCCGGAAATTATTTATAACAATATAAAGAAGTATATGCCCGACTTCCATATGGAGTACAAAGTAGATCCACTACGTCAAGCTATCGCCGAATCATGGCCGAACTCACTGGACGACACTTGTGCCCGTGAGGAATGGGGATGGAAACCGGAATATGATCTAGACAGCATGACACAGGATATGCTTGCCAAACTAAAAATACGATTCAATAAATAAACCACTAATATTGAATAAATAAAATAGCCTTCTCTATTCTATATGGAAAAGATAGAGAAGGCTATTTTTATACATTTCTTGCACTTATATAAAATTTTGATCGTATCTTCGTGCAAATTAACATACTGATTAAAAACATACTATGAATACAAGAGCTATTACCCAGAACAAGAAAGTCGTTACATTCGGAGAAGTAATGCTAAGGCTGACCGCCCCCAATTTCCAGCGCTTTTCCCAAACAAACGAGTTTATTGCTACTTATGGAGGAAGTGAAGCGAATGTAGCCATATCACTGGTCAACTTCGGCATCCCCACAGAATTCGTTACCAGACTTCCCGAGAATGCAATGGCACAAGCCTGCGTAAACTCACTCCAAGCTTACGGATTAGGTACAGACGGCATTATTTATGGTGGGAAACGCATGGGATTATACTTTCTGGAAAGCGGTGCAGCATTTCGTAACTCCAATGTAGTATATGACCGTGAAGGCTCTTCCTTTGCCACTTTACGTCCCGGCATGATAGACTGGGAAAAGATTCTTTCCGATGCAGGCTGGTTCCACTGGTCGGGTATAGCAGCGTCCCTGTCACAGGAAGGAGCAGATGCCTGCCTGGAAGCACTGCAAACAGCAGACCGCCTGGGATTAACAATCTCATGCGACTTAAATTTCCGCAAAAAATTATGGAATTACGGTAAATCCGCATCAGAGGTAATGCTCCCCCTTGTTCAATATAGTGATGTCATTTTTGGTGCAGAACCCGAATACAAAGAAATTTTCGGCATTCCCCCGGTAGGTTTTAAAGCTGTAGACACCTCATATCCATTAGATTTGTCCGGTTTCAAAGTATTCGGTCAAAAAGTATCAGAACAAGCTCCCCGATGCCAGAAAATGTTTCTGGAGTTGCGTAATACCATCACTTCCAATCACAATCTGCTGGCAGCCATACTTTATTCTAAAGGAACATTAAGGCATACCGGCATTTACGATATTGTCCATGAAGTAGACCGTGTGGGTGCAGGAGATGCATTTGTAGGCGGCATGATTTATGGTTTGCTGACCTACCCCGACAATGACCAAAAAACATTGGAATTCGCCCTTGCCGCATCTGCATTGAAAAATACCATATATGGAGATTTCAATCAAGTAACAGTAGAAGAAGTGGAAGAGTTAATGCAAGGAAACACTTCAGGAAGAGTAGTCAGATAACTATTTTCACGATTATAGCCAAACAGAATTGATCTGCAAGATACAGCGTAAAAAAGCAAGTTAACTTCATGGGACAAGCAAGTTAAGTTGAAATGCCAAGCAAGCTAAGTTACTTACCCAATGTACTTAAGTTAATTTTTGAAGCCACAGAAGATTCATCTACCCTTTTTCCACAAACCAATTCCAATCGACCATTATAAAAAGAGGAGGATGCTCATGAATGAGCATCCTCCTCTTTTTATTTATTTCTTAAAAGAAACCTTCTTATGCCTTTGTTTCTTCCGGCATCTTGTTACCCATAGTCAGGTAAGCGATAGGAGCAGCAATGAAGATAGAAGACAATGTACCGATCACAACGCCCAAAATCATTGCAAAGGCGAAGCTGCGGATACTGTCACCACCCAGCACGAAGATACACAACAATACGATCAATGTACTTAATGAAGTATTGATGGTACGAGCCAAAGTAGTATTCAATGAATCATTAAACAACTGCATACGGTTACGTTTCGGATACAGACCGAAGAACTCACGGATACGGTCAAAGATAACCACCTTGTCATTGATAGAATAACCGATAGCGGTCAAAATAGCGCCAATAAAAGTCTGGTCAATTTCCAATGAGAACGGAACCCATCCATAACATAACGAGTATGCACCGATGATCAAAATAGTATCGACAGCCAATGCAACAGTCGCACCCACACTATAAGCTACATTGCGGAAACGCAGCAAGATATACAAACCGATAGCCACCAATGCAAACAATACAGACCAGACAGCCGAAGTCTTGATATCATCAGCGATACTAGGACCTACTTTCTGAGAACTGATGATAGAACCACCGACACGATTATCACGGTCAATAAAGATTTCCAATGTAGTACCTTCGCCCAGCAAGTTACCATCTTTCAAAGACTGATACAAGAACTCTTCAATTTCAGAGTCGATAGTAGGAGAATCTTCATTAATACGGTAATTGGTTGTAATACGGATTGTCTTCTTGTCTGTACCCAAAGCAATAGCCTGTACATTATCTTCTGTGATTTTCTTCTTCAACAGGTCACGCACTGTTTCAGGTTCAACCTGCTGTTCAAACTGAACTACGAAGTTACGTCCACCGGTAAAGTCAATACTCTGCGCCAAACCACGGATAAAGAATGAAATGATACAGATAACGATAATCGCTCCGAATACCGTGAATGAACGTTTCATCATTCCCATAAAGTTGTAATTCACGTTCTGCATCAGATTCTTGGAGATCCCTGTAGTGAATGTCAAGTTCAACCACTTGTCTTTATTCATGAAGTGCTCATAAACAATACGGGTCAAGAATACTGCTGTAAAGAATGAGCAGAGGATACCGATAATCAACGTAGTGGCAAAACCACGAATCGGACCCGTACCGAAATAGAACAGAATGATACCAGTGATAATTGATGTCAAGTTTGAGTCAAAAATAGCAGAGAATGCGTTAGAATAACCGTCTGCTAAAGCAGCCTTAACAGTTTTACCGGCTCTCAATTCTTCTTTTGTACGTTCATAAATCAACACGTTAGCATCTACAGCCATACCCAATGACAACACCATACCGGCAATACCAGACATGGTCAGTGCAGCTTGGAACGAGGTAAGGATTCCTAATGTGAAGAAGAAGTTAACAACCAATGCGCAGTTGGCAACCATACCCGGAATCAATCCGTACATAGCGCACATATAGATCATCAACAGAATCAACGCAACAACAAATGAAATAATACCTTGATTGATAGATTCCTGACCCAATGACGGACCAACAATATCCTCCTGAACGATACGTGCAGGAGCAGGCATCTTACCAGACTTCAATACGTTAGCCAAGTCTTTTGTCACCTCCGGGGTAAAGTTACCGGTAATCTGAGAGTGTCCCCCCGTAATTTCACCGTTTACATTCGGAGCGCTGTATACGTAACCATCCAGTACGATAGCGATAGCCTTGCCTACATTGTTCTTTGTCAGAACAGCCCAGCGGCGTGCGCCGTCAGTGTTCATAGACATACTGACACAAGGCTTGTTGAACTGGTCATATTCATCTTTAGCATCAGTGATCACATCACCTTCCAACGGAGCACGTCCGTTACGTTCAGTAGACTTGATAGCATACAATTCAAAAATACGTCCCTGCTTGTCAAAGTCAGCAGCCTTTACACCCCATTTCAAACGAAGATCTTTCGGCAACATTTCTTTCACTTCTTTCATAGCAAGGTACTGGTTTACCTGAGCAGTATCTTTATAATCGGCATAACCTACCACCGACCCGTAACCATTCGGATTTAATTGAAGAACAGAAGCCAACGGATGTTCTTTCTTCATCTGCTCCATTGCGGCAGAATTACTTGCCGTTTCGCCTTTCAATGCGGCTGCAAGACTGTCGGCAGCAGAAATTGCAGAAGCCTGTGCGACAGCAACAGTATCAGTAGCTACAGAATCAGCAGAAGCAGCACCACTTTCAACGGCAAGAATATCACGCAGTCTGTTATCTACAGAAGAAAGATAAGGAACTATTTCTTTTGCGTCGAAAGTTTCCCAGAATTCCAAGTTAGCAGATCCCTGCAACAGTTTTCTGACACGTTCCGGTTCTTTGATACCCGGCAGTTCCACCATGATACGGCCCATCTTTCCTTCCAACGCCTGAATGTTAGGCTGTGCCACACCAAAACGGTCAATACGTGTACGTAATACATTATAAGAGTTGTCGATAGCAGCCTTTACCTCTTCGCGCAATACTTTTTCAACTTCACTGTCGGAACTGCGGGTGGTTACTTTGTCTTTCAACTGCTGAGTAGCAAATAATTCAGCCAATTTGCCATTGGGAGCTTGTTTCTTATACTCTTTTACAAAAAGAGTGATAAAGTCATCCTGACTAGTGATAGATTGTTTTGATGCTTCTGCAACCGCTTTGTTAAAAGCTTCATCAGTCTTGTTGTCAGCCAAAGCCTTCACTACATCCGGTACAGAAACTTCAAGAATAACGTTCATACCACCTTTCAGGTCCAGACCCAGACCAATCTCCATCTCGCGACACTGTTTCAGCGTATAACTACCCAAATAAACTTTTTCATTCTGCATAGAATCAAGGTAATGTGCTTCACCTTTCGGGTCTTGTGCCGCTTTGTCCATGTGATAGCGGGTCACAAAAGAGAAAGAAAGATAAAACACACATACAAGGGTGAGTAATACCGCAAAAACCTTTACAAATCCTTTGTTTTGCATGTTACTTTGAAATTTATTATTTTTACTTTTTGATTAATTCTTAGTTTATACAAGGTTGCAAATATAGTTTTTTTTTCACATTCCCACGGTATCAAACACAAATATTTAGATTCCAAAAGAGAAAAAAGGCTGCAAAAGCATTTTTTGCAGCCTAAATTATTCTATCTCACAGTCTATTTTATTTCAAACCCCTGTTTTTAAGCAAGGGTTCCAAGCTGGGATCAGCCCCACGAAAACCTCTGTAAAGGGTCATAGGATCTTCCGTTCCACCTTTCTCTAGAATATTTTTACGAAAAGAGTCTGCGGTATTTTTATCGAACACTCCATGTTCTTTAAACGCTTCAAAAGCATCCGTGTCAAGAACTTCTGCCCATAGATAGCTGTAATACCCAGCAGCATATCCACCTATAATATGACTAAAATAAGTGGCGCGATACCGAGGAGCTATTTCAGGAATCAGCCCCAGCTTGTCCATCGTTTCTTTTTCAAAAGCAACGACATTCAGGTTGTCTGTATCAGTCAGGTTATGCAGTTCCATATCAAGCAAAGCGGCTGCCAATAATTCCGTGGTCATAAAACCTTGATTAAAAGTACCCTGATTTTGGATTTTCGTAATCAGCTCATCCGGAATCACTTCTCTTGTTTCGTAATGCTTGGCATAGAGTTTCAGCACTTCAGGTTCTACAGCCCAGTGTTCCATAATCTGTGAAGGAAGTTCTACAAAATCCTGCGCCACACTGGTACCGGACACTCCTTTGTAGTTACACTTGGTCAGCATACCGTGCAATGCATGTCCAAACTCATGAAACATGGTTTCCACCTCATCCAAAGTCAGTAAAGAAGGCATATTTCCTGCAGGTTTAGTAAAACTTGCCACATTATAAATTAAAGGACGTACTTCACCGGCCTGTTCACGAAAATTACTCATCCATGCGCCACCACGCTTACCTGCGCGTGGAAAGTAATCCGCATAGAACAATCCCAAAAATGAGCCATCGGCATCCTTTACTTCATACACTTTCACATCCGGCTCATATACGGGCACATCATTCAGTTCGGTCAATGTAATGCCATACAGTTTGTTGGCCACGGTATACAATCCGCTACGCACATCTTCCAAACTGAAATAGGGCTTGATTTCATCTTCATTCAAATCATACTTTTCCTGACGCAATTTTTCGGCATAATACCACCAGTCCCATGCAGCCAGCTTCTCTCCCTTACCTTCCTTATCCATTATTTTCTGCAACTCGGCGGCCTCTTTCTTTGCATTTTCCAGTGAGTATCCCCACAGGTTGTTCAAGAAATCCATGACTGTCTGCGAATTCTTAGCCATGTTCTCATCCAGTACAAAATTGGAATAACAATCGAATCCTAATAATTTTGCCTGTTCCAAACGCAATGCCATGATCTTTCCCAATATCTCTTTATTGTCATTCGCATCATCATGATTCCCCCGGTTGATATAAGCTTCATAAATATTTTTTCTTAGCTCACGGTTTTCAGCATATTGCAAAAAAGGCAAGCGACTGGAGTTTTGCAAAGTGAATAGCCATTTCCCTTCTTTTCCAGCAGCTTTCGCTTCCTCTGCGGCCCCTGCTTTCACCCATTCGGGTAACCCGGCCAAATCAGCCTCATTCTCGATAACCAACTGATAAGCGTTATTCTCATTTAAGATATGATTGTCGAAAGCAATCCCCAAAGTCGACAATTCTTTATTGATCTCCCTCAAACGGGATTGTTTTCCGGCATCCAGTCCGGCACCCGAACGGACAAAAGCTTTATAATACTTGTCCAACAGCCGGTGTTGCTCAGTCGTAAGAGTTATCTTACCTTCCCGTTCCTGTTGATGCACATCAGCCACCCGTTTATACAAATCCTGATTCAAATAAATATTATCACTATGTTCTGAAAGTACAGGAGCCATCTTTTCATTCAAGGCCGTCAACGAATCATTTGTATCCGCTTCGGTCAATGCAAAAAACACCCCACTTACTCTCGCCAAAATCCCGCCACTTTTATCCAGCGCCACAATGGTATTTTCAAAAGTAGGTTCCTCGGGATTATCAACTATTGCCTTAATTTCCGCATTCTGCTCCTCTATTCCTTTCAAGAAAGCAGGTTCATAATGCTCCAGTCTGATCTTAGTAAAATCGGGAGCACCGTACTCGGTCTGGAATTCCGTAAAGAACGGATTCATTTCTGTTTTCTGTTCACATGCACACATTACGCAACACGTCGCTAACGTAAATAATAGTCTTTTCATAATCTGTCAATTAAAGGTATGTAAAATCACTTCTCCGCCACATAACACCAAATGGGGTAATGATCCGAACTCTTTATCGTATTATCCACCGTACAACGGTAAGATTTTAAATTCTTGCTCAATAAAATATTGTCTATTCTGAAATAAAAATGATTTTGATTATAAGATATGCCAAAGCCGTTTCCCGACTCCACAAAAGCATCATTCAGACCTTCCCCTACCACCCTGTGAGTGTATGATATAGGAGAATCATTGAAGTCACCGCATACAATTATGCCTCCCCCTTTGTAACCGGCCACCAAACGAGCTATGGAATCAGCCTGAACGGTACGTATAGCCGATGCTTCCGCCAGTTTTCCGATCAGCAAACGAGACCCTTGCGATACCTTTTGCTTATCAGGATCCTTCATCATTTCGCGATAGACTTCTTTATCCTTCTCAGTCAGCTTATTGGATTCCAGATGATTATTAACAACCAGCAAGGTATCACCATTCACTTTGATTTTATAAGCGATGGAACCATTGTTAAGGCTGGCATATTTCACCGGATGTGCCGACAAAATAGGAAAACGGGAATAACAACCCAAACCGTTGGCCCCCGATATCTTATGATAATTTTTATAAGGATAATCTCTTAAAGCATAATCCACCTCTTTCTTGGTTAACCGTCCGCCTACAATATATTCCTGCAGGCAGATTATATCCGCATTGCTGTTTCTTAAATATTCCAGCACAGGGTTCGGATTATCCTTGGTGTTCGCACGGTTCTTTTCAAAGGCCATCGTATTGTAGGATAAGAATTTGATTGCCCCTTCCGGTACATCAGATACAAATACATTGACTGGGAAATAAGTACGGATAGCACCAATGGAACATACCAGGCCTAAAAATGAAAGCAACGCATATTTACGATAAATCACCAACCAGAAGACCAGAAACAAAAGATTAACAATCAAAAAAGCGGGAAAAGCCAAACCGGCACATGACCATACCGGATGAGCCACAGGATCAATATAAGGGCTGTAAGCACATACCAGTAACAATACCACCATACACAAGTTTATGCCCAGTAGTATCCATCCCAAAAAACGACCAATATATTTCATATATCACTTTTTGCTCGCATCAAACAAGCTTTTCTTCTCTTCGGTAGTCAGACTGTTATAACCGGATTTCTTTAATTTATCCAATATACGGTCTATCTCCTCGCTTTGCTGTTTTTTACGGGCATTATAATCGTAATCTTTTGCCTTATCACCATAATGAACTTTCATCTTCGGTCTTTTCGATTGACGACGAAACGAAAGACCTTCCGAGAAGCAATCCAAGCATCGGTTTATCCATGACGTAGCATCATGTCCGCGGGACAATCCGGAAGCAAACCACCATCCGGCCAAAGCACCTCCTAAATGAGCGATATGGCCACCGGCATTGCCCGATGTCATAAACAGCAAATCGGTCACAACCATAAACAGAGCCACATACTTCAACCTAACAGTCCCAATAAACATAAAGTTTACTCTATATTCCGGTGCACGTACCGCAGTGGCCACAACGATAGCAAGTACGGAAGCTGATGCTCCCAACAAATAAGAATAATACAAAGAATCACTGAAATAAGGGAAAACATTGTAAGCGATCATATACAACAAACCGCCACAAATACCTCCCAACAGATAGAGCCCGCGGAAATGCTTTGCCGAGAAAAGAGACAGAAACATCTGCCCGAACCAATAAAGCCACAGCATATTAAACAGCAAATGCAAAATACCTGCGTGCATGAACATATAAGTCAGCAAAGACCAAGGCTGCTTGACAAACTGCAACGTCCAGGCCGGCAGTTCCAAATATTGAAGCACAAATGCTCCATTCCGGTTGAACAGCATCCATAAAATTCCCAATAAGGAAGTTACAATGAATACCCCTACATTAATATATATAAACTGGATATATATGTTCCCTTTATTGAAACTATTTTTCAAATCAGTAATAAAACTGCCCATTGTTATTCTTTTTTCTCCAATACATTATCAATATAAAGCCAAAAATCATACCTCCCAAGTGTGCAAAGTGGGCAACGCCATCGGTCGAAGCACCCAAGCCCAAAAATATCTCCAAAGCAGCATATCCCATCACAAAATATTTAGCCTTGACAGGAAATGGGATAGGGAATACAAACATCTGACTATTGGGGAACAGCATACCGAATGCCAACAAAATGCCATATATCGCTCCCGAAGCGCCAACTGTAGTCATCAGATTCAAGTACTCCGCCATCGGGATCACGGCAATCCCCGTATTCACACTGTCATACTGCGATAATTCAGTCACATATTGTATATATTGCACCAGCTCCTGCACCAGTCCCGCACCTATACCACATACCATATAATAGGATAAGAAACGTTTCGGTCCCCAGACCTGTTCAAGCGTACGGCCAAACATCCACAAAGCAAACATGTTAAAAAAGATATGCTGGAAACCGCCATGCATAAACATATAAGTAATCAACTGGGCAGGATTAAAATCAGATGCCATAAAAAAGTGCAGTCCCAGCAGGTCGTTCAAGTCAATTCCATACTTCATGGCTACCACGCCGCCAAAGAAACACAACACATTTATTATCAATAAATTCTTGGTTACTGTAGGTATACTGTTCATAAATATTCTTCGTCTTATAAAACATTGATTGCGCGCAAATTTACAATTTTATTCTGTTATATAACAGAAAACAAGAGTTCTCTTACGTTTTTTTGATTTTTGGAGCATCTTTTTTAGGCTATCTGTTTGATTTCTAATTTTGAAAGCATATATTTGTCACTGATTTTGGTAAAACTTTTGTGTTACATTTAATAATTAATCATTTTCGTTATGAATAAGGCAGATCTTATCAGCGCAGTCGCCGCTGAAGCCGGCTTGAGCAAAGTCAACGCAAAAAAAGCAGTTGAAGCTTTCGTTTCAACTGTAACAAAAGCCCTCCAAGAAGGGGACAAAGTATCATTAATCGGATTCGGAACATTCTCTGTTGCTGAAAGAAGTGCAAGAACAGGTATCAACCCATCCACAAAAGCAACGATTACTATTCCTGCTAAAAAAGTAACCAAGTTCAAACCAGGTGCTGAACTGGCAGACGCAATTAAATAATTGCTATTTTACATAAAAGGACTTAAGGAAAGGGGCGCCGGTACTAGCGCCCTTTCTTCTTCATTTTTCTATTTGAACCTATGAAACCTAAAATGACAACCTTATTTAAATTCCTGATCGGCGCTGCTGTATGCGCATATTCAACACAAGTTCTTCATGCGGAAGATACAAAACTACCTTATTGGAAAGATATTCAGACCGTAGCCGTCAACAAGGAATATCCACGCACAGCTTTCATGACTTACGACAACCGGAACCAGGCACTGACCGGCGAGTATGAGAACAGCCCTTATTACAAACTACTAAACGGTACATGGAACTTTTATTATGCAGATGCATACAAAGATCTGCCTGCCAACATTGAGCAACCGGATGCCAACATAGCCTGGAAGGAGATTAAAGTACCCGGCAACTGGGAAGTACAGGGCTACGGAGTGGCCATCTACACCAATCATGGATACGAATTCAAACCCAGAAATCCACAACCGCCGCAGTTACCCGAAACCAATCCGGTCGGTGTGTATCAGCGTGATATCGAAATTCCCGCCGATTGGGATGGACGCGACATATTCCTCCGTTTGGAAGGAGCAAAATCCGGTGTATACGTGTATGTCAACGGACAGGAAGTGGGATACAGCGAAGACTCCAAGAATCCGGCAGAATTCTTAATCAACAACTACCTGAAACCCGGCAAAAACTCGCTGGTCATCAAAATATTCCGCTGGAGTACCGGTTCTTATCTGGAATGCCAGGACTTCTGGCGCATGAGCGGTATTGAACGTGATGTATTCCTGTTCTCACAGCCCAAAACCCACATCAAAGATTTCAATGTGGTGTCTACACTGGACGACACTTATAAGAATGGTATCTTCAAACTGAATGTGGACGTAACCAACCATACAGCAGCCAACAAAGAGGTAACCGTAGCATACGAATTGCTGGATGCCGCAAAGAAAGTGGTTGCAGAAGGTAACACCCCCTGTCCTGTTACAGCAGACGGGCAGAAGAGCATCTCTTTTGAAGCCGCCCTCAGCAACGTCAAGACCTGGACATCAGAACACCCTAACCTGTACCGGTTACTGATATCTCTGAAAGACGGAGAAAAAACAAGCGAAATCATTCCTTATACGGTAGGTTTCCGCCGTTTCGAGATCAAACCAACCGATCAGATAGCCGAAAACGGCAAACCATACGTTTGCTTGTTCGTCAACGGCCAACCCATCAAGCTGAAAGGTGTAAACATACACGAACATAATCCCGAAACAGGACATTATGTTCCCGAAGAGCTGATGCGCAAGGACTTCACCCTGATGAAACAGAACAATATCAACAGCGTGCGCCTCTGCCACTATCCGCAAGACCGCAAGTTCTATGAATTGTGTGATGAATATGGCATCTATGTATATGATGAAGCCAACATCGAAAGCCACGGTATGTATTATAACTTAAGCCGGGGCGGAACATTGGGCAACCATCCCGAATGGCTGAAGCCGCACATGGACCGTACCATTAATATGTACGAGCGTAACAAAAATCATCCTTCCGTCGCCATCTGGTCATTAGGAAACGAAGCCGGAAACGGTTATAATTTCTATCAGACCTATTTATGGCTGAAAGAACGCGAAGTAAAAGGCATGAACCGTCCTGTAAATTATGAACGCGCCCTTTGGGAATGGAACACAGATATGTATGTACCCCAATACCCCAGTGCCGCCTGGCTGGAAGAAATAGGCAAGAAAGGCAGCGACCGTCCCATCGCACCATCCGAATATTCACACGCTATGGGCAATTCCAATGGTAATCTGGCAGCACAATGGAGAGCAATCTACAAGTACCCGAACCTGCAAGGCGGTTACATTTGGGACTGGGTAGACCAAGGTATTCTGGAAACAGACGAAAATGGACGTACCTACTGGGCCTACGGAGGTGATTACGGAACCAATGCACCCAGCGACGGAAACTTCCTATGCAATGGAATCGTAGCTCCGGACCGCACTCCGCATCCGGCCATGACAGAAGTGAAATATGCACATCAGAATGTAGGTTTCGAAGCCATCGACCCGGCTGCCGGCAAATTCCTGGTAAAAAACCGTTTCTACTTCACCAACTTGAAAAAGTATATGATCAGTTATACCGTAAAGGCAAACGGAAAAACAATCAAAGGCGGAAAAGTATCATTAGATATCGAACCGCAAGGTTCCAAAGAACTGAACATCAACCTCAACGGATTGAAACCCAAGGCCGGCACAGAATATTTTGTAGATTTTGTAGTTACCACCACAGAACCGGAGCCCTTGATTCCTGCAGGACACGATATTGCTTCCGAACAATTCCGCCTGCCCATAGAACCATTGGCTATGACCGGACATAAAGCAAGCGGCAAGACTACCGTCAGCACGGATGGTGACATCATCACCGTATTATCACCACGTATGCAGTTCGTTTTCAACAAGAGAAGCGGACTCGTGACTTCATACAAAGTAAACGGTACAGAATATTTCGCTGAAGGTTTTGGTATTCAGCCTAACTTCTGGCGCGCACCGACGGACAATGATTATGGTAACGGTGGGCCTAAGCGCGAGCAAATATGGAAACAGTCCAGCAAGAATTTCAATGTAGCAGATGTTACCACAACAACAGACGGCAACAAGACCGTATTAACAGTCAATTACCTACTGGCGGCAGGCAATCTGTACATCATGAAATATACCATCTATCCCGACGGTGTGGTTCATGCAGGCATCACCTTTACTTCTACCGATATGAAGGCTGCCGACACGGAAGTATCAGAAGCTACCTTAATGGCCACTTTCACACCGGGACAGGATGCTCAACGCCTTGCCTCTTCCAAACTGAACGTACCACGTATCGGTGTACGTTTCCATTTGCCATCCGATATGAACCAGGTAGAATACTTCGGACGCGGACCGGGTGAAAACTACATCGACCGTAATGCAAGCAGCTTCGTTGATCTCTACCGCACTACAGCCGACCAGATGTACACCAACAACTATGTCCGTCCACAAGAAAACGGACACCGCACCGACACCCGTTGGGTAGAACTGACCCGCAAAGGCGGAAAAGGATTGTTAATACGTGCCGACAGCACTATCGGATTCAATGCCCTGCGCAACTCCGTAGAGGACTTTGACTCGGAAGAAGCTATCAGCCGTCCCCGTCAGTGGACTAACTTCACTCCCGAAGAAGTTGCTAACCATAATGAGGAAAAAGCTAAAAATGTAATACGCCGCATGACACATGTCAATGATATCACCCCACGTAATTTTGTGGAAGTATGTATTGATATGAAGCAACAAGGTGTAGCCGGTTATGACAGCTGGGGAGACCGCCCTCTGCCGGAACATACCCTACCCGCCAATAAGGAATATCATTGGGGATTCACATTGATGCCGGTAAAATAAAAACATAGCAAGCATTCCTTCCTTAATAAGAAGAGTATGTCAGAACTCCGATGGCACTATCATATAGATTGTCATCGGAGTTTCATTTCCCATCCTACATTTCAATTATAACCTGAAAACAAGATCAGTCTGATTTATATTTGCTAGCTTTGTACTCAAAAAATCGAACACATGGAACAACAAGGAGAAATCATACTCTACCAGCCGGATGAATCAGTGAGGATGGAAGTGCGCATTGAAGATGAAACAGTGTGGCTGACCCAGGCACAAATAGTAGAACTATTCCAATCCAGCAAAGCCAATATAAGCGAGCATCTAAAGAACATTTATAAATCAGAAGAACTAATCCAAAGTTCAACCGTTCGGAATTTCCGAACAGTTCGCCAAGAAGGCAACAGACAGATTACCCGTAACTTAGAATATTATAATTTAGATGTGATTATATCAGTAGGATACCGTGTAAATACGAAACGAGGAATCCAATTCCGCCAATGGGCTAATAGCCAGGCACATGACCGTTTTCTTATTATAGACCAATCCGACATATATCACATCGGAGCCTCTTTGAAAGATTTGGGAAAGAAACTGTTTGCCTTCTCCAAAATGGATATTCCGGCATCCATCCTCACAAAACTGCTATAAAGATGAGAGAAACAGAGTCCAATAATAAAGTCCTACTAGGCATGAGCGGAGGAACAGACAGTTCCGTAGCCGCCCTTCTATTGCAGGATGCAGGATACGAAGTAACCGGCATCACCTTCCGCTTTTATGAAAAAGAAAATGATACAGAGTATCTGGAGGACGCCCGCGCTTTATGTGAACGTCTGAACATCCCCCATCTCACATACGATGTTCGTGACACCTTCCGGAAAACCATCATTGACTATTTCATCAACGAATATATGGCAGGTCATACCCCGGTTCCCTGTACCTTGTGCAACAACTACCTGAAATGGCCTCTTTTGAAGAAAATATCCGATGAAATGGGAATTTATCACTTCGCTACAGGACATTATGTACGCCGGCGCTTCATCAATGGATGCTATCACATCACTACCGGTGCCGACCCGGATAAAGACCAATCCTTTTTCCTATGGGGGCTGCCACAAGAAATCCTGCAACGTATGCTTCTCCCTATGGGCAACCTGACTAAAGCCCGTGTCCGTGAAATCGCGGCAGAGCGTGGTTTTCTGAAAGCCGCCCATAAACGGGACAGTCTGGGAGTCTGCTTCTGCCCCATGGACTACCGCACATTCCTACATAAGGAATTACCTGAAGGAAGTATCCTACCGGGTAAATTCTTCGATGAAATGGGGAATTTTATCGCACGGCACAAAGGTTATCCTTTCTATACCATCGGCCAGCGGAGAGGATTGGGCATAGATCTTAACCGGGCTGTCTTTGTCAAAGAAATCATTCCGGCAGAAAACAAAGTCATACTGAGCGACTTGAAAGCACTGGAAAAAACAGAAATGAGACTGAAAGAATGGCGCATCACCAATCCCGCTTTATTACTAAACAAGGACGACATCATCGTCAAAATACGCTATCGGAAACAAGCCAACCGCTGCACAGTAACCCTGCAACCGGATAACACCCTGCATGTACAACTGCACGAGCCGCTGACAGCCATTGCTCCGGGACAGGCAGCCGCTTTCTATAGGGATGATGTAGTACTGGGTGGGGGCATTATCATCTAATTCCAGACACTTTCAAATCATATTTCGGCCCTCTTTTTTGCTGCTTCAAGATTTTCTTGATAACTTTCCGTCGTTCTTCACCTTCAGGTCGAGAAACCGGAAAGTGAAAATAGACATGTATCCGGATCAAACCTTAAATAAATAGAGATGAAAAGTAGAAATTATGCAGGCATATCCTTACTTGCCTCATTAGCCGCCTGTAACTCTGCAACAGCAGAAACCGTTCAAAAAAACAGTACGCAGGCCCCCCAAAAGCCCAATGTTATCGTTATTCTGGCAGATGACCTGGGATATGGAGATTTAAAATGTTACGGAGCCAAGAATGTAGAAACTCCCCATGTTGACAAACTGGCATCGGAAGGCATTCGTTTCACTAATGCACATACCGTAGCCGCTACCAGCACCCCATCCCGCTACTCCTTGCTGACAGGAGAATATGCATGGCGCAGACCGGACACGGATATTGCCGCAGGAGATGTAAAAATGATTATCCGTCCCGAACAATACACCATGGCAGACATGTTTAAAAGTGCCGGATATGCTACAGCCGCCATCGGCAAATGGCATCTGGGCCTGGGAGACAAGACAGGCGGGCAGGATTGGAATGCTCCTTTACCAGCCGCTTTAGGTGACTTAGGCTTTGACTATCACTATATCATGGCCGCTACAGCCGACCGTGTACCTTGTGTATTTATAGAAAACGGCAAGGTAGCCAACTATGATCCGTCCGATCCCATAGAAGTGAGTTACACCAAGAACTTTCCGGGAGAACCGACCGGCAAAGATAATCCCGAATTACTGTATAACCTACATCCCAGCAACGGACATGACATGTCCATCGTCAATGGCATCAGCCGCATCGGATTTATGAAAGGGGGCGGAAAAGCACTTTGGAAAGACGAGAACATTGCCGATTCCATCACCGTTCATGCCATCGACTTTATCAAACAGCATAAAGACGAGCCTTTCTTTATGTATTTTGCAACCAATGATGTACACGTTCCTCGTTTTCCCCATGACCGCTTCCGTGGAAAGAATCCTATGGGACTACGCGGAGACGCAATCGCCCAATTCGACTGGACGGTAGGCCAGCTGATGGAAACATTGGACCAACTTGAACTAACTGAAAACACGCTGATTATTCTATCCAGCGACAATGGTCCGGTTGTAGACGACGGATATAAGGACAAGGCAGAAGAGCTGTTGAACGGACATACACCTTCCGGTCCGTGGAGAGGAAACAAATACAGCGCTTTCGAGGGTGGAACAGCCGTCCCGGTCATTGTCCGCTGGCCACAGAAGATAAAAAAGACAGGAGACTCGGACGTATTAATGTCACAGATTGACTGGCTAGCCTCCTTAGGAGCTTTGATCAACGCCAGATTACCTAAAGGCAGCGCTCCGGACAGTTATGACCGTTTAGGGAATCTGATAGGAACCGACAAGACAGACCGCCCCTGGATTGTGGAACAATCCATGAACCACACGTTGTCCGTCCGTACCAAAGACTGGAAATACATTGAACCGAATGATGACCCGACCACTTTCATGAAAGCAGAAAAAATAGAAACCGGAAACCTGAACGTTCCCCAGTTATATGAAATGGAAAAGGTGAGCGAACAAGAGAATGTAGCAGAAAAGTATCCTGAGAAAGTATTTGAGTTGCAGACCATTCTGAGGCAAGTACGCAATAAGAGAATAAAGATGTAAACAGGACTCATCCAATAAGAGGATATTTCAAAAATCCGAAATAACCATCAAATGTTCCACCGTATGGGCAGGCCCATGAGCCCGCCCATACAACATAACGACAACAAAAATCACTTTTGACTCATTTACATAAAACATAAAAGCATTCCATCACAACAACTCACTCATTACCAAGAGCTTCCCGTGCGACAGTCTTTCAAAACCTCCTCAATCGGTATGCCGGTGGCGAAATACATCTGCTTCGGGGATGCTCTCGGACAGAATGTAAAATCAGCCCCTCGTTACCTCCCGGTAGCTCGTAGGCATCAGAAGAACCTATTCTCATCATACCTTCACCGTAAGCATTCGGCCTCGTGCGTGTTTTTTCCCCCTCTTTTCCTTCCTACCTTT
>CAOYQO010000037.1 GCA_948566455.1 uncultured Phocaeicola sp.
TGGTTAACAAGAACGGTGGCGTAGAAGAAATCAACCATTATTATCCATTCGGAGGCGTCTTTGCAAGTGAGGAGAATGTGCAGCCTTATAAGTATAATGGCAAGGAACTGGATACTAAGAAGGGGCTGAACTGGTATGATTATGGGGCAAGACGGTATGATGCGGCACTGGGAAGATTTACGACGACAGATAGGTTTGCTGAGAAGTATTATTCGATGTCATCGTATCAGTATGGAGGAAATAATCCAGTTGGTAATATTGATGTGAATGGAGATAGTATAGTCATTAGCCCTAATCCCAATGGATTAATTGATCATATAAAATCGAGATTTGGTTACGATACAAAGTTTCAAAAAACGGTAAAAGCTGATTTAGCACAATTGAAGAAAGATGATAAAACTGTTGCTCAAATAATTTTAAAATTAGAGGACAGTGAAAATATTCATCAAATTACAATGGTGGAGGATAGAAGAAAGGTAACTTAACAGAAGTTGATAAAGAGAAAGCTGCCAAGGGAATTTCACAAGGCACTACTGTTAGATACGATCCCTATACTCAAATAGAACCTAGCGGAGAGAAAAGAACTCCGAGGGTAGGACTAAGTCATGAGTTGCAACATTCTTATGATGCAGATCAAGGAACAATAACTAGGGAAATAACAGTGAATGGTGTCTTGTTGATTGAAGTACGTGCAATCAATACAGAAAATAAAATAAGAATGAAAACAGGAGATCCTAAAAGAACTAAATATGGAAGAAGAGAAGTGCCTAAAACACTATTGGAGTAAAATTATTCTAATTACTGGAATTGCCTTTATTCTTACTGCATGTATGTATATAAATAGGAAACCCAAAGAACAACATGCAAAAGAAAATGGTAATGAGCCTTATAAAGCTCTAAGTGTAAAATACCAAGATTCTATTTATCGTATGGTATTAAGATCAAATGACATTGTCTTAGAAATGAAATATCCAGATGAATTTTCACGAACTTTAAAAGATTCAGGAGTTTTAAATATTGATAGTGTAACTTTTTATGAATTAAGAAAAGATATAGTAACACCTCAACCTCTAATAGATTCTATCTATAAAGGAAATGTTGATACTCTACTTTCTCACTTTTTTGATGATAATGGTTTTATTGCCTTTGAATTATCATATGATGAAGAAAAATACCTAATTGATATTTTATATCAAAATAAAATTCTTGTAAATGTTGCTTGTGAATCAGGATATTTATATATTGACAACTGATCTCGTTCGATTGGATATTCTATTCGATTGTATCAAGTCTTAGAATTTTTAATCTGCAAATTTTACATATCCCTGACCTTTACTATAAATAATTAGTCTGGTCAGGGGTTATTTCTTAGTGATTTTTTGACTTAAAAGCTTACTCTAATGTCAAAACGATTAGGATATGATTATTAAATGTTTATTATTACACATCTTTTTCTTTATAATTCCCACGATATGTATGTCGCAGGCGGTTGTCAGCCGTTATGTAGAGGATGTAGATGGTCGTCCTGTTGATAGGTTGCTGGATGATGGGAAAACAGTAGAATATATAACATTAGAAGGTCAAAAAGTCATAGCTTATATTGCACATGGTGTGGAATTCAATGCAGGAAAGGATTCATTGGATAACTATGTGAAAAGATTCTATTACAATCAAGAAGGATATGATAACGTTGAACTAAATCAACGTATAGTATTCTCTATTTTATTCGACAAGAATTTAAATATAATAGAAGTACGACAGTTGCCTCCTCATTTTTTGAGAAAGGAAGAATGTTACAAGAAGTTATTTATAGATATTCTGAATAATACTACCGGAATGTGGCATAAGACTATTGAACATAAAGAATGGTATGTGTATTGGTATGTTACTCGTCTTTTCTAACTTTCTCGTTGCAGCGGGTGTTTCTACGAAAAGAATATTATTCGGCTGTTTTAATTTTCTAATCTAAATTTGCCCTGTCTCTGCATGTAGAGATAGGGCAAATCTTATTATTCTTTTGTGCATATAAATATTATTTAAAATTATTAGATTACATCCCTTCCACATCTTAAAACAACTTTAAACTTAAGGATAGAGTAAAATTACATAATGAATATGCTTATGATGCCAATGGTAATTTAACACAAGATTTAAACAAAGGTATAGAGGATATTCAATACAATTGCTTAAATTTGCCAAGACTGATAAAGTTTAAGGATCAGAGTACTATTACTTATACTTGTGCGGCAGACGGGACAAAGCTGCGCGTGGAACATAAGATAAAATACCACTACCCGGACGACTTACTGCAGTAATGTGATCTATGAAGGTGGTGAAGCTAAGTGTTTATTAATGGGAGAAGGTTATGTATCTTTGGATAACGGAGAGTTCTGTACACCTGATGGCGGAAAAGTATTATTAAGTAAGCTTCTGTGAATTATTGCTCTTTTGATTTCGTAAATAAAGTGTGATTAAAGGTATATATAATATATAGGGAATGGTGATTCATGGGCATTGAAGGAGGATGGGGAATGAAGAAAAATATATTTTTTTGTATAATATCATTGTTGTATCTTCTTGTGGGGGGATATTATAGTAAGGTGATAGAAATAGCACAAGGTGGAAATGGATTGGGAGGTGCTTTAATTTTGTGCTATGCAGCTATTATTTATACTATTTTTGAGATACTATTTGTGTATAAAGAACGTAGAAGGTTAGAAGTCTTATTCTATATATTAATTTATATTGTATGCATTTTCCCGTTTGTGATACAGATGTTTTTATGGTAAGTACAAACAAATTATCATTTGGACTTTATTATTTTGTTCAGTCGAATATTTTATTTGGCTGAACAGGGTATTAAATGTTTGCGAAATTTTGTTCCAAGTATTTCATTTAAAGAGATCATTAAAAACAATCCGAATAAACAATATATGCAACGCATAAAAATATTGAAAACAGATGAATGATTTTATTGGAATAATAAAGAAAATAAGGTTGACTCCTATTCTTATTTATTCACTGATATTAATTATAGATAATCTTTTTTCTATGCCATTTATCAGTGGGGTTAACCAAGGGGCTATAGGAAATGTAATTTCACTTTTAATAATAATATTATCTGTGATAGTTCTTGTAATAGAACGTTTTATTTCGTTTGGGAGTTACAATAAAAATCTCTGTATAATAGAGTTTGTACTCATAGCTATCACAACATTTTTTTATTGGTGTATTTTTTATTCATTGCCATTGTCAACAATGAATAGGCTTATTATGAATTGAAATAATCTACGAGGGTATGTAATAGAAAGAAATAGATAATGATAAAAAGAAATATATTAAACTTTATTTTGCCTTTGTATTGGGGCTTACAAGGAGTTTTTCTTCTTTCGATTCAGTCTATAGGTGCAATAATTGCTGCAGTAATTCTGCTGACAATATCCCTATTGAAAGTAATCTTGAGGAATCCTAATTGTGATATTCTGTTTTTAGTAGTATGTTTCTTCTATTCTGTTTGTTTATGTGTTACTATATTTCTTTTATATTCTCTTTTCGAAATATCTATTCTATTGCCTATATTTACAGTCGTAAATTTCTTGGTGATTGTATGTATGTTAAGGTTGTATGGGCATTGATAAGTTCATTCTATTTTGGCGATATGACGAGTTTAGATATGGAATAATATTAAAAAGGTAAGAATATGGCTATTAAATTTATATTTTCTTTTTTATTGATGATGGCTTCCGCATCGCTATATGGGCAAAGCAAAATA
The DNA here is from genome assembly GCA_948566455.1 of uncultured Phocaeicola sp. Lineage (GTDB taxonomy): Bacteria > Bacteroidota > Bacteroidia > Bacteroidales > Bacteroidaceae > Phocaeicola. The sequence continues at coordinate 3,773 of CAOYQO010000037.1, forward strand.
GTGAATGAAAGTGTTATCTACTCAAGTGATACCAGCCCTTATAAAAAAGAGGTACAAAGTAGTACATTTTTTGAAGTTGAGACTTTTTTGCCTGTATGTAAATCAATATTAGATACCACTAAGTCATCTAAACATGCTGTCTTCTATTACATTAAAAAGGAATTTCAAAAGGTATCTACAGATATATCTTACGTAGGTGGAAATGAGTCTTTAAGAGAATATCAAGATAGTCTTTATTGGGCTAATTATAATGGTGATGAAGTAAATGGTTCTTGTCTTTATACTATCCTCTTTAATGATAAACTTAAAATACGGGAAATAAGAATTATAAAAAGAGGCGGATATGATAATTCTAAATTTGATTATGATGGACTTATCAAGAAGATACTCTTATCCACGGAAGGAAAATGGCAAAGAGACGAAAAACTGCCTTCTGAAAACTGGTATTTTACAATAGGGCGTTTTATGGTAAGGTAAGATGGGCTGCTTTGTTTTGCTAAATGTTAGATTCGGTTATATCAAGATAAGTGTTTTTAATTATGTCACACTTTATTGAGGCAAATATTTATTGGATTGTGGCTATTGTAAATCTGATTCCAGTTTTACTTTTAGTCTTGTTTGTTACGTTTGGAAAAATAAGAAGTAATCCATTTATAATATTTATCAAGAGTGTGTTTGGTTATATTGCACTGTTTCTTGTGTTGGTATTAGTCGTTTTATCTATTGATATGAGTCTGGCGATGACAGTTGTCCTGATAATAGTGCTTCAAATGATATATTTCCCCATCGGCGGCATGTTGCTTCTATTTCTTTGTGTTAGTACTGATATGAACTGGGTGAAAGATAATTGGAAAAGGATGTTGCTGTCCTTTGTTATATTACTTCTTTGGGTGTTATGTGGTGTAATTTATGTAATTCAATGTTGAGTTAGTAAGAATATTAATCTTTTGAATTCTATGATTAAGTAATTGCTTATTTATCCTTTTTGCCTCTAATTCACATAAAAAAGACTCAACGAAGAGCTTATTTCAGGGAAAAGTCGTATTTTTGGAAAAGAGTTGTTTTATAACTTTTAAAAAAGAATCGAATATTATGATGGAGAAAACATTGGTCATTTTGAAACCATGCACCCTGCAAAGAGGCTTGGTAGGTGAGATCACAAATAGATTTGAACGTAAAGGCTTACGTCTAGCCGGTATGAAGATGGTGCAGCTGACGGATGAAATACTTAATGAGCATTACGCCCACTTAAGTGCAAAGCCGTTCTTTCAGCGTGTGAAGGATTCAATGATGGCATGCCCGGTCATTGTGTGTTGTTTTGAGGGAGTGGATGCGATTGAAGCCGTAAGAACACTGACAGGTCCTACCAACGGAAGGAAGGCTGCTCCCGGCACTATTCGCGGAGATTACAGCATGAGCTTTCAGGAAAATATAGTTCACGCTTCCGATTCGCTTGAAGCTGCAGAAGTGGAGTTGAAAAGATTTTTTAAACCGGAAGAAATATTCGAGTATAATCAAGCTACATTCGACTTCCTTTACGCTAATGATGAATATTGATAGAAAAAAGAAAACCAATTCAATTAAAATAGTATCTTTGCGCCCGGAAAAATAATCAGTATTCAGTGAATCTCGTTATTGATATTGGAAATACGGTAGCAAAAGTAGCTGTCTTTGACGGCTTTTCACTTTTGGAAGTGGTATATGACTCCAAACAGAATTTGGAGCATCTGAAAGATATTTATCATAAATATCACTTTGAAAAGGCGATTGTTGCAACCGTAATAGACTTGAGCGAACAGGTGTTGGCGCAGTTAGCATTACTTCCTATACCGGTGCTCTGGCTGAATGAAAAGACTCCGCTACCGGTGGAAAATCTGTATGAGACTCCTCAGACATTGGGCTATGACCGTATGGCGGCTGTAGTAGCTGCTAACGAACAGTTTCCTGGCAGAAATATCTTGGTGATTGATGCCGGCACATGCATTACGTACGAATTTGTGGATGCTGAAGGACGTTATCACGGCGGGAATATTTCACCCGGTTTGCAAATGCGTTTTCGTGCACTTCATCAGTTTACCGGACGTTTGCCGCTGGTGCGGCGTGAAGGGCGTGAACTCCCGATGGGAAAGGATACTGAGACTGCCATCCGCGCTGGGGTGCTGAAAGGTATGGAATATGAAATTTCGGGTTACATAATGGCTATGAAACATAAATATCCTGAACTTTTGGTTTTTTTAACGGGCGGGGATGATTTTTCTTTTGATACAAACTTAAAAAGTATCATCTTTGCAGACAGATTTTTAGTGTTGAAAGGATTAAATCGAATTTTAAACTATAATAATGACAAGATTTAGACAAACACTTTTGGTGCTTTTGCTCACGATATTATCTGGGGCGACGGTCGCTCAAAATAATACAAATTCTCCCTATACACGATACGGATACGGACAGCTGGCAGACCAAGGGTCGGGTAATAGTAAGGCAATGGGTGGCATTGCTTATGGCTTACGTGACAAGTATCAGACTAATTTTGCGAATCCGGCATCCTATACGGCGGTCGATTCGTTGACTTTTATGTTTGATGGGGGGATTTCCATGCAGAATACCAACTTCAGTGATGGGACTGTTAAAAAGAATGCCAAGAACTCCAGTTTTGACTATATCACTATGCAGTTCCGCCTTTCCAAATGGGGAGCTATGAGTATAGGATTGTTGCCTTATTCCAACGTTGGTTATACAATGGCTAGTTATCAGGAAAACACGGAATATCCGGAGAATTCAGCCAGTACGACTTATGCCGGTGAAGGTGGTTTACACCAACTTTATTTGGGTGCGGGTTTTAAAATATTTAAAAATCTTTCTGTTGGTGCGAATATTTCGTATCTTTGGGGAGATATCACACATACCCGTAGCCAGTCATTTCCGTCTAATTCGACTGTAATGCCTTTGACTACGGTTACGGGCATGGAAATTACAAGCTATAAACTTGATTTCGGTGCACAATATACACACCAGTTCAGCAAGAAGCATGTTGCTACGTTAGGTGTCGTTTTTTCACCGGGACATGATTTAAATAATGACGCGTATATACAAAACCAGAAGGGTAATTCTTCGACGGGGTATACTACGACGCAAAAAGATACAATATTGACAATGGGTATTCCTATGACATTGGGTGCCGGTGTGACATATGTATATGATGATCGCCTTACAGTGGGTGCGGATGTTATGTTTCAGAAATGGAGTAGTACGACGTTTATGAATAATTCGGATGTTTTCTGTAATCGTGCTAAGATTGCTGTGGGTGCAGAGTATGTTCCTAATTTATTGGGAAGAAGTTATCTTTCACATATTAAATATCGTTTGGGAGCTTATTATTCCAAACCTTATTATAAGATAGATGGGGCGCGTGCTGCGAATGAGTATGGAGTCACTGCCGGTTTTGGATTGCCTTTGCCGCGTAGTCGTTCTGTATTGAGTATTTCAGCACAATATGTGAGAATGCAAGGTACGGAAAGCAGATTCTTGAATGAGAATACATTACGTCTTTGTATTGGCGTGACATTCAATGAACAATGGTTCTGGAAACGTAAAGTTCAGTAATTAGTAATTGAAGAATAGACAATATAACAACTAAAATTTAAATACAATGAAGATTAAAACGCTTGTAGCTGTCTTGCTCCTTTCGGGTGGAGTAACCAGCGCTTTCGCACAGACTGAAGATTGTAATAAGAACAGTAGTATTTCTCATGAAGCGGTGAGAGCAGGTAACTTTAAGGATGCTTATTTGCCGTGGAAAGAAGTTCTGAAGGCATGTCCGACATTGAGATATTACACTTTTACGGATGGCCAGAAAATCCTCCGTGCTTTCCTGAGTGAAATCAAAGATCGTAATTCTGCGGATTATAAGAAGTATTTCGACGAATTGATGGAACTACATGATCTGAAAATAAAATACATTCCTGAATTTATAGCTAAAGGTACCAAACTTTCAACAAGTGTTGATGGAGCGTTGGGTGCTAAAGCTCTTGATTACATTGCCTTAGCTCCTAAAATGGATGTTAATCAAGCTTATGACTGGTTTAAACAATCGGTTGATGCGGAAAAAGGAAATTCAGAAGGTGCTATTTTGCACTATTTTTTGGATATGTCTTTGAATAAATTGAAAATAGATACTAATCATAAAGAACAATTCATTCAAGATTATTTGACTGCTTCTGAATATGCGGATGATGCTGTCACGGCAGAACCTGATGCAAATAAGAAAAAGGCTTTGCAACAAGTAAAAGATAACCTTGTAGCCATGTTTATCAATAGTGGTACTGCTGATTGTGAATCTTTGCAAAGTATTTATGGTCCTAAAGTTGAAGCCAATCAAACGGACTCTGCTTATTTGAAGAAGGCTATCGCTGTCATGAAGATGATGAAATGTACTGAAAGCGAAGCATACTTCCAAGCTTCTTATTATATGTATAAGATCAATCCTACTGCTGACGCTGCTACAGGATGTGGATATATGGCATATAAGAAAGGTGACTTTGATACAGCTATCAAATACTTTGATGAGGCATTGAGTCTTGAAAGCGACTCTGAAAAGAAGGCTCAGTTATGTTATATTGTTGCTGCATCTTTGTTTAATAGTAAGAAGTTGTCACAGGCCAGAAGTTATTTGCAGAAAGCTATCGGTTTCAAGGAAAACTTTGGAGATGCTTATATCTTGCTTGCACAGCTTTATGCTTCCAGCCCGAACTGGAATGACGAGTCTGCTTTGAATAAGTGTACATACTTCGTTGTTATTGATAAGTTGCAACGTGCTAAAGCCGTAGATCCGAGTGTAGCTGATAAGGCAAACGAATTGATTTCAACGTATGCACGCTATACACCGAAAGCTGAAGACCTCTTTATGTTGGGTATTAAAGCTGGGGACCGCGTTACAATAGGTGGCTGGATCGGTGAAAGCACAACGGTTCGATAAGAAATATAAATATGTTGCCAAAACGAAGTAACGTTCTATTTTGTAGAAGCTTGAGCATAACCATTGCCTGTGGGGCAGTGGTTATGCTTCTTTTATTTTCCGCCTGTTCCGGACGTCATAAGGATATGGGAGATGCTATAACAGAGCGTGATTCATTGCCTGTGATGGATACGAAAGGAGTCATGACTTTGATCTCTGATTCCGGTGTCACCCGCTATCGTATCAATACGGAAGAGTGGCTGGTCTTTGACCGGAAAAATCCGCCCTATTGGGCATTCGAAAAAGGAGTTTATCTGGAAAAATTCGACTCAGTATTCAATGTGGAGGCGAGTGTAAAGGCAGATACGGCGTATTATTATGAGAAGCAAAAGCTGTGGAAGCTGATGAGCAATGTGGATATTCAGAATCTGAAAGGTGAAAGGTTTGAGACTGACCTGTTATATTGGGACCAGAACAAACACACTATCTATTCCGATCAGTTTATCCGTATTGAGCAGCCTGACCGGATCATCACGGGACATGGCTTTGACTCCAATGAACAAATGACTATTTATACAATAAGAAAGCCGGAAGGCATTTTCTATGTGGATGATGATGCCACAGCGCCTGCAGACAGCTTGCAAACCGATAGTGTGCAAACTGGAAGTGTGCGAACCGATAGTATCAAACCATAAATTATGGATACCTATATTTATTTATTGATTACTATGGCCTTCTCCGCCTTTTTTTCGGGTATGGAGATTGCTTTTGTTTCCGTAGATAAACTACGTTTTGAAATGGAACGTAAGGACGGTGTGACTTCACGCATCCTTTCTTATTTCTTCCGTAATTCAAATAACTTTATATCTACCATGCTGGTAGGTAATAATATTGCGCTGGTTATTTATGGTATCCTTATGGCGCAAGTTATCAAAGTGCATTTACTGGGAGATTTAATCTCCAATGATTTTGTGGAAGTGTTGTTACAAACAGTCATCTCCACACTTATTATCCTGGTAACAGGTGAGTTTCTTCCTAAAACCTTATTCAAGATTAATCCCAATCTTGTGTTGAAAGTCTGTGCTTTCCCGTTATTTATCTGTTATGTCATTTTATATCCGATATCTCAATTGTCTTCGGGACTGTCTTATCTTTTTTTGCGCATGTTTGGCATGAAGATCAACAAGGAGGCGTCCGACAAGGCTTTTGGAAAAGTGGATTTGGATTATTTTGTTCAGAGTAGCATTGATAATGCCGAAGATGAAGAGGAACTGGATACTGAAGTGAAGATATTTCAGAATGCACTCGATTTTTCCAGTATTAAAATACGTGATTGCATTGTGCCACGAACAGAAGTGGTTGCTGTGGATCTGACGACTTCTCTGGAAGAATTGAAGAGCCTTTTTGTGGAGTCCGGTATTTCTAAAATTATAGTCTATGACGGAAATATAGATAATGTGGTAGGATATATCCATTCATCTGAAATGTTCCGCAACCCTGCCGATTGGCGAAATAATGTAAAGGAGGTGCCTATTGTGCCCGAAACAATGGCAGCGCATAAGCTGATGAAGCTGTTTATGCAGCAGAAGAAAACCATTGCTGTGGTGGTGGATGAGTTTGGCGGTACGTCCGGCATTGTTTCATTGGAAGACTTGGTGGAAGAAATATTCGGTGATATCGAAGATGAGCATGATAACACTTCGTATGTATGCAAACAGATAGGAGAGAGTGAATATGTACTTTCCGGTCGTTTGGAAATAGAAAAGGTGAATGAGACATTCAATCTGGATCTACCGGAAGAAGATGATTATATGACGGTAGGCGGATTGATTCTGAATCGTTATCAGAGTTTCCCGAAATTGCATGAAGTAGTGACGATTGAAAAATTTCAGTTTAAAATTATTAAGGTTACGGCCACAAAAATAGAGTTGGTACGCCTGAAAGTGGTGGAATAATAACAGAATGGCGTAATTTTTTAAAGAATAAATAGATGCGTATTAGCATTTTTTGTATCTTCGTGCGCTAAAATGAAGTTTGGAGAAAATAATAATAAACAAATAAATCATATTAACTAAAATGGCAACATTACAAAACATTCGGTCTAAAGGACCCTTATTGGTGATTGTTATTGGTTTGGCGCTGTTCGCTTTCATTGCAGGAGATGCTTGGAAGGTATTGCAGCCACACCAGTCACATGATGTAGGAGAGGTTAACGGAGAGGCACTTTCCGCTCAGGATTATCAGAACTTGGTAGAAGAATATACTGAAGTTGTGAAATTCTCGAGAGGTACAAGCGCACTTACCGATGAAGAAAACAATCAGATTAAAGATGAAGTTTGGAGAAACTACGTTAACAATAAGTTGATTGAAAACGAAGCGGAAAAACTTGGCTTGTCAGTTTCTAAAGCAGAAATTCAGGCAATCATTGATGCTGGTGTACACCCGATGCTGCAACAAACTCCGTTCCGTAACCCGCAAACCGGTGCTTTTGATAAAGATATGTTGAAGAAGTTCCTGGTGGATTACTCTAAGATGAATACAGCCCAGATGCCGGCACAATACGCTGAATATTATCAGTCTATGTACAAGTTCTGGTCTTTCCTGGAAAAACAACTGATTCAGACTCGTCTGGCTGAGAAATATCAGGCTTTGGTTTCCAAGTCTCTTTTCTCTAATCCGGTAGAAGCTCAGGTTGCTTTTGATGCAAGAGTAGATCAATCAGATTTGTTGCTGGCTGCTATTCCTTATTCTTCTATTGAAGATTCAACTATAACCATCACAGATGCAGACCTGAAAGCTGCTTACGACAAGAAGAAAGAACAATTCAGACAATATGTAGAAACCCGTAACATCAAGTTCATTGATGTACAGGTAACTGCAAGTCCTGAAGATAGAAATGCTATCCAAGAGGAAGTTGTGGAATATACAGAACAGCTTGCAGGTACTCCGGGTGATTATTCTACTCTGGTTCGTGCAGCGGGCTCAGAAGTTCCTTATATTGATTTGTATTATACTTCTAAAGCATTGCCTACTGATGTAGTTGCTCGTTTGGACTCTGTTTCCGTAGGTGGCGTATATGGTCCTTATTACAATGCAACAGACAATACAATCAATTCATTCAAGAAATTGGCTACAGCCTCTATGCCGGACTCTATTCAGTATCGCCAGATACAGGTAGTGGCTGAAGATGCTACTAAGACAAAGGCTTTGGCTGACAGTATCTACACAGCCATCAAGGGTGGTGCCGACTTTGCAGAGATTGCTAAGAAGTATGGTCAAACTGGTGAGTCTACCTGGATTTCTTCTGCTAACTATGAAGGTGCGCAGTTGGATGGTGACAATCTGAAATATGTGAATACAATTACTACTCTTGGTAAGAATGAAATGGCTAACCTTTCTTTGGCACAGGCAAACATTATCTTACAGGTAATGGACAAGAAGGCTGTTAAAGATAAATATAAAGTAGCTGTTATCAAACGTCCGGTAGAATTCAGCAAGGAAACTTATAGCAAAGCATACAATGATTTCAGTCAGTTTATCGCTGCTAATCCGACTTTGGAAAAGATGGTAGCTAACGCTGAAGATGCAGGATATAAACTGTTGGATAGAAATGACCTGTATAGCTCTGAACATGGTATCGGTAGTATCAGAGGTACTAAGGAAGCTTTGAGATGGGCTTTCTCTGCAAAACCAGGTGAAGTATCCGGTTTGTATGAATGTGGTGAAAGTGATCGTATGTTGGTTGTAGGTGTGTCTGCCATTATTCCGGAAGGTTATCGTCCATTGGCTTTGGTAAAAGACCAACTGAGACTGGAATTGATTCGTGACAAGAAAGCTGAGAAGATTATGGCTGATATGAAAGCTGCCGGTGCAACTTCATTCGACCAATACAAATCTATGGCTGAAGCAGTAAGCGACTCTGTGAAGCACGTAACTTTTGCAGCTCCTGCTTATGTTCCGGCATTACGTGCCAGCGAACCGTTGGTAGGTGCCTATGCATCTATTGCTGAACTGAATAAACTGAGTGCTCCGATTAAAGGTAATGGCGGTGTATTCGTTCTTCAGCCGTATGCTAAAGAAAAGTTGAATGAGACTTTCAACCAGGAAACAGAAGAAGCTACGTTGCAGAATATGCATGCCCGCATGGCAAGTCAGTTCCTCAACGACCTGTATCTGAAGGCTGATGTGAAAGACAGTCGTTATTTGTTCTTCTAAGAATTTACAGAATAATAATATAAGAAAAGCCGTTTGATGTAATATCAGACGGCTTTTTCTTTAGGGGCTGTATCTCATTTTCTGTGTCTGTAATTGCCTTTATGCAACTTTATTCCTACCTTTGCAAAGATAAATTGGATAGATTGATAGATAATTATGCCGAAACAAACTCTTTTAGGACTAACACTCACTGAATTGCAAGAGGCGGTGAAGAGACTGGGAATGCCCGGATTTGCCGCTAAGCAGATAGCTTCATGGCTGTATGACAAGAAAGTGAATTCCATAGATGACATGACCAACTTGTCGTTAAAACACCGGGACCTCCTGAAAGATGTCTATGAAGTGGGAGCAGATGCACCTGTGGAAGCTATGCGCTCGGTGGATGGTACGGTGAAATACTTGTACCGGGCAGGGGATAAACATTTTGTTGAAGCGGTTTACATTCCGGATGAAGACCGTGCCACACTTTGTGTTTCGTCCCAGGTGGGATGCAAGATGAATTGTAAATTCTGTATGACAGGTAAGCAGGGCTTTACCGCTAACCTGACTGCCAACCAAATTATTAATCAGATCAATTCTCTCCCTGAAAGGGACAAGCTGACCAATGTGGTAATGATGGGTATGGGAGAACCTCTGGATAATCTGGATGAGGTACTGAAAGCTTTGGAAATTATGACTGCTTCCTATGGGTATGGATGGAGTCCTAAACGGATTACTCTTTCTACAGTTGGTCTGCGCAAAGGTTTTCAACGCTTTATAGAGGAATCTGAATGTCATCTGGCCGTCAGCCTACATTCTCCGGTTGCTTTGCAGCGCCGGGAATTGATGCCTGCCGAGAAGGCTTTCTCCATTACAGAAATGGTAGACTTGTTAAAAAACTATGATTTTAGTAAACAGCGTAGACTATCTTTTGAATATATTGTTTTTAAGGGCGTGAATGATTCGTTGCTCTATGCTAAAGAATTATTGAAACTCTTGCGCGGGCTGGATTGCCGTATCAATCTTATTCGTTTTCATGCCATTCCCGGGGTAGACCTGGAAGGGGCGGATATGGAAACGATGACTAAACTCCGTGATTACCTGACTTCCCACGGTTTGTTTACTACGATACGTGCTTCCAGAGGTGAAGATATATTCGCTGCCTGTGGTATGCTTTCTACTGCCAAACAGGAAGAGAATAAACAAGAATTAATATAAATTATTAACTTTGGCTCGGATGATATACGTATTCTTCGTAGTTTTGTAAAAACATTAACTGGTAAGTATATGAGAAAGCACCTGTTTTATCTAAGTTTAGCTCTTGTAGCAATAGCCTTTTCCGCATGTAGTAGCGGTAAGAAGGGCGTGTTTGGTGCGACTTCAAGTGGTCGTGCGTATGAAATCCTGGTAGTAGTAGATCCAGCTATGTGGGAACGTCCTGCCGGTAGGGCGCTTTATGATGTACTTGATACGGATGTACCGGGGCTTCCCCAGTCTGAGCGTTCATTCCGCATGATGTACACTTCTCCGGCAAATTATGATGCTACATTAAAGCTGATTCGCAATATTATCATTGCTGATGTGCAGGATATTTATACTCAGCCTAAATTTAAATATGCGAAGGATGTATATGCATCTCCGCAGACTATCCTGACGATACAGGCTCCTGATGAAGCTTCATTCCAAACGTTTGTGACGGAAAACAAACAGACCATTATTGATTTCTTTACCCGTGCGGAGATGAATCGTCAGATTGCACAGCTGGAAAGGAAACATAATGATTATGTGTCTACGAAGGTTAAGAGTATGTTTGATTGTGATGTATGGGTGCCGGCAGAGCTTTCTTCTACCAAGCAAGGAGAGAATTTCTTCTGGGCAGGTACGAATGCAGCTACTGCTGATCAGAACTTTGTCATTTACTCTTTCCCTTATAGAGACAAGAATACTTTTACTAAGGAATATTTTGTGCAGATGCGTGACTCTGTTATGAAAGCTAACATTCCGGGAGCTAAGGAAGGTATGTATATGGCTACTGATACCTTGATGACTGATGTACGTCCTCTCAATATTCAAGGAGAATATGCACTGGAAGCTCGTGGCTTGTGGCGTATGAAAGGTGATTTTATGGGTGGTCCGTATGTATCGCACATGCGTCTGGACTCGGTGAACCAGCGTATCATTGTTGTAGAAGCCTTCATTTATTCACCTGATAAACTGAAACGCAATCTAATGCGTCAGATGGAAGCATCTCTTTATACATTGAGAGTTCCGGGTGATAAGCAGACAGGTGCAGAGATACCATTAGGGGTGAAGAAAGAGCAAGTTCAAACTGCTGATCAAGAAAAATAATATTGAATGTATAAGGAGAATCATTATTGAAGAAATATTTTTCATCCGCAGATTACGCGGATAATGCAGATTGGGATTTTAATGAATCTGTGTAATCCGCGTAATCTGCGGATGAAAAGTTATCACTGGGACTCCTGACGCATCCTCATCTAAAAATGATATATATATTGAAAAATGGAAGATAATAAAATAAGAGTCGGCATTACACAAGGAGATATAAACGGCGTGGGTTATGAGGTTATATTGAAGACATTCTCTGACCCTGTTATGTTGGAACTGTGTACACCTATTATTTATGGTTCGCCTAAAGTGGCTGCTTATCATCGTAAGTCACTCGATTTGCCGACAAACTTCAGTATCGTGAACTCTGCTGCAGAAGCGGTTCATAATCGTCTGAGCGTAGTGAACTGTACGGATGATGAAGTAAAGGTGGAATTTTCGAAAGCAGATCCCGAAGCCGGAAAAGCTGCACTTGGAGCACTGGAAAGAGCTATTGAAGAATACAAGGAGGGACTGGTCGATGTGATTGTTACTGCTCCTATTAATAAGCATACCATTCAGTCGGAGACTTTTGCATTTCCCGGTCATACGGAATATATAGAAGAACGTCTGGGCGATGGTGCCAAGTCACTGATGATTCTGATGAAAGATGATTTTCGGGTGGCTTTGGTTACAGGGCATATTCCTGTCAGCCAGATTGCATCGACTATAACGAAAGAACTGATACAGGAGAAATTAGCTATCTTCAATCATTCATTAAAGCAGGATTTTGCTATCGGTGCACCACGTATAGCTGTGCTTTCTCTGAACCCGCATGCGGGCGACGAAGGATTGCTGGGAAAAGAAGAGGAAGAGATTATTATTCCTGCATTGAAAGAAATGGCTGCAAAAGGCATATTGTGCTATGGCCCATATCCGGCTGACGGTTTCATGGGTTCAGGTAATTTCACTCATTTCGATGGAGTGCTTGCCATGTACCACGATCAGGGATTGGCTCCGTTCAAGGCACTGGCAATGGATGAAGGTGTGAACTATACTGCCGGATTGCCTGTGATACGTACTTCACCGGCTCATGGCACTGCTTATGATATTGCAGGAAAAGGATTGGCCAGTGCGGACTCTTTCCGTCAGGCTATTTATGTGGCTATCGATGTATTCCGTAATCGCCTGCGCGATAAGGAAGCACATGCCAACCCCTTGCGAAAACAATATTACGAAAAGCGTGATGACAGCGATAAGCTGAAACTCGATAGTGTGGAAGAAGATTTATAGAATGACAAAAGCGGAAATACAACAAGTAAAATTACGATTCGGTATCATTGGGAACAATGAAGCATTGATGCGTGCGATAGACGTTGCCATTCAGGTAGCGCCTACCGACCTGTCTGTACTGATAACCGGAGAAAGTGGTGTGGGTAAGGAGAGCTTTCCCCAGATCATTCACCAATACAGTAGGCGTAAGCACGGCCAGTACATTGCAGTGAACTGTGGTGCCATTCCCGAGGGAACCATTGACTCGGAGTTATTCGGTCACGAGAAAGGTGCCTTTACCGGTGCCATCGGTGAGCGGAAAGGATACTTTGGGGAGGCGGATGGTGGAACAATCTTCCTGGATGAAGTGGGAGAATTGCCTTTGCCTACGCAGGCTCGACTGCTCCGGGTACTCGAGAGTGGCGAGTTTCTAAAAGTCGGTTCGTCTAAGGTGCAGAAAACCAATGTTCGTATTGTGGCAGCTACTAATGTTAATTTGACACAGGCCATTTCCGAAGGACGTTTCCGTGAAGATTTGTATTACCGTTTGAATACTGTACCTATTCAGGTACCCCCTCTGCGTGAGCGTGGAGAGGATGCATTCCTGTTATTCCGTAAGTTTGCTTCAGATTTTGCAGAAAAGTATCGTATGCCTGCCATCCAGTTGACGGAAGATGCTAAGCAATTATTGATTTCTTATTCATGGCCCGGTAATGTACGGCAGTTGAAGAATATTACGGAACAGATTTCCATCATTGAAACTAACCGTGAAATCAATGCTGCCATTTTGAGTGGATACCTGCCGGCGCAGAATAGTATGCAACGCCTTCCCGCTTTGTTTGGTGTGAAGGAATCCAAGAGTTTTGAAAGTGAGCGGGAAATCCTGTATCAGGTTCTTTTCGATATGCGCCAGGATGTGACGGAATTGAAAAAGCTGGTGCATGAGATCATGACTGAACGTGGGAAAGCTGCTGCTCCGGCTGTGCCTGCTACTTATTTCGCCCAACCGCCTGCTGTGGTAACTCCGGTTTCTCAGAGTGTGCCTACCATCATTCATCCTTCCATAAAACCGTCTCATGATATTGATGATGACATACAGGATACGGAAGAATATGTAGAAGAATCTCTCTCTCTGGATGAGGTGGAGAAAGAAATGATACGAAAAGCCTTGGAAAAACATCATGGTAAACGCAAGAGTGCGGCAAAGGATCTGAATATTTCCGAGCGTACCTTATACAGAAAGATTAAAGAATATGGATTGGATTAGAAAAATAGCTTCGACAGCATTGTTGTTGAGCGTGTTACTGATAGTAAATTCGTGTAGTATTAAAGTAGGACTGGCACCGATTAGTTCGATTGACTACTCCAAGGTAAAGACAGTCTCGATAGCTGATTTCCAGAATCGTGCGGAGTATGTTTATGCTCCGCTGGCTACTGAATTTAATCAGGGGCTGAAAGATTTGTTCATTCGTCAGACCCGTTTATCACTTGTGAATGGCAATGCCGATATTGAAATTGATGGCGAGATTACCGGTTATAACCAATATAACGAAGCGGTGGATGCCAGTGGGTATTCTTCAAAAGTAAAAGTCACCTTGACAGTGAAGGTTTCTTTTGTGAATAATACGGATCACAAAGACGATTTTACTGACCAACAATTCTCCGCTTTCCAGACTTATGACTCTTCCAAATTGCTGACCGAAGTGCAGGATGAGTTAATTAAACTGATGGTGAAAGACATAACGGAACAAATATTTAACGCAACCGTAGCTAACTGGTAGGAGTAGGAATGACGCCTGTACATTTGCAACAATGGATACAGCATCCCGAGGCGTTGAACCGGGATACCTTATACGAACTTCGTACGTTGGTAACCCGCTATCCTTACTTTCAGTCCCTGCGTTTGCTCTATCTCAAGAACCTCTATGTGCTGCACGATGTTAACTTCGGTGCAGAGTTACGTAAGGCCGTACTGTATGTATCGGACCGCCGTGTATTGTTTTACCTGATTGAAGGTGACCGATATGCCCTTCATCCTCGTACTTCAGAGTCTGTTGTAGGGAGGGAGTTGGAGGAAGAGCCGAGTATCGACCGTACCCTTTCATTAATAGACGCTTTCCTTGCTACTGTGCCGGAAGAACATTCTCAGACGACAGAGTTGGATTATTCAATGGATTATACCGCCTATCTGATGCAGGATGATGAAGATACGGACGAGGCAGATACATCATCGACTGTTCCGGTGGAAGTACCCAAGTTGCGTGGACAGGATTTGATAGACGGATTTATCCGGCAGAGTGAAACTGAGGAAGGCATCAGCCTGAAGTTGCTGAAAGAGGAAAATCCGCTTCTACTTCCATTGATTGAGGAGGAAGAGGACGAAGTCGAAGAAGAAACACCGGTTATAGCCGAAGAGATTCCTCAGCCCACAGAGGTAGAAACAGAGCAGGAAGATGATTCCGAAGATACGGATACTGATGAAGAGACGACTCCTAAATCAGCTTCGGATGATTTGGATGACAGTTGTTTTACTGAAACTTTGGCGAAAATTTATATCAAACAGCGCCGATATGACAAGGCTCTTGAAATTATTAAAAAATTAAGTTTGAATTATCCAAAAAAAAATGCTTACTTTGCAGACCAAATCAGATTTTTGGAGAAATTGATTATTAACGCTAA
>CAOYQO010000038.1 GCA_948566455.1 uncultured Phocaeicola sp.
TAGAGTAGCTGACTACGGATCAGCCGGTTACAGGTTTGAATCCTGTCGCGATCACGAAAAACCTCTGCAAAGTAATTTGCAGAGGTTTTTTGTTATACACCGTAGGGTAACAGTTATATCTGTGTAGACTCATGCAAATATGTGTGTGAGTTGATACAGATATAACTGTGTGCTTGTGCAGATATAAGTATTAATTTCTTTCCTGAGATGAATACATCCGTCTCATGAGACAGTAAAAATCAGCTTGTGAGGCGAAAGAAAACATCCCCTGAGATGAAATAATCTATCTCAGGGGATGTTTTACAAAGAAGTATCTTTGTTTTTTTTAGCACTTAATGTTTAACTCATCCAAAATCTTCCGCATGGCTTCAAAAGTAGTAATCCTGGTAGGCACAAGTGGGAGGCGAAGTTTATTCTCAATCATTCCCATAACGTTCAACATTGCTTTTACGCCTGCCGGATTGCCATCCACAAAAAGAAGCTTGAATAACTCGGCAAATTTATGGTGGATAGTCAATGCATTTGCATAATCTCCTCGCAATGCCAGTCTTACCATGCGGCTAAATTCGCGTGGAAATGCATTTCCGATGACTGATATGATACCAACAGCTCCCAAGGTAATCAAAGGGAAGGTAATACCATCATCTCCCGAAATAACGTCAAAATTAGCTGGTTTATTCTTGATGATATCATCCATTTGAGTGATGTCACCGGAGGCTTCTTTGATAGCAATAACATTTTTGAAGTCACGGGCAATGCGCAGCGTGGTTTCTGCTTTCATATTTACACCGGTACGGCCGGGGACATTATAGAGTACAATTGGAAGCTCTGTAGCCTCTGCAATTGCTTTATAATGTTGATAAATACCTTCCTGAGAAGGTTTATTATAATAGGGAACAACAGACAGAATGGCATCTACTCCGGTAAAATCGTCGTTTTGAAGCGTATTCACAATGGCACGCGTATTATTTCCACCAACACCGAGCAGGATAGGTATCCGACCATTTACGCGTTCGATGACCATTTTCTTGATTTTCTTTTTTTCTTCTTCCGTCAGTGTCGGAGTTTCTGCTGTGGTGCCCAGCACACACAAAAAATCAGTATTGTTTTGAAGTTGATAGTCCACCAAACGTATCAATGCATCGTAATCAACGCTTTCATCCTCTTTAAAAGGAGTAATCAGCGCTACCCCCATTCCTTTCAATTTAGTCTGTATCATGAGTGAAATTTAAGTAATCTCTAATTAAATGACTCGCAAAAGTACGAATATTTTCGATTTCTACAGCAAATATAAGCTATAAAAAAGATTTCACTGGAAAAATGTTACGAAATGAGCGCTAAAAACTCATCTTCGCTCATTATCTGTACACCCAACTTTTGCGCTTTTTCTAATTTAGCGGGTCCCATATTTTCTCCTGCCAGGATAAAACTGGTCTTGGCAGAAATGCTACCTACATTTTTTCCTCCATTCTTCTCTATCAAATCTTTATATTCGTCTCTGGAGTGATGGGTAAACACGCCGCTGATTACAATAGACTGTCCGACAAGTTTATCGGTATAGCCGCTCAGGTCTTCTTCCTTTCGGCTAAACTGTAATCCGGCAATTTTCAGTCGCTCTATTAATTCTCTATTCAGAGGATTAGCGAAGTAGGAAATGATACTTTGCGCTATTTTCTCACCGATCTCATCGATATTTATCAATCTTTCAAGATCTGCATTTTCCAGTTCTTCTATGTCAGTGAAGGACTTAGCTATTTTCTTTGCTACAGTTTCACCGACAAAGCGGATACCTAGGGCGAACAATGCTCGCTCAAAAGGCACTTCCCTACTTTGGGCAATACCCTTGACGATATTTTCCGCCGACTTATCTCCCATACGGTCCAGATTCTTGATATCGTCTACAGTCAGCTTGTACAGATCTGTCGTATCCTTAATGAGTCCTAATCGGTAGAACATATCCACAGTTTCCGGGCCTAATCCGTCAATGTTCATAGCCTTCCGGCTGATGAAATGCTCGATCTTTCCTTTTATCTGAGGCGGACAAGCCGTTTCGTTGGGGCAATAATGCGCAGCTTCTCCCTCGTAACGGATTAATTTGCTGCCACATTCAGGGCAATGAGTGATGAACTTCACTTTTTCACCTACCATCATACTCCGGGCATCTTTATCTACTCCGGTAATTTTGGGTATGATTTCACCGCCTTTTTCTACATAAACCATATCGCCGACATGCAAGTCGAGCCCTTCAATGATATCTGCATTATGCAGAGAGGCACGTTTTACGATTGTACCCGATAATTGTACCGGATCCAGGTTGGCAACAGGGGTTACTGCTCCGGTTCTTCCCACCTGGTAAGTCACCTTGTTTAAGCGGGTCAATGCACGCTCTGCCTGGAACTTGTATGCGATGGCCCAACGAGGAGATTTTGCGGTGAAACCGAGGTTTTTCTGTTGTTTCAGGCTATTAACTTTCAAAACAATGCCATCCGTGGCTACAGGTAAATTCTTCCGTTCTGTATCCCAATAATGGATGTAATCGAACACTTCCTGCAGGCTGTGGCACTTCTTCATATGGTCGGAGATTTTGAATCCCCATTGTGCAGCTTTCTGCAGGTTTTCATAATGTCCGTCGCAAGGAAGTTCTTCTCCTAATAAATAATAAAGGTAGGCATCCAGTTTGCGGGAAGCAACTATAGCAGAGTTTTGTAATTTCAAAGTGCCTGATGCAGCATTACGCGGATTAGCGAAAAGAGGTTCTTCGCGTGCCTCTTTTTCGCGGTTTAGTTCCTCAAAGACTTCCCACGGCATTAGTATTTCCCCTCTGATCTCAAATAATTGGGGATAATCACCATGCAAAACAAGGGGGATAGTACGGATTGTCTTCACATTATCTGTTACATCATCGCCTTTTTCACCGTCACCACGGGTTACAGCACGTATTAATTTGCCGTTTTCGTATGTCAGCGAGATGGAAGTACCGTCATATTTAAGTTCGGCACAGATTTCAAAATCTTCGTTCAGGGCTTTTTGAGTGCGATCATAAAAGTCAGATACCTCACCTTCAGAATAGGTATTACCCAACGAAAGCATTGGATATTTGTGTGTCACTTGCGTGAAATTCTTATTCAAATCGCTTCCTACGCGCATGGTTGGCGAAGTTTCGTCCTGATATTCAGGATGTTCTCGCTCCATCTCCTGCAATTCCCGCATCATGTCGTCGAACTCTTTGTCGGAGATTTCGGGAGCATTCAACACGTAATAATTGTAGTTGTGCCGATGCAGTTCGGCACGGAGCTGATCTATCTTTTCTTTTGCAGTCATAGCTATTTCAAATTGTTTGAACGCAAAAATACAGGTTTCTCCTCTAATATTTGTACTTTTGCAGAAAATTAAAATTAATATGCGCATTGATATAATAACAGTTCTACCGGAGATGATTGAAGGCTTTTTCAATTGCTCCATTATGAAACGTGCTCAGAATAAAGGGCTTGCAGAAATACATATTCATAATTTACGTGATTATACTGAAGATAAATATCGACGGGTGGATGATTATCCTTTTGGCGGTTTTGCCGGAATGGTGATGAAAATAGAGCCTATAGAGCGCTGTATCAATGCCTTGAAGGCAGAACGGGAGTATGATGAAGTCATTTTTACGACTCCTGATGGTGAGCAGTTCAATCAGCCAATGGCCAATACACTTTCACTTACCCAGAACCTTATTATCCTTTGCGGGCATTTTAAAGGTATCGATTATCGTATTCGCGAGCATCTGATCACTAAAGAAATCAGTATTGGGGACTATGTGCTGACCGGTGGAGAGCTGGCGGCAGCAGTGATGGCGGATGCTATTGTCCGCATCATCCCCGGTGTTATTTCCGATGAGCAATCAGCGTTATCCGACTCGTTCCAGGATAATCTTTTGGCTGCTCCGGTTTATACAAGACCTGCCGATTACAATGGTTGGAAAGTTCCGGAAATTTTATTGTCTGGGCATGAGGCTAAGATTAAAGAATGGGAGTTGCAACAGTCTTTGGAACGGACGCGCAGACTCCGCCCGGATTTGCTGGGAGAGGAATAAATCAGTTGTATAAAAATAGAAAAAGGGCATTCGCTATGAATGTCCTTTTTTATGTAAAATAGGTGCGAATGATATTCACTTGTTATTGGTCATACCTCAAGCGCACCGATAATTTCTTTCACGGACTTATATCCGTGTCTATCGAGATAGTCGTTTATACCTTCCGCTACTTTAATAGTAACTGCCGGATCGATGAAATTTGCCGTACCGATTTGGATGGCTGAAGCTCCGGCAAGCATAAATTCCACAGCGTCTTTCCAGTTCATGATACCTCCTAAACCAATGACAGGTATTTTTACCGCCTGGGCAACTTGCCATACCATGCGGAGTGCGATTGGTTTTACTGCTGCACCGGACATACCACCTGTTACAGTGGAGAGTATAGGACGCCTGCGTTCCGCGTCTATAGCCATTCCAAGCAGTGTATTAATTAATGAAACGCTGTCTGCGCCGCCATTTTCTACTGCACGGGCTATTTCAGCGATGCTTGTCACGTTAGGAGACAGCTTTACGATAAGTGTCTTTTTGTAAGCTGCGCGCACAGCTTTCACCACTTCTTCGGCTCCTTTTGCAGTGACACCAAAAGCCATTCCACCTTGCTTTACATTGGGACAAGAGATGTTCAATTCAATGGCAGGAATTTTGTCAAGTTCGTTAATGGCTTCTGCTGTTTTTACATAATCTTCTATGGCAGAACCCGAAACATTTACAATCATATTAGTTTCAATGTCCTTAATACGCGGATATATCTGTTCAATAAAGTAATTTACTCCCTTATTTTGCAGTCCCACAGCGTTTAACATACCTGACGGAGTTTCCGCCATACGCGGATATGGGTTACCTTCACGTTTGTGAAGAGTCGTACCCTTTACAATTATACCACCTATTCGCGTAATATCAATGAAATCGGCAAACTCTTCACCATACCCAAATGTACCGGAAGCCGTCATCACCGGATTATTCATTTGTAATTCTCCAATGTTTACACTTAAATCTGCCATAATAGTTTGTTTATATTAAAAACCGGACCTTCTTTACATACACATAAATGCCCTTCCGTTGTATTTTCTACGCAACAGAGGCAAGCACCTATACCACAAGCCATTGTATTTTCCAATGATACTTCACAAGCTATATCTTTACTTTTGGCATATTTAGCCACCGCCATCATCATAGGCTTAGGGCCACAAGTGTAAATCTGCTCGAATTGCACCTTATTCAATATGGAATGTTGTGTCACATATCCCTTTTCGCCATGACTGCCGTCCTCGGTAGTCGTATATACATCACCATAAGCTGCAAACTGCTCCAGTTGCAGCAAGTCCTTATCACTTCTTGCTCCCAGAAGGAACGTCGGTTTACTGCCGTTTTTAGCTAATTGCTCGCCCAGATAAAGCATGGGAGCTGTACCAACACCTCCACCTACTAACAGAAGCTTATCAGAAGCCTTTTCAGGCATTGTGAAGCCATTTCCCAAAGGAAGTACTACGTTGACCGTGTCTCCGGCTTTTGCTTCGCCTAATTGCCTGGTTCCGTCTCCAATCAGTTGGATCAGAAACCACACTTCATTGCGTTGTCTATCTACATAATTAATGGAAATGGGGCGGCGCAAGAAAGTAGTTGGAGATCCGTCCACACGTATTTCCGCAAATTGTCCCGGAAACATTTCCGGAAGCGGAGACGGAGACGTCAGTTTTAATAGCACATAATTAGCGTGCAGTCGGACGTTCTCAGTCACTGTCAAATCTAAAATGTATTTTTTCATTATCCTATATAAAGAGGTGAATTTTATCTTCAGGGTACAAAGATAATGCAAATCGAATGCAGAACTTTCATGCTTGCATGAAAAAGTTCTGCTGAGATGCTTATCTTATCCAAAGATACGGGAAATTGTGCAAATAGTCGTTTATGAGCCTTACTTTTCGGGTTTAAACGTCTCGTACGTATTATCGTCGAAGAAAATTCTTATTTCAGTGATTTTTCTGGGAGGCCTTTCTTTATAGATAATCTCCTGTTTTACAGTCTCTTTAGTGGCATTTACAGGCGTTTCTAATGCGATTTCCTTGCGATTTTCGGCCGAACCTGTCTCTTTGGACGGATTTACGGAATTCTCGGCGAATAATGGATAGTCGAATCCACTCTCGATAGAAGGGTCAGAATCGGAAGACGTATTACTCATTTCACCTTGCCCGGTAAGTAGCCATTCTAAATTGATATCATTATATCTTTGATGAAGACGAAGAATAACTTCTGTACTTGGATATTTATTACGCGGACCTAAAATATGTGAGATGGTAGCTTGAGCTACACCAATACTTTCGGCAAATGCGCCTGCGGTTAATTTTTCCCGATCCATGATCATTTTGAACCTATCTTTTATGCTCATAACTGTTGCGATATAGGTGATGTTTACAATTGTATTGATTCTCTTTTGGATTACAAAAGTAAAGAAATGAAGTTACAAAAGCAAATTAAAAGTGTGAATTTTATTATATTACAATTGTGTGTTTATTATTTCAAATGTTATATGTACAAATGTGATGATATATATTACCTAGATTTTAAGCCCATATTTTTACTTTAATAAAACCATGTATATTATTGGTTATTATGTATATAAGTTTAAGTTTTTTCTGTGGTATATCCCATATTACAATTGTTTTCTCATTGATTTCTCTATTTATGAACTGATAGATCATATAAATGGCTATATTTGTATTGATTATTAGTGATTTGATTGTTGTTTTACTCCTCGTTAACCCCTATCCTATTACCTTTGTTATTTTACCATTACTTCATTAAAAACAGTCTCATTACAATTGTGTATTATAACTTTTGATTACATTTGTTATATGTATAATTGTTATATATTCAATTGTAAACATAGTGATATTACGTTTTTAATATTTCATAGTTGAAATAGCAACTATTTCCTTTTCTAATTGCATTTATTCTTGATGATAGATTCGATATTACAGAAAGAATTTGTTACACTAAAATAAGGAGAGTTCAATTGATATGTTCTAAAGTCTTCGTAATTGTAAATCCTTGCTTTATTTCTGTATAAATGATCGGGAACTTGGAATTTCTTAATTCTCAGGAGCTTATTTGAAGTGTATTTGGTTGTAATACAGTATATTATACCCTGATTTTTAGTTCTAAAATTCTCTCATTCTAGAAAAATAACCCTTTCTTAAGTGAGAAATGACATAATGATAGTGAAAATAGCATTTTCTTTCTCTATTATTGCTGATATAGTTAACAAGTATAATCTCTTCTAAAATAAGAAATAGATGATCTATTTCCATTGATCTGTTGACCACTTTCTAAATATAATTTTCCTTTTTCTTAGAAAAAGTATATTGTTTTCCTATAAAAATATGCCTGCTTTGCTCGGGACAGGAGAATATATTATATATAAACACATGGTTTATTTAATGCAAATAGACCATGTGTTTATATCAGATAAATGGTCTGTTCACTGTATATAGACCATCTGTCTCTGCGAATGCGTTGTATGTATTTCAGATACCCTTCCACACTCTATTACCTATGAACAGTACGTTTGGGAACGGTGGAAGGAAAAGCTAAATTTCTTGTTTAATGAAGAGTGTATAGAAGAAAAAAGCTGTTAATGCAGGATCTTGAAGACCAGTTCGCGAAGAATATCCCCGTCACTTAAAGATGGATTTCCCACTCCTTTAGATTTTGCATCTGCATATCGTATTTCTCCGATAATTTGCATGGTCTTTACTCCATTATATCGGCGCATAGCTGCAAGATAGTCTTTGGCCTGCCAAGGGGTGCGTAGTCCCAACATGTTGGCTATGCCTTGCTCCGATTTTTCAGGGGCATAATAGGCCAACATCAAGTTAGAAAAGAATCCAAAAAGTAAAGATAAAGTCATTTGAATAGGGTCTGTTTTCGGATTTTCTTCAAAATATTTTATTATCTTATTAGCTTTCAGGACATCCTTTTCAACGAGGGCACTGCGTAATTCGAAGTTGTTATAATCCTTACTGATACCAATGTTCTTCTCTATCTGTTCGGGGGTAACGCGTGTATGACCTTTTGGAAGTGTAATGATCAGTTTTTCCAGCTCTCCTGTGAGGCGACTGAGGTCGGCGCCAACGAAATCGGCCAGCATGGCAGTGGCTTTAGGTTCCACGTCAATACCTTTGCGTTTCATATAAGAAGTGATGAATGCAGGCAGTTGCGCATCCTTCACTTTTTTAGATTCAAACAGGACACCAGTCTTTTCGATTTCGGCAGCCAGCTTCTTTCTTCGATCCAGTACGCCATGTTTATGGCATATTACTAATATGGTAGAAAGCAGCGGTTTTTGGAGGTAATAAGAAAGCTCCTCCATATTACGGATATTCTGCGCTTCCTTTACCACCACCACCTGATGCTCGGACATCATCGGATAGCGCTTGGCGGCATTAATAACAGTAGCTATATCCACATCTGCCCCGTATACAACGGTCAGGTTGAACTCCTTTTCCGTTTCGGTCAGAATATTGTCTGTTATATAGTCGGCAATGAGGTCGATGTAATAGGGTTCCTCGCCCATGAGATAATAGACGGGACGGTATTGCTTCGCTCTCAGTTCCTTTAAGATGTCATCACACGTGATTTCCTGTTTTGCCATATTCGTTTTACCAGTCGAATTTCAGATGTTTTACGGTTTTCTTCTCGTCGATAATCATACGCAGGGATGCGATGCCGATTTCAACGTGCTCGGTTACGTAGTTTTGGGTAACCAGATTATCGCTTTTATCGGTTTTTACTCCTTCAGGAATCATCGGCTGGTCAGAAACCAGTAAGATGGCTCCGGTAGGGATGTGATTGGCAAAACCGCAGCTGAAGAGAGTCGCTGTTTCCATATCGACGGCCATGGCACGGGTTTTCTTCAGATATTCCTTGAATTCTTCGTCATGCTCCCAAATGCGGCGGTTGGTAGTGTATACGGTACCTGTCCAATAGTCGCGGGCATGGTCGCGGATGGATGAAGAAACGGCACGCTGCAACATAAATGCCGGTAGCGCAGGTACTTCGGGCGGGAAGTAGTCATTGGAAGTTCCCTCGCCACGGATGGCGGCAATAGGAAGGATGAGATCCCCTATTCTGTTTTTCTTATCGATGCCACCGCACTTGCCTAGGAACAGGCAGGCTTTGGGCTGTATAGCACTTAGTAAATCCATGATAATTGCAGCGTTAGGGCTTCCCATACCAAAGTTGATAATGGTCATGCCTTCTGCTGAAGCAGACGTCATATTAGCGTCTTTACCAAGAACGGGCACATTGAACTTCTCCGCAAAAATATCCACATACTTGTTGAAGTTAGTCAACAGAATATACTCTCCAAAGTCCTCAAGCTTACGTTTTGTGTAACGAGGCAGCCAGTTAGCTACGATTTCTTGCTTTGTTTTCATAAGATTTCATTAAATTTGTTCCCTAAATACTTTCAGGGAGCGATTATTTAACTCACAAAAGTACAATAAAAAAGTAGAATTCGGAAATTTGTTAATCACTTATCACATATCAATATGTTATCGTTAAACTTACCTGTATTTGATGCTAAAGTCGTGAACCGTGAAGGGAAACCTGCTATTTTCGACGTGATACGGCGCCGATATGTAGCACTGACGCCCGAAGAATGGGTACGCCAGCATTTCGTACATTTTCTGCTGAACCATAAAGGATATCCGCAGACATTGATGGCGAACGAGGTACAGGTACAGCTCAACGGAACGAAGAAACGTTGTGACACAGTGCTTTACCGTCGTGACCTCACGGCACGGATGATTGTGGAGTATAAAGCGCCGGACATAGAGATTACGCAAGCGGTGTTCAATCAGATTACGCGCTACAATATGGTGCTGAAAGTAGATTACTTGGTAGTGAGTAATGGAATGCAACACTATTGCTGCCGGATGGATTACGAGCGGAATAGCTATACTTTTCTTCCGGATATTCCTGATTATCAGACGTTATAATATCCATTAAAAAGGGCTACACCCTTTGGGGGATATGGTGTAGCCATCTGAGGCAAAGGGTGTAGCCCTTTTTAATGAGACTAATCAGGATCTAAACCTTCTCAGTCTTTTCTTCTATCTGCTTCTTTTCTAATTTTTCCTGTATCTTCTGCATCAACTCATAGAAATTAGGAATATAAACTGTGGCAAGCAGTGTATTCAGTGCCATACCAAACACGACAGCAGCTCCCAGTGCAATACGGCTTTCCGCTCCTGCCCCCGTAGCAAACAGCAATGGCATCACACCGAATACAAATGCCAGGGATGTCATCAGGATAGGCCGCAAGCGGATATGCCCTGCCTGGAATGCCGCATCACGAATGGAGTTGCCTTGTGCACGGAAATCGCGGGCGAACTCTACAATCAGAATACCATTCTTTGCCGACAGTGCCACAAGCAAGATAATGCCGATTTGTGTATAGATGCTGACAGGTGTTCCCATAATGAGACAGCCAATCATCGCTCCCAACAATGCTACCGGAAGTCCGATGACCGCAGCTACCGGGCTCGTCCAACTCTCGTACTGTGCTGCAAGTACCAGGAAGGCAACGAGTAACGCCATTACAAACACAACGGTTGTCGTTGTGCCTGCCTGCGTTTCCTGATAAGCTACTGACGTCCATTCATAACCAAATTCATCGCCCAGTTGCTCCTTAAAGAGTGCCTCCATTTGCTGTATCGCCTCTCCAGAACTGCTTCCCGGGGCTACGTTGCAAGTGACGGAGGCAGTGGAATACATATTGTAACGGTTGATCTGGTCCATTCCCAACTGTTCCTCCACCCGCATAAAGGCTGAAAATGGTACCATCTCTCCCGATGCATTCTGTACACTCAACTTCAGTACATCGTCAATGATCCGTTGGGCACGATCCCGTGCACCGAGTTTTACCTGATAAATACGGCCGAACTCAACGAAATCGTTCACATAAGCAGCTCCCATGTAGTAACCCAAAGAAGTGAAGACGCTGTTCAGCGGAATACCCATCAATTGTACTTTATCCCGATCAATGTTCAGGAAATACTGGGGTACATTAGCCTGGTACTGACTGCTGACGGATGCCAATGCAGGTTTGGTGTGGTAGGTTGCCATCAGCGTCTCTACAGCATGCTGCATTTCTGTGGCGCCGAGGTTGTTACGATCCTCCACTTGTAGCTGTAGACCGCCCGTAGCACCGAGTCCGGGAATGGCAGGGGGCACCATGGCAAAAACTTCTGCTTCCTGAATTCCATACGCCTGCGCATTGAAACGATTTACTACAGACTGGGCCGTATGTTCCTTTCCTTTACGCTCGTCCCAGTTCTTCAAGATAACGAAATAGGTGCCGGAATTACTCTGTTCCCCGCCCCCCATGACAGAGAAGCCGGATATGCCGATATAATTTTTCACTTCGGGATAGCTGTTGAGGATTTCATTGATCTCACGTCCGACAGCTTCTGTACGTTCCAGACTTGAAGCAGGCGGCAATTGCACCACGGCAAGGAAATACCCGTCATCTTCTTCGGGAATAAAGGTACTGGGCCACTTCATAAACAGGATCACGGCGAGTGCCGTAAATCCGGCATAAGACAACAGTGCAGCAGCAGGACGCCGGAGCAACCAACCCACGGTTTTATCATATATCCCTTGAGTCTTGTCGTACACAAAGTTGAAGCCCCGGAAAAGTGGCGACTGTGCAGGTTTTGTAGGCTGTAATATCAAGGCACACAATGCAGGAGTCAGTGTCAGCGAGTTGAAACCGCTTAGCACGGTGCTGGCAGCAATAGTCAGCGCAAACTGTTTATAAAGCTGTCCGGAGATACCGCTGACGAGCATTGTCGGAATAAATACGGCAAGCAATACCAGCACTACGCCCACAATCGGACCGGTGATCTCTCCCATCGCCTGAATGACCGCCTGCCGGGCACTGTACTGTCCCGTATCAAGCAAGCGCGTGGAGTTTTCTACTACCACAATGGCGTCATCCACCACAATGGCCACGGCAAGTATCAGTCCGAACAGCGTCAGTGTATTGATGGAGAATCCGAAGAGCGCCATCACTGCCAGAGTACCGATAAGTGATACGGGAATGGTGATACACGGAATGATAACCGCCCGCCAATTCTGTAGGAAAAGGAAGATGACAAGTACCACAAGCAGGGTTGTTTCCAAGAAAGTTACCAGCACTTCGTCTACTGAAGCGTGGATGACGTCCGTCGTATCCAGGGTTACACTGTAATGGATGCCGCTGGGGAACGATTCTGACAGTTCCTGCATCTTCTCTTTCACACCTTTGGATACATCCAGCGAATTGGAACCCGGTTGTTGATAGATGGCAATGGCGGCGGTAGGTTGCCCGTTCAGTCGGGATACGACACTATAGGATGCGGAGCCAAGGTCGATGTGAGCCACATCACGGAGGCGAAGCACTCTCCCGCCCGCTTCTGTTCGCAAGATGATATTGCCGAACTCTTCGGGGGACGAAAGTCGCCCTTTCACTGTCAGACTGTATTGATAGGCAGGGGCATTGCTGCCGGAAGAGACATTGCCAATGTTGGTGTTACCCAGAGTTGGATTTCCCGGCAGAGGTTGTCCCACAGCTCCGGCACTGACTTCTACATTTTGTGATTGAATGGCCTGGTAAACATCGGCTGCCGAAAGATTACGGATACGCAGTGCTGCCGGGTCCAGCCAGATACGCATGGAGTAGTCTCCCGCTCCCATCACATTGACAGCGCCTACGCCCGGCACGCGTGTCAACTGGTCGGTAAGGTTCAGGGTGGCGTAGTTGCTGAGGTATAGTCCGTCATATTCCTTGTTTTCGGAAGTCATGGTGAGGAACATCACAATGTTCGACGACTGCTTTTGAACGGTTACTCCCTGTACCACTACCGGGGTTGGCAATGAAGCCTGTGCCACGCTGACACGGTTTTGGACTTGTACGGTTGCCATGTCAATATCTGTTCCGACGGCAAAAGTAATGGTGAGTGAATAGGCACCCGATGAGGAGGAATTGGAGGACATATAAAGCATGCCTTCCACTCCGTTTACTTGCTGTTCGATGGGTATACCCACGGTTTGGGCTACTGTCTGCGCGTTGGCACCCGGATAGACGGCGCTGACCTGAACGGTAGGCGGCGTAATGTCCGGATATTGCGCAATGGGGAGTATGCCCAGTGTGACCAGTCCCGCCACCACGATCAGCAGCGCAAGCACGGTAGCAAAGATAGGACGGTTTATGAAGAATTTTGAGAACATGAGCTTAGTATTTAGTTATTTACGATTGGTTATTTGCTGGTGGGCTTCACTTTCATCCCTTCCCGTACTTTCATAAGTGCCCGGGTGACGTAGCGTTCCTGTGGCGAGAGTCCGCCGGTTATTTGCCGCAGACTGTCGTCTATCAATTGTCCCACCTCGATGTGGCGATAGCGCACCATATCGGAATCGTTCACTACATACACATATTTTCCCAATTGATCGGTACCGATGGACGCGTCCGGTATCAGTATTGCCTGCGATTCTTTGCCGTATGGCAAGGTGATGCTGACATAAAGTCCGCTTTTCAGTAAACCTTTCGGGTTGTCCAGGCGGGCACGCAGATTCAGAGTTCCGGTGCTCAGGTCTACATTGGGTGCGAAGTAATCGAGTGTGGCAGGATATGGTTGTATGCCGTCTTCCCCCAGGTTAACAGTGATTTGCCGGGGCAGTGTATCTTTCTGTTGTGCGGTTCCTTGTTGCATCAGCATGGCAAGCCACTGGTTATCAGTGATATTGAAGTATGTGTATAGCAGGTCATCTTTATAGATCGTGGCAAGGGTGACAGGTTGCAGACTTCCCCCTACATAACTGCCCACATCTACTTGATTCCGGCTGACAGTCCCATCAAACGGCGCCCGGACTGTGCAGTAGCCCAGATTTGTGCGTGCCGTATTCAGTGCAGCTTCGGCGTTGCTGACTGCCGCTTGTGAAGTGGCAACATTCGATTTCGACTGTAACACCTGTATCTGGCTTACGGCATCGCTTTTCACAGCTTCCAGCATACGGGCATAGTTGTTCCGGGCATATTCCAGATTGGCTTGGGCAGTGTTTAGTTCCGCTTCCGCCTGTTCTACATTGTCCTGGTAAATAGTGGGTTCGATGACGAACAGCACCTGCCCTTTCCGAACTCTGCTTCCCGGAGCATAGGCGATGGTTTGCAGGGTCCCGTTCACCCGTGCCACCAGGTCGACGGTCTTTTCCGAACTCAGATAGCCCGGATACTCTTTAGTCAGTGTGATGTCTTTCACCACCGGGCTGGCTACGCTTATCTCCGGAACGGGCATCGTTCCACGCGCTGCTTCTTTTTTGTCCCCACATCCCGCCAGCAACGGAATCAGCGTGAGGATGATGTACATTTCATTTTTCATATATGGTTATGGTTTAGGAATTATTACTCAGTTCTCTGTATATCCTCCTCCCAGTGCCTGGTACAATGACACCAGATATAGCAGTGAGCTACCCTCCGCCTGCGTCAACTGGTTTTCGTACGTCAGTAGCGAACGGAGTGCATCCAGTACATTCTGGAAAGGGCTAAGTCCCTGTTTATAAAGCTCCAGGGAGAGTTTCAGTGTCTCTTGTCCCTGATTTCGTACTTCCCGGAGGGCGACAATCTGCTTGATGGAATTCCGGTAATTATTCATTGCATTATCCGTTTCCTGCACAGCGGTGAGCACGGTTTCGTTGAAGTTATGCACTGCTTCGTCCAGTTGTGCACGTGCCTGTTTGGTGGCATTCACCAGTTTTGTTCCGCTGAAGAGTGTCCAACTGAGGGTTGGGGCAATTTCAAATGTCATGCTTTTCCGTCGGGTCAGGTCTTTCAGATCACGAGCGGCATATCCTACAGATCCTTTCAGGAATACTTGTGGCAGCCAGTCGCTTTTGCTGGCTCCCAATAGTGCGGCTTGTGCATTAACCAGTCTTTCGGCCTGGCGCACATCCGGACGGCGGAGTAATAAATCGGCAGGTAATCCTATTCCAACAGGTTCCATGTAGTCGGGCAATTTCCCGATTCTTTCCAATGTGGGGCGTATTTCCTGCGGATAAGTTCCCAGCAGAATAGCCAGCGAGTTGATGTATTGGCTGATTCCGGATTCCAGTTGCGGAACAGATGCTTTTGTGCTGAAATACACTGATTTAGCCTGTGCTACATCCAGTTTCGATACAAGTCCCGTGTTGTAGCGTACTTCGGCGATGTTGAGCACTTCTTCTTGCGTCCGGCAGTTATGCATTACTACCTGCAGTTCCTGTTGCAGTTCCCGCAGGTTGATGTAGGCAGAAGCTACTTGTGCACAGAGGGATACCTGTACGGAGATGTACTCTTCACGACTGGCTTGGAATGTTTCCCGTTGCGCCTTTACCCGTTGCCGGATGCTTCCGAATATATCCAGTTCCCAACTGGCATTGAGTGACGCATCATAATAATGCGTGATGGATTGGGGCAATTCGGTAGTGTTGCCACTGCTTTGCTGGCGGAGCCATCCGCCATTTAAAGTAATAGAAGGGAAAAAATTACTACGCTCCATCCGCAGGCTGGCACGTGCCTGTTCCATGCGGTCTATAGCGGCAAGTACGGAATAGTTTTCGCCGGATGCTACGCTGATTAGCGAGTCCAGTACCGGGTCATTGAATGCTTTCCACCACTGGTCGTCTACCGGTAATATCTGTCCGCTGAATATGTTATCATCTGCAGATGCCGTGGTAGAATTAGCGATTCCTGTGGTAGTAGGGACCGTTTTAGAGTTCGGAACCACCGTATTCCCCCAGTTTCGGGGCAACGGTTTTTCCAGATAACGGTTGCCATTCTGTGCCGTGAGGGCAGAACATAGGCACGATAAGAGCAGCATGCTGCTCCAAGCTTTAATCTTCATAGGTTTAGGTTGTTTTTTGTGATACAGGGTTCATAACAACCTGGGGCTTCATTTGTTTAGAAATGAAATTAAAGATTACTGATAGACTTTCGTTAGCTTTTTGATAATCAATAGATTGTATTTACCGGTCATTTACCGCAGAATGTAAAAGCATTTACTTCAGGATGTAACGACCTTTACCGCCTATTGTAACGGTTTTTACCTCGGTATGTAACGACCTTTACTTCGGCATGTAAATGGAGTTACTGCGCGGGGGTAACAAAGTTACCATTTGGGGTAAACAGAATTTTCATGAGAGGAAACGACTGTGTACTTTATTTCTCCTACCGGAAAAATACTTTTTCCCAATAGGAGAAAAATAATTTAGTAATAGCTGATAATAAAATGGCAGATAATTATCATATAAAGAAATCGCCCCTGCAAGCAATTGGATGTTGCTTGCAGGGGCGTCTTTTCCTATATATACGCTGCCGAATATTATTCCGCAGTCTTCCTTCTTCTCGTTGGCTTTTCCTTTACCTCTTCCTTGTGTTCAAGGGTTACACCTGCCAATTCCGGGTCAATCATGATACGTCCGCAATATTCGCAAACGATGATTTTCTTACGAGAACGGATATCCAGTTGTCTCTGGGGCGGGATTTTGTTAAAGCAACCACCACAAGCATCACGCTGTACATATACGATACCCAATCCATTGCGAGAGTTCTTACGGATACGCTTGAAAGACTGAAGCAAGCGCGGTTCAATCTTGGTTTCAAGCTCTTTGGCTTTGTCTCTCAGCTTTTCTTCTTCCTGCTTGGTTTCAGAGATGATTTCGTCCAGTTCGTTCTTCTTGACGTCCAAGTCTTTCTGTCTTTCTTCCAAGGCTTCTGTGCTCTTTGCAGCTTCAGCAGATTTCTCTTGTTCCTGTGCAGCAAACTCTTTGATTCGTTTATCGCAAAGCTCCATTTCCAGAGTCTGGAATTCGATTTCTTTGCTCAAGAAGTCGTACTCACGGTTGTTGCGTACATTCTCCTGTTGTTCTTTGTATTTTGCGATAGAAGCTTTTGAAGTTTCAATCTCCACTTTCTTGGTAGCGATAGCGGATTTTAGTTCGGCTATTTCTGCCTTAATTCTGTCGATACGAGTGCTCAGACCGGCGATTTCATCTTCCAAGTCCTGTACTTCCAGCGGAAGTTCACCTCTTAAAGTCTTGATTTCATCAATCTTAGACAACATAGTCTGCAACTGGAACAGGGCTTTCAACTTCTGTTCCACGGTCAATTCCTGAGGATCTTTTTTTGCTTCTTTAGCCATTTTACTTATAAATATTTTATGGGGTTGGTATTCACTTTGCACTGTTGCAGCGCAAGGTTAGGAAACAACTCCCGGATTATTGTATAGAATATTTCTTTTGTATATTGCTCGCTTTCGTAATGTCCTATCTCTGCCAGCAGAATGTCCGTATCGTGTCCGAAGTAATCGTGATACTTGATTTCCCCGGTGATGAACACGTCTGCACCGTTGCGTATGGCAAGCGGCATCAGGAATGCTCCGGCTCCTCCACACAGTGCCACGGTCTGTATTTCACGCCCGGTCAGTTTATTATGCTTCAGGCAGCCCACTTCAAAGATTTTCTTGACGCGTTTCAGGAACTCCAACTCCGTTTCCGGTGTATCCAATTCGCCGATAACTCCTGCCCCAGCCTGTGTCCAGCTATTCTGCAAAGGATATAAGTCGAATGCAGGTTCCTCATACGGATGGGCACTCAGTAGAGCTTTGATAACTTCCGATTTCTTGTAGGCAGGCAATACGGTTTCTATCCGCACTTCCTTTTCCGTATGCAATTCTCCGATGCTTCCACAGAACGGGTGGCTACCCTCTTGGGCGCGGAAAGTTCCCTCTCCTTCTACATTGTAGCTGCATGCGTCGTAGTTTCCTATGCAACCGCATCCGGCTGCAAACAAGGCCTTGCGTACATCTTCCGCCTGTGCTGTGGGTACAAAAGTCACCAATTTTACCAAGGCATTCTCTTTGGCTTCCAGCACGCGTACATTACTCAATCCTATTTTCTCGGCAATCTTGAAGTTCACCCCTCCCGGAGCATTATCCAGGTTAGTATGTGCTGAGTAGATCACGATATCATTCTTGATTGCTTTCATGATACAACGCTCTACATAGTCCCTGCCCGTGATGGATTTATACCCTTTGAATATCAGTGGATGATGGGATATGACAAGATTGTACCCTAACGCAATCGCCTCGTCCAGCACGGCTTCAGTAACGTCAAGACACAACAAAGCCCCTGTTGCTTCCGCTTCTGTCAATC
>CAOYQO010000039.1 GCA_948566455.1 uncultured Phocaeicola sp.
ATCCGAAGTAGTTGTTCACCGCATTACTCAGGTAGGTCGTATTCGTGCCGGATACTATACAGTAATACTAATTGTTTGAACACCAGTTATATGTGTGACAACTTTAATGATGCAAGGGCCGTTTCAGGTCCTTTTTTTATTTATAATTGACAATAATATCTGGTAAACTATCTACTGCTTTTTGTTTGAGTTCATCTATGATATGAACATATTTTTCAGTGTGCCGGGTCGTAGAATGTCCTGCAAGGCTGGCGGCGGTCTTGATATTAGCTCCATTTGCCATAATGTTGGTGATAAATGAGTGCCGGGCACAGTGGAAGGTGATGTGCTTGTGTATATTAGCCCTTTTGACCCATTTGTTTAAAATTCTTAGTGTGTAAGAATAGGAGGGGAGCCCGAATACCAACTCCTCGTTAATGCCTTTATGTCTTTGCAGGAGCTTGATGGCAGTGTGGTTTAAGTTTAGATGCAAGATTGCGTTTTTGGAGTGTGACTGTACTTTCTGTTGTAGAATAGTAAGGCGGTTTGATGAGAAATCTATGTCTTTATATTGCAGTTGGTGCACATCACACCAGCGCAGCCCACAATAGCAAGAGAACAAGAATGCCCTTTTTACTTCGTTATTGGGGCATGGAGTGATAGCAAGTTTCTGAATCTCTTTTAAGCTGAGGATTGCTTTGGTTACCTCATCAAACTGCATCAGGCGGATACCATCTGTAGGGTTAGAGGTCATTAACTTTTTTTCTATACATTTATTAATGCACATTCTGAATTTCTTGAAATATCCGATGGGAGTATTACCTCGGAGATGATCCCTGAGATACTCAAGAAAATTTATACAAAAATCTTTTGTGAGAAGGGTTACAGGTAAGCTTTTCTTTCTTGTAAACAGTCGCAGATGGGTGATACATGCCCTGACCATTTTCTTGTCCTTTTTGTGATAGGTATCCAGGTATTGTCCTATCAGAATATAGAAATCGGGAACATTGCTTTTATCTGTTGGAAGTATATCATCGAATGTATTTTCTATATCGTTCAGATGATATTCAACAGATAAGAATTCTAGTTCCTTCTTTGCTCTTATCTGCCTGGCAATTAGTACCTTGTTTCTGTTTTCCGCTCTTCGCTCTGCACTGGTAGGAGCGTCCAGGATGATGCCCAAATACTCTTTGCGGCGTTTCCCGTTATAACTGTAATTCAAATAAAGCGAAACTCTTCCTTTGTTCAATTGTTTCTTTCCTAATGTAATTCCCATAATGAATAATAATTAATACAATAATAATGTTGAAAAGAAGGACCAGAGAGGGACTGAAAATGAATTCCTCCATCTTTCTTTCTATAATAATAATATCTTTTGTACCTTTGTGTCATAAACAAAAAAATGGAAGAAAATTTTGATATACGCGAGCAACAGCTCACAACTAAAGAACGCGATTTTGAGAATGCCTTACGTCCGCTGAATTTTGAAGATTTCAGCGGGCAGGATAAGGTAGTGGATAATCTGCGCATCTTTGTCAAGGCGGCGCGTCTGCGGGCCGAGGCGTTAGACCATGTTCTTTTGCACGGACCTCCCGGCTTGGGCAAGACGACCTTAAGTAATATCATTGCCAATGAACTGGGAGTAGGTTTTAAAGTGACCTCAGGACCGGTGCTGGATAAACCGGGTGATTTGGCGGGAGTACTGACCAGCCTGGAACCCAATGATGTGCTTTTTATTGATGAAATACATCGGTTGAGCCCTGTGGTAGAAGAATATCTGTATTCTGCCATGGAGGATTATCGTATCGATATAATGATAGACAAGGGACCTTCGGCGCGTAGTATCCAGTTGGAGTTGAGCCCGTTTACTTTGGTTGGAGCCACTACCCGGAGTGGGTTGCTGACTGCGCCTTTGCGTGCCCGTTTTGGAATTAATCTTCATTTGGAGTATTATGACGATGATGTATTGACAAGCATTATCCGTCGTTCAGCTACTATATTGAATGTGCCTTGTGACGTGAAAGCGGCGGGTGAGATTGCTTCGCGCAGCCGTGGAACGCCCCGTATTGCAAATGCGCTGTTGAGGCGTGTCCGTGATTTTGCCCAGGTGAAAGGTTCCGGAAGGATTGATGTGGAAATTGCCCGGTTTGCTTTAGAAGCCTTGAACATTGACAGGTATGGACTGGATGAGATAGATAACAAGATTTTATGTACTATTATAGATAAGTTTAAGGGAGGTCCTGTGGGGCTGACTACTATTGCAACCGCTTTGGGTGAAGACGCCGGAACAATAGAGGAGGTTTATGAACCTTTTTTGATTAAAGAAGGTTTCTTAAAACGTACTCCGCGTGGACGTGAGGTCACGGAACTGGCCTATATGCACTTGGGACGGAGCATTTATAATAGTCAGAAGACATTATTTGATGATTAAAAGATGGCAGGATTAAAAGCATTAGCCAAGGAAACAGCCATATATGGGATGAGTAGTATCATCGGGCGGTTCCTGAATTATTTGTTAGTACCGATATATACCAACGCTTTGCCTGTGGAATCGGGGGGCTATGGTATCATTACCAATATGTATGCTATAACTGCCTTGCTGATGGTGCTTTTAACATATGGTATGGAAACCGGATTTTTCCGGTTTGCCAATAAGGGGGTGGATGATCCGATGCGCGTCTATTCCACTACTTTGCTTTCGGTAGGGGCGACTGCGCTCTTGTTTTTAATCGTTTGTCTTTCTTTTCTGCATCCCATAGCAGGTTTCTTGGGATATGGAGAGCATCCGTGGTATATGGGGATGATGCTGATTGTAGTCGCAATGGACGCTTTCCAAGCTATTCCTTTTGCTTATTTGCGATATAAGAAACGCCCTGTTAAGTTCGCTGCATTGAAATTGTTGTTCATTTTTGCCAGCATTGCCTTGAATATCGCTTATTTTGTAGGTATGAAAGGAGAGAATGTCGGAGTGGCTTTTGCTATAAATCTGGCTTGTACTTCTTTGGTGATGCTGTGTATGTGGAAAGAATTGGTGGGCTTCAGGTATGTGCTGGACAGGGAGTTGTTGCGGCGTATGCTGCATTATTCTTTCCCGATATTGATTCTGGGTATTGCCGGAATCTTAAATCAGGTAGCCGATAAAATTATTTTTCCGTTTGTTTATCCTGATAAGGCGGAGGCGACCATCCAGTTGGGTATTTATGGGGCTGCCAGTAAAATAGCTATGATAATGGCCATGCTGACACAGGCTTTCCGGTTTGCATACGAGCCGTTTGTTTTTAGTAAGAGTAAAGAAAAGGATAGTCGGGAAATGTATGCCAAAGCGATGAAGTTTTTCATTATCTTCACTTTGCTGGCCTTTTTGGCTGTTATGTTTTACCTTGATATATTGCGTTATATTTTAGGACGTGATTATTGGGTAGGGCTTAAAGTTGTACCTATTGTCATGGCTGCCGAAATGTTTATGGGTATTTATTTCAATCTTTCTTTTTGGTATAAGCTGATTGATGAAACAAAATGGGGAGCTTATTTTTCATTGGTGGGATGCAGTATCATTATCCTGATAAATATTTTCCTTATTCCGGTATTTGGCTATATGGCGTGTGCGTGGGCAGGTTTTGCCGGATATGGAGTAGCTATGCTTCTCTCTTATTTTGTAGGGCAGAAAAAATATCCTATTAATTATGATTTGAAAGCGATAGGTAACTATGTGGCGTTAGCGCTGGTACTTTACATTGTTTCAGTTTATCTTCCTATTCAAAATATATTCTTGTTGTTGGGTGTTCGTACATTACTGTTGTTATTGTTTGTGGCATATATTGTGAAAACGGACTTCCCCTTGCAGCAGATACCTGTTATAAACCGATACATAAAGAAATAGCTATGAGTGACCTGAAGAATGATTTGAAGAATGTGCCTTATATAAAGCAGTTCTTTGGTGAATATCTTGATTTGCGCAAGGATAAGGATAATGAAGCCTTGATTGTAGAAAGTATTCGTAACGGTGTTGAGTTCAAAGGAACTAATTTGTGGATTCTTATATTCGCAATTTTTATTGCTTCATTGGGCTTGAATGTGAATTCTACGGCAGTGATTATCGGTGCTATGTTGATATCTCCGCTGATGGGGCCGATTATGGGAGTGGGGCTGGCTATCGGACAGAATGATTTTGAACTGTTGAAACGTTCTCTGAAAAGTTATTTGGTGGCGACTGTATTTAGTGTGATTACATCCACGATTTATTTTTCGCTGACTCCGTTGGATGAAGTACAATCGGAGTTGCTGGCACGTACTTCTCCTACTATATATGATGTGCTTATAGCTTTATGCGGTGGCTTGGCCGGTATTATCGCCTTGTCTACAAAGGAGAAGGGGAATGTTATTCCGGGGGTAGCTATTGCTACGGCTTTGATGCCGCCTTTGTGTACTGCCGGATTCGGGCTTGCTACCGGAAATTTACTTTATTTTTTAGGTGCGTTCTATTTGTATTTTATCAATTCAGTATTTATCAGTCTGGCTACTTTTATCGGGGTGCGTGTCATGCATTTCCAACGTAAGGAGTTTGTGGATAAGGAGCGTGAGAAATTGGTAAAGAAATATATTATTTTTATTACTTTGGCTACGATGTGTCCTGCTGTTTATCTGACTTATGGCATTGTAAAAAGTACTATTTATGAAGCTTCTGCCAACAACTTTATCAACGAGGAGCTGAATTTTAATAATACCCAAGTAATAGACCGGAAGATTTCTTTCGAGAAGAAGGAAATACGTGTTGTGCTAATAGGCAATGAGGTTTCGGAAACAGAAATAGCAACCGCAAGGGATAACTTGAAACTTTTTAATCTGGCAGGAACCAAACTGGTTGTTCTTCAAGGAATGAATAATGATGCGATGGATATTGGCAGTATAAAGGCGCAAGTGATGGAGGACTTTTATAAGAATAGTGAGAAACGTTTGCTGGAGCAGCAGGAAAAGATTAAGTCTTTGGAAAACGAACTTAATGTATATGCCGCATACAATACCGTAGATAAAAAGATAATTCCCGAACTTAAAGTACTTTATCCTGCAGCAGAAGCTATAGCCATGGCGAAGACTGTGGAATTGCAGGTAGACTCAACCCAAACGGACACATTGACAATAGTCTTGATGAAATTCAGTAAAAAACCTGTAGGAAAAGAACAGGAAAAGATTTCCGAATGGTTGAAGGCACGTGTCGGGGCGAAAAAACTTAAATTAATTGTAGAATAAAACCATGAAAAAACTACTATTGCTGCTGTCTTTCCTGCCTTTATGTATATGGGGTAATGAGGGAATGTGGCTTCCTTGTTGCCTTAGCAAACAAACTCAACAAGTGATGAAAGAAATGGGATTGGAACTTTCATCTGAACAATTGTATAATCCCGGAGGAAAAGCATTGGCTAATGCTGTTGTTAGTTTTGGAGGTTTTTGCTCGGGGGTTGTTGTATCTCCGGATGGCTTGGTTTTTACTAACCACCATTGTGGGTATGATGCCATTCAGCAGCATAGTTCTGTGGAGCATGATTATTTGCGAGATGGTTTTGTAGCCGACTCCTTAAGTAAGGAGCTTCCTAATCCGGATTTATTTGTCAGTTTTCTGATACGCACAGAGGATGTGACGGAGCGTGTGTTGCAAGCTATTCCAGTCGGAACAAAGGAAAATGACCGTGCGCTGATTGTGGATTCTATTTCCACATTGCTTGCTCAGGAAGCTGTGGCGAATGATACGTTGCTGCGTGCTGAGATAACTCCTTTTTATGGTGGTAATGAGTTTTATCTGTCTGTGTATAAAGATTATTATGATGTTCGTCTGGTGTTTGCTCCTCCCTCTTCTGTAGGCAAGTTTGGCGGGGATACAGATAATTGGGTATGGCCCCGCCATACCGGGGATTTCTCTGTTTTCCGTATTTATGCTGATCAGAATAATCAACCGGCAGCTTATTCTCCGGAGAATGTGCCTTATCATCCGGATTATTTTGCTCCTGTTTCTTTGGGCGGGTATGAACAAGGTTCATTTTGCATGACTATGGGATATCCCGGTTCTACCAGCAGGTATTTGTCTTCATTTGGGATAGACGAAAGGATTAATACGGATAATGCCGCTATGATTAATGTCCGTACCATCAAGCAGGCTATCTGGAAAAATGCAATGGAAAAAAGTGATGATATCCGCATTAAATATGCTTCCAAGTATGCACAAAGCTCTAACTATTGGAAGAATAGTATAGGCATGAATCAAGCGGTAAAAGAGTTGAAAGTGATAGAGAAAAAACAAGCTTTGGAGCGCCAGTTGCAAGAATGGATCCGTCGGGAACCTGATAAGCGAAGCAAATATGCAAGGGTTCTGACTGAACTGGAGCTGAATTATCGTAATCGTAGAAATGCGGCGCGGGCTATGGCATATTTTGGAGAAACATTTGCTAATGGACCGGAGTTGATTACGGCAGCCTTGGCTGTACTGAATTTTGATTTTGAGGCAGAGGAGAGTGATTTGGAGCGTAATATGCGGCAATTGTTGGAGATTTATGCCAATATGGATATAAGTGTGGATAAACAAGTCTTTGTGGCTATGTTGAAAGAATATGCGGCTGAGGTAGGCAAGGAGTTTTTACCTGATGTTTATCCATTGATAGAGAAAGATTTTAAAGGTGATTACCAAGCTTATGTAGATGATTTGTATGCTCGTTCCTCTTTAGAGACACCGCATGGGTTTGAACAGGTGGTGAAGGGAGATACCACTTATGTCTTGTTTGATGACCCTGCGGCTTCTTTTGCTATTGATATGTTGGTGAAATTTTATGAATTCAATCAGTCGGTGGAAGAAGCTAGTATGAATATTGAGAAAAATGAACGTTTGTTGAATGAAGCAATGCGTGAGATGGAGGCAGATAGGGTGTTTTATCCGGATGCTAATTCTACTATGCGTCTGAGTTTTGGCATGGTGGGTGGTTACTCACCGAAAGATGCTATTGAATATTCTTATTTTACGACGACAAAAGGTATTTTTGACAAGATAAGGCAGTATAAGGGAGATAGTGATTTCGATGTGCTTCCTTCTGTAGTCGAATGCTTGAGAAGGAAGGATTTCGGACGTTATGCTACCGGAGATGGTAATATGAATGTTTGCTTTATTTCGGATAATGATATAACGGGAGGGAATTCCGGTAGTGGAATGTTTAATGGAAAAGGGGAATTAATAGGTCTTGCTTTTGACGGGAATTGGGAAGCAATGAGTGGAGATATTGTTTTTGAACCTAATTTGCAGCGTTGTATCGGGGTGGATAT
This sequence comes from uncultured Phocaeicola sp., assembly GCA_948566455.1. Lineage (GTDB taxonomy): Bacteria > Bacteroidota > Bacteroidia > Bacteroidales > Bacteroidaceae > Phocaeicola. The sequence goes on from CAOYQO010000039.1 coordinate 7,282, forward strand.
CCGCTATGTTCTTTACATGATTGAAAAATATGGGAAAGCTTCCCGTTTGATCGATGAACTGAAATTGACAGACTAAAAGAAAAGTATGAAATGACAGGAAGCTTGGGTATGTCAAAGTTCCGATAGTTTGTCATATAATCTTTCATCCGGAAAGATGGCAAAAAAACTGTTAATATTAATTCGATGTAAACAAGGATATTCGGTAAATCTTTTTTTGAATAACACGATAAATCCAACTGATTCATTATAAGTCAGTTGGATTTATCGTGTTATTTGCGGAATGTCCTTGAAATGACAGGTTGTTTCAATTCTGCCTGCTCCGCTATTATTCGAGAGAAGTGGATGTTATTTGCATATTTCTACTATGTCCAATTCTCTTTCATGAAGTTGGCTTCCTCATTTCTTGGATTTCTTTTTCTTATTGTTATCGCTGTTAAAGAATTGTTTCCAGTCGTCTTTCGTTTTGGGACCGCGTTCTTCAATGTAGCCACGTTCCGCACGGCTGGGTCTTCCTTCTTTTGAGGTCGTTTTTTTATTGGACCTGTCACTTTTTTTGCCGAATGAAGCATTCCTTGCTGCACTGCTTCTGCGTTCGCCATTGTCGTTTTTGCCATTATTGTCACCGGCAACTTCTACTACAATTTTCCGGCCGCCATTCAGATTAACCTTGTTCAATGCTTTAATCACGTCCTGTGCCTGATTTTCTGCTACTTCGAAGAAAGAGAAATTCTGCATCAGGTCTATTCGTCCGATGGTAGTACGTTGCTTCTTCATGTTGCGGTTAATCAGTTCTATGATTTGGTTGGCATAGAAACCGTCTGTCTTTCCTACATTCAGGAATAGACGGGTGTATCCTTTTTCTGCTTTACGCTCTGTCTTTTCACGAGCACTGCCATGATCCTTGCGTTCTTTGGAGCCACGTTCGCTGCGACGGTCATTTGTGCTGGGAATTTCTATTTCCGGAGCGTTACTATAGTATTCCAAGAAGCGGTTAAATTCCATTGACACCACGCGCTTTATCAGATCTTCCTTTGAAAGCCATTCCAGTTTACGATAGATTCCGGGTAGGAAGGATTCAATTTCTTCATCGTTTACTTTTACCTTTTCTATGTCATCTATCAATTTAATCAATTGCTGCTCGCAAATTTGTTTACCACTGGGCATCTCACCCATGATAAATTTTTTGTTGATGATTCGTTCTATCTCACGCATCTTTCCTTTTTCGCGAAGGTTGATGATGGCAATAGAAATACCTGTTTTTCCGGCACGTCCTGTACGACCACTACGATGAGTATAGCTTTCTATATCATCGGGCAAGCCATAATTAATGACATGAGTAAGGTCATTTACATCTAGGCCACGGGCTGCTACGTCGGTAGCAACTAAAAGCTGTAAATGGCGTTGGCGGAATTTTTGCATCACTAAGTCGCGCTGGGCTTGTGAGAGCTCACCGTGCAAAGAGTCTGCGTTATAACCGTCTTGTATTAATTTATCTGCAATTTCCTGAGTTTCTTTACGGGTACGACAGAAAATGATGCCATAAATCTGTGGATAATAATCCGCGATACGTTTCAATGCGGCATATTTGTCTTTAGCGTGTACTAAATAGGCTATGTGATTGACGTTTTTACTGCCCTCATTTTTGGTACCGATAGTGATTTCTTTTGCGTCATGCAGATATTTTTTGGCGATGCGTGAGATTTCCGGACTCATGGTAGCCGAGAACATCAAGGTATTCCGGTCTTCAGGAACTTTTTCAAGGATAGCATTTATGCTATCAGTAAATCCCATATTCAGCATTTCATCGGCTTCGTCCATTACTACATCTGTAATCGTTTCTAGTTTGGCAACCTTTCTTTCTATTAGATCAATCAGTCGTCCGGGAGTAGCCACAATAATATGTACGCCTGTTTTCAACATGCGTATTTGGCTTTCGATGGATGAACCACCATATACGGGAAGGATTTTCAGCCCGTCAATGTACTTGGAGTAATCGTTCAGATCGCCTGCAATCTGCAAGCACAATTCGCGTGTGGGGCATAAAATTAGTGCTTGAGGTGCACGGTGCTTTACGTCAACTTTTTGGATAAGCGGCAGACCAAATGCGGCTGTTTTTCCAGTCCCTGTTTGTGCTAGGGCTACTACATCGTTGCCGTTTCCCAATAAATACGGTATTACTTCTTCTTGTACCGGCATGGGATTCTCATATCCCATTTCTTTAATCGCTTTTAGTATTTCCGGGGAAACGCCTAACTCTTCAAATGTCTTCATTTATTTTCAAATATCTAATTCGCTGCAAAGATACGGATAATCATGGGATTATATGGTGCTTATGCAATATTTGTTTTTATCAGTAGTGTATTTTTAGGGAATATTGGCTAAAGCGTGTCGGGAAGTGATAAGAAAATTTTAGGTATAAGGTGAAAATACTCTGCCGGTATGGCAATTGAAATGCTTTATCGGTCAGAGTATCCGGATTAAAGATATGAGAATTTTATGGTATCAGAGTGTTTGTATATGTGGCTGTTTATATTATTCACCTTCTTCTCTATATTCTAAAATATCTCCGGGCTGGCAATTTAGTTCCCTGCAAATAGCCTCAAGGGTAGAGAAACGGATGGCTTTCGCTTTCCCGGTTTTCAATATGGAAAGGTTAGCAGGAGTCAGGTCTATCTTCTCGGCTAAATCTCCCAGCGAAATTTTTCGTTTCGCCATCATTACGTCTAAATTTACTATAATTGGCATAGATCAATTCATTTTGGGTTTATTCGGGTTCTCATCTACTGCGCGCCACCAAAGGGTGTGGCGTTGCGTCAGTTTCTTAAAGGCATACAGACAGAAGCAAGTCCATCCAATGTTGATCGATATCCTCACTATTTTGTTGTCCAACAATGGATGTAACACAAGGAAATAGATGAATGAACTTACAAACAGAGTAGCTATCAGGCAAAGTATCAAATAAAAGATGCTTTTTCTTTTTGAGGGGAAAGTGTTTTTTTCTTTCATGGCATTTTTCTTAAATGGTTAAATCCTGTTCTTCTTTCATTTTTGCCCCGATAGCAAATATCTCGGCAAAAAGAATGGGAATTATCACAGCTACCCAGTCGGGAGAATAACCGGCGTAGCTGATGATTTTGTAGCCCGGCAGACTGATTTGCTCAACTGCTGCGTTTCCTACAATCCATTCGTCAACAGCTATGAGGATTTCCAAGCTTGCACTGGTGTATGCAAACCAACGGAGGCGCCGTACATTGGCAGATGTAAATACTTCGCGGCGTGAGATGGAAATGAGCAACCGGATCAATGAGCAGAAACCGATGAGAAAAAGGAATATTCCGGGTATGGCAAGTCCCATGACAAGGATGTGCCAGGCCGATGGCTTGGCATACGTTTCTATTTCAGTCACTGTGTAGGGGAGTGTCCAGTCCACGCGGTTGTTGCTCAGTGAATCGACAGTAGTTTCAGGTAACGGCTCTACATTCAGCTTGACTGAGGTTGCATGATGGGGTATAATGTGGCGTCCAGGCTCATATATTTCCATTGCACTGTTATGTCCATCTTCAAATCCTTTCTTGAAATCTCTCCAATTTTCATCCAATCCTCCAAAGAAGTTTGCAATGATGGCTATAATGGCTATGACACCTAATATTCTGAACTTGTTCATAGTCTGCTCTGTTTTTTTAAATGGTTAAATCTTGTTCTTCTTTCATCTTCAGTCCGATGGCAAATACTTCGGCTACCAGCAATGAAATGAATCCCAGAATGAGAGTCGCATCGGAAAAAGCAAAGGTATAGGAGAACTCGCATCCGTTGAGTTGCAACACTTGCGAAGCTTCATAATTTCCAATCACGATGGTAGCCAGCGTGCAGATAAACAAAAGTATCAATGCCCATCCTAACTTGCGCAGAAACTTCACATTCTTCCAGCTGAAGATATCACCGCGATTGATATTTCTGATCAAATAAAAGAACTGCAACAGGCAGAAAATTCCCGCTATCACCGAAATGAATGAGGCAATCCTGTTTAGTGCATGGAAGGTATCATTTTCTTTCGTTGGCGCCTCTACCATGCTTATAATCGGTATGATAGATGCCTGTTCTCCTGTCCTGACATTGGTTACACTTCCTGTCTTTTCAAGTAGATCGGTAGGAAGGGTGCAAATCATCTTATAATCGGAAATGTGGATATCCTTTCCTTTTTCTACACTTTCGTATCCGGCTTTAAAGGCACTTGTGAAAGAATGGAACATGATGCTCACTGTCGTTGAGGTGGAAAGGAGCAAGGCGATAAGTACGCAGACGCAAAAGAGGTTGAGTTTTGTTTTCATTGTTACATTTATGCTTGTGTGTTAGTAATTTCAGAGGGTGTTCCCGGCTGTGGCAAATGTTTGTTCAGATAGAAATACATGCCGACTAGGATGATTATGGCGGCTGCCAAAAGGATGTAAGTAGGTGTGGCGCCAATCATATCAACCGTTTTTTCATTCAACTCTTCTTGGGTTGATGTAGCCATGGCAATGGTAGCCAGGGAGTTATTTAGAAAATGCCCTATCATTCCCGGTATAATGCTTCCTGTGCGGTAATAAAGCCATCCGAATACCAATCCCAGACAGAAGGCGAAAGGTACTTGCGCCGGATTGACATGGATGAGACCGAAAATGAGTGCTGACAGGAGGATTGCCATACCGGGTCTTTTTCCGGTTTGCAGGAAATGCCCTTCAATGACTCCACGGAACAGCAACTCTTCTACCAGAGGTGCCATGACGGCAATGGCGATGATGCCGAATACATTGCGGCTCATTCCTATGAATGTGTCTTCCACTAGGTTGGGCAGTTCTATGAATTCGCTGGCTACATTGCAGATGAACATGGCTGCTATAATGAAGGGAATACTCAATAAAATGGTTTTTGCAGGTACTTCAGTCCAGCTTGTCTTGTTGAATTGAACGTATTTAAAGTAGATCAGGTGCCAGATCATGGCTATTCCTGCCAGTACCATAACGAGTCCTGTCATAGAGGCTGTATTCTTACCTACGGCATAAGCCAGATTATCATTTTCTGAAATTTCGTTCATCACTTTAATAATTCCCGCCGGAAGTCCTACCAGGAAGGTGAAAGCTAACTGATAAGCGAAGTAATAAAGTACTAATTTAATTGCGCGTCCCATAATAGAATGTTTATTGGTTTAAAATGGATTTGAATTAAGGGGTAGGACGGACTTCCGCATCCGTCCTGAGGGTATCTGTTTCTTTAAGTAAGCATCCTTGGGTTTCTCCTTGGTGCGATCAAAATCATGGTTGTTTTCATCTGGTTGTCTTTTAAATTTGGTTGATTTGTTTTTAGTTCATCAAGTGAGCAATGGCATGTTTGCATGGAACGTACCAATGGTTCATGAATAGGATAAGAAATGCTAAAATAAGGATAATTGTGCTTTTTTGTTGTGCTCTTTGGGCCAGTGGGGTGTTGACAGGAATCTTGGTCAGGACCAGTCTTCCCAAAGCTATTCCCAAAAGCATACCCAAGCCTAATCCTATTTGCGGATATAAAAATCCGACCATCATTCCTATGTACATTCCTATGGTTTGCCACAGGCTGGTCGCATTCTTATTTTGGGTTTGTGTTTCATTCAAAGTTTCCATTACTTTTTGTTTTGTGTGTCGGCCAACAAGTTTGCGTTGTTGCCTTCACGGTAAATACTTTCTTGTTTGTTATGGTTGAAAGTGCTCTCTTTGGCGTTCCATTCAGCGTAGTTGAGTTTGATTTCATAGACTCCGGGAGTTACGGTAAGCAGATAGGCCGGCTTCCACAGTTCCCGGTAAGCATCCCAGCGATAAGCTTTTTTCTCAATTACCTGACCATTTTCATCGTGTTTGTACTCATACTTCAGTTTGCGTGTCAATGTTTTGCCGTCTTCATTCAGTGTGTACACGGTTGTGTTTGTGTCATTCTGACCGTAGATGTACTTTGTGTTTCCTGTTTGTGCGTTTGCTGTTGTTGTACAACTCATCATTACTACTGCAATTGCTGCTAAAACTGATTTTAATACTGACTTTTTCATTTTTACTTCGTGTTTTAATGTTTGTGTTTATTCTTTCTTGTTTCTCGATATTCATTTATCGTTTATCGATATGCAAATGTATATCTTATTTTGATACTACAAAAGAAAAACGAAAAAAAATATCGAAAAACGATAAAAATATATCTTTTTTCGTGCTTTGTAGGATGGAAGTGTATGAAGAAACAGATTTTATGCAAGAAGTGACTGGTATCGGTGAATTAATTCTTCCGATAGCGTTTGCGTTCACTGGCAGGGGCGATTTTGTCTGCCCTAATACATGGAATGAACTGTTTTCGAGCAGGCAAAACTGACTGTAAACGAAGATGTGTAGAAAGAGTAGTTTGAAAGGGGGAAGGCTGTACAATGCTCCCTTGTATTTAGAGAAGAATTCTGGCCGTTTTTTCCCGGTCTTTATGCATTTGGGCAATGAGTGCATCTATAGTGTCATATTTTTCTTCAGGGCGAAGATACTTTACGAACTCAATGCGCATTTCTTTGTGGTAGATATTCTCCGAAAAATTGAGGATGTTCACTTCAATACTTAAATTGTTGCCGTTATTGATAGTAGGGCGGTGTCCTATGTTCAACATTCCTGCCCATTTTTTTCCTTCCACATATACATATACTGCATAAACTCCTTCCGAGGGAATTAACTTGTCGCTACAATCCACTTGCAGGTTAGCTGTAGGGAATCCTATTTTTCTGCCTACTTTGTAGCCATCTACCACTGTTCCATCCAGATAGTAGTTATACCCCAGGAATTTGGCAGCCTGACTTACTTCACCTTCTTTTAATAGTTGGCGGATGACTGAAGAGCTGATTTTGCCCTCTTTGTCTGTGTAAGCTCGCGCGCGTACTATATATATGTTCAGTTCCTCACCATAACGGCAATAATCTTCAAAATTTTCACTGCGGTTGTGACCGAAACGATGGTCGTAGCCTATAACTAATGTATGGATATTGAACTTGTTACGTAGCAACTGCATAAACTCTCGAGCCGAAAACAGTGAAAGTTCCTGTGTAAAAGGGAGAAGAAAGCAGTAATCTACTTGCATCGTTTCCAATAATTCGAGTTTCTCTGTTGGTGAAGAAAGTAATTGCGGACGATAAGCGGTTTGTATCACTTGTCTGGGATGTACAGGAAAAGTGATCAATGCAGAATATAACCCATCCTTGGCAGCGACCTCTTTTACTTGATTAATAAGAAAGCGGTGTCCGCGATGCACTCCATCGAAGAAGCCGATAGTGGCAACTGAAGGAGGCAATGTTTGATGGTTTATATCTGATATTATTTTCATTATTCAAAAAGTGAACTTAAATCTTCTCCAATATGGTAATGATAGGACTGTATGCCAAGCGATATTGCTGCCTGGCAATTGATTGCCGAGTCATCTATAAAAAACGTTTCTTCGGGCAAGATGTTTGCTTCTTTCATCATTTGCTCATAAATGTCTTTTTCCGGTTTGGCCTTGTGCATTTCAAAAGACAGAAAAATATCTTCAAAAAAGTCATTTACACGGAATCCCCGATAACAGAACATTTGCTCACAGGCATAATCCCAATGTATCCGGTTGGTATTACTAAGCAGGTAAACCATATAATGTTCGCGTAACTTTAGCAATAAGTCCAGCTTTTCACGAGGAATATCAAGTAGCATCAGGTTCCACATATCATCAATTTCATGGTCGGACAGGGCTTCGCTGACCTCCTTACGAATGGCTTTCCGGAATTCTTCCGGGCTGATTTCACCCAATTCAAATTGGGAAAAGAAACCTTTTCCCCTGAACTGGCATGCCTGTTTCTCTATATCTCGAAATCCTGCTTTACGAAAAGCATTCAGGCAATTGTCAAAATCCAGATTTATTAATACTCCTCCTAAATCAAAAACGACATTTTTAATCTTACTGTCCATAACTCTTTATGTGCTTTATTCTCTTTTTTAGTCTTTTTTCTGTATTCGTTTTATCCAACGGTAGATTTCACCAATCCACAATACGAATGACGTTCCTGCGATAATATAAACCCAAGTCATGAAATTCATAGGTTCGGTACGGAACACTTTACCTCCGAACTCGACAATCAGAATTTGTCCGACTAAAATAATGATAGCCACACTTAGCATACCTAATGCATGACGGGAATCCTTGAATACAGAATGGTTGGTCCCGAAAACACTGGCATTAAATAGATTCCAGAATTGCAGCATCACGAAGATCGTGAAGAATTGCGTCAAAGCTTGTCCTACTAAATCTGCTGGCATCTGTTTGATAATGACAATTAATGTCATCAGTATGGCAAGGAAGCAGAAGCCTACACCTAGTATATTTTTACGCATGGCTTTAGTGATGATGAAATCATCGGTCTTGCGTGGCTTTTCATTCATGACGTCTGCACTGGGGGGAATAGATGCTAAGGCCATGGCGGCAAAAGTGTCCATAATAAGATTTACCCAAAGCATTTGTGTTACGGTCAGTGGTAGTTCTGTACCAAAGAAAGCCCCTAATAAAACACTGGCTAATGCGACTACGTTGATAGTCAGCTGGAATACGATGAAACGCTGAATGTTTTTGTAAAGAGAGCGTCCCCACATTACTGCGGTAGCGATACTGTGGAACGAGTCATCCAATAGGGTTATGTCACTTGCTTCCTTGGCTACTGACGTACCGGTTCCCATAGAAAGACCTACTTGAGCGTGATTCAGTGCAGGAGCATCGTTTGTTCCGTCTCCGGTTACTGCTACTACGGCTCCTTTTTGCTGTAACAGTTGGACCAGACGTTGCTTGTCCATAGGACGCGCACGACTCATTACTTTCAAGTCAAGTACGCGGTCCAGAGCTTCTTCATCGCTTAATGCAGCAAACTCTACCCCTGTTATGCGGTTCCGGTCTGTATCTTCAGGTTTCCATAGCCCTATTTGGCGGGCAATTTCGGTAGCTGTTCCCGGGGTGTCGCCTGTAACAATTTTCACACCGATACCTGCCGACTGACATTTCTGTACGGCTTCCGGTACATCCGGACGAATAGGGTCGCTGATAGCTACGATACCTAGGAAAATCATATTCCCTTCATTGACTAGTTCGGCACAATCGTTACCGGAGTCTTCGGGGATAAATTTATAAGCTAATCCTAAAGTACGCATTGCCTTGTTCTGATAGGCCAGCAGATCGGCATTGTAATGAGCCTGTTCCTCGGAAGAGAGGTTGCATTTTCTCATCACAATTTCGGGAGCTCCTTTTATATAGAGTACCTTTTTCTGCTGGATAGGTGAATCTACTAATGTAGCCATATACTTACGTTCTGTAGAGAAAGTAAGTTGATTGATAACTTTTGCATTTTCACGTAATTCCAAATAGTTCTTGCCCTGTTCATTTAGCCAAAGCAATAAGGCTATTTCAGTAGGATTACCTACTCCGGATGGTTTCTTGTTTTCTCCTGTTTCTTCAAGGAAAGCTGTGGAGTTGGCACTGATCCCTTCAGCTATTAAATCTGCTTTGGTGGCATCAAGTTTCGCTTCATGTACCTGCATCAGGTTTTGTGTCAATGTACCTGTTTTGTCGGTGCAGATCACAGTAATGGCCCCCATTGTTTCACAAGCATGCATTTTACGTACCAGATTATTGGTTTTCAGCATACGGCGCATATTTAGTGCAAGACTTAAGGTGACACTCATCGGTAAGCCTTCAGGAACGGCTACTACAATTAAAGTGACAGCCATCATGAAATATTTCAATACAATGCGGGCTATTGCCATCCACCCATGCCAGTCTGTTATTTCATTTACGCTGAGGTAGGAGTAAAGGTCTTTAGCTGTGAAAACGATAAAGGTAAGCGTGGCAATGGTAAAACCTATTTTTCCGATGAAACCCGCCAATTTTGTCAATTGGATATTCAATGGAGTCTCTTCTTCACTTTGTTCGGTGGCCTGACGTGCTACCTTACCTATTTCGGTGGAATCACCCACACGTTCTACCTTCATTATTCCATGTCCGTCAACTACTGTGGTGCCACGCATCACTTCATTGCTGGGATAAGTGGCTTCTTCATCAAATAGTTCTTCATGGATGGTTTTATTGACCATTAATTCTCCTGTCAAGTTGGATTCATTCACTTGCAGGGAAATAGCTTCCAGCAAGATTCCGTCGGCAGGAATCTCCTCACCGGTATTCAAAACTACGATATCACCTACTACAATCTCCTTACGGGGAATTTCCCGTACTTTCCCATTTCTGATTACTGTAACTGGTGTTTCTTCGCCTACAGCGTTCAGTAAGTCAAACTTCTTATTCGCATCGTATTCAAAGTAGAATCCGATACCGGTTGCCAGAAAAATAGCAAAGAAAATGCCGATTGTTTCCGCATACTCATTTTCAATAATGGCAATCACTAAGGAAAAGAATGCTGCGACTAAAAGAATACGTATAACCGGGTCGCGGAACTTTTCCAGATAAAGTTTCCACATGGAAGGACGTTTGGGAGGTGTCAAGAGGTTATTCCCATACTTCTCTCTACTGATAAGGACTTCTTTGTCCGAAAGCCCTGTTAGGGCTGTTTCCTGTTTTTTTTGTGCCATACGGCTTAGCAAAATTAATTAATGGTGCACAAAAATACAATTTATATCCTTACGAATAAGGGAATTAAATCTTTTTATCAAAATTTGGGCGATAAATCTTGCAAGTTTCAAGGGAATATACTACTTTTGCACCTGCTAACAGGAAATTGTGGCACGGACTTGTAGCTCAGTTGGTTAGAGCAACAGACTCATAATCTGGAGGTCCCTGGTTCAAGCCCAGGCTGGTCCACAAAGAAAACAAGCGTTAATTGCACGAAATCAAGCAGTTAACGCTTTTCTTTTTGCCTTTCGTTATGGGTGGAGGTTGGGGGTCAACGTAACAATCTGAGGGATTTTATATTTAAGCATATAATTTAGCAAGT
>CAOYQO010000040.1 GCA_948566455.1 uncultured Phocaeicola sp.
ATACCCAACACCACTATCTGACCGAACTGTCGCATTTATAACTTGAACTCAGGTCCCCTTAAAGTTAGTCTCAATCTACTATCACTACTCTCACTTTCGAAATAAATCGTTGATAGCTAAAATATTAGGTTTGAGTGAGGGTAAAGTTTGCGCGTGAGAGTAGGGGCTTACTCTCACGCGCAAATTTTACATTTCTATATCGTAACTTGTTCTGTCATACGTAGTATCCTATCGTATGATGCATATATCGGATGGATTTGTAATCTGATGTTTTTTAGCCTTTTTCCCCCGTGTAAACGATAAGATTGTCATAGTTGTTTGTTCTAATTATAAGGTATTAATTGGTTTTGTATAAGCCATGATTTTGTTTTCTCCTGAGGAATATCCAGTTCACTCTTAGGAATAATTGGATGTCAACCTTGGTCAACAGGCCTGTCAACCTTGGTTAACAAGCCGATCAACCAAGGTTAACAGGCCGATCAACCAAGGTTGGCATCCAATAAGACTTACTATAAAGTTATAAATGAGCAGGGTAAAGTCAAATGCTTCCCTGTCTGTTATTTGAAGTATCCATTACATGTCATCTTCCCAATGCCGCATCCATCATCTTCGCCTCATAATCATACCAATCCAGCCCATGCATCCTGTCCAACTCTTCCCGCTGTATTTATAGGGCTGTTTTCCCGAAGTTTCAGTATCTACCTCAAATACTCCTCCGAAAGAATAATAATGGTTCACCTGTTCTGTGTTCCACGACGTTCCGTTCAAACGCATCACCATCCGGTTATTTCCCTGATGATCTTTCAGGTAATAGTAAAATGTTGGAGTTGTCCCGCTCAGAGTGGCATATCCTTCTTCTGTGAGTACCTTGCTCAGACTTCCGTTTTCATAGATCACATTTCCACAATAATCCACCGTATGGGTTTGTGAAATCTGATTTGCCGCATCTTTCCGGTTCCCATTGGTAAATTGCAGTGTTGCAGGCAAATTTAAAGGATTATATTGGATTTTACTAATTTTTTTTTGTTATAATCCTGCTGCATATTTCCGTTGGAGTCATAGAGATATTCCGTTCCGCTTCCCTTGTTCTCATCTGTAAAGTTGAACACGCCGTTGTAGCATGGCGTGCTGTTTCCATCCGTGTATGTTGTAATCATCCGTAATGCTGTTGGCATTAGAACCATGATGTGACTTGCTTTTCAGTCTTCCAAGTTCGTCATAGGTGTTTGTTGCCAGTGTTATGGTATTGTTGCCTAACGTATAATTTACCGATGTGATACGCTCGGCGTGATCATAATTATAAGTATAGTTCTCTTCTGTTGTATTTTTATTGGCTTTACTCTCATTGCTGGTCTGAACATGCTTCACAGTCTTGGGTCTTTCCTGTAAAAGTATAAGTGTTTTCCACAGCTTCGTATCCATCCAGGCTGCCAAGTGAGGCGGAAACCATTCATATTATTTAAAAAAGTCTGTAAAGCATTTTTGGAATTACATATCTATTGTCGATTGAAAATTTGTCCATCCCTATATTCATACCACCAATACAAATCTTTATCCCCTCTATGATGAAATTCAAATTGGTACTTTTGGGGGGCAATACAAGAAATTGTAGTAAAACGTCCTGTTTTGTGAAGGAGTATATTATATTCTACTGTATCTACATAGAAATTATATTCTTTGTAGCTAAAGACGCCTTGAGTCCACTCTCCGTAGTTATAGAAACGAGGACTATAAATAACACCAATTAAAATGTATGGATTAGGCGAGAACCTCTCCGTACCAGATATATAGTCTTTACAAGTATTGAAAGAAAAGGCTATTTTAGTTTTTAGTTCTTGATATTCAGGCCGGCTTTCTGCCTTCAATATGATGGAGTCAAGGACAGGAAATAATATTGTATCCACCTCATAGATGTCCAGTCTTTTGGTTATATAATCCTTTTCCTTATAAGGTTTGAACTTTACAATGGTTTCGTAGGAATTACATCCCCATAGCACCAAAGATAATGAAATGATAAAAATATAGTTTAATTTATTCATAATAATTCTCTGCTTATTTAGGTATATAATTATATCAATACTTCGGTAAAAATTTACCGAAGTATTGATAGTTTATGTTGCTTAAATGAAACTACGCAGTCTCTCATGAATTCTCATTAATATATTATAAAAAGAATCGAAGGGGAAGGTTAAACGTTTACTTGATACAATTATATTTAGTTCAATACTATCTCTCAACAAATAGCAAATAGCTACTTTCTTTTTCCGGTAATATAAATGTATCCACTTCTTGTCTTCATTTACTTCTTCTTTTATATGGAATTCATTTTTTATTATAATATTTTTGATATTAGTAGGAGCTAAATACAACTTAGTTTTGTATAAAACCTCACAGAAACGTTGAAGTTCTAAATGTTTCACTTCATTTACATTGCAATATATCTGAATCTCTAAATAGCCGTTTTCTTGATTTATTTCAGCATAAAAGTTATCATCTTTAGCTATTTCAGCAACTAAATATTCTCTGTCAAAAGGACTGACTATCGAAATTTCATATTTGTTATAAATCATATTTTTTAATATTTTTACGTAATAGATTGGTTTTGTTCCGGGAAATTTCTTCTCTACGCATACGTAATAACATATACATCAAAAAACATATTCAGACTGTAAAGTGAAATAGATAGACCTTATTTTAAATACTATTGATGCCAGCCTCAAAGCATAAAGTAGCTAATAGATTATTTCCAACAATGGCTTTTCCCTTAATACTTTCCAGATACTTATTATTACTCACTATTTTTATGGCATACTCTTTTCTCATTTTAGTATAGTCTACATTCAAATATGGAGAATACCCCCAAATATAAAGCAAATTTAAAGAATCTATTCGGAAAGACTTTTCAAACATTCGTTCTATATCATTACAGGTTAAATCTAAGTAAAACTCACCCAAAGAAGATGCTATGTAAGCTGTATAAAACAAAAACTCAGGATCGTTTATATACTCTTCATCTTCAATAAAAATTTTAAAGGTAGAATTTAAATCCTTTAAATAGATCTGTTTAGTTTCTTTTGATATATCTGTTTCAACAATAGAATACAAATACACATAGATTAGATTGATAAATGTATCTAATAAATCATTTTTTTCTAATATATTTCTTTTCAGTAAAGCAATAGAATATGCATAATTGCCATTCTTAAAATAATCTTTTATCTTTTTTCTCCATTCCATAATATAAAATAATTAGTTATGGAAGAGCTGAATTAGCGTATATTAGCTCTCCAATAAGTTTTTTTGTTAACTTTGTTGATATTTATAGATAATAGCCATGCTAGCCCTACCGATTACCTTAGCGAAAATACCATATTTATCTATCTTTTTCATCATAAATCAACCGTTCAACCATAAAAAAGAGACCAAAACCTCTATCACATACCAATCAGCTATATATAAACATTGTCGCTATTTTGGGAAATCCCTCTTGGACTATTCCTCTAACTGTAATATTTGTACCACTTAAAGATAACTCTTTTATTTTATGCATTATATTCTTATTTATAAAAAGGTAGCCATCTTCTGCTTTTTTGGAATGTACATAAACACTTCTTACTTGATGAATAGTATCAATATCCTAATGATCAATCCTCAAATCCGTTCTATCTAAATGAGAATAATATATATTATTAAAAATGTCAGGTATTAATTTTTGCTCTATATTGTCAATATAAAGCACTTGCTTATAGGAATTGTATATTTCATTTCCATGAGAGTTTATTTGAGCGTTTAGTTCATGAAAGTTACTCAAATGAACAAGGATTGCTGCTAAAAATATAAATTTCTTCATTTTACTTATAATTAGTCCTAACTGTTTTACTATGGTTTAGACCAAAAGGCCTTATAGGAAGTCCTATAATTTTTCTTGCATAATTTTCATAATCAATGACCCCACCTCTAAAGTTTATATTTGAAATATTTCGTTCATCTATCTCATGAAAAAGAGTAGATGTTGTATTTTGTACAACATTTATTTATAGTTTCTACACTTGGAGCAATGACGATTGTGTTATCTATTTTAGAAAACATACTTACTATTTCGGTTAATACTATCATTGTTCTTATTTATTTTCTGTCCTCCAAAACTACTATTTACTCTTAATAAAAATATCTCCTTTCCAATTTATCGAATTTCCACATACTCTCGCGTATTCACCTTGTATGAAAAAACGTTCAAAGAAGGTATCGTTTATAGCCGGAAGATAGATGTGAATAACATTTTTATCATTATCAAATTTTATTTCTTGAAGTGGATCATATTGTATAATACCAAAACATACACTTCCAAATATAGGCATCGGAGATTCTTTTAAATAAATTATATAACTAAAGGCTTGAGTCTGTTCAGGCTATGTTAAGGACTTATTGTGAGATGAATATTTTAAATTAAAATACTTCAATTCATCAGTTATAACTTCTATTTCCACTTTTCGTTGACAAGGAAAATCGAAAATAACTTGCTTCTTATATACAAGAGTTGCATCATATTCTTGAACGATTTGCATACTTTTCCTGACAATGTCAACTGGATGTTCAGAATTTAGTTCTATGAAATTATCACCAATCCTTTTTATTGAACATTTAGCCAGAGTATCATTTTCAAAAGCAAGATGTGTGCCTTGAGCAATAACGAAATAAAAAGTAGTATCGACTATTGCAATTTCAAAGGTAGCATTATTAAAATAACTTCCCTCCAATTTCGTTTGTGCAAATATTGTTGGTATACAATGGAGAAATGTTAAAATTATATAGATTGTTTTCATCTCATTATTTTTTTTAGAAGCTGTTTAAAAATGAATTAAAATAATTGCGATGTAAGTGTTCATTATATTGAATATCAGTAGGCTAATTGATGTGTTATTTGTAACTTTATGGTTACTAGGACATTAAGTTATGGAACAATAATCAACCAACCTCACTGATAAACAGTGGCAATTTATAGAAAAAATAGTGAATACACAAAAGAGAAGACGAAAATATTCTATTCGTGGCATTTTTGATGCCATTCTCTACTTGCTCAGAACAGGTTGTCAATGGCGTATGCTCCCCGCCAATTTTGCACCTTGGCAGAGTGTATACTACTATTTCAGTAAATGGAAGAATGAAGGTATGATAGAAGAACTGCCAGACATCCTTCATTCTAATGTACGCAAACAATTAGGAAAGGCTGCAAGCCCGAGTTTAGGAATTATTGACTCGAGAAGTGTGAAGACTTTCCATCATGTTGATTCCGATAGAGGGATTGATGGTAACAAAAAGATTAAAGGGCGCTTCACTGGTTGTTGATAATCTCGCGTTCAAATTTCCACGTTTGATCAAAATCCTCGCTGACGGAGGATACGGAGGAACTCTTGCTGATTGGATAATGGATAAATTCGGATGGGAACTAGAGGTCGTTCTACGACCTGATGAATGCCCGTCAAAATTTCAAGTTTTACCCAAACGCTGGATTGTGGAAAGAAGTTTTGCATGGCTTGAAAACTTCAGAAGGCTTACGATTGACTACGAGTTCCATGCAGATACAGCGGTGGCTATGGTGCAATTGGCGTTCTGTAAAATCATGCTTAATAAATATTTCGATTAATTTTTAAACAACTTCTTAATGATGCTATTTTATTATCTATCTTTTCCTTTAGTCGTTCCGCTTCTTTGACATCATCCCATAGGCGGAAGATGAATTCTTTCCGCTACGTTTCAGTCCTAGAATATTCCCATTCCTGTCATATCCGGCATTCGTCATCCGGTTTAGGTGGCTATAGGTGAACTTATATCCTCTTGTGGTTTCGGCATCTGCTTTCTTGGTCATACTATATCAATATCATATTTGATATTGTTTTTTATAAGATTAGCAATGAATGGATTACATACCCTCTTTATAGTAAAGCCCGATACTACCTGAATAATGGAAATAAAAGAAAAATTGTTTATTGAAATCATATATAAGATGTCCGTATGGAGCTTATCCCTTTTATGAGACAATCCAGCGCAATAGATAGGTAGGAATTCCAGTCATTACGTATACAGCTACCGGAATCTCCCTGCACTATATCAGACTTTTCTAACATGATTAAATAGTTCGCAGTCTCCTTAGATAAGTATTGAGGACTATAACAATATGTCAATTTGCTTTTTACTCTGATTGTTATGATACCCACAATAATATTTTTTTTTCAATCACCCATTTATCTTTAATTTTGTGGATACAAATAATTGCTCCTTCACCGCAAAGCCGTCCACAAATATAAGAACTGTACAAAAGTCCAAATTGTTTTTTGGCATCAAAATAGATCCTTGATATCTCCAATACCCCTGAAAAGAGAAAGTCGTACTTCTCTCTTTCCCAAATTTTAATTCCTTGGGGAAATTCTGAATAGTATTTCAATGTGAATCGCTCGCTTTTCCTTATTTTGGATATATTGAGTGGTTGACTTATAATTGAAGTTGTTCTCATTGTATCAAGCACCTCGATATAGCCTTGGTTCGTTAATTGCTCTTTGATATATTCTATGTCTAAATTTTCATTTATACAACTGAATAGAGTATCTAAAACAGCAATAACCAAAACGGTATCTTTCATTTTCCTGTTTGCCTGAACCTTATCAACTTCTCTGAGATACTCAATCGTATCATAGATATTATTGTTGCTATCAGAAGTAGATAATAAAGGAGGAGGGGGAGTTTTATATCCATCTAAAGCGCCCATTTCCTCAACCAAATCATCGAAAATTTCAACAAGCACTTTCATCTCATAGTCATCGGTACAATCTGTTTGACACGATTGCAGCATAAATAATAGTATTGTAATAGCTATATATTTTTTCATAATTAGTTGTTTGAAAATCCGTAAATCATTTTCATTATCACTTCGTTTGATTTTAATATTCCTTGCGATTTGTAATATTGTTGTATTATGGGTACTCCTATTCTTTCCATAGCCCTATTGACATTTCTTTCTTGCCAATGTTGGGTATAATTTCTAGATTTGTTCATTCTTCTTAATGCGGGATAAGCATTCGAATTGTTCATTATTCTATCATCAATAAAATCAATAGAAGATTGGTCTGCATGAATTACAATTTCGTGAATAAAAGTATCCAGTAAATCAGCAATGTCGGAAGATTTCCCTACTCCAACTTGGATATTCATATTGTTTGTCTTCACAGTGAGAAATGTGCTACCTGAAGAAAATTGCCTAGAAGTCTTTGTTCCAAATGATATATCAATACCTTTTTTATGAAATTTCCCATCTTTATTAAATGTAACACCTGCTATTGTTTGTCCTTTCGCAGCATAATTTGCCAATAATGCCTTTCCTTCTTTTGTACTTATGAGAAACTCAAAAGCTTTCACTTGATTGGAATTTACGAGATTGCCTCGTTCATCTTGCTGGTAAAGGTCTACAACACTTATGCTATCGCCGTTTAAGTCAATATGTTTCAATGGATTATTTGCTACATATACATATGGACTCACTCCATAATATTTATCTGCTAGCGGATCCACGACATGCCACCTTCCCAACGCCGCATCATAATGCCTCGCCCCATAATCATACCAATCCAGCCCATGCATCCTGTCCAACTCTTTCCCGTTATACTTATAGGACTGTTTTCCCGAGGTTTCAGTATTCACTTCAAATACCCCTCCGAAAGGATAATAATGGTTCACCTGTTCTGTGTTCCATGACGCTCCGTTCAAACGCACCACCATCCGATTATTTCCTTGATGATCTTTCAGGTAATAGTAAAATGTTGGAGTTGTCCCGCTCAGAGTGGCATATCCTTCTTCTGTGAGTACCTTGCTCAGACTTCCGTTTTCATAGATCACATTTCCACAATAATCCACCGTATGGGTTTGTGAAATCTGATTTGCCGCCAACTCTTTTATCTGCCCCATGGGGACAGATATATTTGCTATCGCCGTCCTGTGCACGACTTTCAGTTTCTTCCCGTCCGCACTATAAGTATAGTCTTTCCGGTTCCCATTGGTAAATTGCAGTGTTGCAGGCAAATTTAAAAGATTATATTGGATTTTGCTAATTTTCTTGTTATAATCCTGCTGCATATTTCCGTTGGAGTCATAGAGATATTCCGTTCCGCTTCCCTTATTCTCATCTGTAAAGTTGAACACGCCGTTGTAGAGAGGGTCAGTAGCGGCATCCGTAACATTCTTCAGTTGGTTGCCGTCATACGTCAGAGTCAGGTTGTCAATCATCCCATAGGCGGAAGATGAACTCTTTCCGTTACGTTTCAGTCCCAGAATATTTCCATTCCTGTCATATCCGGTGATAATCTCGGAGAAGCGTCCTGCGTTAGCCGACAAATCCTCTCCTTCACCATATCCGGCATTCATCATCCGGTTCAGGTGGTCATAGGTGAACTTGTATCCTCTTGTGGCTTCGGTATCTGCTTTCCAGGTCATACTGCTGATATTACCGTTGTAGCATGGTGTGCTGTTTCCATCTGTATAGTATAACTTCTGAGTGAATTTCGGGCTTTCTATTTTCTTAGTCCATCCTCGTGTGTTGTAATTATACGTAATGATGTTGGCATTAGAACCATGATGTGACTTACTTTTCAGTCTTCCAAGTTCGTCATAGGTGTTTGTTGCCAGTGTTATGGTATTGTTGCCTAACGTATAATTTATTGATGTGATACGCTCGGCGTGATCATAATTATAAGTATAGTTCTCTTCTATTGTATTTTTATTGGCTTTACTCTCATTACTGGTATGAACATGCTTCACAGTCTTGGGCTTTCCTGTAAAAGTATAAGTGTTCTCCACTGCTTCGTATCCATCCAGGTGATTGGCGGACAGGCTTTGGATAATCTGCCCCTTAATATCGTAGATATTGACAGAATAAAGTTTGGTACTGCTTCCCGGTACCTTTGTGATACTGCCCGCCGGATATCCCTTGACGTAGTTTGGGTTTGCAGTTGAAAATGCAGTTGAAAATTTGCTGCTGTTGAATCCGGGCAGTGTCTTGAATTCGTAGTCATCATAGTAGTTCACTATATGTACTTCGGGTGAGGCCAGCGAGAAAGTGGAACTGTATCCGCTGCCTTCCAAGCCTGTGTTGCCATTGCTACGTTCACAATTGATGATGACTGAAGCTGCCGAGGCGGTATTGGTGTTTTTGCATACGCCTTGTACCGTCGGCCGTTGGAATTTGTCGTAAAGATAGAATGTCCATTCTCCGGCGGTACGCTGGTTTCCATCTTGTGAGAACATGAGACGTCTTGTTTTGTCGTATACGTAATAGACCGGTTCTGCTCCGGGAATTTTCTTCTCTACGCATAAGCGGCGAGCATCGTAACGATAATAGTAAGCGTACTTCTGCAGGATTTCGTTGTTTCGGATGCTCCACGTGCCACTGCTGCCAAGTGAGGCGGAAGCCATTGGCGGAAGTACCAGCAGGGGATTGCCAAGGGCGTCATGTATGGTATAAGTGTCATAAAATTCTCCATTATTGACTTGCCGTATCAGGACAGTGTTTCCCCGGAAGTCGGTGAACGTGTATTGTTTGTGACCGTCTTCATCTGTTGTTAATATAACTTCCAGTTCTCCCGCCGGGTAAGTACCGGTACAACGGAATTGTTCATCGTTTACAGCCTCATAACGATTACAGTTTAAGACTGCTGTCTGTGGGCTGTTAGCCAGATATTCGTAAGTAACCGGGTGTGTCCGGAAATCATTCCCCGGAGGAGTTCTCTTTAATAACTGCTCCATAGGCGCTGCTTCATGTGTATTTTCCGTGTAGGCGTATGGGTCGCCATAATAATTGGCGGAAAGATTGGCGTAGTTAGTGGCACGTCCGTTTGTTGCGGTTGGGATAGGTAACCAATTGCGTGTCTCGCGTCCCAGGCAATCATATTCAAAAACGTGGAGCAGGTTATTCCGGAGTGGAGTGATTTGTTTCTCCAATATTTGTATAGGCTGTCCCAGTCCATCGTAATATTGGGTTTGTTCCAGGTAACTCACCGCTCCGTGTAGATAGTTCCTTGTTGTAATGCTATTCTCTGTTGCACCTTCTCCACGCAGGGTGTAAGTATATTCTGCGATTGTCTTTTTGGAATGATCTGTTATTTTACTGAGTTTACCTCCTAAATATTGATAATTTGTCTCTTCCCCGTTGGGCTCTGTCACTTTAGTACAGCCAATGAGTGGTTCATAATCATAGCATGTGGTTAAGGAACCGGCGGGCTTTTGCCATACTTCCACAACCGGTAGCCACTCGTCAGTGCTTTTGCCGGAAGTACTTGCAATCTGTACTCGTGTGTCTGCATAGGAAGTGCCCTGTACTACTGCAATAGGGTAATTCCAGGATAAATTCCAAATGTAGGCGGTGGGAGAAAGCCGGTTGAGGATTGTCTCCAGTGGATATTCCTTTTCATACAGGGTGAAGGTCTGCGAAGCCGTTTCCTGTCTGTTCCATGAAAGTACTTTGCGGGAAGGACGTATATTCCCTCTCCCGAAATCAGCGTATTGCCAGTTCAGCAAGATTGTGTCTTTGGTATTTATAACCCATTTCTCCATAACCGGAAGATTGATATTTCCGTCATTGGCAATTCTTTGGAGGAAACCACCCGTTATATTGGATGAATAGCAATAATAATGTTCAAATGTTTGGTTTCCGCAAACTGTTTTAATGGATTGAAGTATGCCATGGTCGGCCAATTGTGTACTGTCTTCCGTAAAACCGGGGAGTATGATCCTTAACGGTGGGGGAAGTACATTTGTCAGGCTGGAATACACTTGGGAACGGTTGTAGGTATATGAAGTTACTTCACGGTGTGAAACGGAATTAGGGTAATGTATGATGGTGATTGTTGTATCTTTGAATAAACGTCCGCAAGCGGTTTCTGTTTCAAAAAAATTAAAGTCGGATGTACTCTGAAAATCTTCTTTGCTTATTCCTGATGCGTCTATGGTACGCAGAATACTTTCTACATAGAATCCCGTTCGTACGACACCTGTGCGGTCAAGAGAATACCGGTTGATTTCCTCTTCTATGGGTTCATAGCCTGAAGGTGTATGTTTATATATGGTACGGTGGATGAGTGGGGCCTTTTCCCAACAGGTTTCTTGAAAATAGCCGCCTACGAACTGCGGGCCATAAATGCGCTTGCATTCTTCGTAGGTTTCCGGACTTAAATTAGGATAATATATTTTGGTGCCCAAATAACGAGCATTGTCAGGGTCGAGCGATGGATTGGAAGATATACCTGCACCCTTGAAAGGATGCAGGCAATTGGATGTGTCATATTCATATACCGTTTTCATTTTTTGCGGGACACCACTCCCGGATACAGTTTCAGTCACTTTCCCATAATATATAATAGCGTTTTCGGCACGATAGCCCGGGATGCGGCAAGAAGTGGTACGGACACTTCCGGTGCTGATGCTGGTAGGAGATCCGATGTAAGAGGCACGGACCCCGGACAGGGAGATGAAGGCTGTTGTTCCGATATCGTCAAAGTTGATGGTACAGGCCTCATTCTCGTATGTGAATTCGGCTGTTTTGCTTTTCCCGGTCACCGGATCGGTCACGGATATACTTTGGATACGTAAACCTATGTTTACCGGAGAACGGAAAAGGTTACAGCGATTAGCCTCATATGTATATGTAGTGATGGCACCTGTCGGTTCCTGGATACTCTCTAAGGCAAAGGCACGGGCACTTGCAAAGTGATAGCTCCGGTTGCCGGAAAGTTTTCCGGAATAGTCAAGGATACTGTTGTGCTTTAAAGTTGTGGTAATTCCGGAGTTGCTGTATCCGAAGAAGTCTTTTTTGTCATCGCTGTAGCTGCCATATTCATTGTAATAAGTAAAGGTGCGCTTGTCAAGTAGCTTGGTGCCAGATGTAATACTGACACTCTCTAAACGTAAGCGTTTGTCTCCGAATAATTTGTCATTATCGAATGTGATGCTACGTACAGTATTGCCAAGCGTGTTTTTTATGTCAATTTTCGCCATACGTATATTGGGAGTTCCGTATTTGCGGGTACCGGAAATGGTAGAAGAGGTAAAGTTTATAGTGGTAGTCCTGCTTTTTATCTGGGATAATACCCGTTGATTAGAAAACGTAGTGCGGTGTATGGCCGAAATTGCATTTGACTGTTGGCTGCTGGTTCCGGTTGCTCCGTTGGTGGTGGTTACAAAAGAGGAAGAGAGGCTATTGGCTGACTCTTCACGTCGCCACGAAGGAATGGTAGTGTAGGTTAGTGAAATACTATCTGTACGATATGGAGATACTATTTTTGAGAGATGCCAGCATGATACTGTGCTATAATTAGGACTACGGTAGAGATTGTCCAGAATGGTTGGAAAATATTCATAACTCATCTGCTCACGCTCTGTGAAATAATAGGTACAGCCTGAAGGAGTTGTTATCAGAAAATCATAAATGCCATTAGAGGTCTTATTTATGCTTTGTATTTTTAAGTTAGTGGGTGGTAATTGTGTAATTGTTCCGTTGGGATTGCATATAAAACTTCCTGAATAACCCTCAAAATTATAATAATACCGGTCAGGACTGGCTTCTTTCTGCAAGTGAACAATGTCCTTTAAATAATCTAAATCAGCACTACTTTCTATTTGCTGGCGGGTCTTCAGCTGATATGGAAGCGACTCGTCCGGTTGTCCGTGAATTACTCTGGAGATGCATCCGCCTGCATTTAGGGTCCATCCCAGTCCAAGCACTCCGGGGATATCGTCTACTTTACATCCGGAAGTATGATATGACATGGATATAGAGAAAGGTATGTCTTTTAGAGATAAATTATATAAAGGGATATGTACGTCGGCAGTCCCGGTATTACGTGACACCGGGTAGTCTACATAACGGTTCATCTGGGCTGCTTCGGGAGACGGGAGTACAGTTTCGTCCGAAATGGTACGGGGTACAATATAAGGAGAATTGTCCAGACTGTTCAGGGAAGGACTGTTTGGAGTTGGTATGCTGTCTTGATTTTGAGCATAAACCGGCAGAATTGATACCGATACTAATATAGCGAATAAGATATTTTTCATAATGATGATAAATAATCCGTTTGACTTATTTCTTAAATAGCTTTTTAGCATAAACTTTTTCCCCGGTTGTTATCCGAAGCAGGTATTCTCCTGTCGGATAGCTGTCCATTGAAATAGTTTCATTGTAGAGTCCGGCCGAAAGGCTTGTATGTTGTATTGTCGCCAGTTTTTGTCCTTGCAGGTTGAAGAGAGAAACTGTGACGTTGCCGGATTGTTTCAGTTCGTAGTTAATGTATAAGTCACTGTTATTTTCTATTCTATAATTGTAGTTGATAGTGTCGTCATTTGTTCCTTTTTCCAGAGATTTATCCATATTTTTCCATTTGCGTTCGAGTTGTTCTTCTGTTGCCATATCGCGTTTTTTTTGATTGTCGGTGTCATAAGGTAAATCGTAATATTGTTCTTCAGGTAAATAGATAAAAGAAGTGGAGAAATGCTCGTATGGTTTGCTGTCTTGATAAACCGTACTTTTGATAGTTTCTACTACTGGATAACGGTAGCCGTAGGCATACCAACGCCAAGTCTCTATTTCCTGATGAATAGAGTCGTTGGTTAGTAGATATTCTATGCTATCGCAATTTAGGGTGTATGGGAGAGTATCCACTTTTAATAAGGTTGATACATTATCTTTCAGAATTATACTCTGATGAATCTGTTTATGAGTGTGTATGCGAAGGACTTTATGTAAGGTATCTCCCTCAGGTAATATTAAATCACCGGAGGCATCGGCTGTGATGATACTTTTACCACGTTGCCGGATATACATATGTTCGCAATAGCGCCCCTTTCCATCGAAGTAATCACTGATTTTCTGGTTTTGTAAAATAGGGAAGGTTAGAAGTAGTTCAGGCTTCTGATAAGTGATAAGAGTTGTAGGATTTTCATATCCCAGGCAAAAAAGGCTGTCTCCGGATATAGAATGATAATACATCGTACGATGTTCAATGGCAACAAGACTGTCAGAACCTTGCATTGTGTACTTCAGCTGATAGCTCGCATTCTTGAGTTTCAGGTTGCTGAAATCCCAAATTTGTTCGGAACTCATATCTCCGGGTTCACAAGTAGTAACTACATGTTTTATGAGTTGGTCACCACTTCTGGGCATATTGGAGGTAGTGCTTAATGTCTGTGCATGGAGAGACAGAGTAAGAATACTGCCTGCCAAGAATAAGAGAGCTCTCATGTTTTTTCGTATTATTGGGTTAACATAAATCTTTTGCCTAATAAATATGGTGCTTGTGTATTGGTAAATTTGCGAGTCAGAATATGCACTGACTATTTATTTGATGATAATATATCGGTGGATATTATTATGTAACTGCAATATTATAGAAAAAGAATGAAATATCCAATAGTTTGTTTGTATTTAAGTATATAAAATTCGGCATATTACTCTGACTGATATTAAAAGTTATTCGGACTTCCGGAGATAGTTGATGTTATCGTTGTTCGATTCATGGAAAACATTGCGAAGATATCTAAAAGGATCAATTCCGTACCAAGTCCACACCTGCTCCACTCTTCCAATCTCCGTATAGGAGTGGAGAAAACACGGAGTTGGTAAGGAGCAGAAGTGTTTCTGACCAGAATCAGGTCTGTCTTTTAGCTTCTTTGATGTTATTAATTTGTTCTTATTGAGCCATTCTTTCAGAAATAGATTTTGGCTTATCTTACCCCTCGCATCATATTTATTTGTACTTTTGACCCGTAAAACTTTAACTGGAAATTTTATGAAAACTGGAAAAATCTATTTCATGCTCCTTGTAGGTGTGGGTATGGCATTGGCGAGTTGTGGTAACTCTCAAAACAAGAAAAATGAATCTCCTGCAGTAGGTAGCGATAAAGATGAACATGGCTGTATTGCTTCCGCCGGATATATATGGAGTGAGGTGCAGAAAGACTGTATCCGTCTTTGGGAAAAAGGTGTCCGCATGGAAAGTGTGGCAGATAAGGAAAATACAGCGTATATTGTTTTTGCTCCCGACTCATTGCAAGTAGAATTATTCTTCTCCGGTGACCAACCCAATGAAATATTGGATCGCCGTTCGCTGCCGGGCGGAGACTATGTCTGGAATGTAGAAGACGATGATACAAAGAATGTCCGCCAGGAGAATGGAAAATGGACAATCAGCCAACGAGGAAACCTGATCTATCAGCAGGTGGACGAGGCTAAGTAATTGTTTGAGATGTTATGGAGAACTTTGCTGCCATAGACTTTGAAACTGCCAATGAACAACGCACCAGTGTGTGCAGTGTCGGGGTAGTGATTGTGCGGGATGGAGAGATTGTAGATCGTTACTATAGTCTTATTCGTCCTGAACCGGAGTATTACTCCTATTGGAATACCCGGGTACATGGGTTGACATTGGCAGATACAGTGGAAGCACCGGTATTTCCGGTAGTATGGCAAGAGATTGCACCGCTTATAGAGGGGCTTCCGCTTGTGGCGCATAACAAAGGTTTTGATGAAAGTTGTTTGAAAGCGGTTTTCAAGACTTACTGCTTAGATTACCCCGATTATGAATTTCATTGTACCTTGAGTACGGCACGAAGACGAATCAAAGGTTTGCCCAATTATCAGTTGCATACGGTAGCGACCTATGTTGGATACGAGTTGGAACAGCATCACCATGCATTGGCTGACGCTGAGGCTTGTGCCTGGATTGCCCGGGAAATAATAGAATAACGAAGAAAAAAGTACGAATATGGATTTAGCATCACTTACTGCGGAAGTCTGCCGCATTGCTATGGATGCAGGAAGTTTTTTGAAAGAAGAAAGAAAAACATTCCGTAGCGAGAGCGTGGAAAAGAAACATGCGCATGACTACGTGTCCTACGTAGATAAAGAATCGGAGAAGCAGATTGTTGCCGAGCTCTCCGCATTGTTGCCGGAAGCCGGTTTTATTACGGAAGAAGGTTCGGCTGTGTATCAGGATGAACCCTGTTGCTGGGTTGTGGACCCGCTGGACGGGACTACGAATTATATCCATGACAATGCACCTTACTGTGTATGTATAGCCCTTCGCTCCAGGGAGGAACTTTTGTTGGGTGTGGTGTACGATCCTTGCCGGGATGAGTGTTTCTATGGTTGGAAAGACGGTGGCGCTTACGTGGATGGCCAGCGGATACAGGTTTCCAATGTACAACAGATGGAAGATGCCTTTCTGGTAGTAGAACTGCCTTATAACTCATGCCAATATGCCCGTACGGGAGAACACCTGATACATAACCTGTATGGTAAAGTAGGTGGCATTCGTATGACCGGTTCTGCTGCCTTAGCGATATGTTATGTAGCTGCCGGACGTTTTGATGCCTGGGCGGAGGCGTTCATCGGCAAATGGGATTATTCGGCAGCTGCGTTGCTTGTATTAGAGGCAGGTGGCCGGGTGACCGACTTCTATGGAAATGAAAGTTTTATAGAAGGGCATCATATTATTGCTACGAACGGACATCTGCATTCTACGTTGCAACAACTGATACAAGAAGTCCCTCCATTGGGGATGTAACATAAATAAACTACTTAATGAAAAATACTGTGAAAATCTGGTTAGGCCCTCTGTTTCATCTCTTTTTTCCACGTTGTTGTGTGGTTTGTGGAGCTCCGCTTGTAGAAGGTGAAGAGGCTATTTGCACGCATTGTAACATTAACATGCCCCGTACCAATTACCATAAGGTAAAAGACAACCTTGTGGAGCGTATGTTCTGGGGAAAGATTCCTTTGGAACGTGCCACTTCTTATTTTTTCTATCGCAAAGGGAGTGATTTCCGCAAGATACTGCATCAGTTCAAGTATGGAGGACGAAAAGAACTGGGTGCAATAATGGGGCGTTTTATGGCTGCAGAGTTGGCTACAACAGATTTCTTCGAAGGTGTAGATATCATTATCCCCGTGCCTCTGCATCCCCGTAAGAGGAGGGCGCGCGGGTACAATCAAAGTGAATGGATTGCCCGTGGTGTGTCTCAGGTAGTAGGATTACCTGTGGATGTATCTTCGGTGATACGTGAGAAGCATACGGATACGCAAACCCGTAAATCGACTTATGAACGTTGGGAGAATGTGGATGGCATCTTTCGGCTTCGTCATCCGGAGAATTTTGTGGGAAAGCATGTGCTGATTGTTGATGATGTATTGACTACCGGTTCTACTACTACTGCTTGTGCCGATGTTTTTCATGAAATAGAAGGAGTACGCATTAGTGTGCTGACATTGGCGGTAGCCGAAGGATAGTATAAATAATGTTAATATAGAGGTTGAAGCTCTGCATTCAGCAGATTCTGTATCATTGATGCAGCTGTTTGCAGGATAGAAAACAAAAAAGGTTCGCCGTAATGACGAACCTTTTTGCTCTTCCTCTTGGACTTGAACCAAGGACCCTCTGATTAACAGTCAGATGCTCTA
>CAOYQO010000041.1 GCA_948566455.1 uncultured Phocaeicola sp.
ACAAAGGTAGGAAGGAAAAGAGGGGAAAAAAACACGCACGAGGCCGAATGCTTACCGCTGCCCTTTTCTGTTTACCGTTTCACCTTAGTGATGAAGTTTTATCACTAAGGTGATCAATTTTCATCACATGGGTGATACGGTTTCATCACTAAGGTGAAACGATAAATTGAAAAGGAAGAATACGTCATTCCGACTGCCGGTTATTCCAACCCTTCCAGCATTCTTTTTAAAACAACTGTAGCAGAAATTTCCCGGTTGGCCGCTTCAGGAATAACCAACGAAGTAGGCGCTTCAATCACCTCATCGGTCACAATCATGTTTCTTCTCACCGGCAGACAATGCATAAAGAAAGCATCGTTTGTCACTGCCATGTGCGCCGCATCTACCGTCCAGTTCATATCCTTGCTCAGGATCTTTCCATAGTCGGCAGGACGGGTGACACCGGGACATGCCCAGTTCTTGGCATAGATAAAGTCAGCCCCTTCAAAGGCTTTCATCTGGTTGTATTCCACCTTCGCGCCACGGACAAACTTCGGGTCCAGCTCATAGCCTTCGGGATGAGTGATGACAAAATCCACATCGGCCTCGTTCATCCAGTCGGCAAACGAGTTGGGAACGGCCTGAGGCAATGCACGCGGATGCGGCGCCCAAGTCAAGACCACCTTGGGACGGTCTTTCTTCTTATACTCCTCGATAGTAATCAGGTCGGCGAAAGCCTGCAACGGATGACCGGTAGCGGCTTCCATGGAGAATACAGGCTTGCCGGAATACTTGATGAACTGATTCAGAATCTTTTCGGTATAATCATCCTCGCGGTTCTCAAAATGAGCGAACGAACGCACACCGATGATATCACAATAAGAAGCCATCACCGGAATAGCCTCCAGTAAATGTTCACTCTTGTCGCCATCCATAATGACACCGCGCTCGGTCTCCAGCTTCCATGCACCTTGATTCACATCGAGCACAATCACATCCATGCCCAAGTTACGGGCTGCCTTCTGGGTGCTCAAACGGGTACGCAGACTGTTGTTGAAGAAAATCAGCAGACAAGTCTTATGCTTTCCCAGGGTTTCATATTTGTAGCGGTCTTTCTTGATTTCGAAAGCTTCGGCAAGGGCACTCTTCAAGTCGCCCAAATCGTGTACGTTTGTAAAGTATCTCATAATTTTTTCATTTATAGTATTATTGTCTTATTTGTCCATCCCCCTGAATAATCCACTTGTATGTGTTCAGTTCCTCCAGTCCCATCGGACCACGGGCGTGGAGCTTCTGCGTGCTGATACCTATTTCCGCTCCCAGTCCGAACTCACCTCCATCGGTGAACGAAGTAGGCACATTCACATAGACACAAGCCGCATCCACCATTTTCATAAAATAATCGGCCGCCCGGTCATTCTCCGTCACAATACATTCACTATGTCCCGAACCATAGATAGAAATGTGGGCCACAGCCGCCTGTATGGTCATAGTCGCCGTCACTGCCATTTTGTAGTCCAGAAACTCTGTTCCGAAAGTATCCGTAGAAGCATGTTTCAGCAAGTGGGAAGGGTAAGAAGTCTTCAGATAATTGTAACACAAGTCATCGGCATAGATTTCCACGTTGTCCTGCTGCAAGCCGCTACAAAGAGTGGAAAGGTCGGTCAGCCGGTTCACATCTATAATCAGACAGTCCAAGGCATTGCACACGCTGACACGGCGTGTCTTGGCGTTGCGGATAATGGCGGCTCCTTTCGCCACATCACCCTCCTTGTCAAAATAAACGTGACACACACCGGCTCCTGTCTCGATAACGGGAATCGTGGCGTTCTGCCGCACATAGTCTATCAGCCCCTTGCCGCCGCGGGGGATAATCAGATCCACATAGCCGCGGGCATGGAGCAGCGCGTCGGCCGAATCATGTCCTGCCGGCAACAATGCCACCAGATAAGGAGACAAGTGGGCTACATCCAGCAAGGTATTCCGGATAATCTCCACCAGGATACGGTTGGAGAAATCGGCATCGCTCCCCCCCTTTAATATACAGGCGTTGCCGGATTTGAAACAAAGTGCAAACACATCCAAAGTCACATTAGGACGAGCTTCATAAATAATGCCTATCACCCCGAAAGGCACACTTACCTTGGTCAGCTTCATGCCATTGGGACGCACGGTCTGGCTCAGTATCCTTCCCGATGGAGAAGGCAGCGTGGCTACCTGCCGTATGCCTTGGGCTATGGCGTGAATACGTTCCGCCGTCAGTTTGAGACGGTCATATTTGGGATTCGACGGATCCATCGCCGCCAGATCCTTGGCGTTCTCTTCCAGAATCCGGTCCGTAGCAGCCTCCACCCTGTCGGCCAATGCATACAAGGTGTCATTGATGATCTCCTCCTTGCAGAAAGCAAGAGATCCTTTTGCCTGCCGCACCTGTTTAAAAATATCTTTTATCTGTTCCATAGTCACTTCATTTTATCTAAATCATTACCACACCGCATCAGTCCAAATACAAATAATCATAGTGTACCATAGGTTTCTGTCCATGTTTCCCCTGCAATGCACGCGCTTCTGCCGAATCGAATCCGATGCGTCCCACTCCTATCTGCCTGCCCCGGTGGTCTATGATTTTCACTATATCATCTTTTTCAAATTCCCCTTCTATGCGGACCACTCCCACAGGAAGCAGGCTTACCGCCTTCTGTCCTTTCAACACTTTCACGGCCTGTTCGTTCAAATGCAGCTCGCCTTTCGCAAAGCCTTCGCTATGGGCAATCCACTTTTTCACGCTGGATACTCCGCCTTCTGCCGGAATAAAGCGCGTACAAACCGTCTCTGCCGGATGTTGCAGCAAATCGACCAGAATATGGTCTTTCTTGCCGTTGGCTATAATGACGGTAATGCCCTCATCGGCCACCTTGCGGGCAATGGTAGTCTTGGTCAGCATGCCGCCCCGGCCGAATCCCGATTTCTCCGTCTGTATATAGTCCGAAAGATCCTTTCCCTGCTCCACCTCCCGTATCACCTGCGTACCGGGGTTAGAAGGAGAACCATTGTATATGCCGTCAATATTGCTCAGTATGATTAACGCCTGCATATCCATCATGGAAGCGATCATTCCCGAAAGCTCGTCATTGTCTGTAAACATCAGTTCAGTGACCGAAATGGTATCATTCTCATTTACGATAGGTATGACACCGTTCTCCAGCATCACCATCATGCAGTTGCGCTGGTTCAGGTAATGACGGCGCGTGCCGAAACTTTCTTTCGTAGTCAGCACCTGCCCCACAGGGATGCCGTGTTCGCGAAACAGTTCATAGTACCGGTTGATCAGTTTTGCCTGGCCCACCGCCGAGAAAAGCTGCCTTTGCTCCACGCTATCCAATTTCTTGGAAGGCTTGATCTCGCTGCGTCCCGAAGCTACCGCCCCGGATGAAATCAGAATGACTTCCACCCCGGCTTTGCGCAATTCCGCCACCTGGTCTACCAATGCCGACATACGCGTCACATCCAGCGTACCGTCTTTACGCGCCAACACATTACTACCGATCTTTACTGCTATTCTTGTAAACTGAACTGCCATTTCTCTTGTTATTTTAGAAACACAAATATAGATATTAAAATCAATCTGTAAAGTCAAATAAGCCAAAAATTAACCTTTATCGCATTTGTGTGCATGTATTTTAATTCTCATCTTTGCAAAATGAAAATATATAACGATAATATTCAATAGGTAAACGTATGGTTAAAGCTATTTTTTTCGATATTGACGGTACACTGGTTTCTTTTAAAACACATAAGATTCCTGCTTCGACCCAAGAAGCATTAAAGGCACTCCGTGATAAAAGCATTAAAATCTTTATTGCTACCGGACGCCCACAATGTTTAATAAACAACCTGGGTGACTTAGAGTTTGACGGGTATATCACCGTAAACGGAAGCTATTGCTTTACCGCCGGCCACCGGCCCATTTATAAAGGTTGCATCCCGCAAGAAGACATTGAACGGCTTATCACTTTCCAACAGAGCCATCCGGTACCTTTCGTTTTTGCATACGGCAATGAAATGTTCGTCACTGAGGTGAATGACAGAGTACAGGCTGTTTCCGATCTGATTGAAATTCCTGTTCCCCCTGTCGCCTCCATAGAAGAAGCCCGTGGAAAAGACATCCTGCAAATAATGGGGTACTTTACGGCCGAAGAGGAAAAAGAAACAGATATATTCGGCAAAGTGCTGACCCATTGCGAGCCAATGCGCTGGTATCCATTGTTTGCCGACATCATTGCACGGGGCAACAGTAAAAGTACGGGAATAGACAAAGTGCTGGCATATTTTGACATTGACCTGAAAGACACCATGGCTTTCGGTGACGGCGGCAATGATATTCCCATGCTGAAACACGTAGCCACAGGGATAGCTATGGGAAACGCCGAACCTCATGTAAAAGCTGTGGCCGACTATGTGACCACCTCCGTAGATGAAGACGGAATAGCCAATGCGTTGAAACATTTCGGATTAATCTAAAGAAGATTCGATAAAAGGAAAATGAATGCAGAGAGTATCCTCATGAGAGATCCCAAACTAAGGTTTTTCATGTCGTTTATTAATTTAAGAGATGCAAAGATATTCATTTACTTCTTATTAATTCGTTTCTTGTTTTGATTTCTTGACCCATTTTTCCAGAAAACTCTTTATCTTTACGCAAAATATTTATTAATTGCGAATCTATGAAGAAAACCAATTCTATCCTTTGCGCATTTGTATTGGCAGGCTCGCTCTTCGGCTGTTCCACAACACAGCAGAAGACAGGCGAAACTGACTACACGCAGTATGTTAACACGTTCATCGGAGCAGCAGACAACGGACATACCTTTCCCGGTGCCTGCCGTCCTTTCGGCATGATCCAGACAAGCCCCGTAACCGGAGCTGTCGGCTGGAGATATTGCTCGGAATATGTGTACACCGACTCCCTGATATGGGGATTTACCCAGACACACCTTAATGGAACAGGGTGTATGGACCTGGGAGACATCCTGGTGATGCCGGTTACCGGAACACGCACCCGTGCCTGGGACGCTTATCGCAGCCACTTCCCCAAAGACAAGGAAGCAGCGACTCCCGGATACTACACCGTAGAGCTGACCGACCCCGGCGTGAAGGCCGAACTGACCGCCTCTCCCCATGCCGCCCTGCACCGTTATACCTATCATAACGCCGACTCGGCATCTGTATTGATTGACCTTCAGCACGGACCTGCGTGGAACGAAAACCAATACCATTCGCAAGTACAAAGTTGCGAAACCAATTGGGAAGATGCACAAACCTTGACCGGACATGTACGCAACAGCGTATGGGTGAACCAGGATTACTTTTTTGTTATGAAGTTCAATCGTCCCGTCATAGATACCCTGTATCTGCCCATGGCCGAAACTGAAAAAGGGAAACGCATCATCGCTACTTTTGACATGAAGCCGGGAGAGGAACTGCTGATGAAAGTAGCCATGTCCACCACCGGCGTGGATGGAGCCAAGAAGAATATGGAAGCGGAAATAGCCGACTGGAATTTTGAAGGAGTGAAGCAAGCAGCCCACAACGAATGGAACAATTATCTGAGCCGCATTGAAGTAACCGGTACGGATGACGAGAAGACCAACTTCTATACCAGCTTCTACCATGCCCTGATACAGCCCAACCAAATCTCGGACGTAGACGGATGGTACCGTAATGCAGCCGATTCCATCGTTAAAGCCGGTAACGGAGCTTTTTATTCCACTTTCTCCTTATGGGACACTTATCGTGCCGCCCATCCGTTTTACACCTTAATGGTTCCTGAAAAAGTAGACGGATTCGTCAATTCATTGGTAGAACAGGCTGAAGTACAGGGCTTCCTGCCTATCTGGGGACTTTGGGGAAAAGAGACATATACCATGATTGGCAACCACGGTGTTTCAGTTATCGCCGAAGCGTACCGCAAAGGGTTCCGGGGTTTTGACGCCGAACGTGCCTTCAATGCTATCAAAAATACCCAGACCGTATCTCATAAACTGAAATCCGATTGGGAAACTTATATGAAATACGGTTATTTCCCTACAGACTTGATTAAGACAGAATCAGTATCCTCCACACTGGAATCGGTATATGACGATTATGCCGCAGCCGATATGGCCCAACGTATGGGTAAAGAGGAAGATGCCGCTTATTTTGCCAAACGTGCCGATTTTTATAAGAACCTGTTTGATAAAGAAACGCAGTTCATGCGTCCCCGTAATGCTGACGGAAGTTGGAAATCTCCCTTCAACCCTAGTCAGGTTGCCCACATGGAAAGTACCGGTGGAGACTATACCGAAGGGAATGCATGGCAGTACACCTGGCATGTGCAACATGATGTGCCGGGGCTTATTGAGTTATTCGGCGGAGAACAGGCATTCTTAAACAAATTGGATTCTTTGTTCACCTTGAAACTGGAAACCACCCAGGCAGATGTTACCGGCTTGATCGGTCAATATGCACACGGCAACGAACCCAGTCATCACATTACTTATTTATATACGTTGGCAGGCCGCCCCGAACGTACCCAGGAACTGATCCGTGAAATCTTTGATACGCAATATCGTCCCGAACCCGACGGACTCTGTGGCAATGACGACTGCGGACAGATGTCAGCATGGTATATGTTCTCGGCTATGGGGTTCTATCCGGTAGATCCGGTAAGTGGCAATTATGTCTTCGGCGCTCCGCAGCTGCCTGAAATCGTTTTGAATCTGGCCGACGGAAAGACTTTCACGATCATTGCCGAAGGATTGTCAAAGGAACACAAGTACATTGACAGCATCACACTGAACGGTGAACCCTATACAAAGAATTATATCTCGCATGAAGATATTTTGAAGGGTGGAACTTTGGTGTATAAGATGAAATAAGGAATCTACCTCATTACAGGAAGAGGGTATAACAGCCGGCTCCGGCTATATACCCTCTTCCTGTTTTCTGCTCCTGATGCTTTCCAAAGGATCATAATGCTCCAGGTATCATGTCCTTATCCATGAAACATGATCATTATCTGCATAACTTCTGCTTTAGATATCTTGTAACTGCCATATTAAATTATTGCCATGGACCATGTCAAGTCAGAGCATGGTACAATGGGCAACACAAAAATACAACTCTCATATTTGCTCAATCCAAACTTTATTGCGTTATTTGCGTTACATGTTTTATGTAACATAAAAACAGCAATGAAGAATATTCCTACTAATCCATTTTTAATAACCGGTTACCAAGGACCCGACTATTTCTGTGACCGCGAAAATGCTTAGTGTGAAATAGAAACTTGAAAGAGCTTGAACACCTGATCCACAGAACCGAAATCTATCTTATTTTCTTCGATGTATCGGTTCCATCGGACTTGTTGTTTTTTAGGGAAAAGCTTTAAAAAACTCTTCTTGTTATAAAAGCGTTTCGTTTTTTTACCTACACCAACTTCGTAGGTTTTATTAATTCCGGTAACGATACGTTGGGCGTCCTGTATGCCACCGGACAACCCTGTACCTGTTAATCCTGAATAGTTATCCACGGAAGCCGTTTGTGTAGTTCCTCCATACGAAATCTTTTTGGGGGCTCTTCGTGTATCACCTGTATAGATTACATTGAATTTGGGCTGAGCTTGGATTACCTCTACCGCTTCTTGCTTTCCTATCAAGAAACTTCTGTTGCCTATGCGAAGCACCGCTATCAATTCCGGATCAGAAAACTCCTTTTCTTGTTGTTCCGGATCTTTAAAGACATAATGCTTCTTTATCAGGTCATAATTAACCGGAGCCGTAAACTGTCTTCCATCTTTATATACAATCAAGCAATCTTGAAATTCATCAAACAGATAAGAGGAATTGTCCTTAGTATTTTGCGCAAACAGACCCACACAGAATATCCATATCCCTAACCAACATAAAATCAGTCTCATATATTTTCAGTTAATTGTTTATCTCAAGAAAGGGTGAGCCTGAAGCCCACCCTTTCATTTATTATAAAAAAGAATTCACCTGCGTTACGGAAGGAAAGTAACACGTACTTCATACATACGCTGATGTTGCTCCACTCCAGCAGGGCGATGAGCGATATTCTTCACCAGATAACGACGAGGCTTGGTAAAATCTCCCGGCATACCCAATTTAGGAGAGTCACCTACGGGTTCTACCGTACAGACAGAATAGCTTACCAGATAAAGTTCACCTATGATTTCATTCTTTCTAACAGGAAGAACTACATATTGTGAACGGTTATCAACAGGATTCACCAATTCAAAGTCACCGGAGAACTTGCTGCCATCAAACAAGAACCCCTTGTTAGCTGTCGAATATTGTACATCCGAAGCGGCATATACGTTTAATACATACACCTTGCCATCAGGCGCACTGCTATCGGATTCTATTGTTTCCGAACCTTCCACTTTTATTGATTCTCCGGCAGCCACAACTTTCCCATCCGGCATGGTATAGGGAGCCCCCGTTCTGTTAACCCACGTAAAAACGTCAGAACTTCCAATCAAACGAGTATCAATATAATTGTCCACCCATTTGTTCCAGTTAACTGCATAAATCTTGTCATTAAACAATTCCCGGGCTTTTAACTCGATTTTGCTTACCCCTACTTCTGAATAAACAGATTCCGGTGCCTCTTCATAAGTCAATCCGGCAGTACAACTAGAAATAACTGATGCACTGCACAACACAGCTGCACCTATACATATTTTATTTAGCAATTTATTCATCATAACTATCTTTTTTTAATTGTTATAGTTGAAGTTTTTCCATCCCGGATTCTGTTGCAATTGTGTATAGTCTCTCAACATGGACTGTGAAAATGGTACAAAGTAGTATCTTGCATCATCAAACTTTCTTTCATAATAAGAATACGGCATCTCAAAAGTCTGGAATTTAGGAGTAAAATATCCTTCACCACCCGGCTCTACAGGATAACCATTCTCACCAGCCTTTTCGCTTTCCATACCTTTACGGAAAATCCATAATCCTCTGGAAGGAGTATTCAACTCTTCAATAGTCGTTTTGCCTTCTGCTTCCCCCCAACGCAATAAATCGAAATAACGGAAGCCCGGACATTCAAATGCAAATTCCAAACGACGTTGCAGTTTCATTTCATTCCACAAATCATTGCCGTCATAATTAGGCAATCCGGCACGATTACGGATTTCATTGATATAGCCTGCCGCATCGGTCTTGC
Source organism: uncultured Phocaeicola sp. (assembly GCA_948566455.1). Taxonomy (GTDB): domain Bacteria; phylum Bacteroidota; class Bacteroidia; order Bacteroidales; family Bacteroidaceae; genus Phocaeicola. Next base: position 9,214 of record CAOYQO010000041.1, read on the forward strand.
CTAGTTTAATACTTGCCTCGGCACAATTCAGCAACACTTCCGCATACCGTACATTGAAATAGCAAGTCTGACGCTGGGTGTCAAAATCCAAAGTCCCGTCCGTATTGATTTTATTAAACTGAGAGTACTTCCTTGAATAATAACCAGTTATTGTTTGTGCGGAAGCTCTGTTGATTGGTGCGGAATTTAAATTTTCCATCACTCTATACCCAGAATGTAAAGCACTGTATTTTAAGGTCTTTTCATCTAGTGTAGTATTGTCAATCCAAGTTTGAATAATATAACGTTCTTCTTCCGGTCCCATATATGCTCCATCGTAAGTAACTGTGGAATAGAAGCGGCTATCGCGATTCTTGAACATATCGCGATAATTAGCAGATTCTCCTTCTAATTCTCCTTCTGCATTTCTATGGATTCCCATGGCTTTTGCCTGTGAAGTTTCCCACCAATTTTTCCATTTGCCATCAGCGTCATCTTTCTGTAAATAACAGTCTACCAAATCCTGTGTAGGAAATAAACCTGAACGACGCCCGTAAGAATAAGTCGCATCTTCGGTTGCTCCATAATAATTCCCGTCAGGTCCGTTCTTTGCAGTTGGATTGAAACCACTACGTTGGTTTTCTTTAAACATGACCGGCCAAATTGACTCAACGCTTGTATGTGACTCTGTTTTTGTGAACAGATCCTCATAATTCGGTTCCAAACTGTACTTGCCTATCAATCCTTTAGCTGCATTATAAGCCAATTCATAATAATGATTTGCATTCTTCTCAAACTTGAACAAGCCTTCAGCATCATCCGAATATAGACCTTTGGCTGAAGCATCGGCCGCATTGGCTGCATATAAAGCCACGCGAGAGATGTATGCGTTAGCTACATCTTCATTTACCATACCAAGCGTATGCGTTCCACCATAAGCTTTAAAATAATCTACGGATTTCTGCAAATCGTCTAGAATATTGTCGAAAATAGTTTCGCGTTTAGTACGAGGCAAATAGGTTTCATCTTCAATCGTTAACGCTTTGTCTACATAAGGAACGCTTCCCCAAAACTTTTCCATGTCAAAATAAATAAAAGCACGGAAAAAGTAACATTCACCCAAGAATTGGTTCTTCTGAGCCTCTGTCAATATGCTGCTGGAAGAAATTTTTTCAATTCCAAGATTTACAGCACGAATGTTTTTATAAGCTCCACTCCATGGGGCGCTGAAACAAGTGATACCATTATTTTCATCATAAGTACGTTTGTTAAAATTGTACTGTCGATACGTATCCCAGTCCTGTTCATAGTTTCCCTGACAGTTATCTGACCACTGTTCTGACTGGAAGGTGTCACCAGATGCCGATTGGGATATGAAATAGAAATTGTTCACATAAGAACGAGCCAATTGAGGATTTTCCCAAAAGCGTTCTTCATCCACTTTTGTTGTAGGTTCTATTCCTAACGGATCACATGCAGTTGTTACTCCCATCATCGAAGAAAGAAATAACCCGGCCAGAATATATTTAGTTGTTTTATTTTTACGTTTCATATTAACCAAGTTTTATAAAGTTACTGTTACGCCCAAAGTATAAGAACGCTGGGTAGGATAGCTTCCCAAAGTACCATTGTTATTATAGATAGAAGCACCTGTAGTAATGAATTCGGGATCCTGCAAATCTTTCAGTGGATAAGATTTTTTAGTCCAAGTAAATGCGTTAGTCACAACGAAACTTAAATCCAATCCTTGAATAACTGGTAGATTTTTCAAAACCGAACGTTTTAAGTCATAACGTAAACTGATATTTTTCAGTTTCAGGTAAGAGGCATCAAAAGACCAGATGTCAATGTAACTATATCCAAATCCATTGCCTTCAGGAACCGGAGTTGGAAGAGCGGCGTCTACATCAGGGTTGCTCGGTGTATATGCATTCTGGAACGCGTATTGTCCGTAATTCCACATATAGCTTTGTTGGCTGCGGAGCGGAGAAGGCATAGCTCCCCTTGCACCGGTTGCTCCTTGGAAGAACAGTTCCAGATCGAATCCGTTCCAGTCGGCTCCTAAAGTTACACCAAATTGAGTATGTGGAGTAGACCCTTCCGCATTGAACACATAGTAATCATTTACACGACCATCACCATTTAAGTCCACCAAAGCCGGAGTTCCCAAAGTCATATTATTGTTAGCGTGTAATAAGGAATTATACATTTTTTGCCATGACCCGTGTAATCCATTGGTCTTCAACCCATAAGGATATGTTATAGATTCTCCGTTTGTTACATAAGGACGTTTGCCGATATTGTCGAATGTCGGAGTCCACCAGTCCGAATCAGAGCTGCTATGGCGAGTCACCCGTTCATCCCAATAAGAATAGTTTACCCCTACACGATAACCGACTTTGCCAATCTTGTCTTGCCAGTTCAACGAAACTTCGAAACCTCCTTTTCGTGAAGTAGTGTACGGAGCATTAATTTTCGGAGTGTTCGGCATACCTAAAATATCTACCCGAATCATATCATCAGTCATGTCCATCACATCTCCTTTGTTCAAATATAAAAACGTATCGAATGATCCTGTCAAGCGGTCTTTCAAAAAGCCGAAATCCAGACCAATACCATACTGCTTACTGCTGGACCATTGTAAATTGTTTGCTACATCAGACTCGTACCATCCTACATTAGAAGCCATATTTTCTCCAAACAATATGCGGTTTGAACTCTGCGCATATTGGGTAAGGAAAGAAAATGGACTTCCCACTTCATTACCTACCAATCCAAATCCGCCACGTAATTTTATCATATTAACAATGTTCGGATTCACCAAATTCTTGAACCAAACTTCATCGGACATCACCCAACCCAATGAGAAAGCCTGAAAATATCCCCAACGTTTATCCGGGCTATAACTCAAAGAACCATTGTAGTTAGCACTGTATTGGAACAGGTACTTATTGTCATAGTCGTAAGTAAAACGCCCGATGTAAGAAGCAGAACCCCATTCTTCAGCAGAGCCACCGGCAGAAACTAATGTACCGCCTAGATCAAGCTGCGGAGCCAAAGTGGTAGGATAGCCTTTTTTCTTTGCATCCGTCCAATTGCTCTTTCTTACCTGACTTTGATAGTTCACCATAGCAGATAGATTATGCTTTCCGAAAGAACGGGTATAATCAATCTGGAAAATGCCGGTCAACAACTTATACTTATTCCATTTTTCATATAAGTTGGCGTTTTCAGGATTATAGGAAGAAACGGCAGTAGCATACGGATTGTCATAAACGCCTTCCTGATCATGGTTAAAATGACGCTGATGATAATAAGAAGTAGTGAAGTTCAAGCTAGCCTGTGCAGACAAGCCTTCCACCCAAGGCACACTCCATTTCAAAGCTGCATTCATCTGGAAGCGATAAGATTCTGTATTGTTGAAACCGTTGTTCAACTGCGCCTCCACAGATCCCTTTCTTGGCAGTCCGGTACTCCAGGCAGCCGGCCTCTTAGGCATCCAGTCACCATACATGGCATTGTTGAACACACCTTCACCATCGGCAGGTTTATTGTTGTTAGAAGTATTACCGTTCAAGTTGAAAGTAAATTTCAAACTCTTGTCGCTCAACAACATGGCGTCTGTGTTCAAAATCATGTTCACCTGTTCGTATGAATATTTATCATTGACACCATTTTGCTTCATATATCCCAAACTTGAATAATATTTGATACGTTCGCCACCACCACGCAGGCTGACATTAGTTTGATACATTGGCTGTGTATGATCAAACATATCCCATGGGTCGTAAGAAGAATAGTAGTCCTGGATATTTTTACCTTGTGTCTTTAACGGATCGAACAAGTCGTTGATGTCTTGCAAAGAATACCCTAAATTATATCTTTCGTTCACCAGGTTACGGATTTCTTCAAATCCGTATCCTTTCTGCCACAGATCGCCCATATAATATTTAGAAAGTTCTGTATCATTAAAAGTCGGACTCTCCTGGAAACTTGCCAATTCCGCTTCATTACGTGCCAATGCATACTCGTAACTACTCAATCCTTTGGGACGATAAGCAGGAGTCATGATAGACACTTTTTGGTTTAAAGTAATGGTAGGCGCGCCTTCCTGTCCACGCTTGGTAGCAATCACTACTACACCATTAGCGGCACGCGGACCATATACGGCAGTTGCAGCAGCGTCTTTCAAGATTGACATGGAAGCGATATCATCCGGACGCAAGCGGTTGAAAAACTCATTACCTTGCCCCGAATCCATCACGACATCGTCAATGACATACAAGATATTTTCACCGCCTCGAATCCAAATTCTGGCGTTTTCACCCGGCGCACCGGAAGCCTGTTGAGTTACCACACCGGTAACACGTCCTCCCAACCCTTCGGACATAGAAGCAACCGGTAACTTTGCCAATTCGGACATCTTTACGGTAGCGGCAGATGCAGTCATTGTTTTGGCTTTCTGAACACCACCATAACCTACTACAACCACTTCTTGAAGAGTTTGTGAATCTTCTTGAAGAATAATTTTTAAAGATTCTCCTTTAAATTTAATCTCTTGGGTAAGATATCCCACAAAGGAAACTTGGATAACATCTCCTTGTTTAACACCTGACAAGGAAAAGTCACCATCAATACCGGTAATAGTACCATTGGTCGTACCTTTCACTACTACAGACGCACCGATAACGGTTTCACCTGTAGCATCTACTACGACTCCCTTACACGTCCCTGTCTGTTGTGTGATTTTCACATCGGTAACGCCGGGATTGGCGACCGCGTATGCTGATCCTGTAGAGGCACCCATTAGGAACAGCAACATACTGACTGATTTTAGTCGTTTTAACATAGCTGTGATTTTTTTTTAGTTTATTGAAAATCAAGTAATTCCGTTTCCTTAGTTCCTTCAGAACTATGTTTT
>CAOYQO010000042.1 GCA_948566455.1 uncultured Phocaeicola sp.
CATCCGACAAAGATAGGGATTTTAACTAATTCCCCCAAATTTTCAAACTGAGCCCCCGAATTGGTGTCGCGTTTTTTCGTGAGCGTTTCAGAAAACAACGAAAAAGCCCCTAAACCTGTACGTTTAGGGGCTTTTCAACTTTTTTTTGTTGGACTACCAAGATTCGAACTTGGACAAACAGAACCAAAACCTGTTGTGCTACCATTACACCATAGTCCAATCATTACATGCTTTCCTTGGAAAGCGGTGCAAAGATACGTTTTTCCAGCAATATAGTCCAAATATTTTCGCACTTTTTTTTGCAATAAAGTGCAAATGCTTAACTTTGCGTACAAACTAAAAGACATAAAGACATGAAAAAACTTCTAACTTGCCTTGCTTTAAGCTTTGTTGCAGCAAGTAGTTATGCAGCCACCCCTTTATGGTTGCGTGATGTGCAAATCTCTCCCGACGGAACAGAAATCGCATTTTGTTATAAAGGAGATATCTATAAAGTACCCGCCAACGGAGGAACTGCCACCCAGCTCACCACACAAACCTCATACGAATGCAGCCCCGTCTGGTCACCGGACAGCAAACAAATTGCCTTTGCCAGTGACCGCAACGGCAATTTCGACTTGTTCGTCATGCCTGCCGGCGGTGGAGCAGCCCGGCGTCTCACCACCCATTCGGCATCCGAGATACCCTCAGCTTTCACTACCGACGGCAACTACATCCTGTTCTCCGCTTCCATCCAAGACCCTGCCGGAAGCGCCTTGTTCCCAACCTCGGCCATGACAGAACTATACAAAGTCCCTGTAAACGGAGGACGCACCGAACAGGTACTAGGCACTCCCGCAGAAATGGTCTGCTTCGACCCGTCCGGAAAAACATTCTTATACCAAGACCGCAAAGGTTTTGAAGACGAATGGCGCAAGCATCACACCTCGTCCATCACCCGTGACGTATGGTTATACAATTCAGAGAATGGCAAACATACCAACCTGACCAACCATGCGGGAGAAGACCGTAACCCTGTATTTGCCCCCGACGGACAAACCGTTTACTTTCTGAGCGAACGGAATGGCAGTACATTCAACGTCTATTCCTTCCCGCTAGACGCTCCCCAATCATTAAAAGCAGTCACCGGTTTCAAGACCCATCCGGTCCGCTTCCTGTCAATGGGCAGCAACGGCACCCTTTGCTATACGTATGATGGAGAAATATACACCCAAAAACAAGGAAGCAAACCACAGAAAGTCAAAATCGATATCATCCGTGACGACCAACATGCCATAGCGGATCTGAGCTTCAGCAGCGGAGCGACCTCGGCCACCGTATCACCGGACGGCAAACAAGTCGCTTTCATTGTACGAGGTGAGGTATTCGTCACTTCCACCGACTATAGCACCACCAAACAAATCACCCATACCCCTGCCCGTGAAGCGGGAGTTACCTTCTCACCAGACAACCGCACCTTGGCATACGCCAGTGAGCGCAATGGAAACTGGGAACTCTGCATGGCCAAGATAGCGCGCAAGGAAGAGGCCAACTTTCCCAATGCCACCACGATTGAAGAAGAAGTGCTCCTGCCTTCGGACAAAATAGAACGTACCTATCCGCAATTCTCACCGGATGGCAAGGAACTTGCCTTTATAGAAGACCGCAACCGGTTAATGGTTCTCAACCTGGAAACCCAAAAAGTGCGTCAGGTCACTGACGGTTCCACCTGGTTCAGCACTGGCGGCGGATTTGACTATTCATGGTCGCCCGACGGGAAGTGGTTTACCTTGGAGTTTATCGGGAACCGGCATGATCCTTATTCCGATATAGGTATGGTAAGCGCACAGGGAGGAAAGGTGATTAATCTGACCAACAGCGGCTATACCAGCGGCTCTCCCCGCTGGGTACTGGACGGTAATGCCATTTTGTTCATCACCGAGCGTTATGGTATGCGCGCCCACGCCTCATGGGGCTCACTGAACGATGTGATGCTGGTATTTATGAATCAGGACGCGTATGATAAATTCCGCCTGAGCAAAGAAGATTACGAATTGCAGAAGGAACTGGAAAAGGAACAAAAGAGTATCACCGAAACCAAGAAAAACGATAAAAAGAAAGGGGATAACAAAAACAAGTCCGAAGAGAAGAAAGAGGAAAAAACAAAGGATATCATAGTGGAGTTGGACAACATAGAAGACCGCATCGTCCGCCTCACCCCTAACTCTTCCGATTTGGGAAGCGCCATTATCACAAAGAACGGCGAGACCTTATATTATCTCTCTGCCTTCGAAGGCGGATATGACTTGTGGAAAATGAACCTGCGCAAGAAAGACACGAAGCTACTCCATAAGATGGATGCCGGATGGGCCAACATGGAGATGGACAAGGACGGAAAGAACCTGTTCCTGTTAGGTGGCAGCAGCATGCAGAAAATGAGTACCGACTCTGAAAGTTTAAAGCCCGTCAGCTATCAAGCCAACGTAAAGATGGACCTCGCAGCCGAACGCGACTATATGTTCAGCCACGTCTATAAACAAGAACAGAAACGCTTCTATAATCTGAACATGCACGGAGTGAACTGGGATGCCATAACCGCAGCTTACCGCAAATTCCTGCCGCACATAGACAACAACTATGACTTTGCGGAATTACTGAGCGAATATCTGGGCGAACTGAATGTGTCGCATACGGGAGGACGTTTCCGTCCGCGCCTGAAAGGAGACACCACCGCCACCTTAGGCTTATTGTACGACTGGGACTATATCGGCAAAGGTCTGCTGGTTTCCGAAGTAGTGGAAAAAGGCCCCTTCGCCCACGCCCGCTCCAAAGTGAAAGTCAGAGATATCATTGAAAAAATCGACGGTCAGGAAATCACTCCCGAAAGTGACTACTCTGTTCTGCTGAACGGCAAAGCCGGAAAGAAAACATTGGTTTCACTTTATAACCCGCAGACCAAAGAACGTTGGGAGGAAGTGGTTGTTCCTGTCAGCAATGGTGTGATGAGCGGCCTGCTCTATGCACGCTGGGTAAAGCAACGGGCTGCCGATGTGGATAAATGGTCGAACGGCCGTTTGGGATATGTGCACATTGAATCCATGGGAGATGACAGCTTCCGTTCCGTTTATTCGGATATTCTAGGTAAGTACAACAACCGTGAAGGTATTGTCATCGACACCCGCTTTAATGGCGGCGGACGCCTACACGAAGATATCGAAATCCTGTTCAGCGGAAAGAAATACTTCACACAGGTAGTTCGAGGACGTGAAGCTTGCGATATGCCCAGCCGCCGTTGGAACAAGCCGAGTATCATGGTGCAGTGTGAAGCTAACTACAGTAACGCACACGGCACTCCGTGGGTATATAGCCATCAAAAAATAGGCAAGCTGGTAGGTATGCCCGTACCGGGAACCATGACTAGCGTATCTTGGGAAACGTTGCAGGATCCGACACTGGTATTCGGTATTCCCGTTATCGGCTATCGCTTGCCGGATGGAAGTTATCTGGAAAATTCACAATTAGAGCCGGATATCAAAGTGGCTAATTCACCGGAAACGGTAGTGAAAGGTGAAGACACACAATTGAAAGCCGCGGTAGACGAACTGCTGAAAGAGATAGACGGAAAATAAAGCGAAAGAAAAGATACAAAAAACTGGAAGGAGAAAACCTATCATCTCTCCTTCCGGTTTTTGTTTTTAGGGACATTTACTGAATATCCCTTTTTATCTATAAAAGAAATTTTCTTATTTGGCAATCACCAGATAATAGTTCTTCTTTCCGCGCTGAACCAGCAGGTATTTTTCATCCAGCAAGTCAGCAGTTGTAATTACCTGGTCGAAGGCGCTTAATTTCTCCTTGTTCAATGAAACGCCACCGCCCTGTACAAGCTTACGCATCTCACCTTTAGAAGCGAAAACAGCGGCATTATCAACGAACAAGTCTACCGCCTTCACCCCTTCGGCTAATGCATCTCGTGACACTTCAAACTGAGGAACACCTTCGAACACTGCCAGCAACGTGTCTTCATCCAGCTTTTTCAACGCTTCGGAAGTGGCGTTACCAAACAGGATGCCCGATGCCTCAACAGCCGCGTTGTAATCTTCTTCCGAATGAACCATCACAGTTACTTCCTTAGCCAGACGTTTCTGCAATACACGCAAGTGCGGAGCTTCAGCATGCTCTGCCGTCAACACTTCTACTTCTTCCTGAGTCAGTGAAGTGAAAATCTTGATGTAACGCGCAGCATCCTCGTCACTTACATTCAACCAGAACTGATAGAACTTGTAAGGAGAAGTATAACGGGGGTCCAACCAAATATTACCAGACTCAGTCTTACCGAACTTACCACCATCGGCCTTTGTAATCAACGGGCAAGTCAACGCAAACACTTCACCGCCATTGGTACGACGAATCAGCTCGGCCCCGGTAGTAATATTACCCCATTGATCCGAACCACCCATCTGAAGCTTGCAGCCCTTTGTTTCATAAAGATGCAAGAAATCGTATCCCTGCAGCAACTGGTAAGTAAATTCTGTAAATGACAAACCGTCACGCGCCTCACCGTTCAAACGTTTCTGTACAGAATCCTTAGCCATCATATAATTCACTGTAATGTGCTTTCCTACCTCACGGGCAAAGTCAAGGAAGGTAAAATCCTTCATCCAGTCATAGTTATTTACCAATTCGGCTTTGTTAGGAGCATCGCTCTCAAAATCAAGGAACTTAGCCAGCTGTTTCTTGATGCAAGCCACATTATGACGCAATGTTTCCTCAGTTAGCAAATTACGTTCCTGCGACTTGCCGGAAGGGTCACCGATCATACCGGTAGCGCCGCCCACCAATGCTAACGGTTTGTGACCGCAACGCTGGAAATGACGCAGCATCATCACACCACACAAGTGGCCGATATGCAGAGAATCAGCCGTAGGGTCAATACCCAGATAAGCTGTCACTTGTTCTTTAGCCAATAACTCTTCGGTGCCCGGCATCATTGTGTGCACCATTCCACGCCATGTTAATTCTTCTACAAAATTCATCGAATGATTATCTATTTAAATGTTTGATTTATACTTTGAATGCCACAAAAATACGACTCTTTATCTGAAGAAACAACTCTTATTGCCGAAAAAAGATTTTCCGTGCATTTTCATCTATCCTATCACACAGAAAGGAAACTTCCACATGCTTCATCTCCGCCATCCGTCCGATCACCATACGGATATCCAGCGTGCTCTCATCCGTTTCAGCCAGCAAACGCTCTAAAGGCACGTACTGCAACACATCAGGCTGATACTTTCCTCCCAACGAAAAATAAATATCTTCCTGCATCAGCCGGCAGGCAATATGCAGATTATTACGAAAACCATGCACCACCCAAGGCATCTGAGGACGATACTTCTTTTTCAACTCAATCAATTCATTAAACGCCTTCACACAATGAATGACCAACGGTTTTCCTACCGACTCGCTCAATAAAATTTGTCGGACAAACGCTTCTTTTTGCAACAGAATATCCGCCGCGCCCAAGCGGTCCAACCCCGCCTCTCCTATGGCCAGAACAGAGGGATGACCAACCGCCTTTTCCAACGTTGTCCAATCTTCCGGACCAGTTTCCAAAACTGTCCACGGATGAATGCCTACAGAATAATAACACCCCTCCACAGGTTCAAACCGTGCAGGCTCCACATTGAAAATGCATTCTCCCGATACAGCAGCATTGCGATGTGTATGAATATCCAGCAACATAAGGACAACGGATTTTATGGAACCGGATCATAGCCCGACCCACCCCAGGGATGGCAACGCAATATCCGACGGATAGCCAGATACACTCCCTTGAAAGGACCGTGCTTTTTAATGGCCTCGATGGCATATTCCGAACAGGTAGGTACAAAACGGCATGAAGGAGGAGTCATTGGAGAAATGTACCCCCGATAGAAATAAACGGGCAGCAGCAACAGATAGGAAAGTATCTTTTTCATTCCAGTCTTTCCACTATATGAAACAGCAGCTTCTTCACTTTCTCCTCCACCTCGGCAGAAGAATGAATATGGTTATCCAGCCATATAAAGGCGATAACCAGTCTTTTGTTCCGGGAAGACAGCGCATCCAACAGTAAATGCTTGTTCTTCCGATAAGCCTCACGTATCTGCCGTTTCACCAAATTACGCTTTACCGCACGTTTGAACCGCTTCTTGGGCACACTGATCAGAATAGAAGCTGCCGCCATATCTTCCTCAGCAGACTCTACCGGCATATACACCACACGCAACGGAAAAGCCGGAAAAGACTTGCTTCCACCTGAAAAAAGTCGCTCAATCAATGTCTTACTATTCAGACGCTCTTTTTTACCGAGTGTATATTCTACCATAATCTTCTTTCTTTTATTAAAATAAAGAAACCGAGGGTTTCGAATCACAAAGTTACAACTTTATTGATACAAAACCCCCGGTTTGGGATATAAACCAAAAATTAATCCTTATTACGCTCGCGGATAAACATATCCAATGCCGCGGTCATGGACGGAGCTTCCACAGTAGGAGCTTCCAAATCCAACCGCAATCCGGCGTCTTTTACCGCTTTAGCAGTAGCAGGACCAAAACACCCTATCGCAATTTCCTTTTGGTCGAACTTCGGAAAATTCTTCATCAAAGAATTGATTCCTGCAGGACTGAAAAACAACAGCATATCGTAATCGAACTCTTCTTCGGGAGTGAAGTCATTGCTTACCGTACGATACATCACCACCTCCGTATGCTGAATTTTATTTTTATCCAATAAAGTCTTGATCTCATCATTGTGCACATCCGACATCGGCACCAGATACTTCTCAGCATTATGCTTTACGACAGAAGGCACCAGATCTGCAAATTTACCGGTCGCACCGAAGAACACTTTACGCTTACGATACTGGACATATTTCTGAATGTACAAAGCAATGGTCTCGGATGTACAGAAATATTTCATTGTTTCGGGTACAGTAACACGCAATTCAGCACACAGACTGAAGAAATGGTCGATAGCGTGGCGCGATGTGAAAATCACAGCTGTATGATCAAGAATAGAGACTTTTTGCTGTCTGAACTCTTTGGCCGACAAGCTCTCAACTTTGATGAACGGGCGAAAATCAATTTTCACACCGTACTTCTCAGCAATATCATAATATGGCGACTTTTCAGAAGTCGGCTTAGGCTGAGATACGAGGACTTTTTTTATTTTCAATGTACTAAAAATTTAAAACCAAAATGTTGTTCGCTAAGATAATCCCTTTCCACAGAACAATATCAGGGAGTATTTCAAGGGCACAAAAGTACAGAATTAAATGGAAAGCACCATAAAGTTTGTTGAAAAAGTTACTAAAGCACTTATAAAATAGCAGAATTTTAGCAATTATTATAACAAAACCGATAGAATAAGGAGCAATTTGCGGTGACAGATCAAAATACACAATCAAAAGTACAATCGGAAAAAGTAAAAAACCGGCCCCGATTACAACATTAAAGTAAGATTCCAGCCAGATAATATTGCGCGTCTTGTTAAAGAAAATCCAATTTATAAAGCTGTAAAGAAGCCACTTGATGACAAAGAAAAAGACCACATAAGCAATGTAAATGCTCAACAGCAAATAATGAGGCATCGTACGGAAAAGAATCAGGTCATGATCTGAGAAATAATCGTACACACAAAAGCCGGATAATATACAGGTCTGCAATATCAGCACCAATGTATAACGCACATCAGATGCGGTAGTATCATCAAACAAACTGGCACGCTCTTTAGACAAAGCAAAATTCTTAAATTGCTGTTCAAGATGTTTCTTGCCATGTGCCAGCACGTATGATACCAGGATAAAGCAAAGAAACAGCACACTGGTCACCATCCAGTCCGAACGCAGCTGATAGGGCAGGGTCATTCCTCTCATCCCGTCTTCCTTGGACATATGACACACGCTGTGTGTCAAAGCCGTATCAACACGGCTCTGCTCTTCCGTATAAAGTTGGAGAATATACGCTATTCCGGGATGACAGGTTTCACTCATATCGCTGCAAATTTACGTATTTCCTTGTTCCAAACAGGCGTTGTATAGAGCAAATTTATCGCTTCTTCGGCTGTTGAAGCCACCTTCCAGATCACAACATGCTCTTTACGCATAAAATTACCCTCCACCGCCCTTTGCAGCATTTCAAGCAAAGGATTATAAAACCCGTTGATATTCAAGATGATTATCGGATTAAGATAAAGCCCCAGCTGCTTCCAGGTGATGATTTCAAGCAATTCCTCCAATGTGCCGCAACCTCCGGGCAATGCAATGACACCATCGGACAAATCGGCCATCATCCGTTTACGCTCGTGCATGGTTTCCGTCTCAATCAATCGGGTCAGCCCTGTATGGTGCCACCCCTGCTCCACCATAAAATGAGGGATTACCCCCGTCACCGTACCGCCTGCAGCCAATGCTGCATCGGAGGTAGCCGACATCAGGCCGATACAGCCTGCCCCGTTAATCAGATTGATCTTCTTTTCAGCCAGAAGACGTCCTAATTCTTCCGCTACATCAAAATACACCTTCGCTATCTTTGTGCTGGACGCACTATATACACATACATTCTTTATATCATTCATATAATTCCTTATGTTTTCGGGCGGATCCAATCCTCCCCTGCCAGCCCCAATGATGCTCATTGCCGCAGGAACGAATTGAATTCGCCCGTATACATCACCATATTCGAATCCGTTTCTTACAAACCGAACGCTTCCTTTATCTTATCCACATAATCCAGCTTCTCCCAAGTGAACAGTTCCACTTCCAGCGTCTTTGCTTCATGATACATGGATTCGTATGTCTTGGTCACCACTTTCGGCTCACGTCCCATGTGACCGTAAGAAGCTGTTTCCTCATAAATAGGATTACGCAGTTTCAAACGCTCTTCAATGGCTTTCGGACGCAGATCGAACAGTTCGTCTATTTTCTTAGCAATCTCTCCGTCGCTCAGTTTCACATTGCTGCGACCGTACGTATTTACGTAGATATTGATAGGACGGGCCACGCCAATGGCGTATGACACCTGCACCAGCATTTCATCGGCAACACCGGCAGCAACCATATTCTTTGCGATATGGCGTGCTGCATAGGCAGCACTACGGTCTACCTTACTGGGGTCTTTTCCTGAGAACGCCCCGCCACCGTGAGCACCTTTTCCACCGTATGTATCCACAATAATCTTACGGCCGGTCAAACCGGTATCTCCATGAGGACCGCCGATCACAAACTTACCTGTAGGGTTCACATGATAAACTATCCGGTCATTGAACAAAGCCAATACTTCTTCATTATGAATTCCGGCAATGACACGTGGCATCAGGATTTCAATCACATCCTGACGAATCTTGGCCAACATCTCTTCGTCGGCCTTCAACTGAGCTTCTTTGGAAGAATCAGCCGGGGTTACAAACTCGTCATGCTGGGTAGAAACCACAATCGTATCAATGCGTACCGGCTTGCCGTTATCATCGTATTCAATAGTAACCTGGCTCTTGGCGTCGGGACGAAGATAAGTCATCACCTTCCCTTCACGACGGATTTCGGCCAGTACCATCAACAGTTTATGTGCCAGGTCCAGTGACAGCGGCATATAGTTTTCCGTTTCATTGGTAGCATAACCAAACATCATTCCCTGGTCGCCCGCACCCTGGTTCATAGGGTCCTCGCGTTCCACGCCACGGTTGATATCCGCACTTTGTTCGTGAATGGCAGAAAATACGCCACAGGAGTTTCCTTCGAACATATATTCGCTTTTGGTATAACCGATACGGTTAATCACTTCACGTGCAATGCGCTGCAAATCTACATACGCCTTGGTTTTCACTTCTCCAGCCAGCACTACCTGTCCGGTAGTCACCAGGGTTTCGCAAGCTACTTTCGAACTGGGGTCAAACGCCAACAGTTTATCAAGCACAGCGTCCGATATTTGATCGGCCACTTTGTCGGGGTGTCCTTCAGACACCGATTCGGATGTGAATAAATATCCCATTCTAAATTGAAAATTAAGAATTAAAAATTAAAAGTTAATTCGTTAACCACCTTGGGAAGTTATCAGAGTAGATAAATGTAAATAAGAAAGTCAATGTATTTTTTAGCATTTTTTTCTGTGGTTGCAAGCTACTCAAATCTCTCCACTGTTTTTAACGGCTGCAAAGATAAGCATTATTCCTTAACCATTCTATAAATTCCCGGTTCTTTAACATTGGAATAGCAATTATTTAGAAGAAATTAAACCTAATCTGACCGATTTCCGTTAATTTTGCATCATGAGCAAAGAAAAGACCGCATTTATACCTAAACAATATTTCGCAGTGGTAGCCGTACTGCTGGCTATCATGATGTCCGTACTGGACGGAACCATTATGAATATCGCATTACCCACGCTGGCACACGATTTCGATGTCACCCCTTCCAATGCCATCTGGATTGTCAATGCCTATCAACTGGTAATTACCATGACCTTGCTATCATTTGCCTCATTAGGTGATATTTACGGTTACAGACGGATATTTCTGACCGGCATCTCCATTTTTGCAGGCGCCTCTTTGGCCTGCGCCCTCTCGGACTCTTTCTGGATGCTGACTGTCTCCCGTATCATTCAAGGTTTCGGGGCGGCCTGTGTAATGAGTGTCAATACCGCCCTTATCCGTTTAATTTACCCGCCGCAGATACTAGGGCGCGGAATGGGCGTAAATGCCATGGTAGTAGCTGTTTCGGCCGCCGCAGGTCCATCCATTGCAGGCAGTATCTTAGCATTGGGAAGCTGGCACTGGCTTTTTGTAATCAACATTCCTTTGGGATTGGCTGCATTAGTGATCGGACATCGGTTCTTACCGCATAATCCGGCTTCAGACACAAAACACAAGTTTGATAAAATCAGTGCAATAGCCAACGCACTGACCTTCGGGTTGTTAATTTATACCTTGGAAGGTTTTGCACACGCCGAAAACAGAAAGTTCATTGCCATCCAGTTGGTTTTGTTAATCATAATCGGCACTTATTTCATCCGCCGCCAACTGAAGGAAACGACCCCTATCCTACCTGTGGACTTACTGAAGATTCCTATTTTCGCTCTTTCTATCGGTACTTCCATCACCTCATTCACCGCCCAGATGCTGGCTATGGTTTCCTTACCGTTTTTTATGCAGAATATATTGGGATACAGCGCCGTACAGATCGGTTTGCTACTTACCCCCTGGCCATTGGCTACCATCCTGACCGCACCACTTGCAGGCAGACTGGTAGAGAAAGTACATCCCGGATTGCTGGGAGGCATCGGCATGGCCATCTTCGCTACCGGCCTATTCACACTCTATTTGCTTCCCCCCCATCCGGCAGAATGGAATATCATCTGGCGAATGGCACTCTGTGGTATGGGCTTCGGGCTGTTCCAGACGCCCAATAATGTAACCATTGTTTCTTCCGCTCCCACTCACAGAAGCGGTGGAGCCAGCGGTATGCTAGGTACGGCGCGTCTGTTAGGTCAGACTTTGGGAACCACACTGGTTGCTTTGTTGTTCCGTATGTTCGCCGAAGGACATCGGGCGCAGGCTTGTTTGTTATTAGCCATATTCTTTGCCATTGCCGCAGGCGTGGTAAGCAGTATCCGTATGACACAGGCTTCTCCGGCAGGAAAGAAATAAAGCCCCGGCAAGTTGTTGAACAGAAACATTTCCTTTCTGATAAAAACTTTCTCTTGTTTTTTATCTTTGAGGGCAAAGAAAAAAAGAATGAATTTATCTATCTTTGGAGAGAATTTAAACAATCAAAACCTGATGAATATATGAAAAAGACATTGCTCTTACTTTTTACCCTTCTTTTAGCCCTGTCGGCACAATCACAAAATTCGTTACGGCTAATGACCTATAACATTAAAAATGCAAACGGAATGGATGATGTATGCGACTTCCAACGCATAGCCGATGTAATCAATCATATCCACCCCGAAGTGGTAGCCTTGCAGGAACTGGACAGCATGACCCACCGCAGCGGACAAAAATACGTACTGGGCGAGATAGCCGGACGTACGCAAATGCACGCTTACTTTGCCCCTGCCATTGATTACGACGGAGGAAAATATGGTATCGGACTTCTCACCAAAGAAATTCCCGTCAGCCTGAAAACCATGACACTTCCCGGACGGGAAGAAGCACGTGCGCTGATTATGGCAGAGTTCGACAACTACATTTATTGTTGCACCCATCTGTCTCTCACCGAAGAAGACCGCATGGCCTCACTGGAGCTTATAAAAGACTTTGCCGCCGCTCACAAAAAACCTTTTTTCCTGGCCGGCGACCTGAATGCCGAACCCGAATCCGCATTCATAAAATACTTGCAACAGGATTTTCAGATACTTTCTGACGTAAACCAGCATACATTTCCGGCTCCCGCCCCTACAGAAACCATTGATTATATTACAGCACTGAAACAGAACATGAAAGGCTTCACAGTAACCTCCGCACAGGTAGTAAATGAACCGGTAGCATCAGATCACCGTCCCTTAGTAGTGGTGCTTGAACAAAAATAAGCCCAACAGAGAATATGGAAATAAATAAAAGAGAGAACATCGGATGGATAGACTTGCTACGCGTCACCGCCTGTTTTTTAGTTGTATTCGCCCATTGCTGTGACCCTTTTGTGGCACGTTTTGACACAGACCGTCCTACTTTTCTGCAAGGGTGCGCATTGGGAAGTGCCGTACGCTGTTGCGTGCCCTTGTTTGTGATGATGACAGGAGTGCTGCTGTTTCCTGTACGAAACGGCATGAGTGAATTTTACAAAAAGCGGATCGGCCGCATTGTTGTCCCGCTTATCTTCTGGTCGGTCATGCTGCCTGTATTGTATTTCATTTATCTGAATTACATCACCACGACAGACAATCCTACCATAGACATGTCCGCCTTCACCCTGGAAATGACTATCACGAAGATTTGGACATTCATTTTCAATTTCAACTATGACACCACTCCTCTGTGGTATCTGTATATGCTGGTGGGGCTCTACTTCATCATCCCCATCTTCCATGCATGGATGGAGCGTGCTACCCGGAAAGATATCAAGCTATTTCTTTCCATCTGGGGCATCTCCTTGTTCCTTCCCTACATAAAGATGGCCGCTCCCGCACTGGGATATATCGGCAACTGGGGCAATATGGATATCCTGGGAGTGTGCGACTGGAATGCATTCGGTTCATTTTATTATGTTTCCGGATTTATCGGCTATCTGATACTGGCCCATTATCTGGTAAAATACCCGCTGCAATGGAGTTGGAGAAAAACCCTGGCTATCGGTATCCCTATGTTTGTGACAGGGTACGCCATCACTTTCGGCGGCTACCTCATCATGCAGGAATATTTTCCGGGAAACTACGCCTATCTGGAAATAGTATGGCTTTTCGGCGGCATCAATGTATTTATGATGACATTTCCTGTTTTTGTCTGCATACAGAAGCTTAAAATACCTTCTTCGCCTGTTCTTTCAAAAGTGGCATCCATGACCTTCGGCATTTATCTGTGTCATTTCGTCTTCGTGCAAATGGGATATGACTTGTTCGCCTCGCTGTTGCCTCAGGGGATTCCTGCCATAATACACATTATTTGCATGGCCGTAACAGCCTTTCTCATCAGCTACCTGGTGGTCAGAGGGATGTATGCATGCAAATGGACCAGAAGATTTGTGGCGTAAAAACAACGGATTCAAAACACAAGGAGTTACAGTATCCAGTTGGCTGATTATTTCCTTCAAATTCTTCATTTACTTATTAAGTGTTGATAACCAATTATTTACCATGATTGATTTATTCATAAATTCTTCATCATTTTGTCATAGGATAGTAAGCGTCTCCGCGATTCTATCTTGTCGCCCATTTTTCATTCTTATATTTTTGC
>CAOYQO010000043.1 GCA_948566455.1 uncultured Phocaeicola sp.
TATAACTAAAAGTAATAACCAATTAGTGTAGTGTAACTTTAGTGATTACTGCCTTAAATAATTATATTGCTGATACGGAAACTGCAAAGCATTTACAATGACCGTGATACGGTGGTAATTTGTCCCATTCCACATGAAATCCGACTTCATCGTCACAAATGTTACAAGGATAGGAGCTGCCACGCATGACAAAGAACCCTACGGCTCCACTGGCTTTAGCCTGTAATTCCCAATGCTTCATCCAACCCTCTGCCACAGCATACTCCGTCAAATCTGACAGTGCAGTCCAAGAGCTTACAGTACGTCCTACTCCAAAAGACTCCTGAACACCGAGTCTTGAAATAACCGGATAACCCTTTGAAATAGCTCTCTGTACATGCTCATTAAGCAACGGCGTTTTTACCGACTGCCTGATAGATGAAAGTAGTTTGTCTTTGGAAAGGTTCAGTAGTAGTCCGGCGGCAATGGCCGTTTCAACCTCCTTTGAAAACCGGTCAACATATTCTCTTGCGCGTTGCGTGAAGGTTTTGCTGTATGATTCTCGCGTTATATATGTTATGATTGCATCCTTATTATCCTCATGTGTCGCTACTGCCAAAGTATAAGTATAGTCTTCAATTATTTCAAGAAGGGATAAAATAATGGCATCCACCTCCTCCTGCAACTGTCTGTTTGCTGAAAAACGGAATAGTTCAGGGCTGATTTTGTACCGGTATGAAATATCTATAATTTGCTTTGCCGCCTCGATCATTACAATTTGAAGATTGGTACGCATGGATAGCTCCGCATCCAGACGTTGACGGAGGTATTCTTTGGCCTCTTCAATTTCCTTATCAGTCGGTACCCTCATTTTTATGTTCCTCCTTAATACTTTCCTTTATGCTATTCATGTTTCTTTCTTCTTCCAGTATTTTGGCATCATCTTCCAGTGATACTGGTTTCTGCAAGCCTCGTAGCCGTTCGGTAAGATCAGAGTAGCTTTTAAAAAACTCTTCCATAAACTTAACATCGGGGGTTGCGTTACTAATAAGGAAACAGACTTTGATCCATGTTTCCAAATATTCGCGAAGTTCCTTATTGTTGGCTAACTCCCGAATCCGGGAGAACATTCCGTTGTCATCCCGAAAACGCATACTCCAAAAACCTGACACTGCCTTAATGCTGATCCAGTCATGTTCACTACCATTATCCCTCGTAACAATAAAGTTACCTACCTGAATACCATTTGTTTTTTTGCTCATAATCCTATTTTTAATTTACGTTCAAATCTATCTCCAAGATTAAAAAAGTATTCCTTACCGTAAGAGTTTATACGTTCTTCATCCGATGATACTTTATTCATTTCATAAATCAAGCAACTATACCTATCATCATCAGGAAGAAGCCCTTTGCACTCTTCTCTGATATAAATATGATGCTTCCCATTTACCCAATAAAATTCAGAGAGAAATCCACCAAGAAGCATTTCAATCATTTTTTGGTGCCTGACAGACAATTCTCCTTGCACTGCTATATCCATTACAATGCTCTTACCTTCTATTGTCTTCAATTCACATGAATAGTTCAAGGCCCGAAGAATAGACATCAGCTCAACACTTAACTCTATGTGATTCATATTTTTCATACTTTTACTATTTCAAATTCATCTGCATGTTCCTTGCCAATCCAATCCCGTTTCTGATTTTCAGTTGCGCTTTCGTAGATTCTTCCTCGCTTAGACAAATGCCTTTTCCTAAAAATACCTTCTTCTCCAAGTTTGTCATAATCTCTTCTTGAAGGGGATAATCCCTTTGCCCTGCAAAAGAACAATCCCGTTTCCTTGTGTCTAAATTTTACTGCCATGCTTATTCCTCCCATGGATTTTCGTCTTCTTCCTCAACGTAAATCCGTTTTAATTTGTCTGATACTTCTTCAAGCTCACGCTTCATTTGATTTACATGAAATCCAGCTGGCATAGGGATTTCCAATGCTCCCCGTAGGTTATCTATTTTTTCAATAACCTCTGCAAATTCATCCGGTGCGATCATACTATTTGGTTCTTATTTTTAATTGTTTGATAATCTTCTCCACAGCGTCCAAGTCAAAAACAGTTGTTCTCTTCTCCATGTGGTACGTCCCCTCCAGTTTCTTCTCCCGGAACAAACGCTGGACTTGATAAATGCTCAATGACAAGCAGGCCGCAAGCCCTTCATGGGTATAAGCGTATCGTTTGCCATCTTGATAAACCGGTTTAGCGATCCTTTGCTTATAGTTACCCCGTAGGTCTTCCCGTTTCTCATAATAGAGTTTTTCCGTCAAGGCTGTTCCATACAAACCATACACCTGACCATTCGGGGTTCTTTTTTTACGATAACCGGCTTCCGAAAGAATACGTCCGAATACTGTCACATTCTCTTCTTTGGCATTATTGTCCCTACACCATTTGCAATATTTCCGGTACAGAATGGCCGAAGACATCCATTTGGGTTCAATATCGGCAATTTCCTCATAGCGGCACAGATAGTTCATTTGATACATGAACTTCATTACGGTACTACTTTCCGACTGATATTCATCCATGACATTTTCAAGCTCCTTACTGTCTGTCAACTTATAACCATTGGCGATAAAACGGTCACGGCCTTCCAATATCCAATTGAATATAGCCGGGTATTCGGCTTCCAAATCCCGTGACAGTTCTTTTTTCTGCCGGGCTTTGGGTATCTCCACTTCAAAGGGAATAATGCAAATACGCCGCCTCATTCCATAGCTCCAGTCTTTCAAATACGGCATTTGGTTGGCATTTGCCATAAGCAGGGGAATATTGTAAGCAGTGAAGTTATCGCCATAGATAGGCCGGGCTTCGGTAGGTTCACCACTGATAAGGCTCTTCAACGTGTCACTATCCTTACCAAACTCTAACGCTTGTATTTCAGAACAGTAGTTCAACCGCTTGCCATTAATGAAAGCGATATTTTTTTTTCTCTCATTTCCAGTAATCAATGCACCTATGCCGAAATTGCTGACATTCTCCCGGCCAAGTATGCCCATGATCGTTTCAAAGACTACACTTTTGCCATTGGAGCCGGAGCCACGAAGAACAAGCATAGTTTCCATTTTCGCCACACGCCGGTCAACAAAAATACTTCCAAGAAACTCCTGCAAAACTTTTTGCATGTTTTTGTCCGGCAAAACTTCATCCAGGAACATTCTCCAAAGAAAGACATGCTCTTCCGGCTTGTAGTCATAGGGAACGCATGTAGTCTGTACCCAACGGCGGTTGAAAGAATGTGCACGGCGAGCATTCATATCAAACACACAGTTATTGAACACCACAATGGCATTATCAGGCTTCAAGGCTTTTCCTGCCACCACACGCTTACAGACTTTCAGTACACCCTCCACACGGGAATAATCACCATTGGGCATTTTGCATTTACGCATCAAGTCATATATCAGGTTGCCAAAATCATCCCATGCCATCTCTTCATATATCCGGCCACTGAAATAGTAAGGAGTACCATTGAACTTACAAATCGAAGATCGTATAATGGCTGCACGCATCAAGTCCTGCACAGCGTCAACACGCGCTGCACTTTTGGACTCTTGTAAGGCGGCATCCAGTTTCTCGCCTTTCATAAGCCCGAAGACCTCATTTAACAACTTCCTATACTTTCCCGACTCCATTTCAGTCTTTAAATTTACCAGTCCTTACCTGATTGATACAGTCAGCAACCCATCCAACAAGATACGAGAATGTTTCCTGATTAGCTAATTCCACTTTTGCACCTATATAATCAAATATGTTCATCGCTATATGTGAACTTTCATGAGCGATATTTGCTATAGTAATGGCATTCTTACTTTCAAATCGGACAAGAATACCACCCAAATTTCGCAGTTTATCACGAACACAGTCCACAATGGCATCAGCAGTATCATCCCATTCACTTACACCTTCAAATCTATCTGAAAATGTATCTGTACTGACTGCAACCCACAACTTGCGTGGATATATCACCGGATCAAACTCATGTATTTTCATAAAATATCATTATATATTCAAAAACAAGTGTTTTTGATAGTTTTATGCCTATTTTCAGGCCGTTTTACGCCACAAATATAGTCTATTTTCTACATAATTATCATATAAATACTATTATTTTCTACTTAAAATATAGAATAAACACGCGCTTTTGAAGGCTTTTTTATCATATTTTGTATTCATAGCACCATTCAATATAAGTAATCATAAAATATTGGCAAACAAAGGATAACGACTCTATTTCAATAGGAAATACAGATGGAGCATTCTCTCTGATATGTATGGTTTATGTAGGGTTTTAAAGGCAACTATACATATATAACATATTGAAATACAAATCAATGGAAAAATAGTGCATAGTATGTATAGTTTTTTATGCAAACCATATTATATATATTTTTTTCCCATACGCAATTTACATATAAACTATACATACTATACATTAAATTTCCATTGACCTAATAATGAATGATTTACACATGTATAGTTATGAAGTAAACTATACATATACTATACATTTTCAGAAGTAAAACTATACATCGGACATTCACTTTTGTAATTTATCATTGGAAAAGCCTTAAAAACATCCATTATTGGCTCCAAAAAAGAAAAAAAAATAAAAATCTTGACCGGGATTGAAACATGCTTGGTGTCTTGGGTAGCCGGGGGGGGGCCCTCCCTGCTTTCATTATCCAGTTGACCAGCAAAGAAGGAGAAAAGCCGCGCTTTGCCTTGATTCTCTTTATATTATACCTATAATATTAAATATAATCCGGCTTTTCCGCTTCTTCTGCTTTCCGCTTTGCTCGATCAGCTATAAAAAGGCTGCATCTATAACACTGCAAAGGCAGATAATAATGTACTGTTTCCTCTTCTTCTGTATTTTCGTCCTTCTTCATTTGCTGAAGATCGGCAATTTTCATTAATACATCCGCACGATCTTTCCCCCTCAAATAAGGCAAGGTTTGTTCGAGACCTGATAAAACCGCGTCTTTATCCCGGTATTGTACAACATTCCCGGCTTTTTCTTCCTCTTCTGCTTCTGTGTTTTTCTTTTTCTTCTTGCTTTTGGTGCTATCATTGTCAGGAAGGAAGGCCGCGCGGTTATCTTCAAAAGACCGTATCAATTTATTAATGCCGGGTTTATCCTTTGCAAGCTGGGCGGCTCCGCGTTGCGCCGTTTCTATTTTGGTGGATCGTGGTCTAAATATAGTTGCGTACGCTTCGCCACGACTGGCACCGGATGCGACAAGCATACAAAAGAAAACATCATCCGGGGTTAATTGATAAATTTGCTGTAAATCTGTTACGCGCTTACTGTACACCATATAAAACGATATAAAAGAGTTCATTATATTGGCGTCTCGCGCTCTGTAACTTGCTACAAAGTTAAACAAAGGCTACAAATAAAGCAAATAAGCATATTTAAAGCCTGTATATTACAAATATTTCATTACTTCTTAAATGCTTTACATTTATATTTATACAACTATATAATATATTGATTATTAGTTACTTATACAAATATTAATAAATGCAAAAACAGTTCGTTTTCTTAAAAATGAAAATACATTTTGTTTTGTATTACAAATATTATTCGTATCTTTGTAATACAGAAAAGGAGATAAAAGATCGGATCACCTACCACAAATTCCGCTTTTACTTCTTCTTGGTTGAATGTTTAATTTAAAATATAAGATCATGGAAGTATTACTAAACTTACAAAACAAAAATGTAACGTTAAACGCCGTACATGTAGCCCCGGAGGGCACAAACTGTTGCAACCGTTTGAAGGTTCATTTTGATGTATTTCAAGAAACAGCGAAAAAGGCCGCTATTATAAGACTATCAACGGCAAATAGTTTTGAACTGATTCACTATCAGGATAAACATATAGCGTTGTTAATTCCTTTTGATCGTATTCAAAAGATTTCATACTAATAAAAAACCGGGTCGAGTTTGGCGACTCTTCCCGGCCTCCCTTTAAACTTTGCGTTTATCGGATCACCTACCACAGTGACAACGCAAAGTTAAGGGAAAAACAAAGACAAACCAAGTTTCACCCTTTAAATTTTGCGTTATGAATACAAATTTGCTGATTATCTACATTCGCAATTCTCGCGATATTTACGCGCTTACTGAATGGCTGCAAAATGCACTTTTGAAAAAAGTAAACCGCGGCTTAACTCCTTCCGTTGAATATCTTGCAAACTGTTCCACTATGAAAAAGATCGTCCGGATGGCGGCTAAAATGCTTTCCGATCAGGATCATAAGACCGCAACCAAGCAAGAAAAAGAACAAGCGGCAAGAGAACACGCGGCCTATATTATCGGATGCGTGGAATATCTTTCTAAATTCTAATAATAACTATTTTTCCGGGGCTGTCATGGCTCCGGGTTACTTCTTACTTTTCATTATTCACCCTTTAAAACTTTGTATTATGACTACTACAAATAGACTTTGTTACACAGTATCAAAAAGATATATTCAAGCCGGGACAACCTTTGAAATCAATGTTAAAATATTACTGGCTGATGATTGCAAAAATAATATATGCGATTGGAGTATAACGGCGGATATTTACGAACAACGCAAAAACGGGCGTTTCGTTTGGTGTGCTGGTGGTTGCTGTCATGAAGAAATACTAAAGCGTTTCCCACAGTTTAAAATGTTCGTTGAACTTCATTTGTCTAATCATTACGGCGCGCCAATGTACCCAGTTGAAAACGGGTTTTATCATATTACGAACAGCAGCAAAGAAACTGCAATTAACTATTTGCGTATTACGGAAACGGAATATAATTTACTTTATCAGGCAGAAGATAAACAATACTTTAAATACCTTCTTTATACGCTCGGTATCGTTGAACGCTGGAAAAGAGAATCTAACGAGGCTTTAAAAAAGCTGGAAGAGTTAACCGGGCAAACATGGGAAAACCCATATAAGCCGGAAAATGAACGTTTTACTTTGAAATTAACGGATGAAGAACGTACAACTATAACTAACAGAATAAACGATGGTTATTATCGTCCTGAAGCTGTACAAGCGCGAAAAGACGAAGAAAAGCGCAAAGCATACGAGAAAAAACGCGCTGAAATAATTAACGATTGCAAAAAGAAACAACAAAAGGCCGAAAATGAAAAGCGGGTTATGTTGGCCGTTCTTGATGCCGGGTTATCAGTTAATAATGTGATATATTACGATCATAGTAACGAGCTTGTTTTTAATTGGAAAGACTACGAAACAAAAGTAACGGAGAACGATTTTAATAAATTCGTTTCCAGTGTTAACCGTTCTTTGTTGCCTGCTGGCATAACTTTTAAAATGAAATAGCCTTATGAAAGTACGTAGAATAACAAAAGAAGAAGGAAAACGGGTGAATATATCCCGTTTCCCGAACTTTCATAAATCCGGCAGTATTAGAGGAATGAAAAAACAGTATTACGGCGTTGCCGCGCTGCTGGTGCGTTGTGGAAGCTATATATATAACGTAACATCAGAACCAAACATTTATTATAATGCTAAATAGTTAGAATATGTTTTGTTTAATGCTGCTTTTATTCGGTGCCGTGGTGTTCATCTCCGGCACCGATCCCAAGAAATTAAAAGACTTCATAAATAAAAATGATCAATCAGACAAATTTTAAATTTATGGAGAAAAAGATATTATATCATATTGGATTATACGGATTTAGAAAACTTATAGTTTATGTAATAAAGGATAACGGGGATAATACATCTATTGTTAGCCTTAACAAAGACGGTTCATTTCCTAAACACGTTTGGAAATGTAATTTGCATAACATAAACGAATAATACAAATATTCCACCGCGCCGGACGGTTTTCCGGCATTCCTTTAAACTTTTATATTATGACTACTTATATAATAGAATCCCCAAACGGAGAAACGCACAAATTAGAAGTATTCCGTACCGCAACCGGATTTAGTGTTTATGTTGATGGCTCAAATATATGTGAGAGTATAACGGAGGAAGATTTTTTGCAAGAGCTTGAAAACCCTACTTTCTAACATGGTGGGCGTAATTATTTGGCTAATAGTAGTTTTATTAATCTGCTTTAGCGTGTTTGGCGGTCTTTGGCTGCTTCCTATTTACTTGCTTTTTTGCCTTGCTTTAGGCTTTTACTTTGGTGTAAAATATCTAACTATTTAATGTTATGAATGAAAAAGAATTTAACGGCCTCATTTTGGCCGAATTGGTTAAAATAGCAAACGACGTTTTTACAAATGAAATAGAAATAGCTCCCGGTACCTATACCGCCGCGGAGCTTGCAAAACTGAAAGATGCCAACGGGAACGAGATAAATATAAAATATCTTTGCGTTGATGCCAAACTAAATATAACGGATTTTAGGACTGTACAAATAAACAGCTTTAAATGTTCCTTTCCAGTGGATCAGGTTTTTAATCTTGTTTGGCAATTTGAAAAGCTGATAGGCACCAAACAAGCCAATAAAACAAGGTTTACCAAAATAGAAGAGCGTGAAAATATTGTTTGCTCCTTTGATATGTGGATTACAAAGGAACATCTAAATATCACTAAATTAGTAACAAAAGATTCTCTAAGACCAGCATTTAATTATATTTATCTTGATCCTTACAAATCGGCTTTAGTTGCTTCTGACGGGCGTACATTAAAAGAATATCCCGTAATTATTGAAACATCCGGGCTTTTGCCTGACGGTCTGAAATTATTTATCAATCCCAAACATTTAAAAGAAATGGTTGGCCGGTGCTCTGTTTGTGTTTGCAGTCAGGAAGGCGGCAATATTACAGAAATAACCAACGATAAGAAACAAACCTTTATTTGTGATTTTGCCGGATATTTCCCTAATTACCGGCTTGTATATCCCAATCTTTCAAAAGACGGATTTATAAAGATTCAGAAAAGCGAATTAAAAGCGGTTGCCGGTTTTGTAAAAGAAATAGCCAAACGGAACAAAAAAAGCGGTTTCTCACTCCGTACTATTGCCAGAGAGAACAAAGTTTATTTATCTTATAATGACGCAGACAGTAACGGACACAAAGAACTTTGTGTAACATTGGAAAAAGCCGCTTTAATTGATATAAAGTTAGGTTTCTTTGCATCAAACGTTATCCCTTTGCTTTCCGGCTGGACTGGTGGCGTATGGCTGGTGGCACCTGATCGGGCGGCGGTCTTCGATGATAAGGCGGCGCGTATCGGTGTGGTTATGCCTGCCTTTATAAATGATTCTATTTGCCCGAACTTAAAATGTAATATAAAGGCTTTGGATCGTGCCAAAGTTCCTACTATCCCAGAAAAAGAATCGGTAAGAGAGCCGGAGAAACATTTACCGGCCTTATATGTGGATGTACAAACAAAAACACCGGCTTTTGTCTTTGCTTTGGTAGCTCTGATAGATTTTATTTCCCGTTGGTTTTATCAGGATCAAATAAACAAAGCATTACAGAGGCTAACAATGCTAACCGAACTATCCGGCATTTCTTTGTCTGAACTATTAACCGAACCAGTAAACGAAGAAACAAACGCGAACGAACCCGAACCAATAACAGAGAATGAACCAGTACGCGCATACACACCCGAACTATTGTATATTGATCAGCCTTTGGTTTTCCCGGTGCCTATCTTCATACATAAACATGAACGAACTATCAGCCCAACCGTTGTGCCCGAACTATTGAATCGTCAATGTATAACATTGCTGTTTGTTTCCATGATGTTGCCCGAACTATTACGGCGATATGTTTGGGGAGCAATCCGACCAAAGGCAAATGCAGATGAACTATTTTGGGGCGATTTCAGACGTTTTCACACCAAAGGTAATCATCGAATCAGAGACGGAACAAAAGAGGCAAACAAGCCTAAATTACAGCCATTTCAAACGAATTATTACATACATCAAGAATCATTATGGAAAAGAATAAACAAGCCAAAAGAAGTTATCGCCGAAACAAACCGGTTACGAAAAGTAAGGTCTATGCTATTAGACTGGATATTGATTTGGTTGATTTTGTCAGAGAGCAACCGAACATGAGTAAATTTATTAATGAACTGATCCGAAAGGAGAAGGAAAATACCCAAAAGTATGAATGAAAAATCAAAAGCTTTTGAACTGATAGAATTTGTTTGGAACAATGAAAAGACTGATTCTTATTTACGAGTCAACATAGCCATGTATGAAGCAGTAAAGTTGGCTATAATATCTCAAATGAAATTCAATAAAGAGGATTTTCAGAATATATTTTCAA
Organism: uncultured Phocaeicola sp.; assembly: GCA_948566455.1. Taxonomy (GTDB): domain Bacteria; phylum Bacteroidota; class Bacteroidia; order Bacteroidales; family Bacteroidaceae; genus Phocaeicola. Next base: position 10,278 of record CAOYQO010000043.1, read on the forward strand.
AATTCAGCGGTGGTTACTGGTTTGGAGTCAACGCCAACGGTAAGGGCTATGGTGAAAATTTCTATCGGAAAGCTGTTACTTCGGGAAATATTTCAGCCTGCCAAAGCTATGAAGCATTCTGCAATATTAAACCCTTCATAGACTCCAAAGGCAGAAGGTTATGCAAAGGGGCAATGTACCGGGATAATGAGAAACGTTATAGGGTGACGGGATTTGATTTCAGCACTAAAAAAGTTTATTTAGTAGGTTATGCCATAAGTGATTGGGAAGAAAAAGGCAAAAAGACTCTTTTCAACTTTACCAACAACGAATGGAACGAATTTAGAAAACAAATAAAGCAATTTTAGCATAATTATGAATCAAAAAGCAAAAGATTATATCAGACGTAACACTTTGGATTTGGAAAGTGACAACCGGATGGATTCTACCGGCTATGTGCAATATGCCATATCAGAAGCAAAAGCCTATGCAGCAATAGCGATAGCCGAAGAAGGAATGAGACAAAAAGCCATTGAAGCATTCAAATTTGCCGTTGATGGTTATTTTATAATTGGCGGTACCGATTATTCAGCCAGTAGATTAAATGAATTTATTAAAAAACTTGACTCTTAATATTTATTGAACCAAATATTTAATTGATATGAAAGCTATTATAATATATTCAGGCAAAGGCGGCGTAGGCAAAACCACAACAACCGCAAATATAGCAAGATTACTTGCAAAACAAGGGAATAAGGTGTTTATCATTGATGCAGATATAAATACCCCGTCAATGAACACCGAATTTGAAGGCGATCATCCGCATGAAATGATTTGGGTACACTCTTCTGGAAATATGTTTTCCAAGTTTATTTACTTGGAAAAATCAATGGTAAGGCAATATCTTGAACTGGCTAAAAAGAAAATACACTCTATCAACCCGGATTATGTTCTTATTGACACGCCTCCAAGTGTTACAAACGTGCATATAGAACTTCTTAGTAGGGTAAAAGTAAGTTATGTGCTGTTTGTCACCCAACCCACGAAATTAAGCAACCAAGATGTATTGCGTACAATGGACTTCTTTCATGAAAGATGTGGGAAGGTTAATTGTGGTATTGTGGAGAATATGTGCTATGGTACAGAACATAATGAATACCCGATAAGACTTGTTGCACAAATACCCATGCAGGACAACATGAATACCGAAAACCTGCTAACCAATGCCTATAATGAGTTTCAAAAGATAGTTGATGAAATCGTACAGAGTGATATTGTTGTTCTTGAAGAATATTCCACCGAAAACGGATATGATGAAAACTTTGATGTTACGGATATACACATTACCGGCTCACGAAAACATTACTTTACTCATGAACTTAAATATGATAATGGTGTAGAAAAAACTCTTACTCTACCTGCTATGAAATTTCTGTCTGTAAGAACATGGGATAAAATAAGAGATTATATCCGGTTCCATGATGATTTGGGACATCTTTGGGACGAGAGAATGAGAAGATGTGATACAGAAAGGGTGGGCAGAGTAGTAAATCATTTCCAAAATGACGATAACGCCTATTTTATGGTTATAAATGCGCCAAACACGGAAGTTCATCTCATTACTGGAGAAATCGGAATCTGTTCTTTATTGACTGGGCAGAGAGGGCATTTTGAACTACCAAGAGTCAGTTATCAAACGAGTAAAGGAAACGTGGTGCTGTTCCCTGATGAAATCATGCCAGTAGATATAAACTTGCTACAACAAGAAATAAACGAAGGCTATATAATGTTAAGTGACGGGAGATACTTACCACCGAAAGAAGCGGTACAACAATGTTACAACGCTTTCGGCATAAGGGTTGGCTTAGGTGATAATTGGGAAGATATTTATGATGGTTGGAATAAAGAAATGAAATAAAAATGAAAGACTTACGTATAGCATTCTTGGCAAAATACCCCAAATATGAAATTATACTCAACATGTATAGTCGGGCAAATGATTGCCCGGCAACATGGGAGAATCTTTCAAAAGTCCGATTGCAGACTTTTGTTGATTATATGGAAGAACGGCTGGCACCAAACTCTGTTCGCCAATATGCCGCCAAATTAAAAGCTGTATTGAACTTGTATAATGAAGAGGTTGAGCTACCTAAAGACTATAATAAAATCCTTTCAGTAAAAAATGTGAGAAGCACTAATGTTTGGCTTACTGATGAAGAACTTGAACGAATTATCACCTATGCTCCCAAGAATACCAACGAACAATTGGTACGCACACAATTTTTAATAGGCGCCTTTACCGGTTGCCGTCATAGTGACTATACACGGTTGAACAACCGTAATATAGTGGGTGGAATGATCTCTTATGTCAGCCTAAAAACTAAAACTCATGCCACGGTGCCATTGAAGCCAATCGTGAAAGAGCTACTAACAAATTTACCTAAAGAAGAAGTTAGTGATCCGACATTCAACAATAATATCCGTAATATTTGCCGGAAAGCCGGAATCACAGAGGCGGTTAAAGTATTCAAGGCCGGAAAGGAAGTGGAAGGTGAAAAATGGGAATTTGTTTCAAGCCACACGGCACGCCGGAGTTTTGCAACCAATTTGTATTTACGCGGTGCCGATTTATACTCAATAAGCCAAATGATGGGACATGCAAGCGTGGAAATGACTCAAAATTATCTTTGCTGTGGTCTCCGTGAACAATCGGCACAAGTTATGGAGTATTTTAAATGAAACAAGCCACGCTAAATATCGGTAGAACTATTTTAGCGTGGCTTTCTTATACTATGACAAAATCCGTTCCAGCATCTCAAAGTCTTTTTCCACTTCGGCATTCAGAACTTTAGCATATTGTTGTGTGGTGCGTACATTTGTATGACCGAGCATTTTACTCACATTTTCCATTTTAACCCCATTGTTCAGGCACATTGTCGCAAATGTGTGCCTGCTCATGTGAACGGTCAAATTTCTATCAAGCCCTGCATAATCAGCAACTATTTTAAGCCGCAAATTGTATTGTTGATTACTGATAATCGGAAGCACATAATCATATTTTTTCAATATTTCCATTGCAGGAGACAGTAATACGATAAAATAGTTTTCTTCTGTCTTTAAACGAATATCCAATATAACATACTTATTGCCGCGTTTTTGTACGTCACGTTTGAAATTGAATTTAGCAAGATCAGCATAGGATATTCCAGTATATGCCTGAAAAATAAAAAGGTCACGGACTCTACAGATCGTTTCCGAGTATATTTGAGCATCTTTCACTTTCTTCAATTCTTCGGCAGTCAAATATTTCCTGATGGCATGTTTGCCACGGGAAAAACGCTCACCCTTATACGGATCATTTTTTAGCAAATCAAACTTTATGGCCTCGTGGATATAACGTTTGTTACGTTTATGATAGTTATATATTGTCGGCT
>CAOYQO010000044.1 GCA_948566455.1 uncultured Phocaeicola sp.
ATGCGTGACAGGCATGTATTCTAACCAACTGAACTAACGCACCATAATTTCATTTTTAATTGCTATCTCTCTCGATTGCGGTTGCAAAGGTAGGCATTTCTTTGAAACCTGCAATAGCTTGGAAGAAATATTTTTCATCTTTTTTAAACTAAGCTTGATTATAAGATATTTATATTACCTTTGTCTGACGAAAAAAAAATCGAATAACAAATCAAAATGAACCAAAAGCGAGAAAAATCATGAGAAATACTCCTATTGAACGTAAGTTGATAGACGAAACCATCGAAGCATTTCAAATTGCCGACTTTGGAAAGGCTACTATCCGCGAAGTAAAAGCAATTGCTGCCAAAGCAGAAGTTGAGTCAGGTATAGAATTCATAAAAATGGAAATGGGTGTACCAGGTCTGCCTCCTTCGGCAGTAGGTGTAAAAGCTGAAATTGAAGCATTACAAAGAGGAATTGCCAGTCTCTACCCCGACATCAACGGATTACCTGCCCTGAAAGAAGAAGCTTCACGTTTTATCAAAGCTTTCATTAATGTAGATTTAAAGCCCGAAGGGTGTGTACCAGTGACCGGTTCTATGCAAGGCACTTTCGCCTCATTCCTCACTTGCAGTCAATGTGATGAAAAGAAAGATACGATATTGTTTATCGACCCGGGATTTCCTGTGCAAAAACAACAGTTGGTGGTCATGGGACAAAAGTTTGAAACCTTTGATGTATATGACTTCCGTGGTGACAAACTAAAAGAAAAGCTGGAAAGTTATCTTGAGAAAGGCAATATTTCTGCTATTGTTTACTCAAACCCTAACAATCCCAGTTGGATATGTTTAAAGGAAGAAGAACTGCATATTATCGGAGAACTTGCCACGAAGTATGATGTAATTGTCCTGGAAGATCTGGCTTACTTTGCAATGGACTTCCGCCAGGATTTGAGCAAACCATTCCAACCACCTTACCAACCATCAGTGGCACATTATACAGACAATTATGTATTGCTTATTTCCGGCTCTAAAGCATTCAGTTATGCCGGACAACGCATCGGGGTAAGCTGCATCTCAAACAAATTGTACCATCGCTCCTACCCTGGACTCACCAAACGATACGGAGGTGGCACATTTGGTACAGTATTCATTCATCGGGTACTTTATGCTCTTTCTTCAGGTACCAGCCACTCTGCACAATACGCACTTGCTGCCATGTTGAAAGCTGCTAACGAAGGGCAATACAACTTCCTTGATGAGGTAAAGATATATGGTGAACGTGCACACAAATTAAAAGAAATTTTCCTTCGTCATGGTTTCCATTTGGTATATGACAATGATTTGGGTAATCCAGTTGCCGATGGTTTCTACTTTACCATTGGCTATCCGGGTATGACCAGTGGGGAACTTGCTAAAGAATTGATGTATTATGGTGTCAGTGCCATATCACTGATTACAACAGGTAGCCACCAGGAAGGTTTACGCGCTTGTACTTCTTTCATTCAGGATCATCAATACGCGCAATTAGAAGAACGGATGGCCATCTTTGCAGAAAACCATCCGGTGAAATAAGTAAATAGAAAAAATAAAATTACCAGTTAGTGCCGGTATCCCACCACAAACGGGTACCGGCATTATCATCCCCACCCAAAGCATTGACTAATGCGCGGTACTGCTCCGGATTCTCCGTTTGTAAGCCTCCGGGAAAATTTAACCGGCGTATCATGATTTCCGTATCGACGCAACCGTCCTTACTGTGGTTGAAGCGTACAGGGAAAAGACGTGGGTATCCTGTTCTACGCTGTTCCGCCCAAGCTTCACATCCTTCCGGAAACATCGCCAACCACTTCTGAGTCATAATCTTTTCTAGTTTTGTATCCCGGTCAGCTGTTTCAATCCACTTTGGAGACACTGTACAACGTGCCTTTATATTATTTTCAGTATCATATGTATCCACAAAATCAGCAGCCAATTTATCACTATTCAAATAATCTACCGTTTGCGATATACCATGTTGACGCAAAGATGCAGTAACCCCTCTCTCGTAACAGATACCGGCATTTTCACTTGTCCAGTCCCGTAAAGCAGCTTCTGCCCGCAAGAACCAAACCTCAGCTGCAGTCATAAGAATAGCATCTGTCTTTTGAGTGGCTTGCAATTTGGATAAACCAAGATAAGAGGTATGAGAGAAACAGGTCCCCTGCCGGATACCACGATATTGTCCCGTATATGCCTTATCCTGACAAGTAGCAAAATAAACAGCTTTCCGGGGATCTTCGTAACCGTTCATAATAGATTCCATAGGAGCACTCATATAAGTCTCATTCCACACCAGATTAAGTTCACCCAGCGGATTGGTATATCCACTTTGAGTTGAGACAGCTACCAATTCATTTTCCGCTTCCAACACTCCATATTCATTATTAAATGCTTTGAGGAACTCTGAACGTGATTTTTCCTTATCCGCCAATGCAATACGCATGGCAAGTCTCATTCTCAATGAATTGGCAAACTTAATCCACGAAGTATATTTACCATCCATCAATATATCAAAACGGGAGAACTCAGCAGCTTCCGGATTCGACCCAACATAATCGGTAAGAACTGTCACAGCCGTATCTAACTCACAAAAGAATTCTTTGTATACAGCTTCCTGTGTATCGGGAGCATATTCTGCATCAGGATCGGCAAAGTGTGTATACACAATAGAACCATAATAATCCGTAACGCGATGCATCACTTCAACTTTCAGAATCTTTGTTATTCCGAAAAAGCCGGAATGCTTGTCACGAGTTGCATTTTCCGACTGGTATATCTGCGGAAAAATATACGAATAAGTATGTCCCCACATAGCACTATTCCAACCATCCTGCAAATTATAGTCCGAATTATGACTTCCTCCATTCAGCGGTTTACCATCATGCATATATCCACTGAACATATCGGCATTTAGATTCTGTGTCAACTGAAAAGGCCAGTTCTTACCTTTTCCATAATCATAATTAAAGTAAATACCTTGCTGGATAATGCCCAGACGAATACCATGTTCATTGTAATCAATCTGCAAATCTTCATCCGTCACTCCGGACAAATCCGTATTAATGTCTTTAAAGTCACCAGTACACGAGGCTAATAATAGCAGCACCCCGAATATCCAACCATATCTTTTCATTCCACTTTTCTCCTCATCCATTAAAATTCACACTTCAATGAAAAGCCCCAACTACGCGTCGTAGGCATTCCATACACATCAATACCTTGATTGTCATTGCCGGTAGACAATACCAAATCAGGATCAAAAGGAGCCTTCTTATAAAAGAAGAACAAATTACGGGCTATAAATGACAGTTGTACTTTCTTCAAAACCTTAGATTTCTCCATCCAGGAGGCAGGTAACTGATATGACAACGAAAGTTCTCTCAACCGGATATTTGTAGCGTCATACATATAGTATTCCGTTGTTCCCGCACGTCCACCAACTATCTTATAAAATCCCTTTACATTATCTATCCGATGTCCTTCGAGCATTACATAGCCTTCATCGCGAGCTTGTGCTGTAACTTCCGATACACCATACAAGTCCATATCTGCCTGCGTTTGTGAAAGTACTTTCCCTCCATAACGGCAATCTACCAGGAAATAAAGCGAGATGTCTTTATAAGAAAGTGTATGATTCCATCCCATCTGGAACTTCGGATTAGAGTTACCTACCTTTACCGTGTTCCCATCACCTTCTATTTTAGGTAATCCGGCATTACTTCCTTCCGTCTCATACACAATATTACCTGAAGCATCCCGAACAAAAGCTTTTCCATAAATATCACCGATAGAACCACCTTTCACCAACTTCATGGCATAACTGGAAGAGAAGCTGGTAGGTCCATAAACAAACTCTTTCAATTCTTCATGCAAAGCGACAATCTTATTCTTATTAGTTGCAAAATTAAGAGTGGTACTCCACATGAAATCTTTCGTCAACACTGGTGTTGCATCCAATGCTATTTCCCAGCCACGGTTCAGAATATTACCAGCATTCACATACCGATAAGCATACTTATCACCCGCCAATGTAGGTAATTTAAAGAATTGGTTGCGAGTATTCGTTTTATAAAAAGTAAGATTAAAACCAATGCGACTATTCAAAAAACGCGCCTCAGCACCAGCCTCCCACGAATAATTCATTTCCGGTTCCATCTCTTTAAAAGGAGCTGCATCATTTGCCAAATACTCACCACCGGCAGTTATATGAGACAGAGGATATGTCATGAATGGAGGAATATCATTGCCTACCATACTATAAGCTCCACGTACCTTAGCGTATGACACCCATTCCGGCAATGTAAACAAGCGACTCAAGATCAGCGATGTTCCGATAGAAGGATAAAGATATCCCCGTTTCTCATGTTTGGTATGTGAAAGAGTGGATGCCCAGTCATTACGGGCAGTCAAATCAATATAAGCGCTTTCTTTGTATCCCACCTGGACAGTGGCAAACAAGGATTGTAGCTGGCGACGGGCATCTATCTTCTGATCAAGGGCAGCCGAACCATTCATTATGATATTTGCCAGATTGAAAACATTGGCATAATATAATGAAGCAGTCTTAGAGTCATAACGAGTAGAATTGGTGGTTTTGTCATTGAGACTCGTACCCAGCGCGCCGTTCACAGAGAAGTCACCCCATTGCTTCTTCATCATAAGCATCAGATCACCATAAAACTGGATATCCTGATAGTCCATTTCTATGTAACGTCCGTTCGTACCTGCTAAAGCCGGAGCTGTGGAAGCATAGAATTTCTGACGAAGCTTGTCATTAATACAATCAACATTACCACGAGTCTGTACTGTCAACCAATCATTTACTTTGAAACTTGCCGATAAGGATACTATAGCATGCAAGCGTACTTCTTTACTTTGTATACGATTCACAATCCAATAAGGATTTTGTTCAAAGTCATCATAAGAAGTATGCCAGTTTTGTATATTCAAATTTCTACTCTCATCATATACTTCGAAATTATCCTTGTAATAGGTCAGATCCTCTCCACGAGGAAAGCGATAAAGACCGACTAACGGATTCATATAAAATCCGCCCACCGTCGGTTTATTCTTAGTAACTTGCCGCATCAGGTTTACACTACCATCTAACCTCAGACGATCGTTAAACAAAGTAGAAGTTTCTCTGAAAGTAAGATTATGTTTCGACAAACGGTTTTTATCAATAATTCCTTTACCGGTAGTATTGGCATACGAGAAGTAGTTTTGCAATTTTTCGTTACCATGACTCAAGGATACAGAAGTAATAGAAGCCATTCCCGTAGAAAAGAAATCTTTCAGATTATCATTTTTTGGCAAATTTTGTCGCTCACCCCAACTATCTATAACTTCACTGACTCCATAACGGTTTTGCATCTCAGGCAAAGAAACAGCTTTATCAAACATAAGACTGGTAGAGAATGAAATACTACGCTGTCCCTGTGATTTACCTTTCTTGGTTGTAATCAAAATCACACCATTACCTGCCTGGCTTCCATAGAGTGCAGCAGCAGGAGCGCCCTTCAGGATACTTATACTTTCAATATCTTCTGAATTTAAATTTGAAATGCCATCACCACCATCGCGATTTCCTGCATTAGCTGTCCCTCCTATGGCACTGAAAGCTTGTTCCGAACTTGAATTCAGCATAGGAACACCGTCAATTACATAAAGAGGTTGATTTTCACCAGCCACCGAACGGATTCCACGAATACTTACCTTCGCAGAAGCCCCCAAACCTGATGAGACCTGATTTATTTGTACACCCGCAGCTTTACCTGTCAACGATGTTATCAAATTCGGCATTTTAACCCTCGTCAGTTCTTCATTCTTTATCTGACTCATGGCATAAGAAAGAGAGTGTTCTTTCTTCTCAATACCCAATGCAGTCACAACTATTTTATCCAGTTCCACAGCATCCTCTACCATTGTTATATTCAGGAAAGTCTTTCCACCCACACTTATCTCCTGCGTTTTATATCCCATAAAAGAAAATCGCAACATAGCATTGTCTGCAACAGTCAATTTAAACTTCCCCTCCATATCAGTAACCGTACCGTTTGAAGTACCTATTTCTAACACTGTAGCACCCGCCAAGGGCACACCATCCTCACCTACAACGCATCCTGTAAGAGTTTTCTGTGCCAAGATTACCATCAAACGACTGTCTATGTCGTTTGCAACAAAAGCATAGCAAGAACTACTGCGTAAAAAAAAATAACTAAAAAACAAAAAACAGATATAACTATAGATAGTAAATTTCATAATTTGCAATAAAGAAATAACAATCTGCAAATGTAACCAATTTCTTTTTCAATTAAAACCTGTTATATAACATATAAGTAATATCTATCAGTGAAAAAAGAACAATAATATTTGTTTTTCGAGGATTTGTATGTATATTAGGGGCATGGATACTAATGCGGACATATTTAAAATAGAAACAAACCATGTGGTCCCCTCACGTGGCAAAGTGTTGATATCTGAGCCTTTTCTCTATGATGAGATGTTTGGACGTTCCGTTATTTTGTTGGTAGACCACTCTACAGATGGTACAATGGGGTTGGTACTCAATAAACCACTTCCTTTAAGCCTAAATGATGTATTGAAAGAATTTAAGGATATAAGCAATATACCGATCTATAAAGGTGGCCCATTAAGCACCGACACATTGTTTTATCTTCACACTCTGAAAGATGTGGAAGATTCGTTGCAAATAGGAAAAGGAGTTTATCTGAATGGAGACTTCGATGCCATTCGCCGTTATATTTTGCAAGGTAATGATATCGACGGAAAGATACGTTTCTTCCTGGGCTATTCCGGTTGGGAACATGATCAATTATGCCAGGAAATAGAAGAAAATACCTGGCTGATAGGATCAACAAGCATCGCCTCCCTTATGAATGAAAAAGGAAGTGCAGAATTATGGAAAAACGTATTGGGACAGCTGGGAGGCAAGTATGAAATATGGTCACGCTTTCCACAAATTCCTACACTAAATTAATCATTCCGGATACGCTGCAATAATGCAACATCTTTGAAACATCCCTCGATACATAGCCAGTCTTTTAATAATCCGCAAGAAACAAAGCCACATGAAGTAAACAGGCGCATACTTGCTTCATTATCTGTAGCGATGTGAACGAATAGTTGTCGCATACGCAGAAAATCAAAAGCATATTCGCAAAGCAATGTTAATGCATCCTTTGCATAGCCTGCTCCGCGAAACTCTTTCCTGATCACGATACCCACTTCTCCACGCGCGTGCATAGGAGAAAAGTCTGTTATATCAACCGTGCCAATTGTCAGACCGTCTTCAAGACGCACAATCATCATACGCAGTTGTTTATCAGCAAACATATCACATTGTGAGTTCTCCATGTATTGCTTCATAACATAGCGCGAATAGGGTACTGTAAAGTTGCTGATATCCCACTGTTGAGGATCATTTTCCATCTCACAAATAAGTTCCAGATCTTCTGGCTCCATAGCACGAAGACGAATACGGTCATTTATAAAATAGGTATGTTTCATTCAGATGTAACATTTATCAGGAGTCACCAATACGCGACTCTCCGGGTTATAAATACCAAGGCTCAATCCCATTTTGTGATGATGGGACAGCAAGCGAATAATAGCTGAAAAAGAAAAGGCACGGCAATCATATACTACATGCGTGAAACCTTTCAGTGAAATAAATGAACTTCCATGACCATCTACAGCAGACATTTCGTTGGATACAATAAAGTGATGCTTTCCACCTAATCCGTTACGCTTTAAAAGTACGCGCAAGCTATGAATGGTTGCTTCTTCGCCAAATATGAGAAAACGAGGAAAACGTTGTCCTTTCTGGAAAGAGATTTTTGTCTCTTTTACCGGAAAACGAAACAAACGCTGCACAAAAAGTACAAACAAGCGAACATACATCTGTAGATGAATACCCGCACGCACCAGCCAACATCCTATAACACCATAACGTTCACCATGTTTACAAAAGAAAATATCCATTGCCTTACAAAATACACGCACATGACGGTAAGTGTCCTTCGATGTACTTTCTCCCTTATAATGCAATATCGGACAGGGCAAATAATAATTTTTATATCCTGCTTCTTCTATCCGGCAAGACAGGTCAATATCCTCACCATACATGAAGAAATCTTCATCCAGTAATCCGGTCTTATCTAATGCTGAACGACGAAGCAACATAAATGCACCCGCCAGTACTTCCACCTGATGAACGCCATTCATATCCAAAGCAGTACAATAATAACCACCCAAACTTTTAGAGTGTGGAAACAATCGTCCCAAACCGGACAATTTACCAAAAGTTGCCGCCAAAGTAGGATATCCACGTTTAGATTCCCTCAAAAAGCGTCCGTCATGCGTTATCATTTTCACACCGGCAGCCCCGGCTTCAGGATGAGCATCCATAAAAGGTATTGCCTCTTCCAATGTCTGTTCCGACAATACAGTGTCAGGATTCAGCAGTAGCACATACTCCCCTTTCGACTCACGAATTACTTGGTTATTGGCACGGGCAAAGCCCAGATTTTCTTTATTATAGATATAGGTGATATTCGGAAAACGCTCAGTGATATATGCTTCAGAATCGTCCATAGAGGCATTATCCACTACCAGAATCTCGGCTGAAAGATTGTCAATAGCCCTGTATAAGGAACAAAGACACTGTTCCAGGTAATACTTAACATTATAATTGACTATGACAACGGAGAGTTTCATGCTTCCTCTTCTTTATTAATATGCAATTCCTTACGCAAGCGTCCCTCACCGGGCAAACAAAACAATGAAGCCGTTAGAGCAATAAAAGCACAAAGAATTCCTTTATTACTCAACATGAGATAATAAACAGCAAAACCCGCCAACACCGGTAACATTAAAAGTATAATGCGAATTTTACTCCAGAAAGAATACAAATGTAAGGCTTCGGGCAAACTAACCTTGTCGATCTTGCGCGTAAGCACCCATGCAAATAATTTTAAGGACACAGGCACACAGATAGCTGCCAGCAAAATAACCAAAGTTTCAGCAAAATAAGTAGCACGTACATCAGCAGCGTACATGCCTACCCATTCCCCACCAGTTTCACCTACTATTATTAACAGAACCGGCAGCAACCAAAAGCTGATAAATATAACTTTTAAACGAGCTGCCACGTGTTTTATTTGATTTTCCATGTGCTAATAACTTAATAACTAATAATTCAATTTGTTCCGGAAAAAGGAGTTCGATTCACAATACTACGTCCCAATGTCACCTCATCAGCATATTCCAGTTCATCACCAACAGAAATACCACGGGCTATGACACTCAACTTCACACCCAGTTTCTCCAATTTACGGTAAATATAAAAATTGGTTGTATCACCCTCCATTGTGGTACTAAGTGCCAGGATAACTTCTTTTATTCCACCTGCAGATACACGCTGCACAAGGCTTTCTATTTGTAAATCGCCTGGTCCCACCCCATCCATTGGTGAAATGACGCCACCCAACACATGGTAAAGTCCACGAAATTGCTGTGTAGCCTCCACTGCCATGACATCACGGATATTTTCCACAACGCACACAGTAGAATCATCTCGCTGTGGATTAGCACAGATACGGCAAGTCTCGGTATCCGATATATTGTGGCAGACTTTACAATATTTCACTTCGTGCTTCAGCGTAACAATGGCATTGCCAAAAGCCTCCACTACCGCCGTATCCTGTCTCAAAAGATGCAACACCAAGCGCATAGCCGTCTTTCGTCCCACTCCGGGCAATTTGGCAAATTCACTCACTGCCTTCTCCAATAATATCGAGGAAAATTGTCCATTCATACTTAAAAATCAACTATTGGCGACAAAGATAATGCAAATTGAGTACAGAACTTTCATGCAAGCATGAAAAAGTTATGCCAAAATGCAGCTTATCTTCTCAAAAGATTATCAGAATTCCGTATTCTGAACACGGAATTTTGAAATAAGTGCTACCTTTGCACACGTAAAAAAAGAGAAACAGCCTGTAAGGAGTGTAAACATTTACGTATCACCGCTCATAAGTAGCTCTTGGAAGGGGGCATAACGTTTTTAAAGAATAAAGGCAACGTTTTTAAAAAACGTCCGCCATATTCTTTAAAAACGTTGGGAGAGTTTTTTAAAAACATTCTCCACACAGATAAAAAGAGTAAGAAACTTTCTAAAATTGACAAGAAAAATGGAGATTACAAGCGCCGAATTCGTCATTAGTAATACAGACGTTAAAAAATGTCCCCCCGGAATATTTCCCGAATATGCTTTTATCGGACGTTCCAACGTTGGGAAATCCAGCCTCATCAATATGATGACAGGCCGTAAAGGACTTGCTATGACTTCCGCCACTCCGGGAAAAACAATGCTTATCAACCACTTCCTTATTAATAAAAGTTGGTATATAGTCGATCTGCCCGGTTACGGCTACGCCAGACGCGGACAAAAAGGAAAATCACAGATACAGCGCATCATTGAAGATTATATTCTGGAACGTGAACAGATGACAAATCTCTTTGTGCTTATCGACTCACGGCTCGATCCACAAGTCATCGACATCGAATTCATGGGATGGTTGGGCGAACATGGAATCCCCTTCTCCATCGTCTTTACCAAAGGCGATAAGCTGAAAGGAGGCAGATTGAACAGCAATATCCAGCAGTATCTGAAAAAACTAAAAGAGCAATGGGAAGAACTTCCCCCATATTTTGTGACCTCTTCTGAGAACAGAATGGGCAAAAAAGAGTTATTAGATTATATAGAGAGTATTAATAAAGAATTGAATACCAAATAAAATAATAGTTATATGAAAAAGAGTGTATTTTCAGTGGCATTTATTGTCACTTTGCTTCTGGTGTCTGCCAATAGTCAGGCACAGTCGCTAAAAGATTTATTCAATAAAGAAAACGTAGAAAAGGTAGTTAGTGCCGTTACTGGTAAAAATACCGTTGATATGACAGGAACATGGTCCTATACTGGTTCTGCTATCGAATTTGAATCAGATAATTTGTTAATGAAAGCCGGTGGTACAGTAGCCGCTACTACGGCAGAAGCCAAGCTCGACGAGCAATTAAGTAAAGTAGGCATCAAACCCGGACAAATGAGCTTTACCTTTGCGGCCGACAGTACATTCAACGTCAAATTGGGAGCCAAAACTTTGAAGGGTACCTATACATACGATGCTACCGAAAAACATGTAGCCATGAAGTTCGTTAAACTGATAAACATGAATGCCAAAGTTAATTGCACATCAAGCAATATGGATTTGCTGTTCGAATCTGATAAACTTTTAAAGCTTATTACTTTCCTTTCCAGCAAAAGCAGCAATGCAACACTAAAAACAATCAGCTCTCTGGCAAACAGCTACGATGGCATGATGCTAGGGTTCTCACTCGAAAAGAAAGAATAACAATATACAGAAATTAAAAAGAGGTTGTGTCAAAACTCTGGCACAACCTTTTTTATGCACAAAGCCCAGACTTTC
>CAOYQO010000045.1 GCA_948566455.1 uncultured Phocaeicola sp.
CCCTAAGATTTCAACTTAAAACTAAAATATCATGAATACAACATTACATAAAGAATGGACAGTTGCAGACATTTGCAAAGGATTTACTTATAATGAGTTGGAGGGCAAAGGTTTGTTCGGATTGAACGGACAACTTACTATCCAACCCGAGTATCAACGCCATTACATTTACAATGACGGAAAACGGGATGTGGCTGTGATAGAATCACTGCTAAAGGGCTATCCAATTGGGCTAATCTATTTCAACCGTACAGCAAATGGGCGATTTGAGGTGCTTGATGGGCAACAGCGTATTACCTCTATCGGTCGATTTGTTACAGGAAAATTCGCCATTAAGGACGAATCAGATAATGTGCAATATTTTTCGGGATTGCCCGAAGAACAGCAACAAAAGATTATGCAATCTCCTCTGCTCGTTTATGAATGCGAGGGTGAAGAAAAAGAAATTAAGGAGTGGTTCAAGACCATCAACATTGTAGGTATTCCGCTCAAGGAACAAGAGTTGCTAAATGCCATCTATTCAGGCGAGTTCGTGAATGCTGCCAAACGAGTATTCAGCAATTCTCAAAATGCGGAAATTCAAAAATGGAGTCATTATATCAAGGGGGATGTGAAACGACAAGATTATTTGGCGGAAGCTCTTAAATGGATTTGCGACAGCAAAGGAATGAGTGTAGATGCTTATATGAGTCAGCATCGTCATGATACCTCCACTGGTGAGTTGGAATGTTATTTCCGCTCAGTTATTGATTGGACATCTGCCACATTCACAATGGTTGAACGAGATATGTGCGGCTTGGAATGGGGACGGTTATATGAAACATATCATACCACTCCTTATAGTATTGACCATGTTACAGAAAGAGTAAAAGTCCTACAGGCAGATGAAAGCGTAAAATGCCCCCGTAACATTTATGAATATGTGTTAGGCGGAGAAATGGACAAGAAACTACTTGACATTCGTATATTTGAAGAATCGACAAAAAGAACAGCTTACAAACGTCAAACCGAGATGGCAGAGAAACAGGGTGTTTCCAACTGCCCACTTTGTGCTTCAGGGAATAATGCCAATAAGACCCGCATTTACAAACTGTCAGAAATGGATGCCGACCATGTGACAGCATGGAGCAATGGTGGGGCAACTAATATAGAAAATTGTGAAATGCTTTGCAAAACTCATAACCGTTCAAAGGGAAATAGATAAATGTATGTTATTTTGAGAGAGTTATATTTTTAATTCTCTCAAAATTATGAATAAGAAAAAAACATTTCAAGATGTTTCCAAGATATGGTGTGATGCAAAACGCCCTATAGTGAAACACTCCACGATGTGCGCTTATCTGCTTACATTGCAAACTCATTTGTTGCCATGGTTTGGCACAATGGAAACAATAGCAGAATGTGATGTACAGCAGTTTGTAATAGACAAATGTGCATCGGGATTAGCAAGGAAAACCGTCAGGGATATGGTAGCAGTGCTCAAGTCCATTGTTAAGTATGGGAATAAGCACGGGATTTTCCATTTTGAGGAATGGGAAATCGAATATCCCACTGATACGGAAAAGAAATTATTGCCTACCTTATCCTTGAATCATCAACGGATACTGATGAATCACTTGATAGAACAACCTACACAGCAAAATATAGGTGTATTGTTAGCCCTTTGTACGGGAATGAGAATTGGTGAAGTGTGTGCTTTACAATGGGAGGACGTAGATTTTACACAGAGAATAATTACTGTAAGACATACGGTTGGCAGAATATACAATTGCGAGTTGAAAACGACTGAAAGGATTCACACATCTCCTAAAACGAAGAACTCTTGTCGTGAAATTCCTATTTCAAAACAACTATTTCAGTCCTTGAAAACGGTTAGAAAACAATCACAATCTCCATATGTAGTAGGAACCTCCACTCAATCCAAGGAGCCACGCTCTTACCGTGATTATTTTAGCAGATTGCTAAAACGGCTTAATATTCCTCATTTGGTTTTTCATGGACTTCGCCATACATTTGCGACCAGATGTATTGAAAGTCAATGTGATTATAAAACCGTCAGTGTTATACTTGGTCACTCGAATGTGGCGACAACACTCAATTTGTATGTGCATCCCAATCTCAGCCAAAAGAAAAAATGTATTGACCGTATGAGTAAATTTTTAGGAATGGCTTAATATATGCAACTTACCTTTATGAGACATTTTGAAATGTCTCATAAAGGTAAGTTAATGTGACTTAGGGATATATTTTTACAATCTCATTCCCCGTTTACGTTTCTTCTTCCTGCGCAATATCTCCGCCATCTCCTGATTGGCTTCCGCATCGGCAGCGTTGCAGGATAAGCCGTTATCGTTCAGCAATCCCAATGAACCGCTGAAAAGTTCACCTCTTGCAGGGTCGGCAGATGCGCTTGGCGTATCTGCTGTATAGGTGTTGTTCGTACGTTCCACATTCCTGTTATGCTGCAAGGCTGCATCAATCTTGGAGTAACTGAAACGCCTGTCCACTTTGGAGCCGTTGAAGTGGTAGCCGTTCATGGTGAAGACCACGCCCTGCACCTCGTCCGTCTGCCCCTTGTGCTTGAAGCGAACTTTCACACCCTGACGGTGCAGGTTGGCGACAAGCACGTCCCAGTTGCCGCACCTGCCGACTTCCGTTTTCAGGATGTCGTACAGCCTGTACTTCGTCCTGTCAGGCTCTTTCAGCCGGTTACGCTTGACATTATCCTTGCCACCAGCCATATGCAGACCGTATTTCAAGGTAAGTTCCTTGCAGATACGGGTGCTGCGCAACCGTTCGTTTCTGTCCGATATTGTACTACCGTCATTGCCTATGCGGTTGAAGGCGATATGCACGTGCGGATGCTCCTTGTCGAAGTGGCGGGCGATGAAGAACTGCGTGTCACGCATGCCCATCTTCTCCATGTATTCAAGTGCTATCCCTGCCATAACACGGTTTGTTAGCCGAGGTTCGTCCTCTTTGGAGAAACTCAGGGCGATGTGTCCGACAGGCTTCGCCACCTTGACGTTCATCTGCGACTGGATGTTGAAACTCATTGCGATGGTATCCTTGTTTTCCATGAACAAGCCCTCATGAGCCACTAACTGCACTCCCTTGTTCTTGTCAAGGATGTAGTCCACCACACCCTTGAAATTGCTGCCATGTACGATTTTCGCCATCATATCCCTATCTTGGTTAAGAGTTCATGGATTCTTGCCACTGCAACCTTGCAGTCGTCACGTTCCTCATAGAAGCCCCCTGCATTCGCCTTGCGTGCAAGCTGGTTCAGGTTGTTAGCCATGCCGCACAGGTTACGCACATGGGCGGCATGTTCCTCCGACAGCCGTCCCTTCACATGACCGTTTCGGAAACACTCCCTCATGTATTCGCTCGATGACACTCCGGCTTCATACGCCCGTGTCATCAGACGGAAGTAGTCGGCAGCCGCCAGCTTCACCGCCACACGGTATGTCAGTTTCTCGGTTGCCCCTTTCTTCGGGCGACCGCCTTTGTTGTGTTTCTTGTCTTCCTTATGTTCCATTTCTAAGTATTGTCAGTATAGTTAATGAATAGACCAACGGGATGCCGCCCCCTGATATTCGGGGGACGGGTGGCAAGCGGTTTCGGGTGTCCCGAAACACAAACTTGCTACCCCACGATTCTAACCGAATCAATTTTGAGCAACTCCCGTTTTTTCTCGTTTGATGCTTTATAATCCGAACCCTTTTTTCTTCGGTTTAACGATGTTTCGGGGAGGTGGATTAACGGTTAAATTCTGCCGCTTGCCGCACAGAAAATCGTTCAGGTCTTTATGCCCGTGATAGTTGTGCGAGAAATCTCGGATGCATCCGTCAAACTCGATTGCCAGCTCTTGGTACGCATTTCTCCCAGCCTTGTCATTGTCGAGCAGGCAGTGGATGCGCTCATACTTATGCAGCACGTCAATGGCTTTCGGTACGTTGGCGGTGGAGTTGAGAATGACATAATCCTGCCCGTCAAGGTTGGGCATGGTCGGGCAGTTCCTCGTGCGGAGCGTGAGGAAAGATAGATAGTCCGTCATGCCCTCGAATACCAGACATTTTTCCCTCGGTTCTCCTGACTGTCGGATATGGCTGATGTCTTTCGGTGCAATGCAACCCTTGAAGAATTGGTTGCGCACCTCGTACCCTCCTGCCACATTCGGGAAGCCGATGGCGAAATAAGGCTTGCCGTTATGGACGAAGTGCAGTTCCTTGCATTCCGGTTTCGCCAGTGCGGTATCTATTCCACGCTCCTGCAAGTAGTGGAGCAATACCGGATGCGTGAGTTCCCTGACCTCCAACTGTTGGAAGGATGGCTCGGATGCCTGTTGGCGAAAGGAAAAAGAAACGGGACGGACGTGTGGAGCCTGTTCCGCTATCTTACGGAGCAGATAAGACACATGGTCCGAAAAATAGAGTTCCTGAGCCAGTGCGATGATGTTGCCCCCTTTGCCCAACCCGTAGTCGAACCACAAATTACGGTTGGTATTTACCTTGAATGACGCTTCCGTTTCCTGCCGGAAAGGTGATTTGTACCAAAGGCTGTTCCCCTGCTGTTTCACGGGCGAATAGCCCATACTTTGCAGATAGTCTGCGATGCTGATTTGTTTTGCTTCCTGTATGGTCATAATGTATATTCCTACGGATTTGATGATGGTTGATAAAACGATGTTTTGATGATTGTGATATTTAACCTGTTGATGTATAGCACCATACGCCCTCATCATACATTCATCAAACTGCTTGCGAAAAGAAAAATCATCATTTGTGATGTCGGTATGGTCTGTCCGTACTATTTTCTCTTTTCATCAGCACCTTATTCTCGATTAAGATTTGATGATGGCGTATTCTACTGGTATTCAACACTATTATATTCTTATTCATCAATTCATCAAAAAAAGAATCATAGTGTTTCCAAAAACACTTTCGTTACGGTGTAAAATCGTCCGGTTTTCCGAACAGGGGAGTAACGGCATTCACGGTTGTAGTCCACTTGATAGGTGGTATATGTGAGGGTGTTATGGGCAGGTTTCAACTTCCAGCACTCCTGCAATACCCTCCGCACTTGGTATCTCTCCGCCTTGACATACGAGTTCGCCAAAAGAACGAGAATGTCATCGGGGCAGAACGAAAATGTATCAACACTCATATTTGCCATGATGTCAAGTATAAGCTCGTACATCTCGGTTTCAAATCTGTTGCGGTTGCTGCGGATGATGCGCTGCAAGGCTTCGGTATGCAGCAGCGAGGAGGCAAACCACATACGGCTTTTCTTTTCGGTGGATAGACTTCTGTGTTGCAGATGATAAAGAAAAGCCGGAATTTCCGCTTTCAGTTTTTGCAGGAAGTCGGTATCATCCGACTGCAAACGGTCTATTTTGCGTACCCAATAGCGTGTTTCCCCTGCATCAATGATGACAGGCAGGTACTCGTTGTTGGAACACAGCACGAACTTGGCGAAGAAGGCTATCTCGTCACGGTCTTTGCCTTTGGCTTCCACCTTGTAGGAGAGTGTCGTGCTCAGGTTCTTCAACCGCTCGCTGTCCTCCCTGCGGCTCAACAGCACCTCGTCCACCATGATAAGGAGTTTTCCTGCCCAGTCGGAATTGAACTGGCTGCGGAAATCCTCGTTGGTGTTAAATGTCACGTTGTTCTGAAACAGGGCTTTCAGGAAGTTCAAGAAAGTACTTTTGCCCGTGTTTCGTTCCTCAGATACCAACAGCAGGATGGGCAGCTTCTGTATGGGTTGCAAATACAATAGTTGCAGATAGTCCATCCCCAACTCGTATTGCTCTCCGAAGATGTGCCGTACCAAAGTTTGGATGTGTGGGAAATCCCCCTCTTTTGGTTTGTGGGATATCGGCTCATAGAGGTTGAGGAACTTGCCGACCACGGGCTGATAGCAGACGTGTTCGGGTACGGTGCAGAAGCCGTCATACTTCGGCACGGTGGCAAGAAAATGTTTGCCGTAATCCTGCCGGAGTGTCTCGTTGTTCCACACGATGCGTTTCTTCACATAGCCGCCGTCCAGACGGGGCTGGTTCACCAATTTGTAGAGGGTTGTACCCACTCGGATAAACTCCTCCCTTGCGATGTTTTCTTGTTTCATAAGCACTTCATTTCAGTTTAATCAGTGCAAAACTCGGCAATTCGTACAAGACGGATATATGACTCATGTATGACTCACGTATAATTTTTTTGTATTTGGCTCGGAGGTATATAGACAAAGCCCGAAGAAGTGCCACTTCAACGGCTGTTTCTTCGGACTTATCGTATTCATTCACATGAATGGCAATACACCCATTTATTTATCCATATAAATAGATTGTTGGCAATGGGAATACGCAATGGTCTCACTACTTTATGTCGTCATATTGGCGTATTTTATGCCTGATACTTAGATACTTCCATACTGTTCACACCCAGCGAAAAGAAAATGTTTGTTTTCTCTTTTCGCAAGTACACCCTTTCAAAAATGACATTGCGCACTTGTTCCGCGCCAAAAGTATTGATACGGAAAGCGAGTGCGACCACCATCGGGAAACCGAATACATCGGCATGATAACCGTTCTCCAATCGGACATACTTCTGTACCTCGTAATCTTTCAAGACACCGCTTTTATATACGGCTCTGATGGCTGCTCGGAGTGTCGGGGCTATCACCCCGAACAACTCCACCAGTTCCGGTTCGCTAACCCAAATGTCAGCGACATTCTCCGGCATGATAATGTTGCCGTATTCATCCATTGTTATGATACATCTCTTCATATTCATCCCATTGATATGTTGTTAAACGACTGATTGAGTTTGTTCCCAAATTTCGTGAGGTCATCATCTATCTTCTGTATGGTGATTTTTGCGTAGAGCTGGGTCGTGACGATATTTGTATGCCCCAAAACACGGCTTACGCTTTCGATTGGCATACCCTTACTCAGGGCCAACGTTGCGAAGCCATGCCTTGAGCAATGGAAGCTGATTGACTTGGTTATACCGCATTCCTTTATCATCTTTTTCAGCGGTTTGCACACCGACCAATAGTTGAGATTGGGAAACACAAGGTTGTTTTCCTGCTGCGGTCTGTAACGCTCGATAATCTGCAATGGAATATCAAGCAGCTTCACTTGGAACGGTACTTTGGTCTTGTGTCGCTTTGACAATATCCATTTTTCACCATTCACCTCTACAATATCATCATAGGTCAGTTCCTGAATATCCACGAACGAGAGGGCGGTGAAGCTGGCAAAGACGAAGATGTCACGGATGTATGCGAGTTTGCTGTCTGCAAACTCGTGTGTCATCACCGCTTTCAGTTCATCTTCCGTCAGATATTCCCGTTCCTTTACATTGGGGCTGATATGGAATTGTGCGAAAGGATTGCGTGGTATCAGCCCGTTATAGTGCGCTTTCATGACCACGCCTTTCAGCCACATACAGTTTGCCCATATAGAACCGTTTTGCAATCCTGCTTCCGTTGAGAGGTATGCGGCAAACTCCTTGATGAAGTCGGGGGTAAGTTCCAACATCGACATATCGCTGCGCCTGTAGAGCGACTTGATAAATGCGGCTACATGGTTTCTCGCCCTAACCCGTGCCCGATAGGTAGCCAGCACCCTGTCTTTGCCCACACGTTTCTTGAAAGTCTCATTCTCCTTATCAAACGCTTTCAGCAGTGTTTCATACTCGCTGCCGATACCTTGATAGGCGTTGCGCACCATTTCAGCTGTAACGTATGCCTCACGGTCTGATATGCGCTGGTAGTGCTTGATAATTTGCGCCTTGATATTGTCCAAAGCGTGGTTGATGTTCCGTGCTTCAACACTCTTGCCTTTGGCTCGGTTACCTTTCGCATCCCAAAGCGTTTTCAGAATGTTCCGTTTGCAACTGAACTGCGCCACAGTCCCGTTGATTGTGACCCGTCCCATGATGGGGACAATGCCGTCTTTCTCCTTGCTGCCGTTCACGTAGAACAGCACTTTGAATGTACTTCTTGCCATACTCGTTTTTTTGTTTGCAAAGTTATATATCAACGAGTTAGACCATGTAAGCCAATTACAGCCATACGGAGAAAATATCAGTGCCATGTGTTAAAAATCACCTTTCAGCGGGTAATGATTTGCAAACCGTTCTCCTGCTTAGTTCTGCTTTTCTTTGCTTTTTAAGCATTTTAGGCTTGGCATCATCTGACACCCTAACTGTATTGATATTAAGCCATTTAGTGCCATTTCTCCCGTTTTTCGAGGTTATTCCAGAGATTTATAGTAATTTTGTAACAAGTTATGGATGGAGCTCTTTTCAATTAGAATACAGCGCACTTTTCAATTAGTATCTACAGGCAAAGTTGCTGTTCAACGGCACATTCATCTGCCAGTCTACGTTAAAATGTACATTTTCCCAGGTCTGTGCTTTACTTGTGAAACAAAAGAGAACTAGTAACATTCCGATGAGGATACGTTTGGGAACTCTGTGTTTTAATATTTTCGTTTTCATGATTTTCCGGTTTTATTGTTTGTTTGACAGATAAGGAGATTGTGCAAATGCCTGATTGACGGCATTTAATGTCAACTGCATATTGAAATGGGAGTTTCCGTATAGCAGTCCTGACGCATAGGCATGCCAGATGACAGGCAGTTTGTTCTGGTTGGACTTATCGGCAGGTTGTCTTAAATCAACCATCTCCATAATCAGGGTTCCTGTGTCATAGCTGTAAGTTACCGGATAAGGATAATACCATCCTCCTCCCCAGTAGGGCCCCCAGAATCCGGCATCCCACCAGCCGCCATACCATCCTCCTGTGGTCATTTGTATTCTTTGTTGGGCGTATGACAACTGAATGCCTACATTGGCTTTTTCTTTATCTTCCGTCCGTACATAGCCTTTCTGTTCCATTTCATGGGCCACTGCACTGATAATGTTTTGGGCATTTTCATCTTTCCAATAATTGGCTTTCAGGCTGTTGTCCGGAACCAGAATGCTATCTGGCAGGTAATAGGTGGAAAACTCATTGAAATGTGCACTGTTGTCATAATCAGTGTAAACGCTGTAGTCACTATCCAGTTTATTCATATCCGGATCTTTCTCGCACGAAGTAACTATCATGGCAAGCATGAATAGTGGAAATAGTAGCTTCTTCATATTCCTATAATTTTAGTTAAGTAGTTTATAGTGAGCGTCCTTTAAACACATTGGCTTTCTTTAATGGCAATATTTGACCGGATAAAGTCATGTGGCTGGAATTAAAGTTCGGAAGAATATCTACAGTCGCATTGTTGCTTCCATAAGGTATGTCAATGTTTACTTGGGCTGAGATTCCGATTCCCATCACGTTCATACTGACATGAATATTACCTTTTTTGTCGGTTTTTACTTTATAGTTCGAAGCATTACCGTCTACGGTAATACCTCCTAGTCCGTTCGGACCGCTGAAAGGTACATTGAATGCTACTTGCACCACGGCCTTGTCACCGTCCAGTCCTACAAAGTTGGTGTTGGATGAAACGAAAGCGGAGGTTCCGTATTTAAAGTAAACTCTGTCCGCTTCCAGTACAAAGGTTTGGTTGTCTATTGCCTCTTTGGCTTCCTGAAATAACATTTTGTCCAAAGCTTCCTGAGCCGCTTTTTTTTCCTGACGTGTCATTTCCTTTTCTGTTGTTTGTGCCTGTGAGTATTCTACGCAGGTAAACAAGGTTACTAATGTTAATATTACAACTTTTCTCATAATACCTACTTTTTTATTTTATGTTGTTTTCCTATTGAAATCCGGTATAAATATAATAAGCTTTGTCATAAACAGGTAGTAATTTATTACTGAAACGGAAAAACCGGTTGCTGAAGTGTGTTTTGGAGGAGCTGAAATTAAAGGTGTGAAGAGGAATGAATGAGAAAAGAACAGCCCTGGAAATCTGCTTTAACAAAATTTCCGGGGCTTATTTTCTATGAACTATAAAGTGATTAGAAAGACCTTCCTTTAAATATATTTGACTTGTCAAGCGGTAGTATTTCACCGGATAAAGTCAGACGGTTGGAATTGAAGTTGGGGCGTATATCTACGGTGGCATTGTTGCTTCCATAAGGTAATGTTATACTTACCTGAGCAGATATACCTACACCCATTACGCTCATTGTCAGATATATGCTTCCTTTCTTGTCGGTTTTGATCTTGTAACCGGAAACATTGCCGTCTACAGTGACACCTCCTAATCCGTTAGGACCGCTGGCAGGAATGTTGAATGCTACCTGCACGGATGATTTATCACCGTCTACCATTACAAAATTGGTATTAGAAGAAACAAAGGCATTTCTTCCTCTTTTAAATATAACCCGGTCAGCTTCCAGTGTGAACGCTTTATTTTCTATAGCTTGTCTGGCTTCTTCGAACAAGGCTTGTTCCATAGCTTTTTGCGCCTCTTTCTTTTCCTGACGAGTCATTTTTTTTGTTGTTTGTGCTTGTGAGTAGCCTACGCAGCAAAACAAGGTGACGAATACTAATAAAATAATCTTTTTCATATATGTATCTTTTATGTTATTGTTTGGATATGAAACAAATATAATAATTATTTTGTTGAAAGGACTTTATCTTATTTTTTAATTAAAAGCTTCTATGACTTTATATTTTGTACAATGTGTCAAAAAGGGGGAGGACAGTATGGCGAATCCTGGCGCAAAATCCAATGGAACTTGATGCAAGATTGGGTAAACCTTGTAACAAGATATTGCGGAACTTGATACACATAAGTATGTGTTGGCTTATGCTTGCGTATATGTAGCCCGATGCCAACGTATGTTGCAAGCTTACGTTACTGATGTTGTTGAATATGTCTTCATGTTTTTAGAAAACATCAGCACCTTTTTAAAAAAGGTCAGCATGTTTTAAAAAAAGGTCAGCATGTTTCAGCGTACATGCCTATCATGTTCAGCGTACATTACTCCCTCACTAAACCGATGTTCTTCCTTCTCCATTCATCCTTTCATCTTATTTAAAACACACAGTCAATCAAGCGGTTAAAAATGGAACC
The DNA here is from genome assembly GCA_948566455.1 of uncultured Phocaeicola sp. GTDB lineage: Bacteria > Bacteroidota > Bacteroidia > Bacteroidales > Bacteroidaceae > Phocaeicola. The sequence continues at coordinate 11,033 of CAOYQO010000045.1, forward strand.
GCTTCCCCTCACTCCCGTTTCAACGGTAAGCGTCTCGTAAGCGTCTCCGCGATTCTATCTTGTCGCCCTTTTTTCATTCTTATATTTTTG
>CAOYQO010000046.1 GCA_948566455.1 uncultured Phocaeicola sp.
ATGCATAAAGGGGAAGTTGCAAAGGGTAATCCCCCAAGAATTACAACTGAGCCATACAAAGTTAGGAAATCGAACCGAGGACTCTGTTATGTAAAATAGCGCAACGTGCTGTAAAAGAATGAAGTAACTATTGAGTAGTGGAACATTCGGGGCTTTCTAAAACCGTCCCCCGAATAAGGACGTACAGTTTGCTTTAGTCCCACTAATTTTGCCTATTCTTGGAAAAGAAAAATCCCTGAACTTCTTTGAAATTCAGGGATTTACATCGTTTTGCTTTCTTAAAAAGTGGTGCCACCAGGAATCGAACCGGGGACACAAGGATTTTCAGTCCTTTGCTCTACCAACTGAGCTATGGCACCATTATTTCTTGTTTGCGGTTGCAAAGGTAGTGAAACTTTTTTAAACTACAAACTATTTCTAAAAAAAAACACTGATAAAAACATAAGGTGCTTATTATCAGTGTTGTTTAATTAAAATTATTTTTCTTTTAGTGGATTCCAACCTTGCGCTTTCAGCTCAAACTCTTGTCCGTCACGGGTAATCAGGGCACATCCCAGCTCCGGTTTGGTGATGTGACCAATCACTTTTATACCCTCTATAGCCGAAACTCGTTCATGCTCTGTTAAAGGTACAGTAAATAATAGCTCATAGTCCTCACCACCATTTAAAGCACATGTTGTCACATTCATATTCAGTTCTTCCGCCATTACAGCCGTTTGGTAATCAATGGGAATTCTTTCCTCGTAAATGCGACAGCCGGTATCGCTTTGTGAGCATATATGTAGCAGTTCCGAAGAAAGGCCGTCGGAAATATCCATCATAGCGGTGGGCTTGATTCCCGCTTTTGCCAGTTTCTCAATGATATCCTTACGTGCTTCAGGCTTTAACTGACGTTCCAAAATATATTCTTTTCCGGAAAAATCCGGATTTGCTTCTTTTTCTCCTTGGAAAACAGCCTTTTCACGCTCTAGAAGTTGAAGTCCCATATAAGCTCCTCCCAAGTCACCGCTGACACAAATCAAGTCTGTATCTTGTGCGCCGTTGCGATAAACCACTTTGTCCTTGTCCGCTTCACCTATGCAAGTAATACTGATGGCGAGCCCGGTTACGGATGAAGTTGTATCTCCACCCACAATATCTACATGGTGTAGTTCACAAGCCTGTTTTAGCCCATCATAGAACTGTTCTAAATCTTCAATACAAAAGCGTTTGGACAGTGCGATAGAAACTGTGATTTGTTTTGGAGTACCATTCATAGCATAAATGTCCGAGAAGTTTACGATGGCCGATTTATATCCCAAATGTTTCAATGGGGTATAAACCAAATCAAAATGTACCCCTTCCATCAGTAAGTCTGTGGTCACCAATACCTCTTTATCTTTAAATTCCAATACGGCTGCATCGTCTCCCACACCATATTGGGTTTCCGGATTTTTTAACTCGATATCCTTCGTTAGATGTTTAATGAGGCCGAACTCACCTAAGGTCGCTATTTCTGTTCTGTTTATTTCCTGCATGTTCTTAAATTCGATTAATCATTTCACGCATAATGGTAGTCATGCGCGGTTGCGCTTCATCTGCCGCTTTCTGAACCTCTTCGTGTGAAACTTCCACAATTTTTCCCTCCACGCCTAGGTCGGTGATAACCGATACTCCAAACACTTTGATGCCACAATGGTTTGCTACAATAACTTCAGGAACGGTAGACATACCTACGGCGTCAGCTCCAAGAATGTGGAACATCTTGTATTCTGCCGGAGTTTCGAAGGTAGGTCCCTGTGTACCGATATATACTCCTTGTTGTACTTTGATACCTTTTTCTTTAGCGATCTCCAGTGCTTTGTCTATCAGTTCTTTGGAGTAGGCTTCACTCATATCCGGGAAACGGGGGCCGTATTCAATGTTCTTGCCGTGCAACGGATGTTCGGGAAAAAAGTTGATATGATCTCTGATAATCATCAGATCACCAATTTCAAAGTCTGCATTCGTACCTCCAGCTGCATTGGATACGAACAATGTTTTGATGCCTAATTCACGCATCACCCGTACGGGGAAAGTAACTTCTTTCATGGAGTATCCTTCATAGAAGTGGAAACGTCCTTGCATAGCCATGATGTCTTTATTACCTAATTTGCCGAAAATCAATTTACCGCTATGTCCCTCTACGGTTGAAACAGGGAAATTAGGGATATCTTTGTAACTGATCTCGTATTTATCGGTAATTTCGTGTACCAGGCTTCCTAAGCCGGTACCTAATATAATAGCAGTTTCGGGACTGGTATGCATCTTTTCTCTAAGAAAAGTTGCTGTTTCTTGAATTTTTTCTAACATAGTCGGTTATATTTGAGTTAAACAGTTCTTGTTGGTCTTGTAAAAAGGCTACCTCAATGGGCAGCATATATATATAAGGTTTCAGCATTTCGTCCATCAGTGGATGGGCTGCTAGTCGTACAGAGTCTTTTTCAGTGGTGATAATCATGCGTTTACCTTCCGGAAGTTTCATGAAACGCTTCTTTATCAGTTCCATATCTCTTGCTGTAAAGTCATGGTGGTCACTGAAAGCCAGTGACTCAATGTGCTCATTGTATGGTGATAAATCTTGAATGAGTTTTGCTGGGGAGGCTATGCCTGTCACCAATAGGATATGCTTGTCTTTTTCTATCTCTTTTAATGAAACTGCATTCCCTGCTGTAAACAACGGATGCAGCTTGCCGTATGTTAATGTTGTGAAGTAGAGCTGCTGATAGGGGTAAAGTTCCATTTGCTTGCTTAAGACTCTTAAATCCATAGGGGTGATGTCCTTAGGACATTTAGTGACAATGACAATATGTGCCCGGCTTTTTCCGTTTTCAGGTTCGCGCATTCGTCCGGCAGGCAGCAAGGTGTCTTCGCAAATCAGTCGGTGGTAATCTACTAATAAGATGTTTATTCCGGGCTTTACATATCGGTGCTGGAAAGCATCATCCAAAATAATCACTTCTGTTCCAGGGGCGATGTGACTATTGCATAACTGCTCTATGCCATGACAACGGTCCCGGTCTACTGCCATATGGATATCCGGAAACTTCTGTTTCATTTGGAAAGGTTCGTCACCTATCATCTGTACGGACGTATCCGGTCTGGCAAGTACAAAGCCTTTGGATTTGCGTTTGTAGCCGCGGCTTAGTACGGCTACTTTGTAATCTTTCTGCAATAATCTTATCAGGTATTCTGTATGGGGGGTCTTTCCGGTTCCGCCTACGGTGATGTTGCCTACCGAGATGACCGGGATATCAAACTTACGTTCTTTGTATATTCCCCAGTCAAACAATTTATTACGCAGCCATACACCGGTCCCATAAATCCATGAAACCGGATATAGCCACTTGTTTATCTTGATAAGATTACCTTCCATGTGCAATTTATTGGATATTAGGGTCAAACGGCATACGTGCCTGTATACAGTTGGCGTCTTTTATGTTCTCCAGCGCCTTGAAGCTGTTATAATAGCTTCCCAAATATTCTTTAATTTCGCTGTTTATATAATGTTTTTTCTGATTTCCCAGCAGGCTTGCGAAAATATTTTCTTTTTCAGGATAGCCGATAATACTGTAATTTTCGATACCGGCTTGGGTGGCGGCGGCATTCAATGCTTTGTCTATACCTCCCAGCTCGTCTACCAGACCAAGGTCTTTTGCCATGGCACCGGTCCATACACGGCCTTCAGCAACTTTTTCAATAGCCTCTGTAGACATTTTTCTACCTTCAGCGCAACGGTTTACGAACAGCTTGTATCCTCGGTTGACATAGTTCTGCATTAATTCTTGTTCTGATGCATTTAGCGGGCGGGTGAGAACCGGACCTAGGCTGGCACCCAAATCAGCCATTTTATTAGTTTTCACTACATCAAAATTTAGTCCTAAAGTTTCAGTAAACAGTTTCTCACCTGAATACATCATGCCGAATATGCCGATAGAACCAGTCAGCGTAGTCGGGTCAGCGAAAATGCGGTTTGCAGCGCAGGAAATGTAATAGCCTCCTGATGCAGCATAATCTCCCATAGAAACGATTACCGGTTTTTTCTCTTTCAGTCTTACTACTTCACGCCATATTTGATCTGAACCGTATGCGCTGCCACCCGGTGAGTTGACGCGTAATACAACAGCTTTTACGTCATCGTTATCACGTAATTTGCGCAGGTCTTTACACATCTTTTGTACATCAATACAATCTTCTGTGGAACTGCCGGGAGCATCCAGGATCTCGCCGTATGCATAATATACGGCTATTATATTTCCACTTTTGTCTTTGGGCACATTTTTCTTGACGTTTATCATGTCTTCTATGAAAAGACTGTTTAGTTTGTCGTTTTCGTCACGACCGCTTAATTGTTTCAGATAGGAAATAACCTCATCTTTATACATCAGGGTATCTGCCAGTTTGCATTGAATATATTCTTCTGCCTGACAAAAATCCATATATCGGTCAGCATAAGCATTCAGAGTATCTGTCGGGATGCGTCGTGAGTCGGATACATCTGCAAGAATACGATGCCAGACAGATTCCAGACATTCGGTCATCTGTTCGCGGTTGGCCGGACTCATTTCTGTAGCAATAAACGGTTCCACGGCTGATTTGTAAGTGCCCACTCTGAATACCTGTACTTCCAGTCCTAGTTTGGAAACCAGATTTTTGAAGAAAACAGGTTGCATGCCTGCTCCGTGCCATCCAATACTTCCTTGCGGATTGATAATTATTTTATCGGCCACGCTGGAAAGATAATACATCCCCTGTGCATATTGGTCTGCATAAGCAACGATGAATTTGCCGCTTTCTTTGAAATCCAGTAATGCATTGCGTATTTCCTCTAAGGAAGCGTATGATGCTTCCAGATAAGAAGGTTGGATATAAATACCCTTGATTTTGTCATTGTCTTTTGCCTTCTTGATAGAAGCTAGAATGTCATCCAAACCGTATGCTTCAAATTCTTCTCCCAAAAGTTGTTGGAGTGGGTTTTCCTGTACACGTTCGGACAAACTGCCTTTAAAGTCGAGTACGAAGATAGAGTTGTCTTTCACCACCGTTTCAGTATCCGATGAGGCGACTATGCCAACCAGAGTGATAATCCCTAGTATAGTGAACACTACGCCTGCCAGAATGACGCCGATGACGCTGGCAAACGTAAATTTTAGAAAATCTTTCATTGAATGTGTTGTTTTTAATGTTAATAATTAGCTAACAAAAATAGGTTATTGCATTGAAAAAAGCAAAAAAAGTGAACTTCTTTTGTTACCTGTTTGTTCTTCATTTATAATAACCCATAAATACGTTGTTTTATATGACAAAAAGTTTTAAGGAGGCTCTGAAAGCCCGTCGTACATTTTATCGGATCCAAAACAAATCGACATTGTCTGATAAAGAAATAAGAGATTTAATTTGTTTTGCTGTAGAATTTGTCCCCTCAGCTTTCAATTCTCAAACCACTCGTGTTGTGTTATTAACAGGTAAGGCGCATGAAAAGTTGTGGAACATTGTAAAAAATGTCTTGCGTAAGCGAGTTCCGGCTGAGGTATTTGGCAAGACCGAAGAAAAGATTGATGGCTGTTTCGCTTGTGGATATGGTACTATTCTCTATTTTGAAGATATGGCTATCGTTCGCTCTTTGCAGGAAAGTTTCCCCACTTATAAAGATAATTTCCCTATCTGGGCAGAGCAGACCGATGCTATGCATCAGTTGGCAGTCTGGACCATGCTGGAAGATGCAGGAATGGGGGCGTCTTTGCAGCATTATAATCCGCTGATTGATGATGAAGTACGTAAAGTTTGGAATTTGTCTGATGACTGGAAATTGATAGCGCAGATGCCATTCGGTGTGCCTGTTGCACAACCGGGCTTTAAGGAAGTGAAGTCATTGGATGAGCGTGTTTTTGAATTTACTGATTAAAATTCATGTCTTATCTTTTGGCTTATTAGGGGAAAATAAGCATCTTTGTGTGCAATAAAAACAAAGATGTGCTATGAAAAAATTATTATCACTTCCCCCTAATCTGGTGGAATGTTTTCATGATATAGAGAAAGCGGACCAGACAGAGTGGTTTTGTACTTCCGATCCTATAGGTAGTAAGCTAGGATCAGGCGGGGGGACTGCATGGCTGTTGGAGGCTTGTTGTCAGAAAGTAGCTCCTGACAGCGATTTTCTTACTTGGCTGGGAAAAGAAAAACGTATTTTACTTCATGCAGGCGGGCAGAGTCGTCGTTTGCCCGGATATGCGCCATCCGGCAAAATTCTTACTCCCATTCCTGTATTCCGGTGGGCCAGAGGACAACGGCTGTCACAAAATCTGCTTTCCCTCCAGCTCCCTTTATATGAACAAATCATGGAGAAAGCTCCGTCTTCTCTTCATACATTGATTGCAAGTGGAGATGTTTATATCCGTGCGGGCCAACCGCTTCAGACTATTCCTGATGCGGATGTGGTGTGTTACGGTTTATGGGTAGATCCTAATCTGGCAAAAAACCATGGTGTTTTTGTTTCTTCACGGGCTACTCCCGATAAGCTTGATTTCATGCTTCAAAAACCTTCGGTGGAGGAATTGGGGAAATTAATGCAAACCCATCTTTTTCTGATGGATATCGGAATTTGGCTGTTAAGTGACCGTGCGGTTAGTCTGTTGGTAAAACGATCTTATAAGGAAGGAAAACTCTCTTATTATGACATGTATTCTGATTTCGGACTTACATTGGGAGAGCACCCGCGTATGATGGACGATGAACTTAACAAGCTGAGTGTGGCTATTCTGCCGTTGCCCGGAGGGGAGTTTTATCATTACGGAACCAGTCGTGAACTTATTTCTTCTACATTGGCAGTACAAAATCTGGTAAACGACCAGCGGGAGATTATGCACAAGAAGGTAAAACCGCATCCGGCCATGTTTGTTCAAAATGCTGAGGTAGGTTATCAACTTACCTCACAAAATTCGGAAATATGGATAGAGAACAGTTATGTAGGAGCAGGATGGAATATCCATCACCAGACCATCATAACAGGGGTTCCCGCTAATAATTGGAACCTAGAGGTTCCGTCCGGTGTGTGTATTGATGTGGTTCCTTTTGGAGAATCTGGCTATGTAGCGCGTCCATACGGCTTCAATGATACTTTCAAGGGAGCTTTGGCTAAGGAAGAAACATATTATCAAGGAATGTCTGTAGGTGAGTGGTGTGCTGTACGCGGCATTTCGGTGGAAGAAATAGAAAACGGTCACGACTTGCAGGCCGCGCGTTTGTTTCCGGTTTGCTCATCTGTAGAGGAATTGGGAGCAGTTATGCGCTGGATGGTCTCTGAACCGGCATTACAGCAAGGAAAAGAAATATGGCAACGCTGTCGTAAGTTATCTGCCGATGATATATCTGCTTATTCTAATCTTTATCGTCTGGCAGAACAGCGTGAAGCTTTCCGGATAAAGAATTGGCCGGCATTGGCGCATAATTATGAACGAAGTGTCTTTTATCAGCTAAATTTGGAGAATGCTGCTGGAGAATTTGCTCGGTATGATCTGTCGTTGCCTGAGCCTTTATCAGAATCGGCTCCGCTGATGACACGTATCAGTGATAATATGTTCCGTGCCCGGGTGCAGCAGCTTAAGGGGCTGGCTTATCGGGAATATGAGAATGAGGCTTTTCGTTTGATGCGCGACGGACTTACTGCTTCGGCTTTAGCCAAGAGGCAGCAACCGCATTTGTCAGTGTACTCCGATCAGATTGTCTGGGGGCGTAGTCCGGTCCGTATTGATCTGGCCGGCGGATGGACGGATACTCCACCTTATTGCTTGAATGAAGGGGGGAATGTGGTGAATATTGCTATTGAGTTGAACGGGCAGCCTCCTCTACAAGTTTACGTGAAACCCTGTCGGGAGTATAAGATAATTCTTCGTTCTATAGACTTAGGCGCTATGGAAGTGGTTACAACTTACGGGGAGGTAAGGGATTTCATGCAAGTGGGATCCCCATTCTCTATACCTAAAGCGGCATTGGTGCTGGCAGGTTTCCAGCCGGGCTTTTCCACCGAATCGTATGTTTCATTGGAAGAGCAGTTGAAGGCGTTTGGCTCCGGAATGGAAATCACTCTGCTTTCTGCGATTCCTGCGGGCTCCGGTCTGGGTACAAGTTCTATTCTTGCATCAACTGTGCTGGGGGCAATCTCTGATTTTTGCGGACTGAACTGGGATAAGAACGAGATATGTAACCGTACGCTTATTTTGGAACAGTTACTGACTACCGGAGGGGGGTGGCAAGATCAATACGGAGGTGTGCTTCGTGGAGTGAAATTATTGCAGACTCATGCAGGTATGGATCAGAGTCCGTTAGTGCGCTGGTTGCCCGATTATTTGTTTACAGGTGGCGAATATCAGAAGTGCCATTTGCTTTATTACACGGGAATTACCCGTACAGCCAAAGGAATTTTAGCTGAAATCGTGCGTAGCATGTTCCTCAACTCCACAGAGCATTTGTCTATACTTGGCGGTATGAAGGGGCATGCTCTTGACTTGTACGAAGCCATTCAGCGTGGGAATTTCGATGAAATGGGGCGTTTGGTTGGTAAAAGCTGGAAGCTGAACCAAGCGTTGGATCCCGGCACTAATCCCGAGGCAGTTGAGACTATCATTCGCCGGATTGATGATTATTGCCTGGGATATAAATTGCCAGGTGCGGGGGGAGGCGGCTATCTTTATATGGTGGCTAAAGATCCTGAGGCTGCTATACGTATTCGAAGTATTCTTACTCAGAACCCACCCAACAGTTGTGCCCGTTTCGTTGATATGGCTTTGTCCGACAAAGGCTTGCAAATTAGCCGAAGCTAGTTATAACTGAATAGAGTTGGGAAACCAGCCGGGTGATATTTTCTTTAGCAAACTCCGGTTCCATTGCCTTCTCCAGGGTGATGGGGCCGGGGGCTATAGAGAATATACCTTTGAATCCCGCTTTGTTTAATTCCGGCAGGTTTTCTATACTGCCTGCCAGTACAATAACGGGAATATGTTCTTTTTGTGCTTCCTTTAGTATTCCGTATGGTACTTTTCCCATAGCTGTCTGCCGGTCTGCTTTTCCCTCGCCCGTAATAATGAGGTCTGCTCCTTTTATTTTTTCGGAGAAGTCGATGGCTTTCAATAATAATTCTGTTCCCGGTTTTAGCTCTGCGTTAAAAAAAGCCAGTAGTCCACCACCCATGCCTCCGGCTGCACCTGCACCGGGGTAGTTCGTGATATCTTTTCCTGTCGTTTTCTTTATAACTTCGGCTAATGATTGCATGCCTTCATCCAGTCTTTGCACCATATTTGAATCGGCTCCTTTTTGTTGTGCAAAGATATATGCCGCTCCGTCAGGGCCGTAGAAAGGGTTGGCTACATCACATGCTACCATGAAGTGTGTTTCTCTTAGTGCGGGATGAATACCGGATGTGTCTATGTTTGCCACGGCTTCCATTATTTGGCCTCCTGTACCTAAGGTATGCCCTGATTTGTCTAGAAAGCGGAAACCTAGTGCCTGTAGCATTCCTAATCCTGCGTCATTAGTCGCGCTTCCGCCAATACCGATTATAAAATTTCTGCATCCTTTGTTTAATGCGTCTTTTATCAATTCTCCTGTACCAAAGGTTGTTGTCAGCATAGGATTTCTTTGTTCAATAGGTACGAGAGGTAGTCCGCTGATGGCAGCCATTTCTATAATAGCTGTTCTGCCATTGCCGGACAGACCGTAATGTGTTTTTGCCATTTTCATTAGCGGTCCATGTGCCGATAAGGTTATATATTTCCCTTTAGTGGCTGTGATGAGTACGTCCAGTAAACCTTCACCGCCATCAGCGATGGGAATAACTGAAGTGTGGCAGGAAGGATTTATGCTTTTGATACCTTTTTCGGCAGCTTTTCCTGCTTCTGCTGAAGTTAGACAGCCTTTGAATGAATCGATGGCGATAATTATTTTCTTCATTGTATATCTTTATATAGTGCAAATCTACTGAAAACTTTTCTTCTTTAAATAGAACAGGTTGTCTTTTATTTGTGGATTGGAATATGTGTAGCTTGATGGATAAAGTAGATGTTTTTTGCTTTTGTCTGGGTGTAAGTATTGGTTCTTGAAGTTGATGGTGTTTCCGAACAACCGTCGAGATGTAAGAAAATGATTTTTTTTCTTCTCGGCATTTTTCTCCTACAGTTTTTCCCCAGTGTTTGCGGAGTCAGCACTTTTGAGAGCTCTGTGGTTTGTGTTTCGTAACCTGT
>CAOYQO010000047.1 GCA_948566455.1 uncultured Phocaeicola sp.
GACAAAGATAGGGATTTTAACTAATTCCCCCAAATTTTCAAACTGAGCCAAAACATTGCTACTTATCGATAATCAGGATATTACCCGTGAAGGTATGAAAACGGTGGCCGGTCGGATAGGAGGGTTCGCCGCAATAAAGGAAGCCGGCAGTCAGAGTGAATTAACCGGACTTCTTGTCGATAATCCCAATGCCGTTGCAGTGTTGGACTATACATTGTTTGATACTTCGGCTGAATATTTGCTTATATTGCAGGAACGGTTTAAGGAGGCACATTTTGTTCTGTTCAGCGATAATCTGAGTGAGGATTTCATCCGGCGTATGGTTTTTAGCGGAACTTCATTCAGCGTGGTGATGAAAGATGCGCCGATGATAGAGATAGAGGAAGGGCTGCGGAAGGCAAAACAGCATTTACAATACATGTGTACGCGTGCAGTCTGGCTGTTGCAGCATAAAGAAGACAAAAAAGATAAGTTAGTTTCACCGCTTACGGTCACGGAGCGTGAAATTCTGAAACTGATGACATTGGGCAAGACTACGAAAGAGATTGCGGCTGAGCGTTTCCTAAGTGTATATACGGTAATGACTCACCGCAAAAATATCTTTCGCAAGCTGGAAGTGAACAATGTGCACGAAGCAACAAAATATGCCCTTCGTGCAGGGATTGTGGATGTGGTGGAATATTATATTTAGGATAAAGTGATTTCACCGCTTCCCACACAGATTTCCGCATTCTTGTCATACAGCACACCGAACTGTCCGGGGGCTATACCCTGTAAGGGGACGTGGCTGTGGATTCGGAACAAGTTATCTTCCCGTGTCAATATTCCTTTCATGAAAGTGTCTGTATGCCGGATCTTGAAAGAAACATCTGCGGAAGGTGCTCCCTTCCATAAGTCCTCTGTGATGAAATGAAAATCATGCAAGGCAAAGTCTGTCCCATATTGTTTGTCTGTATCATAACCGTGTGAGACATAAATGATATTCTCGTCTATATCTTTGCGGATAACAAACCATGGTCCTCCACCTAGTCCCAATCCTTTGCGCTGTCCGATGGTGTGAAACCAATATCCTTTGTGAGTGCCAATCCGTTTTCCTGTTTCCATTTCAATGATATCCCCTTCTTTTTCACCCAAGAAACGGCGGAGGAACTCATTATAGTTGATTTTTCCTAGAAAGCAGATACCTTGACTGTCCTTGCGTTGTGCACTGGGCAGTTTGGCAATGCGGGCGATATCCCTGACCTCATTCTTCATCAGACCTCCCAAAGGGAACATCAGTTTTGAAATTTGCAGATAATCTATTTGTGCCAGGAAATCTGTTTGGTCCTTGACGGGGTCTTGTGCGGTTCCCAGCCATATTTTCCCGTCTTTTTCAAGAATACTGGCGTAATGTCCGGTAGCTGTCTTGTCATATAAATGCCCTGCTTCCTGCTCAAAACATCCGAATTTGATGAGCTTGTTGCACATTACATCCGGGTTGGGAGTAAGACCGCGTTTCACTTTATCGATGGCGTATGCCACTACATTATCCCAGTACTGTCGGTGCAGGTCAATGATATTCAGGCTCAGACCGTATTTGCGGGCGGTGGCGGTACATAGTTCAATGTCCTCTTCTGCCGTGCAGGTGAGATCTTCGTCACCGTCCATTCCGATTTTAATATAGAAAAGATCCGGTTTGTATCCTTGTTCGCAGAGGAGATGTACGACAACCGCGCTGTCTACTCCTCCTGAAATTAATGCAGCTATGTTCATCTCATTTTATGATAATGGGTATTCTTCAAAAGCATAAAGCACGGTAGACAAATATCGTTCCCCCGTATCGGGCAAGATTACTACAATTTGTTTTCCTTCATTTTCGGGGAGTTTGGCCAGTTCCAATGCGGCATAGGCAGCTGCTCCCGAAGATATTCCGACCAATAACCCTTCCGTCAGAGAGAGTTCGCGTCCTGTGCGGATGGCGTCATCGTCTTTCACCCGGATTATCTTGTCTACTAATTTTTCATTGTAGGTATGAGGGATAAATCCGGCTCCGATACCTTGTATCTTGTGCAGTCCCGGATTTCCTCCCGAAAGGACGGGGGAGTTATCCGGCTCTACAGCTACAATCTGTATATGGGGATTCTGTTTTTTTAATCCTTCCGCTACTCCGCTTAAAGTGCCGCCTGTACCGACTCCGGCAACAAAGATGTCTACCTTTCCGTCCGTGTCGTTCCATATTTCCTGTGCAGTGGTACGTGCATGGGCGGCGGGATTCGCCGGGTTTTCGAATTGTCCCAGAATGACGGCTCCCGGAGTCCGGTCACGCAATTCCTCCGCTTTTTCTATGGCTCCTTTCATTCCTTTTGCACCTTCGGTCAGTACCAATTGTGCTCCCATGGCTTTTAACAGGTTCTGGCGTTCCTCGCTCATGGTTTCGGGCATGGTCAGTATGGCTTTGTAACCTTTCACGCTGGCAACCCATGCTAACCCTACGCCGGTGTTGCCGCTGGTTGGTTCAATGATAACCGCTCCGGGTTTCAAGATTCCTTTGGCTTCTGCATCCTCTATCATTGCCAGGGCTATACGGTCTTTTACACTTCCTCCGGGATTGAAGTATTCCAGTTTGGCAATTATTTGCGCTTTCGCATCGTGTTTTTTACTAAGGCGTGACAGTTCCAACAAGGGAGTTCCTCCGATGAGTTCGGTCAATTCTTTTTTTATTCTTGCCATAATCTTTTCATTTAGTGGGTTCTGATTTTATAATGCAAAGATAGGGGAAGATGTTCATGGCGGAAATACCCTATTTAGGGTATATTTTATAGTGTTGTCTCCTGAATAATTCACTATCTTTGTCCGGAATTAACAAGTCTAATCTATGATGATAACAAGAAATTTTATTGGGGTAGTAGTCCTTTGCTTGTGTGCATTGGCAGCTTGCACATCTTCAAAAGAGTCGAAAAAGACGCTGACTGTCCTTTCATGGAATGTATGGCATGGCGGTCATTCAAAAACTTATTCCGGAAAAGGGTGTGAGGGAACTATTGATATTCTGAAAAAAAGTGAGGCTGATGTGGTCTTGATGATTGAAACTTATGGAGCTGCCCCGATGGTAGCCGACTCATTGGGATATTCGTACAATCTCATTTCTGATAATCTTTCTATTTATAGCCGTTATCCCATTATTCGGAAATATGCTTTTGCCGACAGCATAAGTACCTTTAATTTTGGCGGAGTGATGATAGATGTGGATGGGAAACCTGTCCGTGTTTTTAATACTTGGTTGCATTATCTTCCTGATATGCGTTTGGCCCCGACGGATAAATCCAAGGAAGAAATATTGGCTTGGGAGATGGAGGGAACACGTGATGAGGAAATACATAAGATTTTGTCTGTTCTTCAACCCTTGTTGGCAGAGGCCGACAGTATTCCAATTATAATGGGCGGTGATTTTAACGTGCATTCTCATCTGGATTGGACGGAAGCTACCCGTAACCTGTATCTTCATGGTGGTGCAGTGGTGGATTGGCCTGTTTCCATTGCTATGGAAGAGGCGGGATTTAAAGATAGTTTCCGTGAGATGAACCCCAATCCGGTGGCCAATCTGGGAGTAACGTGGCTGACAGATGCGGATTCGTTGGAAACCGAGTGTCGTATGGACCGCATTGATTTTATTTATTATCAGGGAAAAACCATTCAGGCGATAGCATCTGAGTGTTATGACAATAGTTTGGGTAAAACTTTTACTTTTAAAGGAGAAGATTTTTTCTATCCTTCAGATCATGGTTTTGTCCTTTCGAAATTCGAACTTGATTAAAATAAGAGTTGATAAAAATAGATATTCATGAAAAAGACCTTTTTATTATCGTGCCTGATGTTGGCCGCAATGCCGGTGATGGCTGCTTACACGGGCCATGTATATGTAGATAAAAACAAGAATGGCGTATTTGACCAAAGTGAAAAACCGCTGGCGGGCATCAAAGTATCCGATGGCTTGAATGTGGTTGAAACGGCTGCCGACGGTAGTTTTACTTTACCCGGTCATGAGCGTGAACGTTTTATTTTCATTACCACTCCTTCGGGGTATAAAACATTTAACCGTCATTATCATAAAATAGAAAAGAAACAGTCCGGTTATGATTTCGGTTTGATCCCTTACAGTGGACGGATTCGTAAAAACGGCTCCCACAGGTATATTCATATTGCTGATACAGAGATATTTAATACGGAAAACCATGCAGACTGGGTGAATAATGTGCGTGACTATGCCAGGAATGAACAGGCGGCTTTTATCATTCATACCGGGGATATCTGCTATGAAAAAGGCTTGAAGGCTCATATCAAACTGATGAATACGGAAAATATGGACTGTCCTGTCTTTTATTGTATCGGAAATCATGATTTGGTAAAGGGGAAGTATGGCGAAGAACTTTTTGAAAGCATTTATGGGCCGGTATATTATTCTTTTGATGCAGGTAATGTGCACTATGTTGTTACGCCGATGCCCGGAGGAGACCATGCTCCAGGCTATACTTCCGATGACGTCTGTCGTTGGTTGAAGAACGACCTGGCTCATATCCGCCCCGGAACTCCTGTTGTTGTTTTCAATCATGATTTGCTGACATACGAAGATACCTTTATTTTTAAGAGCAAGAATGCCGGAAGCATTAATCTGAATGAGTACAACTTGAAAGCATGGGTATATGGTCATTGGCATATTAACTATATGAAGAAACAGGGAGATGTTTACAGTGTTTGTACCTCTTCATTGGATAAAGGAGGCATAGATCATTCCACTACTGCTTTTCGTGTGATGCACGTAGATAGTAAAGGAGATTTCACTTCCGAGCTCCGTTATACCTATTTGGACAAGAATATCTGTATCGCTTCGCCTGCAGGAGTAATGGCTTCGGGTGTCCTTCCGGTGGCTGTCAATGTGTATTCTTCCGTGTCGCCGGTGAGAGAAGTGCTCTATACTTGTCTGGCCGACGGGAAACCTGTGCTGAAAAACAAGCGATTGCTGCAAAGTACTGACTGGTCATGGAACGGGGAGCTTCCCTTGTCTCATAAATATGTGGGTAAGGAACTTACTTTGCGGGTAACAGCCCGTTTTAATAACGGAGAGATAGCTGAAGCAGAAAGTAATTTTATCTGCCGGACTGAAAAGGCCGTTCCTTTGTTTTCTGCTGACTGGGATAATCTGTCAGGCAATGCGAAACATTCCGCCCCCGTTTCCGCTCCATTGAATTTGCCTTTGCAGCTGGCATGGACTAACAATGTCGGAGCTAATCTTTATATGACTTCTCCACTGATACACAAGGGAAAAGTAATTGTTGCCTCTGTGGATGAGGATCTGAAAGGTGCAGGCCATGTGTATGCTTTGAATGGGAAGGACGGTACAATTCTTTGGAGTTGTCCTGTTCGTAATTCTATTAAAAACTCCATTGCGGTTGATAGTGACATCGTGTTTGCCCAGGATGCCCAAGGCTTTTTGTATGCCATTGATACCGAAACCGGTAAATTGTGTTGGGAAAAGCAATTGCCCGTAAATGGCTTGCCGGCCCTTATTGACGGACTGGTGGCCGGTGAAGGAGTGGTCTATGCGGGAACCGGAAAGGGGCTTTGTGCTTTTGAAGCCCGAACGGGCAAACAACTTTGGAAAAATGAAGGCTGGGGACAAGGAGAAGGGACTACGAGCACGCTGACTTTGGGTAACAACCTGCTGGTTGCCGGTGCACAATGGAATGCCCTTTACGGCAATGATGCCAAAACAGGTGAGAAACTTTGGGCGGTCAGCGATAACGGCTTGCGTAATCGGGGAGCATCTCCTGCCATGCATGGTGCCTTGTTGTATCTGATCTCAGATAAGTCTTTCTTTATATTAGAGGCTGCTACCGGAAAAGTAATAGTCCGTAAACCATTACCTTATAATGTGGACGTTACTTCTACTCCTTTACTCACTGACAAGGAGATTATCTTTGGTTCTGCACAGAAAGGGCTGATAGCCTTGGATAGTGAGACATTGGAAGAAAAATGGACTTGTCCTGTGGGGGATGCTTTGGTTTATACCTGTCCTTATAGCCGTCAGCCTTCCGCTACGATTGAAACCAGTGCGGTATGGGCGGGAGATATTGTTTATGTAGCCGCTTCGGACGGTACGGTATACGGAATTAATAAAGAGGATGGCAAGGTGGTATGGAAACATGCTACAGGAGCTCCTATGTTCGGGTCGGTAGCCCTGTCGGGTAATGCATTGGTGGTTTCGGACTTTGGTGGAAATGTTTATTTGTTCTGTAAGTAGAGTTACGTAGATTACGATATGATATGGGCGGTAAGTGTGAAGCATCTTCTTTCTTATGATGGAACTATTCAATGGATCAAACAGGAACTATCTAGTTAAATAACCATAAAGTCTGCCCGGAAATACTTTCGGGCAGAATCATTACTGTACCTTTGTTCCCATAAAATAGATACAGGCCGTGAGGCCCAATTTAATTATTTCACATGACATTTAAAGAATTAGATCTTATAGAGCCTATTTTGAAGGCTTTACAACAAACCAGCTATACAACGCCGACCCCCATTCAGGAACAAGCAATTCCTGTATTATTAAAAGGTAAAGATTTGCTGGGATGCGCCCAGACAGGAACAGGAAAAACAGCAGCGTTTGCTATCCCCCTTATACAACGACTTTATCAATCAGACCATAAAAAAGGTATCAAAGCATTGATACTCACCCCGACGCGTGAGCTTGCTATACAGATAGGCGAGAACTTTGACCAATATGCCGGATATACCGGAGTGAAGCATGCCGTCATTTTCGGTGGAGTGCCCCAAAAGGCGCAAGTTGATGCTTTGAAACGAGGTGTGCAGGTATTGATTGCCACTCCCGGACGTTTGCTTGATTTGCAGTCGCAAGGCTGTATTTCATTGAAGGGGTTGGAGTATTTTGTATTGGATGAGGCAGACCGTATGCTTGATATGGGCTTCATACACGATATCAAGAAAGTATTGAAACTGATTCCTGCCCGGCGACAGACTTTGTTTTTCTCGGCTACCATGCCTTCTGAAATAGAGAAGCTGGCAGATTCCATGTTGACTAATCCGGAGAAGATAGAGGTGACTCCAGTTTCATCTACTGTTGATACTATCCGGCAGAGTGTTTATTTTGTAGAGAAGAAGGAAAAGAAGGACTTGTTGCTGCATTTGCTGAAGAATCCTGAGATAGAGTCAGTGTTGATTTTTACCCGTACCAAGCATGGTGCGGATAAATTGGCGAGGATTTTGAACAAGAGTGAGATCGGGGCGGAAGCTATTCATGGAAACAAATCGCAGAACGCACGCCAAAGGGCGTTGACAAACTTCAAGGATCATACCACAAGAGTGCTGATAGCCACAGATATTGCAGCCAGAGGCATTGATGTGAACCAGCTTTCTCACGTTATCAACTATGAACTGCCCAATATATCGGAAACTTATGTGCACCGCATCGGTCGTACCGGGCGTGCCGGACACGACGGAATAGCCATCTCTTTTTGTGAATCGGAAGAATTGCCTTATTTAAAGGATATCCAAAAACTGATAGGACTACAGATTCCTGTTGTGAAAGACCATCCTTGGGTGACCGTGGAAGGGGAAAAAGCGCAGGCCGGCAAGACCGAAGAACTGAAAGAAAAAGCAAAAGCCAATAAGGTGTACCGGGGCAGCAAAAGCAATGGTGATTATTGGCGCAGGAAGAAACAGGCTCAAAGCAGACAAGGGCAAGGCAGGCAGAGTTCGGATAGAAAGGCTTCCGGCAGACAAGGATAAAGAATAACTTGTCTGCGTTTCATTATAAAATAGTTTATACTTGTTTTTATAACCTGTTTAAACTGAATGCATTTATTAATGCAGAAGAGTTCCCCGCTTTCCATCTGTTTGGAAAACGGGGAACTCTTCTGATATCTTGTGGTATTCTTTCACCGGTTTATCAAACTTTTGCATTATTCGTTGTTTATGCGGCTTTTCCTCATTTAACTTTATTGTAGGGTTTAGTGATAGTATAGGAATAGCTAATTCTTTTTGACCGTAAGAGTAAGCCTTTTTGAAAGGATGTGTTCTATCTCCATAGCCTTTGGAGTTAACTCCCAAGCTTATGGAGATAACTCCAAAGGCTATGGAGTTAACTCCGCAAGCTTGGGAGATAGAACATAAAAGGAAGAAAACGCTTAATGATTAAAAAGAAAGATTTTAATAATAAGAAAAAAGGATTGCATTTCATTTCAAGTCTTCAATAATCTTCTCCATATCCACAGGTTGCAGTCGGTCATAGACTTTTTATCATTATTACAGGGAGCAATCCATAGGCGCCTACACACCACAGACAGTCCGGAAAGAACTTGCCATCGGGAGTTGTTTCTCCTGCTTCTATTCCCAATATCCGTTTAAATTCTTCCGGTAGTTTTTCGGAGCCGCGTAAACGGCAGACCGTTCCCATGCATACGGAGATGGGATGTTTTCCTTTGGGGATCATGGCAAAGAACGTATAGAAAGTAACCATGCCATACATTTTCTATACGGGCATGTTCAGTTTGCGGGCGATGATACGTTACATCTCTTCAGGCTGGTTCCCATGCTTGTTGCCAATCTTTCCGCTTTCTTCATGATTGCTTGTAATTTACAGGTGGGGCGTATTTTCATGGGCATAAGAATTAGTGTGTTGCAAAGATCGGAAAATGTCCGGGTTGATAAAGGAAGAGTGGAAAATATGAAAAAAAAGAAGCCCGGTCCGTTTGGTGGTGAACGGACCGGGCTTTACAATCAATTTGTCAACCATTTATAGCCAATGGGAACTGCTGTGCCTCCATCGGACCTTTAGAATTGTGCGACAGGGCGTGTGGCGTAGTTGCTGGCTTTACTGTTAGCAACTATCGCACCACTTACAAAATTCAGATGCCAGGCGGATTCTGCCGAGTGTTCGGAAGAAGACCAGTACGCTTTGCGTGCAAAATCATTGAAACAATCTTGTTTGTCTTTACAAATGATTCCGGCTTTTTGAAGTTCCCACAACAAAGTCAACTCGCCTGCCGACGGTAAATACCATTCACCTGCCGATTTGCCGCTGGTACTGTATTGGTAGCAGTAGCCTCCTGCCGGGTAGCTGGAAGAACTTTTACCGAGGTAGGCGGTGTGAGCCTTTCCATTGAAGTCGCTGATGGCTCCTTCTGACACCCAGGTGGCAGGTTGTCCGGTTTCAACATGAATGGTTGCCCCCTTGATGCGTTCCTCGTCCTTATCGGAGAAGAAAGAATCGGCGGTTCCGTTATAATAAGGGAGGACACCGCTTGTCAATGTGCCGTCGGCGGTGGTATAGTTTTCGATGCCTTCTATATCTTCTGCTTTGCTGATCCATTTGGTACTGGACTGGTTGTCGCCTAATGCCACGATGCGTCCGAATGGAGAAGTGGACAGGGTGGGCGAGAGATTGCCGTCCGCATCATCCAGGGCATAGACAATACCGATGCAGGTTTTATTCTCATTCTTCTCGCTGGAGAAAGTAGCGTCGCTATAGTAATAATCGCCTACCTTGGCAGAAGGTAAAAGAGTGCAAGTGAGTGCCGGAGCTTCGTATACTTTGCCTTTCTCCAATTTGATGGTTGTCGAAGTAGCTGCCTCATACACTTCACCGGTGGTGGTAACAAGAGTGAAATGCAACTGTGCTTCGGAAGGGAAGAAGGAGATGTAGGTGGTTCCGGAAATACCGGCTTTGTTTTTAATAGTGATATTTCCTGTTTGGGTACTGCTGAACTCTCCGTTTTTTAGTTTCATAACGGCACTGGAGTAGAGGGTTCCGGCAGTGGCGGTTATGGTAATTCTTGTGATGTTGTTCAAAGGACTGCCACCGTTGACGGTGAACTGGAATTTACCGATAGTGACCAAACTGGTCATTTCGCAGGCGGAAGAGCCTGTGGTTTCGTTCATGCCGGCTTTACATTGTGCCCATAAGTAATCATAATTTGTTATACCTGCCAGTGTTCCGTCCTGTCCGCTCAGGTTGAGGGTTTGGGTCAGGGTGTCACTGCTGTTCGCGGTGATGGCTGCCGCCGGGTAAAATACGGCAATTTCATTCTCATTCTTTACCAGTGTCGAAAGATTGCCCGTAAAGGTGTCAGAAGAGTCGGTTTTTCTTGTGAGAATGCTTTTGGGAACGCCGCTGGAACCGGTTTTTATTAGTAAGCATTCGGCCTCGTGCGTGTTTTTTCCCCCTCTTTTCCTTCCTACCTTTGT
>CAOYQO010000048.1 GCA_948566455.1 uncultured Phocaeicola sp.
ACCTGTAACCGGCTGATCCGTAGTCAGCTACTCTATTCAGTTGAGCTACGCGGCCTTTTTGTTTAACGGGTGCAAAGATACGGACTTTTTCTGAAACTGCAAGCATTCTACAAACTTTTTTTGAAGAAAATTATTCGATGAAACGGTAATTAAACAGTTGCCAGCCGATACTCAGCCCCACATTCCACTCCCTTCTCGGTGAGCTATAATGATTTACATAAGCAGAGATCGCTCCAAAAGGTAATTGGCAAATAACAGAAACTTCTCCCATATATTCTACCTTTGAGAAAGCTTTTCCATAAAATGCTTTGTTTTGCGTATTCTTCTCGATAGGAAAAATAGGCATAAATCCATAAAATTCTCCTCTCAGATGAAACATATCATTGAAAATAAACATAGGCTTGATACCGGCAGCCAGAAACTGATTGGCGCGGAAAGCCTCATTATACATCAGCTTACTATGCGGAGTCGGCGAAAATTCTGCAGCCTGCATCATTGTCGCCGTAAAATTCTCCGAGAAGTTTCTCGATGAATACAGCGCTTCCGCCATCCATCCCAAAACAAATTTAGGCGCCATACTATGATATGCTTCTTTCATATAAGAAATCTGTAACCATGATTGCCGTTCCTGTGTAACAGGCTGTTCTGTCGGATTTCCAGGCTTATATCTTTCTTTTCCCGTAAAAATCTGAGCTATTAATTTCTCGTTATATCCTTTTGTAGCGTATTGACGAGAATTCAGTGTACTTCCATAAAAACTAATAGAACCGCCTATAAGCCTGTATAAGCTCCTGTCCGAACGGTCTTCTTCAAAGTTTATCACACTGGATTGAAAATAGTTATCTTGCAATTTCCCAATACCAAAGCCAAATTCAGCCCGTTTATTCGCTAAGAACGGTAAAGCGATAATCAACTTCAGAAATCGTTCATCCTTTGAATTAAAGGAAGGTTTATCGTTTTTAGAGAACAGTTTCTCCTTCTTGTAATAATCAAAAGTACTGATAGACGCAATAAGCCGATATGAAGTAGGAATATGAGTAGGCAAGTCTATACGCGCCATCAGTTGGGCATTATTATAAACTTTACCCAATTGGCCATCAAACGTAAACTCTTTGGCATAATAATTTAAGTTCTGATAGCCCAATCCCAGATATATCTGATTGGAACTCGTCGTAGACACACTACCCCCCAAGCGGACAGAGAAATTATCCTCCATCTTTACTTTCAGATGCAAATCGTACATATCGGTTTCCTCATTGAATACCGCCTTCGGAATGATTTCCGATATCATGTTATCCGCAAGTAAACGGAAATATCCACGCTTCAGATCTTCGTAGGTGAATGGTTCATCTTCTTCATCATGAAATTCCTTCTGAATATAAGCCTGTTGCTGGGGGTTAGCTCCATCAATATAAATTTTCTGAAAATAGAGCTGCGGCAGATTACTGCGATAAACCAAACGGCGTAAACGCACATTATCTGCATTCACCCTACGATGAATACGCCCCTTTATAGAATCCATCAGGCTAAGAGTGCGATTGTAACCTATATCATGGAGTTCCTGAAGACGGTCGAAATCAAGTAAGTTCACATCATCATACTTGAATGTCATGAGGATGCCGACAGAATCCGGAATAGAATAGTCCGTCTTCTGCATCACCATGTTCTCAATCTGACTCATAAGGTCATTTTCTTTAGGCTTAGATGGATTGGCAGCCACCACACTACCAATGATAATATCCGGATGGAAATCATCCCGCATTACATCCGTTGGAAAGTTATTGTAAATACCACCATCATAAGCCAGCACGCTATCTATCTCAATAGGCTTAAAAACAAACGGGAAACTCATAGAAGCACGGACAGCATCTCCCAGGTCACCTTTCCCTAACACTATTTGCCGTTTATTGTATACATCAGAAGCGATACAGCGGAAAGGAACAAACAGCCTATCAAAATCACCGTCACAAGCAGCCGTAGCACGGGCAAACAGCTCCACAAACACCAGATTCATCTGAATGGGGTTAACCATACTGGTCGGTAATTGCGGTTTGACATTCAAGGAATCCTTAAAATCAAAACGGATATTAAAAAACTCCGGTGTGGGAATACTTTTCTTGAAATAATAGGCATATTTAGGTTCTACTTTTCCCGAATACCAGCGTTTAAAGTCTTCTGAACGCAGCAAAGCCTCCATATCATCGGGAGAGTATCCCATGGCATACAACGAGCCGATAATGGCTCCCATGGATGTACCGGTAATATAATCGATAGGGATATTGTTTTCTTCCAAAGCCCGAATGATGCCGATATGCGTCATACCTTTCGCACCACCACCACTCAATACAAGTCCAACTTTTTGGGCATGCAACATGGGCAGCAACAAGAAACAAAACGATAAAAGCAAAAGAATTCTTTTCATACTTCAAAGTTCCGAGCTGAAAATATATTATTATCAAAGCTCAAATATATGCAATTGTTTCGAAATTGGACGTATCCAACGCTAAAAAACAAGCGTTCCCACACAAAATATACGAAAAAAGGAGCATTACAACTCTTATAAAAGTTGCAATGCTCCCAGCATATAGATTGTGAATAAAGGGCGTATTTAGATTAGCTCGATGCTTCTCTTCACAAAGTTATTCAAAGCTTCACCTTTCAGCATGCCATTTTGCAGCAATGCCAGGTCAATCAATTGGCGGACAACTTTATTTTTAGCTGCATATCCGGCAAATATTTCGTCTTTCTTTGTTTTCAGTTCTTCCCACTTCTGATCCAACCCGTTCACTTCGTCCTTTTCAGCAGTAGAAATTTCTTCGTCTTTCTTACCTTTTTGTTTATCTTTCAGCTCATTACGACGTTTGTCTACGTCATCCATTTCTTGCTGAATAGGAGCTACAACAGAGTCGCATTCTTTTTCTTCGTCTGCAAGAACTTCTTTCACCAGTTTATGATCTGAATTCAACACAAGGTTGAACATATCAGGCATTTCTCCATAGAAACTCATACCTGCCTGAATATTAGCCATTTCTTTCATACGGCGCATATATTCGCTTTGAGTAATCATCACAGGAGAAGAGTTTTCACCCAAAGCCTGCGCAGTGATATTAAACTCAACCTTTTCCAGCTTAGGCAACTGGCTCTTGAACACAGCAGAAAGAGCTTCTTGTTTACCTGCTTCCAGAGTTTCACCTTTTTTGTCTTCTTTGATAATCAGATTATCTATAACATCACTATCTACACGGGTAAAGCGAGATTTCTCAAACTTTTGCTCCAACATGCTTACTACAGCAATATCCAGTTGACCATCCATCAGCAACACATTGTATCCCTTATTCTTAGCAGCCTCGATATAGCTGAATTGCTCATCTTTATGATTAGCATACAGATAGATCAAATTGCCATCTTTATCAGTCTGACTATCTTTGATCAGCTTCTGATACTCTTCAAATGTATAGCATTTACCATCCGTATCGGTGAAAAGGGCAAAATCTTTTGCTCTGTCATAGAAGTCTTCCTGAGTAAGCATTCCGTAATTGATGAAAATCTTCAGGTCATTCCACTTTTCCTCGAACTGTTTGCGATCATTTTTAAAGATAGATTGCAGACGATCAGATACTTTCTTCGTGATATATGTCGAAATCTTCTTCACGTTAGAGTCGCTCTGTAGATAAGAACGGGATACATTCAACGGAATATCCGGAGAATCGAGCACACCATGCAACAGTGTCAGAAAGTCAGGTACGATACCTTCTACTGAATCCGTAACGTATACCTGGTTGCTATAAAGCTGTATCTTATTCTTATTCAGTTCGATATTGCTCTTTACTTTCGGGAAGTAGAGGATACCTGTCAGATGGAACGGATAATCTACATTCAGATGTATCCAGAACAGAGGTTCATCAGACATCGGATACAGGTCACGATAGAACTTCTTATAATCTTCATCCTTCAGTTCGCTGGGCTTCAATGTCCACAACGGATTACTGTCATTGATGATGTTATCTTCGTCTGTTTCAACCTGTTTCCCATCTTTCCAGTCTTTCTTTTTACCAAAAGCAATAGGTATGGGAAGGAAACTACAATATTTCTTCAACAGAGAAGAAATGCGGGCCTCTTCCAGGAATTCTTTACTTTCATCATCAATGTAAAGTACTATATCTGTACCACGGTCAGCTTTATCAATGTTCTCAATGGTAAACTCCGGACTACCATCGCAACTCCATTTCACTGCTTGAGCACCTTCCTTATGGGATTTCGTGATTATTTCCACTTTCTTAGCCACCATGAAAGCTGAATAAAAGCCCAAACCGAAGTGTCCGATAATTGCATTAGCATCATTCTTATACTTCTCCAGGAAGTCGTTGGCACCTGAAAAGGCAATTTGGTTGATATATTTGTCGATTTCTTCGGCAGTCAAACCAATACCACGGTCTGAAACAGTAATTGTATCTTTTCCTAAAGACACATGTACGGTCAAATCGCCAACCTCACCTTTAAACTCTCCAATAGAGGCTAAGGTTTTCAACTTCTGCGTAGCATCTACGGCATTAGAAACCAACTCACGGAGAAAAATTTCATGATCGCTGTACAAGAATTTTTTGATAACGGGGAAAATGTTTTCGGTAGTCACCCCAATATTTCCTTTTTGCATACTACTTATGATTTATATTTTTAAGTTTATATATTTAATCGTTTGGCAAGTGTAATGCAAAAAAAATGCCAGCCCATAAGGACTGACATTTTGACTGTTTATCATCTTCTAAAAAGACTTTATTTTCATGCTTTCTTGATGTCCAGTTCTCCTTTTTCTTCGTTCAAAGAGACAGAAATCGTATCGCCCGTCTGCAATTCGGAAGAAATAATCAATTCCGAAAGTCCATCTTCCAGATAAGTCTGGATGGCACGCTTCAACGGACGGGCACCAAACTGCACATCATATCCTTTAGATGCCATGAACGTCTTGGCTTTAGCATCAATAACAAGCTTATATCCAAGAGATTCCACGCGCTCATACAAGCCTTTCAACTCGATATCGATAATCTTTTCGATAGCATCCAGCGAAAGCTGGTCGAAAGTAATAATCTCATCGACACGGTTCAGAAACTCAGGGGCAAACGACTTATTCAAAGCCTTTTGTATCACGCCGCGTGAATATTCTTTATCATCCGTACGATTTTGGGCGGCAAAACCTACACCACGACCGAAGTCTTTCAATTGACGTGTACCGATATTGGAAGTCATGATAACTACTGTATTCTTGAAGTCTACAGTTCTGCCATAACTGTCAGTCAGACGACCTTCATCCATCAGTTGTAACAAGATGTTGAATACATCCGGGTGGGCTTTCTCAATCTCGTCCAACAATACGATAGAGTAAGGTTTACGGCGCACTTTCTCTGTCAACTGTCCGCCTTCTTCGTATCCTACGTATCCCGGAGGTGCGCCAACAAGACGAGAAACGGTAAACTTCTCCATATATTCACTCATATCCACACGTATCAGCGCATCGGCAGAACCAAACATATATTTCGCCAACTGTTTCGCCAAGTGAGTTTTACCCACACCCGTAGGCCCCAGGAACAAGAATGTTCCGATAGGACGGTTAGGATCTTTCAATCCTACACGACTACGCAGAATTGCTTTCGTCACCTTTTCAATAGCCGGATCCTGAGCTATAACTTTAGCTTGCAACTCTTCTTTCATACCCGCCAACTTGATACCTTCAGCCTGCGCCATACGCTGTACAGGCACACCGGACATCATAGAAACCACATTCGCAATTTCCTCCTCGCCAACTATCTGGCGATCATCTTTTAAACGAGCTTCCCATTCAGCCTTCATCTCTTCCAGACGAGCAGAAAACTCTTTCTCATGATCACGGAAACTGGCAGCAAGTTCGAAATTCTGCGATTTCACCGCATCCGCCTTTTGTTGACGGGCTTCTTCAATCAGTTTCTCCTGTTCTTCAATCTCTTTCGGAACAGTAATGTTTGTCAGATGGACGCGCGAACCGGCTTCGTCCAAAGCATCAATAGCCTTATCCGGGAAATTACGGTCAGTAATGTAGCGGTCTGTCAACTTGACACATGCTTCCAGCGCTTCATCCGTATAAGTCACATTATGATGGTCTTCGTACTTCTCTTTGATATTCTTCAATATCTGGAGCGTTTCCTCAGCAGTGGTCGGTTCAACAATCACTTTCTGGAAACGGCGTTCCAAAGCACCGTCCTTTTCTATATTCTTCCGGTACTCATCAAGGGTAGTGGCACCTATACATTGTATTTCACCACGTGCCAATGCAGGTTTCAGCATATTGGCAGCATCCATAGAACCGGCAGCTGCTCCGGCACCCACAAGCGTGTGAATCTCGTCAATAAACAGAATTACATTCGGATTCTTCTGTAACTCATTAATGATAGAACGAATACGCTCCTCAAACTGTCCGCGATACTTGGTTCCGGCCACTACAGAAGCCATATCAAGCATTACCACACGTTTATCAAACAGAATACGGGATACTTTCTTCTGAACGATACGTAATGCCAATCCTTCTACAATGGCTGATTTTCCTACACCAGGTTCACCTATCAATACCGGATTATTCTTCTTACGACGGCTCAATATCTGAGCCAACCGCTCGATTTCACGTTCACGACCTACCACAGGATCCAGTCTACCTTCTTCCGCAGCCCGGGTCATATCCATACCAAAGTTATCCAATACCGGAGTATCATTGGATGGTTTCTTAGACGCTGTTTGCGTAGAAGACTGTGAACTACCACTTTGAGAAGAACGTGAAGACATATTCATTTCATCTTCTTCCTCGTCATCATCTTCCGTAAATCCCATACCTGCGTTAGGGCTGGCTTTCATAGAAAGCTGTTCGAACACCGACTTATAATCTATATTATCTTCTTCCAATACCGTAGCGGCCAAATTATTACCGTCTTTCAAGATAGCCAGCAATACATGTTCAGTATCAGCAGTGGCACTCTTCAGCAGACGAGCCTCGAGTATACACATTTTCAATATCTTAGCTGCCATCGGAGACAATGGAATGTCTGCATCGGGCAACAAGTTATCATCTTCAATCTCTTTTAAAAAACCTTCCAGGCGTTTCTTAACCCTGTTTAGGTCTATATCCAGTTTCTGCAATATTTCTATAGCTTTCCCTCCGCCGTCTCGCAACATGCCGAGTAGAAGATGCTCCGGACCGATATATCTATTTTTCAGCCGGTTAGCTTCCTCCTTGCTGTAAGTGATAATGTCAGAAACTCTTTGTGAAAACTGATTATTCATACTTAATATTCTCCTTCCTTATTCTAAGGTGTTACTTAATACAAAGATACGCATTTATAATTTCCAGTACGTATTTCATCGTTTTATTTATTATTTATATACAAAACCCGTGCCACAGTTTAATATCCGTTCACCAGTATCATACTAAAATGCTTTCATTCTAGGGAAAAAGCTCCTTATTAATACCTTATTTATATATTATAAGAACAAAGTAGGTGAGAGAATGGTTCTGAAATAAAGTTTATGGGCGAAAACTTTTGTATATCGTAAAAAAGCAGTACTTTAGCGTGGTTTTTTATGAACCAAAGTATGTATAATTAATAATCTTTTTAAATGCTTGAACAAGACAGAATTATAAAGATTAACATCGAGGAGGAAATGAAGTCATCGTACATTGACTA
>CAOYQO010000049.1 GCA_948566455.1 uncultured Phocaeicola sp.
GCCCTATCATCTTCATATGCCATCTTATTTTTTAGAGACATTTACTGAATATCCCAAGTTAAAAGAAAAGCGTGAGACACGAATGTTCCACGCTTTTTTGTAAATCGTATTAAAATGAGGTTATTTTTCAATTCCAACCAGTTCTACTTCGAAAATCAAAGTAGAGAAAGGTTTAATCTGACCGGCTTCACGTGCACCATAAGCCAAGTCTTGAGGGATGTAAAGTTCCCATTTAGAACCTACTGGCATCATTGTCAGTGCTTCAGTCCATCCTTTGATTACTTGATTAGCACGGAAAGTAGTCGGTTCTTTACGATCATATGAACTGTCGAACTGAGTTCCGTCAATCAAAGTACCTTTATAGTTTACTTTTACTTTAGAAGAATCGGTAGGAACAGCGCCGTTACCTTCTTTAATTATCTTATATTGCAATCCGCTTGATGTAGTTTTAACACCCTCTTTCTTTGCATTTTCAGCTAGGAATTTTTCACCGGCAGCCTTATTTTCAGCGAACTGGGCTTCAGTAGCTTTTGTTTTGATTGCTTCTGCTTTAGACTGAACGTAGGCGTTGGCTTCTTCCATAGTAACATTCATGCCTTTTTTCTGCAAAGCAGCCATGAAACCTGCCAGGAAGTTTTCTTTACTTAAACTTTGAGTAGAGTCATTTCCGAAAATACGTTGGCTCATCATATCGAACATACGTCCACCAACTTGTTGACCAATCTGAAGACCTGCCATATAAGCAACATCTTTAGGACTTGTCTTGCTGGTACCTTCTTTAACACCTCTGATGAAGTCGGCCATATAGGCTGTGTCAACGCCCAGTTGTTGGCTCATATACATATCCAGACCTTGCGTGTTGGTGATACCCATCATGTAAGAAAGTGAGTCTACGTCATTCTTCATGTTTGCTTTCGGTGCTTGGGCTGTACAAGAAGCCAAGCTGGCTGCAGCAGCGATTGCTACAAAAAAACTAATTTTTTTCATTTGCCTTAAATGCTTTAATAATTATAATACTTCGATTAATTCTACTTCAAAAATCAATGTGCTGTGAGGAGGAATCATTTCTCCTGCCTGTTGTGCTCCATAGGCTAGTTCTGAAGGAATGAAAAGTTTCCATTTAGCACCTTCAGTCATCAGTTGGAGTGCTTCCACCCATCCTTTGATTACTTGGTTCACACCAAAGATAGCCGGTTCGCCGCGTTTGATAGAACTGTCAAACAAAGTCCCATCAATCAAGGTACCTTCATAATGGCATTTTACACGGTCGGTTGCACTCGGTTTTTTTCCGTTACCTTCTGTGATAACTTCGTACTGTAAGCCGCTGGGAAGTGTCACGACCCCCGGTCTTTTTGCGTTTTCCTCCAAAAATGATTTTCCCTTTTCAATATTCTCTGCATTCAATTTGGTTTCCAGTTCTTCAAAGTACTTGTTTACGATTTCACGTGCTTCGTTGTGGCTGATAGCCGTTTCTTTTCTATCTAATACGTCTTTGATTGCTTGAGCAAAGTCTTCAACATTAATACTTTGAGCACCCATGCTCAATAAATTCTGGCCAATACCAAGGCCGATGGCGTAACTGAATTTATCCATAACTATTTATTTTATAAGATGTTTTATACAAAACGCACAAAGGTAGGTGTTTTATTTGAATGAATCTGTTTTTAACAATTTAATTTTTCTTATTTTTGTGTGTTTAGTTAAAAGAGGAGGACTAGAAATGAAGAATTTAGTAGTTTTAACAGGTGCTGGAATGAGTGCAGAAAGCGGTATCAGTACATTTCGTGATGCAGGTGGTTTATGGGATCAGTATCCGGTGGAACAAGTGGCTACTCCGGAAGGGTATGCGGCAAACCCTAAATTGGTGATTGATTTTTATAATGAGCGTCGTAAACAGTTGCTTGCTGTAAAGCCTAACCGGGGGCATGAACTGGTTTCTGAGATGGAAAAGTTCTTTAATGTGACTGTTATCACTCAAAATATTGATAATTTGCATGAGCGTGCCGGAAGTTCGCATATTATTCATTTACATGGCGAACTGACCAAGGTGACATCTAGTTGGCAACCTAATAATCCAGCTTATATTAAAGAATTAAAGCCGGAAGAATATGAGATACATTTGGGAGACTTGGCCGGAGACGGTTCCCAGTTTCGTCCGTTCATTGTATGGTTTGGTGAATCTGTTCCTATGATTGAAACTGCAATTGAATATGCTGAAACAGCTGATATCTTTTTAATTATAGGAACTTTGCTTAATGTATATCCTGCTGCCGGTTTGTTGAATTATGTGCCTGCCCGCACTCCTGTTTATTTAATAGATCCTAAGCAGGTGCCCATTGCATCGGGACGTAAAGTGCATGTAATTCAGAAAGGTGCGTCCGAAGGAATGGAAGAGCTTAAAAAAATATTAGTGGGATAGTTTGCAAGTAAACAATTTCCTTGTATATTTGTTATGTATTTAAAGAATATTTAAAACATAAAACAGAGACAATTATGAAAAAGTACGTTTGCACAGTATGTGGTTGGGTTTATGACCCGGCAGAAGGAGATCCTGAAGGTGGAATCGCTCCGGGAACAGCATTTGAAGATATTCCAGATGATTGGGTTTGCCCTCTTTGCGGAGTAGGTAAAGATGATTTCGAAGTTCAAGAAGATTGATCCTACCTTATAACCGGATATCATATAAAGCGGAGGAATTTCTTTTGTATGATATATCAGATAGCGCGACTAATTATTATTTAGTTGCGCTTTTTTATTTTACATTATTATTAATGGCTTACCTTAAAAAAAAGAGCGTAACCTATAACAGGTTGCGCTCTTTATGGTATAAAAAAGAATGTTCTTATTTCTTTTCTTGCTTTTCAGGACGAGGCAGTAATACTTTGTGAGAGAGCTTGAATTTACCTGTTTTGGGATCAATATCAAGTAACTTCACTTCTATTTCATCCCCTTCTTTTAAACCGGCCTCTTCTATTGTTTCAAGACGTTTCCAGTCAATTTCAGAGATGTGTAACAATCCGTCTTTACCAGGCAAGAATTCTACGAACACGCCATATGGCATTACTGAACGGACTTTACCTACATAGACTTCACCGACTTCGGGAACGGCAACGATACCCTTGATAATGCGCATAGCATCGTCAATACATTTCTTGTTTGTTCCCGCAATCTCAATGCGACCTACTCCATCAGTTTCTTCAATCGTGATGGTTGCTCCGGTTTCTTCCTGCATACCTTGGATAATCTTTCCGCCCGGACCGATGATAGCCCCAATGAACTCTTTAGGAATAGTCATCGTTTCAATACGAGGAGCATGCGGTTTCAAATCTTTACGAGGTTCGGCTATACATTCGGTTAACTTGTTAAGAATATGTTCGCGACCTTCTTTTGCTTGCAGTAACGCTTTTTCCAAGATTTCGAATGACAGACCATCTACCTTGATGTCCATCTGTGTAGCAGTGATACCATCACGAGTACCTGTAACCTTGAAGTCCATATCACCCAAGTGATCCTCATCTCCAAGAATATCAGACAATACGGCATATTTTTCTTCACCTGCATTCTTAATCAAGCCCATGGCAATACCTGAAACTGGTTTTTTCATGGCAACACCGGCATCCATTAATGCAAGCGTTCCTGCACAGACAGTAGCCATTGAAGAAGAACCATTTGATTCCATGATATCAGATACTACACGTACTGTGTATGGGTAGCCTGCAGGAATTTGTCCTTTCAAAGCACGCCATGCCAAGTGCCCGTGACCGATTTCACGACGACCTACACCACGTTGTGCTTTTGCTTCACCGGTAGAATAAGGGGGGAAGTTGTAGTGTAACAAGAATCGTTCTCTGTGTTGATCCAGAACATCGTCTACGATTTTCTCATCTAGCTTGGTGCCTAATGTGACAGAAGTTAAAGACTGAGTTTCACCACGGGTGAAAATGGCAGAACCGTGAGGGCCGGGCAGATAACCTACTTCGCACCAGATAGGGCGAATTTCAGTTGTCTTACGTCCGTCCAGACGCTTGCCTTCATCAAGAATACAACGACGCATGGCTTCCTTTTCCACATCGTGGTAGTAACGGTCGATTAATGCACCTTTTTCTTCCAGTTCTTCTTCTGTATATTGAGTTTTGAATTCATCGCGGATGGCATCAAAAGCATCTTGACGTTCATGCTTGTTTCTGTTTCCTGAAGCAGCGATGGCGTATGCTTTATCATAACAAGCTTCGCGTACAGCTTTGCGTAAATCTTCATCGTTTTCTTCGTGGCAGTATTCACGTTTTACTGTAGAACCGACTTCTTCCATCAGTTCCATCTGCGCTTTACAATGAACTTTGATTGCTTCGTGAGCAGCCTTCATGGCAGCCAGCAAGTCTTGTTCGCTGACTTCCTGCATTTCGCCTTCTACCATCATGATGTTGTCATATGTGGCTGCAACCATCAGATCCATATCAGCTTTCTCAAGTTGTTCGAAAGTGGGGTTGATAACGAACTGGCCATCGATACGTGCTACGCGTACTTCAGAAATCGGTCCGCCGAAAGGAATGTCGGAAACGGCTAATGCTGCTGAAGCGGCCAATCCTGCCAATGCATCAGGCATATCTATTCCATCAGCTGAGAAAAGAACAATGTTTACGTAAACCTCTGCATGGAAATTATCGGGGAATAAAGGACGCAATGCGCGGTCTACCAGTCGGCAAGTCAGGATTTCATAATCTGAAGCTTTGCCTTCTCTTTTGGTAAAGCCACCGGGAAAACGTCCGAATGCTGAATATTTTTCTTTGTACTCTACCTGAAGGGGCATAAAATCTGTACCGGGAACTGCATCTTTTGCTGCACAAACAGTAGCTAGCAACATGGTGTTACCCATGCGGAGCATTACAGAACCGTCTGCCTGTTTTGCCAGCTTTCCCGTTTCGAGTGTGATGGTTCTACCATCAGGAAGCTCGATCGTCTTAACAATTGGATTGATCATAAAAAATGTTTTAATATATTTTTCGTCTAAAATTCGTGCAAAGATAGGCATTTATTCTTCTAATTTGGTGAGAATGAGATAAAAAGTTACTATGATTACTGTTTTTTTTCATTTTAATGTGTAAGAAGGTGGATAAATGCTTTGACAAACCACGAAAAGACGTATCTTTGCATCCAAAATTATTAAGAGAACACACATTTATATTAATTTTAGCGATGAAAAAGAATGTATATTTTTTGCTCGCACTTCTGTTGATAGGGTTGAGCGCCTGCGACAATGCACCGAAGTTCAAAGTTCAAGGTGAAATTAATGGTGCTGAAGATAAGATGCTTTATTTGGAAGCGTCGGGATTGGATGGCATAGTAGCGCTTGATTCGGCAAAATTGGGCAGTAGCGGAAGTTTTAGTTTTGCACAGAAGCGCCCGGAATCTCCTGAATTCTATCGTTTGCGTTTAGATAATAAAGTGATAAACTTTGCTGTAGACTCTACGGAAACAGTATCAGTTAAGGCTGAGATAAATGATTTTGCGACTGCCTATCGTATTGAAGGTTCGGAAAACAATTTGAAAATTAAGGAATTGGTGTTGTTGCAAGCTGATTTGCAGAAGAATGTGGATAAACTCGGTCAGAACCGTAATATCCCTGCGGGCATCGCACAAGACAGCCTTTTGGCTATGGTAAACAATTACAAGAATAAAGTGAAACGAGAATATATTTTTGCGGCTCCAAATATGCCATATGCTTATTTCGCTTTATTCCAGTCGTTGAATGGGTATATGATTTTTGATCCTTTGACAAATAAGGAGGATGTGAAGTGTTTCGCTGCGGTGGCTACGAGTCTGAATAATGCTTATCCACATGCCGACCGTTCACGCAACTTGTACAATATGGTTATAAAAGGAATGAAGAATACCCGTACTCCCCGTCAGCAGACCATGGAAATTCCTGAAGATAAAATCAAGGAAGCCAGCATTATTGATATTCAGCTGAAAGACTTGAAAGGCAATACACGCAGTCTGACCGATTTGAAGGGTAAAGTGGTGCTGATCGATTTTACTGTATATAACAATGCAATGTCTGCTGCACATAATTTGGCGTTACGTGAACTTTATAATAAGTATGCTTCTCAAGGGTTCGAGATTTACCAGATTTCACTGGATGGTGATGAACACTTTTGGAAAACATCTGCAGATAATCTGCCTTGGGTCTGTGTACGTGACGCTAATGGCGCTTATTCTTCATACATTTCATTATATAATGTAACTAATCTGCCTTCGGTATTTTTGGTAAATCGTAATAATGAATTAAGTGCCCGTGGTGAGAATATTAAAGATTTGGATGAAGCCATTAAAAAACTCTTGTAAAAAGCTAATTATGAGTTGAATTTGTTTAAACATGTTACATAGCATCCTTATAAACTTGACTCGTATTAGATAAAAGTCTATCTTTGCAAGACTTGAAATACCAAAGAGGGTTCCGACATTTCCATGTCGGAATTCTTTTTGTTTTTATAGGCATAACTGGAACAATGAATAATTATATAATTTAAAAGGAGGAAAACATTATGGCTTATATGTCAGAAGAAGGTTACAAGCAACTGATTGAGGAACTGAAATATCTGGAATCAGTAGAACGTCCTAAAATTGTGTCGGCTATTGCCGAAGCGCGTGATAAGGGAGACTTGTCAGAAAATGCCGAATATGATGCTGCCAAAGAGGCGCAAGGTCTATTGGAGATGAAGATCAGCCAGCTGAAATCAACTATTGGTGATGCTAAAATTATTGATACTTCAAAAATGAATGCAGATACAGTGCAAATTTTGACGAAAGTAGAATTGAAGAATGCTAAGACCGGAATGAAGATGGTTTATACTATCGTAGCCGAAAGCGAAGCGAATTTAAAATTGGGCAAGATTTCGGTAAATACTCCGATAGCACAGGGTTTGTTAGGAAAAAAAGTGGGTGATGTGGCTGAAATCACTATTCCGCAGGGTAAAATCAGCTTGGAAGTTGTGAATATTTCATTTTAATATATAAGGCAGGTCCGCTATGCGGGGCTGCCTTATTTAATACTTATAGATATGGCAACAATATTTAGTAGAATTATTACAGGTGAGATTCCTAGCTATAAAGTGGCTGAAAATGACCAGTTCTATGCTTTTCTGGATATCAACCCGTTAGCCAAAGGGCATACGTTGGTTGTTCCGAAATGTGAGGTGGACTATATCTTTGATTTGGAGGATAATGAACTGGCTGCTATGCATGTTTTTGCAAAGAGTGTGGCGCTTGCCATTCAAAAGGTTTTTCCGTGCAAGAAAGTAGGTGAGGCAGTAATCGGATTAGAGGTTCCTCATGCACATATTCATCTGATTCCTATTCAGAAAGAGTCGGATATGATTTTTTCTAATTCGAAGTTGAAACTGACAAATGAAGAATTTGTGGAGGTGGCAACAGCAATCAATCAAGCCTGGGAAGGTGGTGACAAGTAATCTTTTTCTTTCTTAGTAAATATAAAGAGAAGGTGTGTCGTAATACACGATGCGCCTTCTTTTTTTCATTGACTATAAAAATCGACTCATTTTTTTAAGCTGCGATATTTTGAGGATTTCTTTGATTTATGCGTTCTCAACATCTAAATAACGTGAGTTCGAAATAAAATCAAAAAATAGCAAGTTGTCCGTCATTGAC
>CAOYQO010000050.1 GCA_948566455.1 uncultured Phocaeicola sp.
CTAAATA
This sequence comes from uncultured Phocaeicola sp., assembly GCA_948566455.1. Classification (GTDB taxonomy): domain Bacteria; phylum Bacteroidota; class Bacteroidia; order Bacteroidales; family Bacteroidaceae; genus Phocaeicola. Next base: position 8 of record CAOYQO010000050.1, read on the forward strand.
CTAATATATTAATCGCAATGGTTGGATTTTTATCGCACCACTACTAATCCATTAGCAGGATTTACATACACTAACTGGCATTTGGATTTAGGGAAAGCAGGCGATTACGATGTCAGTGGAAGTGATGGAAAATTTGGAGTTAATTTAGGGGCAGGTATGGAGTTTGACTTAGACAAAAGCTGGAGTTTAAACTTTGATATTAAATACCAATTAATCAGCGACCTAGACCAAGCCGTATTCAATCTTGGCGTAGCCTATAATTTCTAGTTAATAGCCAAAGAAGGATAAAGTTGTTTTTAAATGCACCTTTATCCTTCTTCACCTTACTAAAAACATACCTGCTCTACCTATTTTTACACTAATCTACAATATGGCATACCATGAATAACATACGACAACTCACAAAAGATGAATACCCAAAAGCCATCGAACTATCTTGGCAAGTTTTCACCATCACCGGCAAAGAAGATTTCAACAATGAGGGATTGGAATTTTTCAAAAGCTTTATTTATAACAAAAAATGTATAAACGAAATCATATTTTATGGTAGTTTTGACAATGAAGCTCTAACAGGCATTTTAGGTATAAAAAGTAATGGTAAACATATCTCCCTATTTTTTATCAAGCCAGAATATCACAGGCACGGATTAGGAAAAAAACTTTTCCACTACGCCTCCACCCTCCATCCTTCCATTGAAACAACGGTTAATTCTTCTACTTATGCTATTCCTTTCTACCAGAGTCTGGGATTTGCTGTCGTAGGAGAAAAACAAAATTACCATGGGCTCTGCAGTACCCCCATGAGACGCTATCATGCTGTGTTTGTACAAAAGAACAAGTACACACTACGTACTTGGCAAACAGAAGACGCTCATTCATTAGTTCAAGAACTGAATAACAAAAAGATTTGGGACAATTGCCGCAACGTATTCCCCCACCCTTACAGGCTAGAGCATGCGGAAACCTTTATTGACCTCATCCAGAAAAAAGAAGGCATTCATGATTTTTGTATTGAAGTTAATGGAAAAGCCGTAGGCAATATCGGATTTACACCAGGCACAGATGTGGAATGCTTCAATGCCGAAGTAGGGTACGTTATCGGAGAAAAATATTGGAACCAAAGTATTGTAACCGACGCATTACAAGAAGCCATCTGCCATTACTTCACTTATACGAATACAATACGTATATTCGCACTTGTCTTTGAACACAACCTTCCTTCCATGCGAGTATTAGAAAAGGCCGGCTTCAACAAAGTCGGGATAATGACAAAATCCATTTTCAAGAACGGTCATTTCACCAATGCACATCTTTTCGAGTTGCTTAAAAACGTTTAGTATCCGGAAAATGCCAAAAGAACTTACAATAAATGTTATATTACACATATTCATCCTTTGTCCGAAAGACATAAACCCACTCCTTTCACAGTCTTTATCTGTATCCGTTCATCATCAGCAAACAATTTTCTAAGTCGAGTAACAAAAACATCGAGACTACGTGATGCAAAAAAATCATCCTCCGTTTCCCATAGTCTTGAAAGAATAATATCCCGTCTCACTAGTTCATTTTTCTTTTTACAAAGCATCTGAAGCAATTTCGCTTCGCGTTCCGTCATTGTCTTTTGTACACACGACGAATGCTTTAATACTGCATGAACAGCATCAAATGTATAATTTTCACCAATCCGATAAATCTCACTTTCATTAGCGACTCCCATTCCCCGCTTCATTTTCAACAAAGCACCAATATGCGCATCCAGTTCTTCGGCCAAAAAAGGTTTCTTAATATAATTATTCACCCCCAATTCATAACCTTTCACCACATCTTTAGGCGAAACCCTGCCCGAGGTAAAAACAATGGGAATAAATCCATCCGTTTCCCGAATACGACGTACCATTTCATAACCATCCATAACAGGCATCTCAATGTCTGAAATAATGATATCAAGATGTTGCTCCTTCCATATCTTCAGCCCTTCTTCGCCATTAGAAGCGGTCATCACCTCGTATCCACCTATCATATCCTCCAATCCACCACGAATAATATAACAAAGATTGGCATCATCTTCCACCAACAACAGTTTTATCATATCATCTTCCTCCTTAAAAAATATTTATTTCTTCTCCCCACTCGGCAAAAAAAGAAAAAATTCACTATACTCCCCTTCAATGCTTTCTACACACACTTTTCCACCATGCGCTTCAGCCACGCGGAAAACATAATTCAAACCCAATCCGAAGCCTGACGCACCGCCTTTACGGCTGCGGTCGGCAGCCGAAGCACGCTCGTACTTCTCGAAAATACGACTCTGGTCCTTCAACGGAATACCTATGCCGTTATCTCTTACCTTTATCAAATAAAAGTTATAGTCCTGACGCAAGGATGAAATCTGTATGTCCACCTCTTCACCTGAATATTTTATAGAATTGTCTACCAAATTACCGATAGCTTCTTTCAAGAATTCTTCATCAGCATATACCCATTCCGATTCCAAATGAAGAGAGAAATGTACTGGTTTATCTGCCTTAGCAGTATATTTCTCAATAAGATCCTCTAACATCGGACGGAGTTGTATCTCCTTTTTCCAAAGCCTCAATTGAGCATTTTCCAATTTTGACAGCGTCAGCACTTTGTTAGTCAGTGACAATAAATGTTCACTCTCGTCCTCCAATATCTGAAAATGCTTCTCGCGTTTATCCGGAAAAATATCCAACTTTCCTGATTTCAACATTCGGGTCCCCATCAAGATACAGGCAAGAGGAGTCTTCATCTCATGAATCATGGCGTATGAGAAATCCTCACGCATCCTAGCTATTTTATTCTGATGAGCAATAATACGAATCTGATAAACAAGACAATAGACGATCATTGCCATCATCAAGACAGTAGCAATGAGGAGCAAGGTCATCTGCTGGAAAATAACCCAATAAGGATTAACAATAAAAGCCTGAAGATTCTCCGTACATTTATAATTGATAGGTTGTAACCCGGTTTTCAACAAGCCATAATCCCCTACCTGTATGGAACGGGAACTTCTAAGAATATTCCCCAGCGAATCTGTCACACAAGTTATTACTTCTGCATCCAATCCTTCGGCAGCAAGGCCTGTCCGATAAATAGAATCTAAACTTGACAAAGAAACAGACAATTTATAATCCCTCTTGACAATTTCTTGCATGGAAACCTGCATATTGGACATCAACCATTGGTTCACATTTTTATCACCTCTGCCATCCTCAAAAAAATCATAATCTTCATCCAGATTTATTCTAACCATAATGGAAGTATCTTTGTCCTTATACTTCTTTTGCAAAGAATCTTGATATACTTCCATGCGATAAAACACCTCACGCATCGTTGCATCTCTAAATACTTCATTGCTTCTGAACTGTATACTTTCCTTAGTTAGCTTATAGGTATTTACAAGCCAAACGTACTGCAAACAGATGATTGCCAACAGTCCGATACAAGCTACCCAACGAATATGTTTGATTGTCATACACTTATATCCTATCCATACTTTGTTAACATTGTGTTAACCTGCCATTAACCACGTAAGGAAAAAAGTCTCCCTACTTTTGTTTCGTCAAAGTTAAAGAAAATATTAAAAACAAATAGATATGAAAAAGCAAAATTTTATCATCACATCGCTATTTTTATTTTGGGTTATAGGAACAACCACTGCACAAACCATTACCGGAAAGGTTACAAACATCCATGCACAAGCCATTGACGGTGCAACCGTCATCCTACAAACCATTGATTCTACTTTTGTGGACGCCGTAATCACAGATACCACCGGTTACTTCAGGTTCAACCGGCAACCAGCATCTTATCGGCTGATTTTCCAACACATCATGTACGAAACCCTCTTATTGACAACTACAGGAGAAGACGCAGGCACGATTACCCTGAAAAGTAAAGATTATGCTTTGGACGAAGTTATCGTCAAAGGGGAACGCCCTCTTGTAAAAGTGGAAGAAGGAAAATTATCGTATGATCTGTCACAACTCACCACACATAGAATTGTGAACAATGCTTATGAAATCCTTCAGCAATTACCCGGTGTACAGGAAATAAACGGCAACCTTTCATTAGCAGGCACACACAATCTGAACATTATTTTAAACGGAAGGCCCACAACAATGAGTCACGAACAGTTGACCATTTTATTAAAAAACACTCCGGCTTCACGTGTAGAAAAGGCAGAAATTATGTATAGCACACCGCCGCAATATCATGTAAGAGGTGCTGCCATCAACTTACTTTTGAAAAGTTACCGTCCTGAAGAAAGTGGGTTGCAAGGAGAAGTTAACGCCGGATATCTATACAATTACAGAAGTGGCACACAAGGAGGAATCAGCCTGCTTTACACCACTCCTAAATGGAATATAGACTTGCTATATAATACCCATTATGAACAAAACAGACAAACAACAGATACGTACTCACATCACACCTTAAAAAATAATATATATGATATCTGTCAACACAATGATATTGACAGGAAAGGAATAACACATTATGTACGAACAGGCGCTGAATATAAATTCAATGATAATGCTCATATCAATCTAGCCTATACTGGTGTCTTCAACCCTAACAACGATAATCATTCATATTCCGACGGGAACATCACAACCGCAGACAACCGGACAAAAAAGGAGACTCGAATGCACAATATCGCTTTAGATTATCTCTCTAGCTTCGGTATGAAAGCTGGAATAAACTATACCTCCTACCATTCCGAAAGTCATCAGCAATTCACCAACAAAGACAACAAGAACCAAACAAGCGAATTTCACACGACTAGCGGACAAACAATAGACCGCTGGAAAATATACGTAGACCAGTCACACACACTACCACGAGAGTGGACCTTAAACTATGGCACCTCTTTAACTTATGCCAGTGACCATAATACTCAGTTCTATCATACCCAAAACGGAACAGACATGAGCGAACTCAATACAAACAATCGTTATAATGAATATACATATGACTTCTACGTCGGATTCAGCAAAAACATGGGAGAACATTTGTCTTTCAGCGCGTCCATAACCGGAGAATATTACAAAACGGCCCGTTATCATGCATGGGCGGCTTATCCTACAACCGAATTAACATACGTAATGACCCCAGCACATATTCTACAACTTTCATTCACATCAGATAAGACCTATCCCAGCTACTGGGATCTGAGCGAAAGTACCGGCTATATAAGTGGTTATGAAGAAGTACAAGGCAATCCAATGTTAAAGCCATCCACCGATTATTCCGCAAATCTGAATTATATTTTTAAGAACAAGTATATCTTCAGCCTGGCTTATGATTATCAACCCGATTTATTTCAGCAACTAGCCTATCAAAGCACAGAACGCCTGGCTTTGATTTACAAAACCTTAAACTGGGATTATCAGCAAAGTTTCTCAGCCACGACTATCATTCCCTTCAAAATCGGACATTGGTTGGACAGTCACGTCACACTGCAAGCTGAATACCGTCAAGCAAAATGTAACAAATTCTTCGATCTTTCCTTCAACCACAGCAAGTGGATCGGACTCGCCATGTTACAAAATAATATAATACTTTCTACCAAACCGGATATTCGCATGGAACTGACCGGACTTTATTTGAGCCCATCTATCCAGGGAAGTTATGATTTACCCCAATTCGGGATAAAATAGCGATTAGTTGCATGTTAAGACAGATACAT
>CAOYQO010000051.1 GCA_948566455.1 uncultured Phocaeicola sp.
TTTGAAATCCAAACTATTATAGCAATCTTTTTTTACAGTATATTCAGTCAACGCCTCTACCTCTTTCCAACTTTCGCCTTCTTTATAATATAGTTTCCAGCTTTCCGGCACACGGAAATCCCCGTCATAATGGTCAAAATCCAACCAATACACTTGTACGTTCGATACGGTATAAGGCTGGTCGAATTCATAAGCCAGTGTTTCGACAGTACCGTTCTTCAGCCACCAATAGTGGTAAGGTTTCGAGATATCCGATGAGCGTTTAGGTTCCCATTGGTCATTTACCCCCCATGCCCATGTTTCCACCGAAGCCGATTCGGGAGCATCTTTCTGTATAGGAGCCTGTATCATCAGAGTACGTGCTTTGCTGGCAATAGTAGCTTCCGGAGTGGGGCGGGCATACTCGGCCGCTTCGGGAATCCATACAGCCATCTGGTCGGCACCGCGGTTGTTCCATGTAGAATAAGGAATTGCTTTGAAGGGAACATCTTTTACCTTACCATTCCTGTCAATTTCTTTAGCTGTACCGCTCAGCACCATTACGCCATTCAACAAACCGGCATCGTAAGAAGCCTCCATCGGAGTACCGTCGGGGATGAATTTGTTGAATACAGTACTGTCGGCCTGGTCTTGTCCTTCCAGACAGAACATAATAGGACCCCGTTCTATAGCCAGTTTGCCACGGTCATCCTCTACTTGGTCATTTGCTTTCACACGACGTACCTCCATAGGAAGATTGATTTCAACCACATCACCCGCTTTCCAGTTGCGTACAAGGGTGGCATAACCGTCATATTGCTTCGCATTGACTTTGGAACCGTTCACAGAAATGCTGTAAGCCTGAGCCTTGTCTGTAAATGAGTAGAGATCTGTGGGTACGGGAGCGTCTTGCGCCCATCCGGGAATACGCACACGCAAAGCAAACTCCTGTTCTTTTTCGGGAGTGACGGCAATACTTATCTTTCCGTCCCACGGATAGCCTGTAGTTTGTTCCACATTTATTTTATTACTTTCCGTTTCAATATCCGCCTTGCTTTGGATAAAGAGATTGACATACACATCATTGCCTTGAGTGGCATACATATAATAAGGTACTGAAGCCATGAAACGGGTTATGTTGCCCGGACAGCAGGCACATCCGAACCAGTGTTGGCGCTCATGCTGCCCCATGGATTCCAACGGATTGTCATAGAAGAACTTGTCACCGCTGAGTGATACGCCCGAAATGACCCCGTTATACAACGCGCGTTCCAGCACATCCGCATATTTGGCATCTCCCGTAGCGAGAAACATACGATGATTCCAATACACATTGGCTATAGAGGCGCAGGTTTCGCAATAGGCTGTGTGATTATTCAGTTCATAGTTCGGACCGAATCCTTCACCTTGTGGGCGGGAACCGATTCCGCCTGTGATAAAGAGTTTTTTGCCGGCCATATTTTCCCAAATACGGGTTAAGGCATTGAAATAGGCGGTATCATGAGTCAAAGCGGCTACATCTGCCACTCCGGAGTAGAGATATCCGGCACGGACGGCATGACCTACTATCTCGTCTTGTTGCAGGATGGGCTTGTGATCCTGACTATATTCGCTCAGTTTATGTCCGTCTGTTCCTCTGCCGGTTTCTTCTACAAAATACTTAGCCGTCTGCAAATATTTCTCATCACCTGTCACCTTATATAGTTTGACAAGAGCCATCTCGGCGATAGGATGACCGCTGGGACGATGGATCTGCCCTTCGCCGGGTCCGAAGACCTGACATACCAGATCGGCATTTTTGATAGCCACATCCAATAATGTACGTTTTCCGGTGGCGCGATAATGAGCAACGGCGGCTTCGTACAAATGACCGCTGTTATAAAGTTCGTGGCTGTTGATTTTTTCCCAGCGGTGCGTGCCCCACCAACCGGATAAACGGGTACATTGATTGGTTACACAAGTAGTAAGATAACCATCCGGTTCCTGTGCGGTAGCTATGATATGGATTACACTGTCCAGATAATGATCCAGTTTCCCGTCATATTTTACGGCCAGCGAGTAGGAAGCTCCTTCTATAATTTTATAGGGATCGGTATCGTCGAAAGAAAAGTCACCGCGATGCTCGCCTTTCATCAGACCACCCGCAATGGCAAAGTTATCGAATCGGCCGTTCTTTTCACATTCTTTGAAAGCGGATGGGATGGAAACGGTGCGGTTGGTTTCAATCCGCGGTGACCAGAAATTATCATCTAAATGAACTTGGGTGAAAGGAACTTCTTTGATAGGAGCATCAGGTTGTGTATAAGGTGTGCTACATGCGCATACACTTATTATAGCAATGCTGCTCCATACTATTTGCAATTTGTTTTTCATACTATATCTGTGTTTTTTATTTCAGTATCAACTATGTCAACAGATGCAAAGTAAGTGAACAAACCATTAAGTAGATAAAAGAAAAATCTATTATACTGCGAAAATCGTCTTAAAGATGATCAATCCATTTTCAACATAATAATATTGATTATCAGTATTTTATACTATTGTTATAGACAATTTTTTCATTCTATTGGACAATCGTTTTATCTTGTAAAGACAAGGATTAAGCAGATTTGTCTGTTTTTTGAGCTTGAATAGTTGGAGATACTTAATTCTTCTTAGAAAACCTCAATAAGATCCGGTGAAACTTTCCTCCTCTGATAATATAAATTAGATTGGCGTTCCTTTCAATAAAAAACTTAATGATGCAGCTATGATATATGCGTATATTCGGGTTTCAACTGATAAACAGACTGTAGAGAACCAGCGGTTCGAGATAAATCGTTTTGCCAAACAAAGGGATTTCCAAATTGATGTGTGGGTGGAAGAAACGGTTTCAGGAACACGGTCAGCCAAAGACAGAAAGCTTGGCGTACTATTGAAAAGAATAAAGAAAGGGGATACATTGATTGTGTCGGAGATCTCTCGTTTGGGAAGAAGATTGATGGAAGTAATGAGTATACTGAATGCATGTATGTTGAAAAATGTCATCCTGCTCACGGTGAAAGAGAAATATGAGCTGGGAAATAATATACAATCTCAAATATTGGCATTCGCTTTTTCCCTTTCCGCACAAATAGAACGCGACTTGATTTCCCAACGTACCCGTGAGGGACTTGCACGCAGAATCGCCTCCGGACAAAAGTTGGGACGTCCCATGGGAGGACATAACTCGAAATATAAACTTACGGGAAAAGAAGAAAAAATTAAGGCTATGCTGGAGGCGGGAACCAGTAAGGCGGAGATGGCGAGGAAATTGAAAGTGAGCAGGAATACATTGGCAGCTTTCCTTAACAGAAACAGGACAGGGATTCCTTCGAACTGATAAAAGTGATATGTCTGTTATTCGTAATAAGAAGAAACAAAGCCTCTGATAGATTATTCTTACTTAAATTTCGGTTTTAGCATAAGGATATACATAAAGCACAAAAACGCTCTGTCACAGTAAAATGCACATTACTAATCACTTCCGGTGTAAAAGTCTCTCAAATCCCCTTCAATTGGTATGTCGGTGGGGAAACAAATCCGTTTTTGGGAATGCTCGCATTCGGGAATACCAGCGGACAAGATGTAGAGTCAGCCCCTCACTGCCTCCCGGCTACTCGTGGGCATCATAGTTCATATCTGACAGGATACTGTTTGTTTCGGCTATTGAACCTTGTTGCGTATGTAATAAGAACCTGTTTCTATCGTATCTTCACTCCGTTCCGTTTGATATTCCACCTAAGTGAAGCAACTATTCCACCCTAGTGAAAATGGCTGTTCACTAAAGTGAAATCGCCTCTTCACCTAGGCGAAGCAACGAACGCAGCCAGACAAAATATGCCACAGCTATGCTCTCTTGCAAGGAAGCGACCACAGCTATGGCACAGGAATTAAAACAACCTGTATACGTCAAGCCGAATTTGACAGCGGAGAATGGCAAACCGTTTCAAGGGGACTTGGAATCTATTTACACAGTATATCGTTGATTTACAGTAATATACTGTGCATGATTTGGAATGGTAATGTGCTGATGCAGAAGAAACTGATACGAAAAATCATCGAAAAAATGGCATCTTATCTTTGTAATTACAAATGCGACAAGAAGCAACAATTTTGTACTTTCGATGAAAACGTGGATAGAACGGACGAATGAATGCTTCCATTGTAAGGGCAGACACTGCCTCTTATCGATTACAATTCTTCGCAAACAACCATTTCCATGCCTCGGTATACAACAATGATTTTATGTAGCATGGTAGGGCTTATCGCTTTCTGCACAGACTCGCTTGAAGCGTAGCGTTCAGCTTGTTCAATGGCTTGTCGCCTTAATTGTTCTATCCGTTCGCTACTGTCTTTTCCTTTGGCATATTTCAGTTCGATGATGTAGGAGTGACTTATGTCTTTGTAAATATCCAATAACGGATGCAAGAACAGGTCGACGTATCCTTCCTGACTGTCTTTCTCGGACACAGGACGATAGAAAGGATTTTGTGCGGTCATGGCAAGAGTAAAACCATGAACAAAATATTCACCTTTCTGCTTGTCCCGTTGCGAGGCATAACGGTGCAGGCATCCGGCAATGTATTCAAAATAAGGTTTCCATTTGCCATCATAAGCCAGCCCTGAGGCAAGCTTCCTCTTTTCATAACTGTCGAAAGTCAAGTCGTTTTCATGATAAGTATCCAGAATGTAGGCAAAGAGTTGTTCACGTACCACCTAGTTGGGGATGGTGAGTTTGGTTTCTCCTTTATGCATTCCGCTGATGGTCAGCATTCCGAAGTAGAAAAGCAATCAGTTCTATCAACTTGTCTACCGAATGATTGAATGGGCATGTTGTGGAGTAATACTCCAGCATATCCCGTACATCTTTTTCTGTGAATCCTGTCATTTCATTGAATTGTGGATTCAGCGTGTAATTGGTGCCGATGTTGAATCCGCTGGTCAGGTCGTTCATGGATAGATAATAAGATAAGAATTGCGTTCGGGAGTGGGGTGTTGTCCATGGTAGTTTTATCCGTTTACGATAAAACAATACCGGGTGACTCATATTAACATCTTCACATGCCAAGCTTAAAATAAAATATGCAGTAATATATGTGTATAATTATTTTCTTCTTCTT
>CAOYQO010000052.1 GCA_948566455.1 uncultured Phocaeicola sp.
AGTTTATTGAAAATCAAGTAATTCCGTTTCCTTAGTTCCTTCAGAACTATGTTTTTCAATTTAATTTAGATTAACGGTGCAAATATATAACAATTTTAATATATATAAAGAATCTATTGAAAAATATTTTTAATATGCTCTGATTTTTAACGTTTGAGATATCTGGAGCCCCCTATTTAAAGAGAGAACCGATAACTTTCACAGAACTTTCTTGAAATGATTTATATTGTTTTTTCATCGAATATTTACCGTTTGTTTGGTAGTCGGTAGAAAACAGGTAACGCATATTGGGATAAGAACCAAAGGAAAAAAGGTAATGCCAGTCCATGCCGTTGGTGTATTGCTAGAGAAAATATACCTTTTTTATATAGACAGTATTGCAGACAACAATCAAAAGATGAAAGGAAAGAAGGAATATGAAAGGAAGAACGGAAGAGGGAAAGAAGTCCAAACAAACTGTAGGCTGTAATTTTAAGTCCTTGAACTTGCCCATGTGACAACTTGCCCAAGGACAAGATTGTCCTTTGAGGAGATAGAAAAGTTGGAACATTCCTTGTCCTGCGGTGACAGAAACATTTCTGTTATCGCAGGACAAAGGAATTTACATTAATAAATAAGCGTACCTGAGATACACCAATAACTATTGCTTCCCCCTTCGGGAGCACCCTGTGGTATTTTTACGGTGATGCTGTGTTCACCCGCTTCCAGATCACCCAAATAGATGTATTCGGGATTGGTCACCGTACCCGGACACCAGTTGGAACGGCTCAAGTCGGAAGAGCTCAGTCCATTGGAGAAATTACCCGAACAAGGATTCCAGTTACGATAAGTTCCACAATCATCCCGCCAAGGTACGAAAGAGATCACCTTTTCACCGTCCAAATAGAGAGTGTTCGGTTTCTGGTTGAACTCATCACCGCCTCCCCAACCGCCATGTCCCGTGGTGAGGTAGTACAGACGGGCATTCTTGGCAGGCTCCTTCAAGGTGAATTTTACGATCAGAGAATCCTGACGCATGAAAATCGGATAAGGCTGTCCTGCCTGCTCTAGATAATTCACTGTATTGAACAGCGGAAGAGTGTTATAAACCCGATGTTCTTCATCAGGATAATACTTCAGTTTCAACGACAGACGATGCCCTTTGGCATCCCAGTTGCCGATGTAAGCGCCAATCCAAGCTTCTCCTTCCAACTTTTCGGCCAGTGGGGTTACCTCCATTTTGTAAAGTACGGAGTCCACCCAGTCCTGCCCCTTCACCTTATTATAATTGAACTTGCGCACACCGAAACCGGTGAAAAAACGCATCAATTCTAAAGGCACATCATACTCCGCTGTAGAAATCAGCCCGTGGTAATCCATATTTTCCGAGTGAAAAGAGGGAACTTTTTTCAAATCACGCATGGCATCAAGAAAAGACAGCCGCTTGCTTTCCGGTATCAGAAAGACAGAACCGATGCGGTCGTAAGCATCGCCGTCCGAGTATTGAACAACTTCCGCAAAGACGGTGCGATTCTTCACATAGTCGGGTAACTTCACTTTCTTTAACAGAATGGTGCCGCCTCCAGCACTGTATTGTACGCCATCCTCCAGTACTTCGGGCAATTTAGTGTTGTTGAAGCAGATGCTCTGTTGGTCGAAGACCGGAATTGTGATAACTCCACTTTGGTTGATGGTATATTGGTAGTCGGCCGCATCCATGCTTTTCCCCCACGACTGTGGCAATACATCCTTTCCTTTCTTCAGTGGGGTAATATGGGTAGCCTCTTGAATCATGTCACCGTTTCGCACGACCCTCAGTACCAATCCGTCAGGTACACCCACATTGGCTTGCGGAGTACCACGAAAAGGGATGTCGTTGGTATACCATACCTCGATAGTGTTGGAATTGATAGATGTTCGCAAAATTTTGCAGTTCATCCCTAAGTGTTTTCCTTCGCCCGTTTGCGTGAAGCCTTTGCCGAATTCGAAGGGAGTGACCGCAGATATCACTTGTCCGTTGGGGAGTTCAGCCCTGCGGTATGCCTGCCGGGTGGTGTAGTCGATGTAACTGCCGGTTACAGGTGTCTTGTCTTCCGGGCGGGGATCGGGACGGTCATTTTGCTCCGGCCATACGTTGGTCAATGATACGCGGTCACCGGACACGGTCATCAACAAATGTCCCGGCCGGACTCTCCCTTTGTAATTCGATTGGTAGGTCACCTCGATACCTTGCGCATTCTTCACTTTTCTAGGGTAGTTCTGCGCGTAGATCGTTCCGGTGCTAAGCAGGAAGTACAAGCCGATTCCTACGTCTTTCAAGATGGTTCTTTTCATTTTTTCTTATTTTAAAGTATGATATAACAATTCGTTTTACATGAAACACAAAATCCTCCCTTCACCCTATCCGACTCATTACCAGCGATCTGCGGTGTAGGAACGTCCGTAATGCCCTTTAACCGGTATGTAGGCAGTGGCATTTTTGTAGCCCTCGCGTTGTAATGACGGATGCTCTCCTTGAGTCAATGTTTGCAGGCGACGGTAAGCGGTAGAACGAGTCATTCCGCAGACCTGCTGCATCCGGGCGCAGGTGATGCTGCGATGATCTTTAAAATATTCACTCAGCAACCCGTCTACTTCGATAGGCGACAAGTCCACCGTGTGCACCTTGTATCGTTCTCTTACAAAATGCGCCCGGTTTATAATACTCTTCTTGAAACTTTTTTCGGGCTGAAAGTTGATTCCTGTTATCTGTACTGTGCCACGGGTCATTTTCTTAGGATTTTCACTCTCTGTGGAGCCGATGCTGACAGAGAAATACCCTAATCCGTTGATATGGATTCGCTTGCCGTCACCTAATTTCTCGGACAGAATATCTATCAGTCCCTCTACCACTGCCGCCCAGTCCGAACGGCTTACTGAAGTATAAAGCGTAGCCTCGTGTATCAAGTCCTTCGAGTGGATGGTCTGCTTGTTGGTGTTTCTCACATGGTATTTTTTCTTTTCCCCGTCATTTGCCGGAGATTCATAGATATCAAATTTAATGTCTGACATAATGTACTATGTATTTGTTTTATTTATAGGATGTTATCGTGCAAACTTACAGAACATTCTGTTGCTTCACCTTAGTGAAGCGGCAGTTTCACCCGTGTGGCAATGGCTCTTCACTAAAGTGAGTAGGCAACTTCACGTCAGTGAGAACCCAGATTCTTCCGGACGAAGGTACGGATTCTTTCGTCCTCTTGCAAAGATTCTGCCATAAATGTTTCACACGTTGGATTTATTTTAATTTGTCGAGCAAAGTTCTTGCAAAACCCTGTTTTGCAGAACTATCTTCACACCTCAAATCAATAAAAAAACAGATTTAATGGAAAAAGAAAAAGACTCAAAACTGAAACAAGCCATGAAAGGGCTTGATTCATTCCTCACCACTCATTATTCCTTTCGTTACAACCAAATAACAGAACAATGCGAATTTCATGACAAGCACAAGTTCGATAAATACCGTGTGGTGGATGAGCGGGAATTCAACACATTGGTTATTAATGCAATAGAGGAAGGCGTGAACTGTATGGACCGTGATATGCGCCGTTATCTGGGTTCGTCACGCATTCCTTCTTTTCACCCCGTGACAGCCTATTTGGAACATCTGCCACACTGGGACGGGCACGACAGAGTAAGCGAGCTGGCACGCTCGGTAAGCGATGAAACGCAATGGGTGGAGGTGTTTCATATCTGGATGCTGGGCATGGTGATGCAATGGAGCGGTAAAAACCGGATGCATGGCAACTGCCTGATTCCCATTTTGGTTAATCCCCTTCAGGGCCTGAAGAAGTCTACCTTTTGCCGGTCGCTCCTTCCACCAGCGTTACGTGGATATTATACCGATGACTTCGATGTGACCCGCGAGGGGGATGCCCTGCGCAAAATGCGCTCTTTGGCTCTTATCAATATAGACGAATTCAATCGGATGGAAGAAGGTAAACTGGCACGGCTGAAGAATCTAGTCCAAATGAGCGGTCTTAGTATGCGCCGTCCGTTTCAAAGCAGCTATAGCCAGCAACCGCGCCTTAGCTCATTTATTGGCACCTCCAATTTTTGCGATCTGCTGACCGATTCTTCCGGTAACCGCCGTTTTTATCCGGTGATGACCAAAGGGAGTATCCGTTTGCCTCGCATCAATTATAAACAACTTTATGCTCAGTTAAGAGATGAACTAAAACATAACCGCCGCTATTGGCTCTCACCCAAAGAAGAACAGGCTGTCAGCTTGCGTAATGACGCATTTTTGCGCCGTCCCATAGAGGAAAGCCTCTTTTATAGCTGCTTCAGTCTGCCCCGAGATGAGGAGAAGTTTCAAAGATGGACTATCGGCCAGATTTATGAAGTGATGAAAAAGGCCAGTCCTGAAACCATGCGTGATGTCAAGATGAGAGCCTTCGGAAAACATTTGGCTCTGATGGGAGTGAAGAAATTACATACCCGCTATGGCGACCAGTATCTGCTGAACCGGCTCTAACTGATAAACCATTTCGAGGAAATACTGAAAGTTCTGTCACCATATAATATTGAAGTCCAGCGATATGTGGTGACAGAATAAAAAGTATTACAATACAATATTTATTAACCCTATCCTAATTTAAATTTGACTATGGTAACGGGATGGTAGCTAGTAGAAAACTGGTAGAAATCGCAAATTTATTTCCTGTTTGTAAATTCAAGGACAAAGATCATCTTAAAATTACCAAAGTACATATGCTTTGATTATCAGATACATAGCTGCAAGAGTAGTTCTGAAGGAACTAAGGAAACGGAATTACTTGATTTTCAATAAACT
>CAOYQO010000053.1 GCA_948566455.1 uncultured Phocaeicola sp.
TCGAAAGACAGCAGATTTACAGTCTGCCCCATTTGGCCACTCTGGTATTTGCCCAACTTACTTTCAAAGAACAACAGCTTCTCAGCATCTTTTCTTGAGCCTCTTGTCGGATTCGAACCAACGACCCCGAGATTACAAATCACGTGCTCTGGCCAACTGAGCTAAAGAGGCTTGTCATATCTAACTTCACAACCATTCCGCCTTGAATGGTTAAGCGGCTGCAAAGTTAGATATTTATTTTAAATCTCAAAAACTTTCGGTGTTTTTTTTTATTTACCGCGTAGTTTTTCTTTATATTTTGTCAATTGCTTAGAAAGCGCATCTACGCATACATCAACCGACTCTTCAAATGTATCACTCACCTTTTCTGCAAAAAATTCACCATTAGGCACCAGCACTTTTATACTAGCCTCCTTATTCATCGCAGTTTCAGGCTTTACAACTTTTAATGACACCTCCACTTTATTTATATCGTCACAATACTTTTCTAACTTAGCAGTTTTCTTCTGAATAAAATCCTGAAGTTTTTCTGTTGCATCGAAATGAATGGCTTGAATTCTAACTTCCATAAATACCTCCTTTTTTTACGCTCTTGGATGAGCTTGTTCATAAACTTTTTTAAGTTCCTCAAAAGTCGTATGCGTATAAATTTCCGTTGTAGTCAGACTACTATGACCCAGTAATTCCTTCACTGCGCCCAACTCTGCCTCATTATTCAACATAGCAGTTGCAAAAGTATGCCTCAACACATGCGGACTTCTTTTTTTTAACGACACCACTTTTGACAGGTTCCGTTTCACTAAAAGATACACCTTTCCAGGATACATCCGTTTTCCGTTTTTTAGAACGAAAAACGCCTCTGCCTTTCCAGGCAACACTTCATTTCTTATTTTCAGATAAACAGACATCGCCCTTCGCAATTCTTCTCCAAAAGGAATTAAACGCTGTTTATTTCTCTTTCCCGTTACTTTTATCAGAAACGCAGAAAAATCGACATCCACATCATTCAGCCCTATCAACTCGGAAAGCCGCATGCCTGTAGCATAAAACATTTCCAACACCATTCTATCCCGACAACCTGTAAAATCCTCCTTAAAAGGAACATCATCCAAGAGTCGGTCCATTTCACGTTCTTTTAGAAATACAGGAAGAGGTTTCTTATTTTTCGGTCCAATGATTTTCAACATCGGATCCTCCTCTATCACACCTTTCTTTAGAAGGAAACGATAAAACGACCGGAGTGAACTCAGTTTTCGGTTTACAGAAGCAGATGTATATCCATTCTCCATCAGGTTCATCACCCAACCACGAACCAAATCAGCATCTACCGTTGTAAAATCGACTTTCTCGTCTTTCCCCTTGAAGTACTCTTCGAACTTGGTCAAATCTATTCCATAACTAACTATTGTTTTTTCAGAATAGTTTTTTTCAAATCGAAGATAATCCAAAAAAGAGTCTGTCATCATAAGAAACGTCGCTTATCAATTCAGCAACGAATATATGAAAAAGAATTCAATTATTCAAAGAATGTGCGAGTTTTTAATTATTCTTCTACTTGCTGAAGTTTCTGAACATAGATAGCACGTTCTCTTTTCAGTCTGTTCAATACAGACGGCTTGTCGAACTGCTGTCTAGCTCTTAGTTCTTTTACAACACCTGTTTTCTCAAATTTTCTTTTGAACTTCTTCAGCGCTTTTTCAATGTTTTCGCCTTCTTTTACTGGTACTACAATCATTGTTTTTAATTATTAAATATGTTGTTATTAATATTTTCCGATAGTCAAATTGCGGCGCAAAATTACACATACTTTCTTTATTTACAAAACTTTCCGCAATTATTTATTTAAAATAATCTAGAAATCGTATCTTTGCTTTCTAGTACAAACCATTATAAACCTATTAAAATGAAATCGGAAATTATAAATAGAATAGCTAGTCTGCGCAATTTCATGCGTAAACACAAGCTTTCAGCCTTTATTATTCCCAGTACGGATCCCCATTCGGGAGAGTATATCCCCAAACATTGGGAAGCACGTAAATGGATATCAGGTTTCACAGGTTCGGCAGGTACGGTTGTCGTAACACTGGATAAAGCCGGACTTTGGACAGATTCACGCTATTTTCTTCAAGCGGCCGAACAATTGGAAAACACAGGTATTACTTTATTCAAGGAACGATTACCGGAAACTCCTTCCATTGTAGAGTGGTTGGGCTGTGTATTGAATGCAGAAGACAATGTGGGTATAGACGGTTGGGTGAACAGCTATCAAGAAACAAGCAACTTACAGAAAGAATTAGAAAAAAAACAGATACACTTAACCCTTGCTCCCGATCCATTCAATGAATTATGGACAGATCGGCCTGCATTGCCCAATAACAAAGTGTTTATACATGAATTGAAATATGCCGGTCTCAGTTGCAAGGATAAAATCACTCAAATACGAGAAGCAATCCGTCGTAACAGTTGCACAGGCATTTTAATTTCCGCACTGGATGAAGTGGCATGGACCCTAAACTTACGGGGAAGTGACGTACACTGCAATCCGGTATTTGTAAGTTACCTTCTCATCACGGAATATAGTTCTACCTTATATATAATAGAGAATAAACTGTCAGATGAAGTAAAAGACTATCTAACAGAAAACGAAATTAAAGTAAGGCCTTATTCAACAATTGAAAAAGATTTAAAAGATTTTACCGGCAAACTCCTGTTGTCAGCTAATATCAATGCCGCTGTCCATGCAGCAGCCTGCGCCCATTCCTTAATAGAAATAGCCCCTTCGCCTGTACTTTTTTTAAAAGCGATAAAGAATGAAACAGAAATAGAAGGCTTCCATCGCGCAATGAAACGCGACGGAGTAGCCATGGTTAAATTTCTCCGCTGGCTGAAAGCAGCTGTTTCTACTGAAAATGAAACCGAAATAAGTATAGATAAGAAATTATACGAATTCCGCGCCGGACAACCCCACTTCAATGGTATCAGTTTTGACACCATTGCCGGATATAAAGCTCATGGCGCTATTGTTCACTATGAAGCAACCCCCGAAACCGATATTCCCTTAAAACCTGAAGGCATGCTGCTGCTGGACAGTGGAGCACAATATTTGGACGGAACAACTGATATTACTCGTACTATCGTTTTAGGAGCACTCACGAAAGAAGAAAAAACAGATTACACATTAGTCTTAAAAGGATTTATCCAACTCTCAATGGCTCAATTTCCACATGGAACTTGCGGAACACAACTAGATGCGCTGGCTCGCCTCCCTATGTGGAAAGCCGGAATCAATTACCTGCATGGAACAGGCCACGGTGTAGGTTGTTTTCTGAATGTACACGAAGGTCCTCACCAATTCCGCATGAACCACATGCCGGCCTTACTTGTTCCAGGCATGACAGTAACCAACGAGCCCGGTATATATAAAACCGGACGCCATGGAGTACGTACGGAAAATACCATGTTAATTGTTCCGTCACAAGAGACAGAATTCGGCACTTACTATAAATTCGAGCCACTTACCCTCTGCCCTATTGACAAAGAAGCCATCCTGACAGATATGCTGAGCGATGAAGAAATAACATGGTTCAACCAATATCATGAAAAAGTTTACAATTGTTTGAATCCGGAATTGAACAACGAGGAACGCGAGTGGTTAAAAGAAGTAACATCTCCTTTAAAACGGTAGAAATTAATTATGGCACTTATAAAATCAGTGAGAGGATTCACTCCAAAAATCGGCGAGAACTGTTATTTAGCCGATAATGCCACTATTATTGGCGATGTTGTAATTGGAAAAGATTGCAGCATTTGGTTTAACGCCGTATTACGCGGCGATGTTAATGCTATCCGCATAGGTAACCGCGTAAATATCCAGGACGGCAGTGTAGTACATACATTATATCAAAAATCAGTTGTCGAAATCGGGAATGATGTTTCTGTAGGACATAATGTAACCATACATGGTGCGACTATAAAAGACGGCGCTCTAATTGGAATGGGCTCTACCATACTAGACCATGCGGTCGTAGGTGAAGGAGCTATTGTAGCTGCCGGAGCGCTGGTACTCAGTAACACCATCATCGAACCTGGAAGCCTATGGGCAGGAGTTCCAGCCAAATTTATCAAAAAGATTCCCGAGGCACAAAGCAAAGAACTCAATCAGAAAATAGCCAATGGATATTTAATGTATGCTTCCTGGTTTAAGGAGGAAGAAAAATAATTCTACATATAAAGAAAAGTTAGTATTCATTTAAAATGAGTGATTATGAAAAAAATTATTATTGCCGCATGCATGGCACTTTTAGGTTGTGGTTCTGTTTTTGCACAACAAGGGAAACAAGCTATTGGTGGAAATCTAAGTTATGGAACTGAAATAGAGAGCGTTGGTATTGGTCTGAAATATCAATATAATATTACTGATCAAATCAGAATAGAGCCGTCTATGAATTACTTCTTTAAAAATGATGGACTTAGCATGTTTGACATCAACGCAAATATCCACTACCTTTTTCCCATAGCAAGCAATATTAGTCTATATCCATTAGTACTACTGGTGCGATAAAAATCGCGTTAGTTTAGAAGTCATCAAATAAAGAGAGT
>CAOYQO010000054.1 GCA_948566455.1 uncultured Phocaeicola sp.
CCGTTTTTCAGGAAAGCCTCCATATCGAAAGATATGGGGGCTTTTTGTATTTGTAATGGTTGCTTTCAGTAGTTTTTTTTCCTCTTTGAACCCTCTATTTCCCTTTTTCAGCAAGCAATTTCTTTTTAGTTTGCAACTTCATTCTTATCTTTACGGAATAAAAATGGTATAAAAGGACTTTTTTTGAAAAATAGGGTGTTTTTATTCCGTTCTTTCTCTTTTTTATCTGAGGGATTTTAGTACTTTTGGGCTCAAATCTAATAAAAAGGGAAAAAATCGCAATTATATAATTATTAAAATTACTCCTGTTATATGGAAAACAAAATTCAAGAGTTGACTGATAAGATTTACCGCGAGGGGGTTGAAAAAGGTAACACCGAGGCCCAGAAACTTATCGCTAACGCTCAAGATGAAGCCAAGAAAATTGTAGAAGATGCTCGTAAAGAAGCTGAAGCAATTGTGGCTGCTTCTCGTAAGTCTGCCGATGAACTGGCAGAAAATACCAAGTCGGAATTAAAATTGTTCGCCGGTCAGGCAGTGAATGCCTTGAAGTCTGAAATTGCCACACTTGTGACGGATAAAATTGTCAATGTAGATGTGAAAGCATTTGCTGCCGATAAAGATTATCTGAATGCATTTATAGTTGCATTGGCTTCCAAGTGGAGTGTGAACGAGCCTATCGTGATTTCGACTGCTGATGCAGATGGCCTGAAAAAATACTTTGCTTCACAAGCAAAAGCGTTGCTGGATAAGGGAGTGAAGATAGAGCAAGTGAACGGAAACAAGACGTTGTTTACGGTTTCGCCTGCCGATGGTTCGTACAAGGTAAACTTCGGTGAAGAAGAATTTATGAATTACTTCAAAGAATTCCTGCGTCCGCAGTTAGTGGAAATGCTATTCTAAAACCACAGGATATGAGTAAATACTATTACTACTTGGTAGCCGGTTTGCCCGAACTCACATTGGAGGACAGTAAGCTGAGCTATACGGTAGCTGATTTCAAAGCGGAACTGTATCCGGATTTGTCTGACGAAGATAAGAAACTGATTGATTTGTTCTATCTGAAGTTTGACAATGCGAACGTTCTGAAATTACTAAAGGACAAGGACGCTGCTATTGATCTGCGCGGAAATTATTCTGCAGAAGAATTGGTAGAGTTTATCTCGTCTCTGAAAGAGGGTGATGAGATAGCTGATGCCGTGTTCCCTTCCTATCTCTCCACTTTTATTTTCGAATATTTCAATGCTACTGCTGAGGACGATTTTCTGTATGAAGACCGTCTGGCTGCGCTTTATTATGAATATGCAATGAAGTGCAAAAATAAGTTCGTGTCTTCATGGTTTGCGTTTAATCTGACGATGAACAATATACTGGTGGCACTGACTGCCCGGAAATTCAAGATGGATATCGCTCCGCTGATAGTAGGTGATACGGAAGTGTGCGAGGCTTTGCGTACATCCGGTGCTCGTGATTTCGGACTGACGGGGGAAGTGGATTTCCTGGATCAGTTAGTTAAGATCAGCGAAACCGAAGAGCTGGTGGAACGAGAGAAGAAAATAGACCAGTTGCGTTGGAATTGGATGGAAGAAGCTACTTTTTTCAATTATTTCACTGTGGAACGTTTGTTCGTTTTTCTGTTGCAACTGGAAATGATAGAACGGTGGATTTCTTTGGATAAAGAAAAAGGCAACCAATTGTTCCGCAGCATCATAGCAACGTTGAAGGACGAGGTGCAGATACCTGCAGAATTCAGATAAAATAAATAACATAATTATATGGCAACAAAAGGAACTGTTAGTGGCGTTATCGCCAACATGGTAACCCTCGTCGTTGACGGCCCGGTGGCACAGAACGAGATTTGCTACATCTCGACCGGAGGCGACCGGCTGATGGCGGAGGTGATTAAGGTGGTAGGTACCCATGTGTACGTGCAGGTGTTTGAAAGCACCCGCGGACTGAAAGTAGGGGCTGAAGCCGAATTTACCGGACACATGCTTGAGGTGACATTAGGCCCGGGTATGCTTTCGAAAAACTATGACGGTCTGCAAAATGACCTTGATAAGATGGATGGAGTCTTCCTGAAACGTGGACAATATACGTATCCGCTGGATAAAGGAAGCAGATGGCATTTTGTGCCTCTGGTGAAAGTAGGGGATAAAGTGGAAGCGGCTGCCTGGCTGGGACAAGTGGACGAAAACTTCCAACCGCTGAAAATCATGGTACCTTTCACCCAGAAAGGTGTATGTACTGTGAAGTCCATCGTGGATGAAGGTGAGTACAGCATCGAAGATATCGTAGCCGTGCTGACTGACGAAGAAGGAAATGACATTCATGTGAACATGATACAGAAATGGCCGGTGAAACGCGCCATGACAAATTATAAGGAAAAACCGCGTCCCTTTAAACTGCTGGAAACGGGTGTACGTGTAATCGATACTGTGAATCCTATTGTAGAAGGTGGTACGGGCTTTATCCCCGGTCCTTTCGGTACAGGAAAGACGGTGCTTCAGCATGCCATCTCCAAACAGGCGGAAGCGGATATCGTAATCATCGCTGCTTGTGGTGAGCGTGCCAATGAGGTTGTGGAAATCTTTACGGAGTTTCCGGAACTGGTTGACCCGCATACAGGACGTAAGTTGATGGAGCGTACCATCATTATCGCCAATACCTCGAACATGCCGGTGGCTGCCCGTGAAGCATCTGTATATACGGCTATGACGATTGCGGAATATTATCGAAGCATGGGTCTGAAGGTATTGCTGATGGCTGACTCTACTTCCCGTTGGGCACAGGCATTGCGTGAAATGTCCAACCGTATGGAAGAGTTGCCTGGACCTGATGCATTCCCGATGGACTTGTCTTCTATCATCTCCAACTTCTACGGACGTGCCGGATATGTAGTGCTGGGTAATGGTGAAACGGGATCTATTACCTTTATCGGTACGGTATCTCCTGCCGGTGGTAACCTGAAAGAGCCTGTAACGGAAAATACGAAGAAAGTAGCCCGTTGTTTCTATGCTCTTGAACAGGATCGCGCCGACAAGAAACGCTATCCTGCCGTGAATCCGATTGATTCTTACTCTAAATACATCGAATATCCTGAATTTGAGGAATATATCAAAAATCATATCAATGGTGAATGGATTGGTAAGGTAAACGAAATCAAAAACCGCCTGCAACGCGGTAAGGAGATTGCCGAACAGATCAATATCCTGGGTGATGACGGTGTTCCTGTAGAATATCATGTAACGTTCTGGAAATCAGAGCTGATTGACTTTGTAATCCTGCAACAGGATGCTTTCGACGAAATTGATGCTGTAACACCGATGGAACGTCAGGAGGATATCCTGAATATGATCATTGACATCTGTCATACGGAATTTGAATTCGATAACTTTAATGAGGTAATGGATTACTTCAAGAAGATGATTAATGTTTGCAAGCAGATGAACTATTCAAAGTTCAAGTCTGAAGAATATGAAGGATTCCGTAAACAGTTGCAGGAACTGATTGAAGAACGTAAAGCATAAAAAAGAATAAGATGGCAACAAAAGCATTTCAAAAAATATATACCAAGGTCACTCAGATTACGAAAGCTACCTGCTCGCTGAAAGCAACAGGGGTGGGGTATGACGAGTTGGCTACCGTAAACGGTAAGCTCGCCCAGGTGGTGAAGATTGCCGGTGACGATGTGACTCTGCAGGTATTCGAAGGTACGGAAGGTATTCCGACCAATGCGGAGATAGTATTCCTGGGCAAGTCGCCTACGCTGAAAGTGAGCGAACAGCTTGCAGGGCGTTTCTTCAACGCTTTCGGTGATCCGATTGACGGAGGTCCGTCCATCGAAGGTCAGGAAGTGGAGATCGGTGGTCCGTCTGTGAATCCGGTACGTCGTAAACAACCGTCGGAACTGATTGCAACAGGTATTGCAGGTATCGACTTGAACAATACGCTGGTATCCGGACAGAAAATTCCATTCTTTGCGGACCCCGACCAGCCGTTTAACCAGGTAATGGCGAATGTAGCACTTCGTGCCGAGACAGATAAGATTATTCTGGGTGGTATGGGTATGACGAATGATGACTACCTGTACTTTAAGAATGTGTTCTCTAATGCCGGTGCGCTCGACCGTATCGT
>CAOYQO010000055.1 GCA_948566455.1 uncultured Phocaeicola sp.
TATTTATGAGACTACCAACTTTTTATGAACAAAATCTTATCCCGAACTGGGGTATGATTTAAATCATATCTGGGCCATCCATACCGGAATACGTTGGAACTTTGCTAACCAAAAAGCAAGTATCCAAGTGAAGGCCAATGATCTGTTCAATTCGATGGAAGGCAACATAGATGTGACACTACGTAATAAAGGACAATACATGGACATGCACACCAACAACTATTCACGCAACATAACTTTATCCTTTACCTACAAGTTCGGAGGGTATAAAGAAAAACAGCATAAACCAATAGATACTTCCCGGTTCAAATAAAGCATCATCAATGATATCATGATACAATAATGAGGGGCAGATTCGTACATCCGCCCCTCATTCGATTATTTCATAACAGAAAGTATCTTACTATATTCAGACTGATTGTTCAATGTCTCAATAGCTTTTTTCAAATCAGGATCATCTTTCAAGCGTTGCAATATCGCGCCACGTTGGAAATAATAACGTTTCAAAATCTCCTGAGCAATAGCATCTTTTATCTCTTTCGAGAATCTGTCCAGCTCATGATCCAAATTATGCGTCAATTTCGTTTCCAAAGCAGCAAACTCCTCTTTTGCCCCATCCATATATCCTTCAAACTCCGCTATTTCTTTCAAGTTCTTCAGCATCTTCTCACTTTGACGGTCATAAGTAAACTTACGCTTATGTAACATCTTCTTAAAATCAACATAGTCAGCATCTGTTATTGTAAAGTCTTTCACTTCCCCTACCTGAGAATGCTTGATACAATATTGGGTAGCATAATCAAAAATCATATCATCATTAAGCAGATAAAACATAATGTTTGGGAAATTTTCAACTTTCACCTCCACATCCGGACGAATACCGCCACCATCACGCACTTCACGTCCGGCTGCTGTATGGAATACATTGGTCAGGCTGTCCGGAGTACGAGCCACCGACCCGTCAGCATTACGTTTAGCGTAATCAATGGCTTGAATGCATCGTCCGCTGGGAATATAATATTTTGCAGTAGTCACTTTCATGCTACTGTTATAAGGCAATTCACGAGGTACCTGTACCAACCCTTTACCATACGTACGGCTTCCTACCACAATAGCCCGATCAAGGTCCTGCAAGGAACCTGAAACAATCTCGGATGCCGAAGCTGTAGAACCGTCCACTAGCACAGCCAGCGGAATCTCTGTATCTACCGGTTCATTCATTGTTTTGTAAGTGGTACCAGCTTGTTTAATCTTACCTTTTGTTACCACAATCTCTTTCCCTTTCGGTACAAAGAAATTCACTACATTCACTGCTTCCCCCAACAAACCGCCACCATTGCCACGCAAATCGAGAACAATAGATTTAGCACCTTGCTGTTTCAATTCTATCAATGCCTTCTTTATATCTTTTGAACAGTTCTCTATAGCAAAAGTACTGATAACGATATATCCCACATTATTGCCTACGATTCCATAATAAGGTACAGGGTTCGTACGGATGGTAGAACGGGTTATTTTAAATTCCATTGGCACATAAGCACTATCAGAAGTAGGTCTCTCAACTTTCAACACACAAGTTGTTCCCGGCTCACCACGCAAATTATCACTGACATACGAGGTCAGATCATTGGGAATTCTGTCTCCCTGGGCCATATCTTTTCCATTGATCTCCATGATGATATCACCGGCTTTCAGTCCTATTTCGGCAGCAGGGCTTCCTTCGGAAGGTTCAATAATAGCCACACGCTTTCGGGGAGTATAATAACGTATTACCGATCCGATACCGCCAAACTTTCCGCTAGTCATTTCCTTTAGTGTATTATCTTCTTCAGGATAATACTCCGTGTAAGGGTCGGTCTGCGCCAACATAGCATCAATACCATATTTTATCACTTTCTCAGGATCAATAGTATCAACATAAAACATATCCAATTCCTTGAATATCGCATTGAAGATATCCAAGTTTTTTGCTATCTGGAAATTACGGTCATCACCTTTATTAAAACTAAACAAAGCGCTACCTGTCAGGCCCACGCAAATCATTAACAATATTTTCTTACTATTCCACTTCATCACTTTATGTATTTGTGAACCGCAAATTAATACATTATTCTATTCAAGCCTGTAGAAGGGCCTCTATATTTAACTTTATTTCGTCCCATTTTTTCTTTGATAAGGTTGTACCCACCACTTGTATCACATTGGATGCTAAAATAGAACCTATAATGGAACACTTCTCCAAAGAATAACCACAAGTCAGTCCATACAGAAAACCTGCTGCATAATAATCTCCCGCGCCAGTGGTATCCACGACTTTTTTTACCGGAGGTACCTCTAGTTTGATGCATTCCGTACCTTTCTTTATACATGAACCTTGGGCACCTAGTTTTACTATTACAACACTGCATTTAGAAGCAATTTCATTGATAGCCCCCCATGCATCCTTGCCTGTATAAGCCTTTGCCTCTTCCTCATTAGCAAAAACAATATCCACGTATTTAGTTATCAAAATATCGAAGAATTCCAAATCCCCTTCCACAATATTATAACTGGCCATATCCAAGCAGATTTGCAATCCAGCCTCTTTTCCTAATTGCATAGCACGAAGAATCAATTCATGATCCTGTACCAAGTATCCTTCTATATATAGATATGCATACCCCTTAAACATATCCAACGTCAGATTTTCGGCTTTCATAGTAGCAGCAGCTCCCAGATAAGTTCCAAAAGTACGTTCCCCATCCGGTGAAATGAAAGTAGAAGCCACTCCTGTAGGCAAATCACCGGCGAGCAATTTCATGTCAATTCCCTGCTTCAAACCGTTTTTCTTAAAATATTGCCCAAAATCATCGTTGCCTATCTTTCCGATAAATCCCGGGTGTGCCCCTAGGTTAGCTAACGCCAAAACTGTATTTCCCGCACTTCCCCCTGTAGCTTTATGCGTTTTCATACCAGAGAATTTACCACTGATTTTCAAAAACTTATCTTCATTTATAAGTTGCATGCTTCCTTTGGGCAAACTCATCTCATCTAGTAGCGAATCATCTTGCAAAGTAACAAGAACGTCAACCAATGCATTGCCCATTCCAATTATTTTATCCATTTATCTAAAATTTTTCTGCAAAGATATTGCATATTTCGGAAAAACCTATTATCTTTGCACCGCATTTGAGAGAAAAACCTTCTTCGTTAGCTCAGTCGGTTAGAGCATCTGACTGTTAATCAGAGGGTCCTTGGTTCAAGTCCAAGACGAAGAGCACTTTTAAAGTCAAATGCAAATTTTCTTCGTTAGCTCAGTCGGTTAGAGCATCTGACTGTTAATCAGAGGGTCCTTGGTTCAAGTCCAAGACGAAGAGCACAAAGGTTCGCAGATAGCGAGCCTTTTTTATTATCATACATATCATAAAAGCCTTCATCACATTCTTTTGTAATTCCATTGTAATCTCCACCCGCCATTTTCCGGCTCAGCGGAAATTTCTGGTTGGTAAGTTTTAAAATTAGCTATCTTTGCTTACCTTTGTTTTATGAAACCCGAACGACTCCTTCGTGCCATCCTTCCGGATGTGCTTATAGACAACTTTGATATTGTCAATTTCGACAAGAGTGCTGACCGTTTTGATATTTATCTTGGCTCAGTTTGAAAATTTGGGGGAATTAGTTAAAATCCCTATCTTTGTCGGAT